>CAYVLZ010000001.1:0-64000 GCA_964452525.1 Candidatus Woesearchaeota archaeon
GTGTACGTATGGGAGGAAATAACAGGCAGTTTTGCGATTTCTTTATTGAAAGCTCTAAATCCAGTTTGTACATCTCCAACCTTTTTCTTTATAATGCTCGATATTACTCTTGAAAAAGCTTTATTACCTAATCTTTTTATCAGTGGCATTGATTCTATTGTTCCTGCGAATCGGTTTCCAAGAACAAGATCAGCTTCATTATTTTTTATGGGTTCTATTAATCTGGGAATATCTTCTACTTTATACTGTAGATCTGCATCTATATGGACGATTACATCTGGATTAAGTTTTAGAACTTCTTTCATTTCTGTTCTATACGTTTCTGCTAGACCTCTATTTGTCTGATGAGAAATAACTATTGCTCCAGCTTCTTCTGCTATTCTTGCTGTATTGTCTTTTGATCCATCGTCTACAACTAAAATTTTATAATTATATCTCTTAGAATACATGACTTCTTTTATTTTTATTATTAGTTGGTTTATTGTTTTTTCTTCATTGTAAGCTGGGATTGTTATTATTACTTTCATATGCGTACCTACTCCGTTTTATATAAATATATTTCGCTTTCAGTTTTTTTGATTAAAGGTAGATCTAGCTGTTTAAATGTTATTACATGATCAAATTCTTCTAATTTTTCTAGAGATTCTATTCTTATGTCGTTATTCATCCAGAATCCTATTAGTGTTGACTGTCCTGAGCATAGGGTTTCCGGGTTATTTTTCAATATTCTTGAAGTGCAAGCATCTTCATCAATTAAAACGGAAGATCGTTGTTTATCGTAATCATCAAACCATATCCCTAGTTGAGTTGGCTCTGTATCGTACCAATTATTAGAACTATTCCAATAAGTGACTGAATAGGAGAGTGAGCTGTTAATTGTTAATGCTAAGAAAACAATTAAGATTAATTTTTTATTATTCCTTATTTTATATGCTATTAATGGTAAGATCGTTAATAAGACTAACATGATTAAGAAGCTGTGTAAATAGAAAGTTACTTCCGTTGTTGTTTTGTTGAACAGTAAGTATTCTAGGAGGTATTGAGACGTTCCTAGATAGGTCAAGGATTGGTTATTGAATGGGAATAAAGCTCCTGTTGTAAGTAATGCTGAGAATGCTAGTGTTAAAGACATCAATATAGTTAAAGTTTTGAAAGAATCCTTTTCTGGTTTTATTTTGTAATAAGCGATTATCCCTATTAATATCACTAAGGGGATTATCGGTTCTATATATCTTCCTATTGGTCTTTGTGCTAGGAATGTAAACGGAGAATCCAATAATATTCCAGCATAGCTTGAATGGTTTGCAGCAAGTAAAATAAAAATTATTATAGAAAACGTAGACATTACTAATAACGTTTTGAAGTTTTTATCCTTTATTTTATAACTTAATAGATAATATATTGCTAAAATTACTAGCGTTGCTAAGATTATGTAACCCAGGTATAGGATTGACCAGCTTGAAAAAGAGATTAATTTTTGTGTTAGTGATGGTATGGCTTCTGTTGATAACCCTTTATATCCTCCAAACATTCCTTGAAAATTATAACCGAATAAACTCATGTTCCTTATGAGCCATGGTGTGACTAAAATCAAAGATGTTAGGTAATGGTATATAACCTTTGAGGGTTTTATTTCTTTTCTTCTGAATAAATAGGTAATGAAACAGATTGGAACCAGCGCAATACCTATCATTCTAGTTAGAAATGTTGCTGATAATAATATTCCGGATATTATGAAGTATTTGTTTTCATTTGTTTTAAATGATTTATATAAGAAAAATATTGTGAAAGTAACCAATGGATAGAATAGATTTTCTGATAAAATATAACTTGGAGATATTAGTATTGGTGCTGTTACCGAAACGAGTATTGAAGATATCAAGGCTTTTTTGTGATCTAGGAAGTCTTTAGCAATGAAGTATATTGGAAATATTATTAGTGATGATACTATTGAATTTATTATTTTCATTGCTCCATAGACTATTGTCATGTCTTTGAATATGTATGAAATTGAGAGTAATGTTGGATATAGTAATGGGTAGTTTCTTACTGGTGATCCATGGACTAAGAAGTTTCCATGGTGGAAAAGACTTCTAGCCATTTTAGCATATAAATATTCATCTGCGAATATGCTGGGAGAGGGATTAAAATAAGCTAGTATGGATTTGATTATTACAAATACGAGGTATGTTAAAACCAAGGTTTTAATGGGTTTTTCCATACCTTGGAGAATATAGGTCATTTAAAAAAGGTTTTTATTTTAACTACAGAACTACGGTTTGTTATCTATGCAGCGGCCTGCAAAGCATCTAGCGGGATCAGGATTATGTCCCGGATTTGAGCAAGTATATTGATGGAAATGTGCTGTAGCCCCGCCGCAGTAATATTCTTTTAATGTTCTATTGTTTAAACAGACATCTTCGTAACTGTATTGGCCGTATCTACCGTCAATGCCTTCTACACTTCCTCTTAAATGGTAGACCATCCCACCGTCACTGTCCTTACAGGTGTGTCTAACTATTAGTTGTCCTGTCGTTTCACAACCCGTTATTATTATGGTTGCTATTAGAAATATGATAATTATCCCTTTTTTCATATTAATTTCCTTATATTTTTGCATATTTAAGCATTTCGTATTTTTTTATTTATTTTAGTATAGAAATGTTTATATAGTAGTTATTGATTATTATTGACTATTATTACATTAAAAATGATAAAAAGTAAGTCAAAATTTACGACGGTCTCGATTCCTGTACAGTTGGCTAAGAAGATAGAGCAAAGAATAAAGAAAACCGGATTTACTTCTTTATCCGATTATGTTACATATGTTTTAAGAGCAGTAATATTGAATGTTGAAAAGGACGAGAAGAAATCTGCTTTTTCTAAAGAGGATGAGGATAAAGTTAAGGAACGTCTTAAAGGTCTTGGTTACTTAGATTAAAATGAATCATCTGGACGAACTTGAAAGTAGAAGCATCTATATTATTAGGGAGGCGTATAAGCAGTTTAAGGATATGGCTGTTTTGTGGAGTATTGGTAAGGATTCAACTGTTTTAATGTGGCTTTGTAGGAAAGCGTTTTATGGGAAGATTCCCTTTCCTGCTTTACACATAGATACAGGTTATAAGTTTAAGGAGATATATGATTTTAGAGATAGATATAGTAAAGAATGGAGTTTTAATCTGATTATTGGAAAGAATGATGAAGCTATAAAGAAAGGTATGGGTCCTGATAAAGGAGATAAGTTAGATTGTTGTGGACAATTAAAAACAGAAGCTTTGAAGAAGACTATTGATGAGCATAAGTTTAAAGCCCTTTTGTTAGGGATAAGAAGAGATGAACACGGAATAAGAGCTAAGGAAAGAATTTTTTCTCCTAGGAATAAAGAATTTCAATGGAATTACAAGGATCAACCTCCAGAATTATGGGATCAATATAAAAATAAACAAGAAGGAGAACAACATATAAGAGTGCATCCCCTGTTGCATTGGACCGAATTAGATGTTTGGAGATATGTTCAAAGAGAAAATATTCCGGTTGTTGATTTGTATTTTTCTAAGAGTGGAAAGAGATATAGAAGTATCGGTTGTGAACCTTGTTGTAATCCTATTAGTTCTGATGCTGATGATGTAGATAAGATTGTTGAAGAGTTGAAGACAACTAGAATAGCTGAAAGATCGGGCAGAAGTCAGGATAAGGAGAGAGCATATGCCATGCAACGTTTGAGGTCGTTGGGATATATGTGAGAGGTTTCAAATGATTATACCAACTAAATCGGTTTTGGAGGAATTATATTTGAGAAAAGGGCTATCTATGCCAAAAATAGCTAAAAGGTTCCATATTCATTACATTACGGTTAGAGGGTGGTTGCTGAAGTATGATATTCCTAGAAGAAAAAAAGGACATAGGGTCGATAAGTGGAGTGAGAAGGAGGAAAAGATACTTGTTAGAAACATGGGGAAGCCTATGGACGAATTGAAAGGATTGTTGAACAATAGGACAGAAATGGCCATCTACGATCATCTGAAGAAACTTGGGTATTCTAGGGGTTTGGAGAAATTTAGATATAAAGCGAATAAAAAGATTTTTCTGAGGAAAGAGGAATGGAGTTATCTTTCGGGGATTATAGATGGAGAGGGAATGATAACTATTGAAAGACAAAAAAAATTTAATTCACTTCATCCGAAGATGGCAGTTACTACAACAAACACTAGACTTAGAGATTGGTTAAAACAAAAGGTTGATTCGACATGTGTAATCTCTCAGGATAGTCGATTTAAAACTAAATACGAGTGTTTTATTCATGGTTATAGTTGTAAACCTGTTTTGGAAGGGATCCATCCCTTTTTGATTATAAAAGGCGAACATGCGAGATTATTGAAGGAGTTTATAAATTCTAGATTGTCTCGTAATAGTTTTTCAGGATTTTCTAGAAAAGAATGGGGGATTTATCACAAAATTAGAGATTTGAACTCCTACAGGAGGGATGATTATGGAAAAGCTGTCTAAAGAAACTTTGAAGTTTGTAATTGTTGGTCATATTGACCATGGTAAGTCTACTTTAATTGGAAGATTGTTTTATGATACTGGTAGTCTTCCTGAAGAAAGAATAGAAGAGGTTAGAAAGGTTTGTGAAGCTCTTGGTAAAGAAATGGAATTTGCTTATGTCATGGATCACTTGGAAGAAGAAAGAGATCAAGGAATAACAATAGACACTGCACAGACTTTTTTTAAAACTAAAAAGAGAGATTATGTTATCATTGATGCTCCTGGACATAGAGAGTTTACTAAGAATATGATTACTGGAGCGAGTCAAGCAGAAGCCGCTATTTTGATTGTAGATGCTGAGGAAGGTGTTAAAGAACAAACTAGAAGGCATGCATATATATTGAAGATGCTTGGTTTAGAACAGGTTATTGTTGTAATTAATAAGATGGATTTGGTTGATTATAAGGAGGAAAGGTATAAAGAAGTTGTTAATGAAGTTAAGGAATTTCTAAATAAAATTGGCGTTAAACCTTCTTACATGATTCCGGTTTCTTCTAAGGAGGGAGATAATATTGCTAAGGAATCTGCTAACATGAAGTGGTATTCCGGTTTAACAGTTTTACAGGCTTTAGATACTTTTAAATCTGGGAAAGACAGGAGTTATCTTTCTTTGAGAATGCCTGTGCAGGATGTCTATAAGATTGGAGAAAAAAGAATTCTTGTTGGAAGGGTTGAGAGTGGTATGATAAGGCAAGGCGATGAGATTGTTGTTTTACCTAGTAAAGAGAGAACTAGAGTTTTAAGTGTTGAAGAATTTTTGAATGACGATAAGAGGGAAGCTGTTTCTGGAGAGAGTACAGGAATAGTTTTAGAAAATAAATTATTTGTTGATAGGGGTAACGTTATTTCAAATGGTGAATTGCCTTTGGTTACTAGAAATATTAAAGCTAATATTTTTTGGATGTCTAAGAGTTCTTTAAAAAAGGGAGAAACGGTTATCTTGAAGTGTGCTACTCAGGAGGTTAATTGTAAAGTTGAGAAAATAGAAAAGAGGATCGATTCTTCTACTTTAGGGGTTATTGGAGAAGATGTTGAAGAGATTGGTGATAGGGAGGTCGGAGAAGTAATCTTGAAATCTGATAAAGATTTGGTTGTTGACGATTTCAATAAAACCCCTGAGATCGGAAGATTTGTTATAGATAAGAATTTAGACACTGCTGGTGGCGGGATTATTACCGAATTAAAATGATTGTTTTAGCTATAGACGGATTGGAATATGATTTGGTTGAGAAGTTTGATTGTAAGAATCTGAAACAAAGATTTTATGGTAAGACGGATATTTCTGAATTTTCTGAACCTAGGACCCCTGTACTATGGTGTTCCTTTATTACTGGAAAGAATAAAGAGAAAGAGATTCTAGCTCTTGGTAATAAAGAGATGTGGAATGTTAAAATAGAATTAGATAAGACATTTTTCTCTGCTTTTAGTAAAGCAAAAATAATAGACTTGCCTGGTTATAATTATGATAAAGAACAACATGATAGAGAAAGAGAATTACTTAAGAAATTTTTTGGAGCCGAAATTGAAGAAGAAAAACAAATAATTAAAAAAGAATATAATGAACACGCCTTTAAACATCATAAAAAAATTAAAGAAGAATTCTTAGTGGCCTTGGATGGAGATTACGATTTTGTTCTTGGTTATTTTAGTGTAGCTGATGTCCTTGGTCATTTAAATTTTGGTGATAGTTTTACTATGAAAATGATTTATAAAGAATTAGATGAAATTGCTGGACGGATTAAAGATAAATTGATTGTTCTTTCTGATCATGGTATGGAAGCTGTTGGACAATTTGGAGATCATTCTAAATACGGATTCTGGAGTACTAATTTTAAAGATCTTGGTAAACCTAGGATAGTAGATTTTTTTAATATTGTTAAGGAAAATAAATAATTATTGGAATTTTTTAATTATTCTACTTATGAAACTTAATTTTAAACCCACTCTTTTTTCTATAGATTTCATTATTTCTATGTCATCTTTGTCTAGGCCTTTGAATAAAAGTAATAGCATGAAGTAGAATATCATAAATGCTATTAACATTATGATTAACCAATGCAATGGCACATATTCAAAGAACTTTTCTGTTAATAGATATATTACTACCATCGAAATCAACCCGGCTAATATGGCTTTTATGTAGTTTTTCTGAAATGGTTGAAGTTTTGTGTGTTTGTAACAGTATGTTAAGATTATTATTGAAGTTGTTAAGAATGATGCAGAGGTTGCTATCGCCCCTCCAATCATTCCGTATTTAGGTATGAGAATTATATTGACTATTATGTTTAATATTGCTGCTATTAATATTCCACTTAGGATTATTTTTGTTTTTCTAATCATTTTTAGGGTGTGTGAGCTACTTCTATGGAGGACCGTGAACAAGTAACCTATCATTAATATTGATAGGGCAATGTATCCGGTGGTATATTCTGATCCAAACATTATCGTAAGAATCTGTTTTGAGAACACTATCATAAGAAGAAATATTGGTAATACTATAAAGAATACCCATTTAGATACTGTTAGATATATTTTTTTTAATTCTGATGTATCTCCCTTTCCGTATAGTTCTGTTGTTATTGGCAGAAATAGACTCAGGACGGCTTTTGGAATTATTAATAGTAATGCTGCAGTTGGTAATGCTACATTGTAGATTCCAACTTCTGTTACTGTTTTGAAATAACCTAGCATTAAGACATCTAACCAACCCACTATTGAGGATGATGTTTCTGATAATGCTAAGGGCCAAGAAAATTTTATTAGTTCTTTTCTGAAAGAGATAGTTTTTATCTTCTTCTTGACTATCGGAAATATTCTTCTTTGGAATACTATGAAACCAATTATTGCTGCAATTACCGTTGAGGCTACGTAAGCTGCTACTGCTCCAAAAAGATTATATCCTAGATATAAGAGTAGTAATGTGATTAAGACTTTTAATGCTTTGTACATTACTTCTTCTATTGATGTTTGATAACCTATTCTTTTGAATGCTTTCATGGCAGAGAAGATTATTCTTCCTAAAGCTAAGAAAGGTATGGCTATTGCGAATGCTTTCAGTATTGGAGCTAAAGTTATCTCATGGAAAAAGTAGATCGAAATATTTTCAGCGAATATAAAGAGTATTGTGCTTACAATTAAACTTAGAACTAAGCTTATCTTTAAGGAAGAGTTTATTACACTTCTTATTTTAAATTCATCTTTTTTTCCTATGTAATAAGAGACATATCTTACTGTTCCTGTTGTTAATCCGAGTACAGCGAAGACCACTACGAAATTTACCACCCCAAAACCTAAACTTAGTAATCCGTATTCTGATGGTCCTAGTCTCGCTACTATTAAAGTGTATAGATAACCAAATAATCTTCCGAGAAATAATCCTATGAAAACTATGATTGCCCCTTTTACAATTTTTTGTAAATTCTCTATTTCTGGCATAAGAATTGATTTTATTACGGCTTTTTAAAGATTATCTACGTCTTAATATCCAGGTGATTATACTGAATGTTCTTGCATTTATCTTTTCTGGATGATAATAAAGATGTATAACATCTAAATATAAATGGAAGATTATTCCTATTGATATGAATAAGAATATTTTGTAGAAGAAGCTTAGTATTAAGATTAATAGCCAGAATTCTATTACGTGGAAGATGTGAAGAACGTCATGGAAGAGCGTATCTCTACAATAATAATATGCTTTTTTAAGTGAGATATTCTTTTTCCTCTTTACGTAGAATAGGTAATGGTCTACATCTATTAAAACTCCTGATAAAAAAACTATAATTGTGTTGTATCCAATTAATGGGAAGAGAAGTATTGAAAGTATTGCTGAAGCTATTATGTGTTTTAATGGCCACATTTTAGAAAGAAATAAAAAGCATCTTTTATAAATGTTATTGTGCCGGGATGGCAGAACGGTTAATGCGCCGGAAATTTCTTAAATAAGAATTGGCGAGTCTCGAAAACCGGTGTCCTTTGGACATGGAGGTTCGAATCCTCCTCCCGGCGCTTTATTTTTATAAATAAAAAATAAAAAAGAATTATCTTCTTCTTTTCTTCCTTGCTAGTTGCCTAATAATTCTTTTTTCCATAGCTTCTATTTTTGATTCCAGAAGGAAAATTCTTCTTAGGCTGTAGAGCATCCCTGCTACCGCGCCTAGTAGAATGTAGAGTAAATATGCTTCAGTTGTTGGCATGAAATATCACCTCTTTAATTGCAAATTAAAAAACTGATATATAAATGTATTGTTTGATATGTTATTATTGTTAAGTGGTGTAAATGCAAAGATTTATAAATAATCATTAATTTCTGGGTTCATGTTAGAAAAACTTGTTAAGAACAAGGTTGTTAGAAAAGCTGTTTTGCCAGTTGTTACACTTGCTACTTTATTAGGAGCTGGTAAAGCTAGTGCTGGAGATGCTAAATTTAATGTATTTGGTAAGGCTGGTTATTTTGTTCCAGAAGGAGATGAGTTAAGTGAGGTTTATGGAGCAGGTCCTAGTTTTAGTGGAGGTTTAGGAGTTTCTGGTTACTATGGAAGTTTAGTGTTTGGGGTTGATTATTTTAGGAAAGTTGGAGACTGGGTAAGTTCTTATGAGCACGGATTATTTTTTCGGGAAGATTCTTATTCTGATTCTAATGTAAGGATAATTTCTCCTAGTGTTACGTTTATGTTGAACTTAAGAGGTAAAGACGAAGAAGATGTTTATGCTTTTATTGGCGGGGGTGTATCTGCACCAAATGTTCAAGAAGAAGCATTTCATACAGAGTCTTCAGACGGGTTCTTTTATGGATCTGGGACTAGTTATAGTGATAAAGAAAGTAGAACTGGAGAAGGTCTTCATGGGGTAGTTGGAGTTAAAAAGCCTATTGGAGATGGTGCTTTGTCTGCAGAAATTAAATATGATAGCAGCAAAATTGGAGAAGTGGATATAGGCGGCTATACTTTTAATGTAGGATTAGAAATTAATTTTTAGTTTTCTTCTAATAAGCTTTGTATTATGGCTGCGAATGCCGGCCTTGTTATGAATACACCTATAGAGACACCGATTATTGTTACTAGTGCAAAACCTGTTAATAATCCAGCACCAGCCCTTAATAATGGAATCATTGCTGCAACTGTTGTTGCATATGCTGCCATGATTATGAAGAAAGCTCTTTTAATCTTTTGTTTTAATTTGTATTCGTATTCTTCTTTTTTACTTAGGACCTCGTCTATGATTATTATTTGATCGTCTACTCCAGTTCCTACTGCTGCTATTAGTCCGGCTATTGCAGCCAGATCAAGGTTGTACTTTAATAATGTAGTTATTCCTAGTATTATGAATAGCTCTGATGCAGCGGTTATTACCATTGGAATTACAATCTTTATTTTTCTGTATCTTATGAATACAATTATGGCTACTGCTAGTAATGCTAGTAAACCTACTAGAATAGCATTTTTAATAAAGGCTTCTCCTAGAATCGGAGATATGGAATCTAATTTTACTATTTCTAACTTGGATGGCAAGGAACCGGTGATTAAGATTGTTTGAAGTTTTTTCATTTGCTGTAGAGCATCTTCTGCAGCTTCTGCTTCTGTTGTTCCTTGTCCTGGACCTGAAATAGAAATATGGGTAGAAGGCTTTCCTTTTAGATCGGCTCCTATTAATAAGGAATCTACTAAAGTTCCATCTAGATAAAGATCAAGCGGTTTAGATAAATAACTATTTCCAGAAGACATATTTATTTCTAGATCTTGTGTTGCGTCTGCTTGTCTTTGTGCGGCTTCTTCACTTAGGTCTATTCTAAATGAAAATCTACAAGACCAACCTTCTTGTGTTTCTGTACATGGGGGGGTGATTCCTGAACAGGTTCCATCGTTTCTACATACAAATGGAATATCTTTTTGCCCTCCTGTGAATATGGTTTCATTACCTATCTTAGCTTCAAATTTACCTTGTGCAGCGACTAGTTCTCTAACTTCTTGTTGTGATGCTCCTGCTATTTCTACTAAAATAAATTTAGCTCCTGTTCCTCCTAATGATACTGGAAGGTCGTTTGCTTTTTTAATTTTAAGATCTGATAAACCGTATGTGTTAAGTCTGTAATCCATTACATCAATTATTTCTGTTCTTTGTTGCTCTGTTATTTCTTCAGCAGGTCTTAATAGAACTCTTGTACCGCCGGATAGATCAAGGCCTTTTCTTATGTTTGAGGTTGGTGTTTCTGTTACTGTTATCCCCAGATTATCTGTTTTAAGTAAACGGTATTGTCCTTGGTTCGTGTTTATATTTATTGTTTCTTGAGTTTGGATATTGGATAAAACGTTTGAGTAATCTTCTATATCTCTAATTTCCATTCCATTTATTGATTCGATAATCTCTAAGGATGTTAGAGGAGAATCTGTTGGTGGGTTTTCTATTCCAGCAAAGGAAGCTGAGCTGTTTTGCTCTATATTTTTAATTGCTACCCCTCCTGTATCAAATTGTGGATTTATTGCTATAAGACTGATTAGTAAAAAGAATAGCAGTATTAGTACTCTAGCTTTTTTAATTACTTTTAATTTCATTTTTTGAAACATACCAAGTTAATAATGGAGCATTCATTAACCATGTTGAGATTATATCTATGAATAATGCTATTAAGATTATGGAGAACATCTGTTGAAGTATCGGAGAATTTGTAAAGATTAGAGCTATGGTTAAAGCAGATATTGTTGTAATTGTCATTGTTAACCCTGTTTTAAATGCACCATAAGTTTTTTCAAAATTTGGACCTGTCCTTTTTAATACACGAGTAGTAAGCATTACGTCTGTGTCTATTGAATAACCTATTACCATTAAGAAGGCTGCTATTCCTGCTGTTGAAAGTTTTATGTTGAATAAACTTACTATTGCTAGTGTTGCTGTTAAATCTAGGATTGCTGATAATATTACTGCTAACGATGGTATTGGTTTTCTGAACGTTATGAAAACTGTAATTGCCATCAAAATGAAAGCAAGTAAAATTGCGTATATCATCTCTCTGAAGAAAGAAGCACCTAGACTTGAACCTGTTTCTTGAGCAGAATATTGTTCTTGTGTTAGTTCCTTATTTAGATATTCCTCTAATATTGGTTTTAGTTCAATGCTTGTTATCTTGGATGCTTCTACAGTAAAACCTAGTTGTTCTCCTGTGCTGAAATCCGTTATTCTTCTAGCATCTACGTCTGAATTAGGAGCCTTAGATGCTATGAAAGATCTTAAATCGTCTATGTTTATGTCTTCTGTGTATTGTACTGTCGCAGATATTCCTCCAGTAAGAGTAACGTCTTTATCTATAAATTGTCCTTCTTGAGAGTATTTAAATCCTAGAATTGTAATACTAAGAATTATTAAGATTATAGGTACTATTAACAGCTTTTTGTATTTTCTTGTATAGAAATTCTCTAGCCTTTCCTGTGATGCCATGTTTTTTTGTTAAAGCCTATACTTTAAATATCTTTTTATTATATTGCATTGTTGCGTTAGCGGGTGTTTTCGTAAGGCTTTTAAGTAATAAATTCTACTTAGTTTCTAATGGCAGAGAAGAATAACAATACAGTTACTTATTACATTAAAGAATTCTTTGAAAAACATCCAAATGAAGAGGTGGAGCATGGTAGAGTAGTAGATTATGTTTTTGAGCATATTCCCAAAGCGAGAGACCCTTGGAGAGTAATTAGGAAGTTATATCAAGAAGGTTGGTTAATACAAGTTAGAAAGGGAGTTTACAAAAGAATTCCCGGTTATAAAGGGCACAATGTTTTAGCTCCTTTTTCTTCTGAAGTAAAGGAAAAGATATTTGAAAGAGATAATTATAAATGTGTTGTTTGTGGAAATGGTAGGCATAATGGTTATGAGCTCCATGCAGACCATATTGTTCCGCAAGCAAAAGGCGGAAAGTCCACTGTTGAAAATGGACAAACGTTATGTAGCGAACATAACTTAATGAAAAAGAGATATGGAATGGTAGATTTCTTAGGAAAATATTCCAAGAGAATGATTGAAAAAGCGAAGAAGTTTAAGGATGAAAAAACGGAGAAAATGTTTAAGGAAATATTAGAAATTCTGAAGAAGTATGGATTAAGTTAATTCAATGTCTTTCTTCTTTTTCTTTTGGCTTAAAGTATTTTCTAGCAAATTCTCTTGTGAATTTGTCAATTTCTAAGAATACTAAAGGAGCGTTATTCCTCTCTATTTCGCTTTTTGCTGTTTGAGAAAGTGGCCTAAACTCTTTTGAACTCATAAACTCTGGTTTCTGACCTTTGATTAATTCTTGCCTTGCCTGTGCTTCGGTTAATTCGCCATTATTTACTCTTTTTTGTAAGGAGATTAATTTTTCTACGGGATTTTCAATTTTCCATACTGGAAAATAAATTCCTTCTGATAGTTTCATTTTATTATAATGTGCATAAGGATTTCTTAGATTATCCCTTTTTATCTCTAAAAAATTAATTTCATCTGGACTTAAAAGATTCTTATCTTTTGCTTTTTTGATAGCCTGTCCAAAGTTCATCTTTTCAAGTTCTTCATCTGAAATTTCGTCCATAAAAAGTTTTTCTTTAATGAGGCTCTCTAATAATATGCCACATAAAACTAACGAAGAATTGTAAAAACCTTGTGCAATTAAAAAATAAGTTTCAAAATATATTGCTCTTAAATGTGGTTCCATGAAAGGCAATTCTCTATTTGGGAGTTTATCTAAATTTTCTGATAATGATTTTTTAAGAGACTCCAAATGATTCTCAATAAATTCTTCTTTATCCTTAAAAAGAGATATTTCTTCGTCCATTTTTATTTAGAAGATAGTTTTTGTTGCATTTTCTGCTTTTTTACACCATCTAACCTATTTTGTGCAGTCTTGCAATATTCTTTAGAAATATCTATATGAATAAATTTTCTATCATTCTTATGTGAAACTACTGCAACTGTTCCGGTTCCCCCAAACATATCCAAAACAACGTTTCCTTTGTAAGAATAGAATTTCATTAATCTATAAATTAAATCTTCTGGGAATGGTGCAGGATGGCCATTTCTCTGTCTTTCTGGTTGAATTTCCCAAAATCCATCTGAAAATTTCTTAAATTCTTCTGCCGTTATATCTGCATCTTTTGGATTGCCTTGTAGTCTATCACCATCTTTAGAAAAAACTAAAACATATTCCCAAGATGGAACTATGTGGGGATTGGCGGGACTTTTCCAACTTCCCCAAGCTGTTCTTTTTAGCATTGTTTGTTTATACCAAACAATTTCTGTCCTAAACTTCATTCCAAGTTTTCTTAATTGGTTTGTAAAATCATGATGTATTGGAACAAAATCCTTTATTCCCGTTGGAGCAATGTTAAGGCAAAATCTTCCTCCCGGAACTAGTATCCTTTGAGTTTCTTTCCAGACATTATTTAACCAATCAAGGTACTCTTCATAATTCATTTTATCATTATGATTATCATAATTCTTGCCAACGTTATAGGGTGGAGAAGTTATAGCTAAATGAATGCTATTATCAGGTATTTGTTTCATTGCTTCTAATACGTCACCTTCAATTATTTTATTTTCAAACTCTTTTATGTTTTTCATTTTTTATCCTTGTTGTTTATTGGTTTATCCCAATATGGACTCTTACATTTTGGACACACCGTCGGAACTTCCTCACTTCTAGTTATCCATCTATGCCTACATCTTTCACATTCGCACTCATAAACCTTTACCTCTTTTTTGGCCATATAAAATTAATGTTTTATCTCTTTAAATAGTTTATTATAGTAATATAGTATAATAAAGTTTATAAACTATTCTTACTTATGATATATTACTATAAGTAAATATAAAGGGATTCCGAAGAACCCCCTAGATTCCAAATCGGCTACCAACCAAAATGAAATCCAAAGATATAATTAAACATAAGTATAAAAATGTAACCTGCCCCAAATGCAATTCTAAGAATATAAAGAAGAATGCTAAAAGAAAAACAAAACACAGAGGAATAATCCAGAGGTATCAATGTAAGGAATGCTCTTATAGATTTGTTCTTGATGAAGGATTTTACCGAATGAGAAACCATGAAAAGAAAATAACTCTTTGTATGGATTTGTATTATAATGGAATGAGTTTTAGAAAAATTCAAGAACATCTAAAATCATTTTATCCAAAGAATTGTCATTATTCAACTGCTTATCGTTGGATTGTAAAATATGCAGTTATGATAAGCAAACTAACCGATAATCTAAAAGTAAAATCTGGAATTGAGCTACAATCTGATGAGATGGAATATCACAGAAGAATAAGTAAATATCAGAAAGGCAGAGAACAGAATTGGTTTGTTGATGTGATGGACACAACAACTCGTTTTATGGTTTCTTCTGGCTATATGAAAAGTAGAACAATAGATAACATGGTTAATGTTTTGAAAAGGGGAAAGTTCGCCACAGGAAATCAGGTTAAAGTTATTACAACTGATGGGCTTAAAGGATATCCAAAAATGCTAAAGAAATCTTTTGGATTAAAAACTCATTGGAACCATAAAAGTCCAATAATCCACAACATAGTTATTGCTTCTGAAAGAGGTTTTAACCATCCAATAGAGAGACTGCATAATTCAATAAGAGAAAGAACAAAAGTCATGCGTGGTTTTCATGGTTGTACGGAGTCTGCTTCTGCAATTATGAAAGGATATGAGGTTTATTATAACTTTATAAGAAAACATCAAGGAATAAACTGCTGTCCTTATGAGTTAGCTATTCCTGAATTGGAACTGGGAAAAAACAGGTGGTTAGATTTGATTAAAATGAGTAAAGTTTAAAAAGAAAAATCAGACTTCTTATTAAATATGGTTAATAAGAAAAAACATAAATGGGTGCCAAAGGGCGATGGTTGGTCTATATTAGAAATCACCGATTTAAACAACTTATCTCTAGACCAATCTCTTAAGGTTCAAGAGATGTTTGACAATAAGATACATCAAAGATTTCAAAGAGAACAACTAAAAAAACAGGACAGATTTAATACCACTATTTTAACAGCCACCATAATCTTAGCATTGGTCGGAATTTCACAGATTTTTAATGTAGAATTTAGCCCCTCCCTTTTGGCTAGAGCCTTGGTTGGCATTGCATTTATATTTTTTACCATAAAATTGGGTTATGATTTAATAAAAACAAAATAAACAATTTGATTAAAAAAGAATCTAATTAATTTATTCTGGCACCCGCTAATGCAACAATGCATTATTATATCTTTTTAAATAGAACTTCTTGTTTTTTTATTCTGGTTATTTTCAGAGGTTTTTTTATTTCTTTGTAATCTATTTTAAATTTGAATTGTTTTGATATCTTTTCTGATGTTTCTGGGATGATTGGCCATAATAAAATAGTAATTGCTTTTATACTATCTGCTACTTCATAGAGTACTTTTTTATCTTTCGTTTCCCATGGTTTTTTTTCTTGGATGTATTCATTACAAATGTCTATGAAAGCGAATATTAAGTTTAAGGCTTTGTCGAATTCAAATTTTTCTAGGTGATCTTGTATTTTCTTTAGTTCTAATTTTTTTATTAGTTTATTCGGAGTTTTTTTAATTCCGTTTTTCTCAGCTAATGTTGTTGTTCTGCTTACTAGGTTTCCTAGTTTATTAGCTAGTTCGTTGTTATGGCGATTAGTAAGAGCTTCTTCTGAGAAGTCTCCATCGTCTCCAAAAGGAATTTGACGCATTAGGAAATATCTGATGGAGTCTGTAGAATATTTGTTGATTAAATTCATTGGATCTATCACTATTCCGGACGATTTGCTTAATTTTTCTCCTTTTAGATTAATAAAACCATGTACTATTACCTTTGGCAATTTTATCTTTAAGGAAGATAAGAAGGAATACCATATTGCAGTATGATGCCAAACTATATCGGAGCCTATGATGTGTACTGCAGGCCAAAATTTCTTATATTTTTCTTTTGGATAATCTATTGTCGTTAGATAATTCATTAAAGCTTCGGTCCAGACCGCTATTGTTTTTTTCTTGTCAAATGGAAATGGGATCCCCCAACTTACATTTTCTCTACTTATGCTTAAGTCTTTTATTGGTTCTTTTAATCGGTTTAAAATTTCTTTTTTCTTTTTATTTGGCCATATCAAATCTTGTTTTTCTATTTCTTTAATTATTTCTTTTTGATATTTGCTGAGTTTAAAGAAATACGTTTCTTCTTTAAAGATTTCGACATGCTTTTTATGAACTGGGCAGCTTCTATTTTCTAAATCTTTTTCTGTATAAAAGGTTTCACAGTCTACACAATACAGGCCTTCATAATAGTCTTTGTATATATCTTTGGACTTATTCCATGTTTTAAGTATTGATTCTATGACTTTTTTATGCCTCGGTTCTATTGTCATGATGAAGTCGGTATTAGAAATATTTAGGGATTTACAGAGATTTTTAAAAACATTGGACATTTCTTTAACGAATTGTTCAGGTTTCTTATTGGCTTTTTGGCTAGCTCGTTGTATCTTTAACCCATGACAATCTGTACCTGTACTAAAATGTACCTTAAAGCCCTGTAGCTTTTTCCATCTTGCTATTACATCTGCACAGATTTTTTCATATACGTGACCGAGATGAGGTTTCGCTGAAGGGTAATCTATCGCAGTAGTAATGTAAAAAGTATTTTTTGGCATGGTGATTAATTTTTTTTATGCTTTTTATTTCTTTCTAAAATATTGTTCTGGAAAGGCAATATTTATATACTACTTTTCTGCTAAATATTTAACTAATAAAAAAGAGGGATTATGTTGAAGAGGGTATTTTTGGTTTTGGCTTTTAGTATCTTTTTATTAACTATTGTAAAAGGAGCAGATTTTAATCTACTCTTGGACTTGAATACTGATCAGTACGGTCCCAATCAAAGTTTTGATGGATTTTTTACTATAGAATATGATGATAATTTGTCTGGAGATACCGTTTTTGATGCTTATATAGAAAATGAACTGGAAGCTAGCAATACTTTAATAGAATTGTTAGAAAATTCTAATGCTGATTACATATCTGTCCCTGCTACTTATGAAAAAGAAGGAAATGCTAAATCTAGTGTTGATCTTTTGTTTAATAATTATGGATATAGAGTGGCTGGTGTTGAATTGCAGGACGATGATATTGATATGGCCAACATTACGATAACCGGAGCTAGTTTTGCTGGGGATTATCCTAGTTATGTTAAAGTAGATGTTGGAGATGATGGAGAAATAGAATGGCAGCATACCGGTGATGCAGTGGGTTGGGAAGGTCCTTATTATCCCGAAGGTATAGAGGGAGATGAAAATTCTGAAGGCAATGTTCAGATAAGAGGGGATAGGGATAATAAGAAATGTGACTATATAAATATTAGTTTCAATGAGTTTTTGGAAAGCACAGAAATCAGAGTTACTGTAAAAGCCAGAAAGTTAACTAATGGTGGAGATTTGGTAGCAGAAGTTGAAGGAGGCAATCTGGATGAGGTTTGTGATTTGCCAGAGCCTGGGACTAGTTATACAGAGGTATCTTGTATTTTAGATAATGATGATCCTAGAGACGGGGTGTATGAATTGTGCGTCTATTCTGATTTGGGAGATCATGATGTTGCTTATTATTCACTCCCTTATTACTCTTATGAAGAAGGGGAATATTATTTTACGAAGATTGAAAAGAGAAGATATGATTATGTATTAGATGGCGGTGTTGATTTTAGTGGGGAAAGGCTTATTGATGCTTTAGAAGATAATCATTGTGGAGCAGGTTGTTTGGTTCCTATTAAGGTTCAATCTGATTCTGCTGGAAAAGTAACTTTAAGCAATTTACGAATAATTGATGATGGCGACCGTGAGATAGATAAGATGTATGAGGTTGATTACGTTCCTGAGCAAGTTGCAATTGACGAATCTTTAGAAGTTCCTTTAATAGGATTTGATGATCTAAGAACGCCGGGTAGCTTTGGAAACTATACCTTGGAGATAGATTCTGATGATGAAGATGTAGATGTAGAATTTACTGTAACTAATGTTCCGGTTGCTATTATATCTTTAAGCAGTAAGAATGTTGCTACGGGTTATACGGTTAATTTTGACGGTTCTGAAAGCAAAGGTTATGGCAGTTATGAGATATTTACTTATGATTGGGATTTTGGAGATGGCAGTACTGCTTATGGAGAAACTACAAGTCATGTCTATTATGCTGAGGGAAATTATACTGTTAGATTGGTTGTAACTGATGAAAGAGGAATTAAAAGCAGTGCAGATACTGTTACTATTTTTGTTGGTGATTTAGAAGATATAATTGATGATATGTTGCTCGATGCTCAAGAAGGTGTTGATGATGCTGAAATTTACTTTTCTAATGTTACAGGCAGTGTTAAAGAGGTTTATGATAAAGGTTATAGAACTTTATTAAGTTCTGCTAAGAATAATATTAGCCAGTTGAATAGTGAGTTCATACAGATTAAAACTAGTGTTACTTTGAGTGATTCTGAAAAACAAGAAAGGTATTCTGATATTGCTGAGCAATTAGAATGGTTTACGTATAATGTTCCTAAGAAACTACAAGTATTTGGAAGTTTAATAATAGAAAATGATGTGATAAGGAATGTTTATGATGTTCCTGTTTCCAGTATGACCAGGAGTTATTCTGATATTAATGCCTTTAATGAGCAAATTTATAAGTTTAATCAGGAAAGTGTAAGCCTTGATAGCTATGTTAAGTCTATTAAGTTTACTTCTTTAGATGGAGCTAGTAGAAATATTAAATTTGTTGAAAAGAGTGTAGCTTCTTCTGGTACCTTGATTGTAGAGGATTTAAGTAATGTTGTTTCTGATATTGATGATGTTGTTGTTCTTTCTCCTGCTGGTTATGTAAAAAATGAATATAATGAGAACATAGAGTGGAATCTTGGAACTGCTGATATAATCTATGTTTTAGAGGGTGGCGGAGATCTAGAAGAAGTTGGGAGGACAGTTGTTTTTAAGCCTGTGAGTGATTCTGGAGATGTGGAGAATATCTGTGGAAATGGTAGGTGTGAGTACAATTTAGATCTGGGAATTCAAGAATCTGATTCTAATAATGCTTATTATTGTCCGGAAGATTGTAGTAAGGAGCTTCCCTTGGGCATTTATATTTTGTTACTTGTTATAGTTGTTGTAGGTGCGTTGTATTTGAATTTCTATAAGGGACCTGGTAACTTCAAGGATATTAGTAATAGGTTGTCTATTAAATTGTTTAAGAAAAGACTGTTTACTAACCAACAAGACCTTGTTAATTTAAGAAATTATATTAATGCTTCATTGAGAAGAGGAGCGAATCAAGCTTCTATTAGGAGATTATTGATGCAGAAAGGCTGGACCAAGGAGCAAATAGATTATGCTATGAAGAAGAGATAAAAAGATATATAAATCACTTTTTTTCTATCATTTCTAAGCGCGAGTAGTTCAATGGTAGAATCTTGACTTTTTGGGATAAGCCTTCCATTGAATGAAGAAAGCCAATGATCCGAGTTCGAATCTCGGCTCGCGCATCTTAAAATGAAAGAAACTATCCTTGTTTTTGTTTCACATAACGATGATCAGATAATCGGTGCTGGAGCGACTCTAGCTAAGTATATTGAAGAAGGTAAGGAGGTAATAGTTGTTATCTTTTCTTATGGAGAATCCAGTAGGCCTTTAGAGAAAGCTAATATTGTTGTAAATAAAAGGATGAAAGAAGCAGAGAAGGTTGATGAATTTTTGGGAATAAAAGAAACTTTATTTCTGGGCATTCCGGATTTAAGGATAGATACTAGTAAGGAAGATTTGCTCTTAAAAGTTGAAGCTATAATTAAAAAATACAAACCCAATAAGATTTTTACCCATTCCCAAGATGATCCTCACAAGGATCATAGGGCTGTAAGGGAGATTGTTTTGAGTGCTGTTGGTGACAATAAGATTGATGTTTATACCTTCAGTGTTTGGAATCCTTTAAGAATTATTCAAACTAGGATTCCTAAGCTTTATGTAGATGTATCTAGCACTTTTAACAAGAAAACAGAGGCTCTTAGATTATTTGAAAGCCAGAAACTTTATGTCTATCTCTTATTGCCTAATATTTATGTAAAAGCCAGAATAGCTGGTGTTGAGAATGGATGTAAATATGCAGAGGTTTTTTATAAAGAAAGATGAAGATTTTATTTGTAATTACTGGAATTGGATTGGGCCACAGTATAAGGGAAGAAGCCGTTATCCAAGAACTTACAGATAAGAAAATGGTTGATGTTAGAATAGCTGGATTTGGAACTTCTTATAATTATTTTAAAAATAAATACAAATGTCATAGGATTTTGGGTCATAGGTTTTATGGAACTAGGAACAAGACTAGATTCTCTAGAATATTTTTTGAGAATATTTTATATCCCTTTTATTTTTTAATAGATGTTTTTTTGTTATTAATGGTGATTGCTAGATTTAATCCGGATATCGTCATAGTTGATGCAGAGCCTCCCGGAATAATAGCTGGCAAGCTGATGAGGAAGAAGACTTTTACTATCTATGATTTTGATTTAAAAATTTTGAGGAGGCTGATAGGCAAAAGGGAGAGTCCCGAATTATTTTTATATTATTTGATAGCACGTATTTTTTATTCCATATCTGACAAGGTTATAATTCCTGTTGTTGGAAGGAAAAGTAGAGATTATGGTAATATAAGATATGTTAATCCCATGGTTAGAAGAATCTCAGATAAAAGTTCTAAGGCTAGATTGATGAAGAAACTAGGGATTAGTAAAGAGCCCATCTTGGTTACTATTGGCGGGTCTAGTTTTGGAAATAACCTGGTAAGTAATCTGATTAAAATCTCGAAGTATTTTGATGAAGACTTCTTGGTCCTTGGAATTAAGAACAAAGGCAACAATAATGTTAGATGTTATAACTTTAAAAATAATTTTTTAGACTACTTAAGAGTTAGCAAGGCGGTTATATGTTTAGCGGGACATAATACTCTATCAGAAGTTTTTGTTTATAATAAAGCAGCCTTGGTATTTCCTATTGAGAATTATGTAGAGCATGATATGAATCTTGAGGCTGTTAAAGGTTATGTTGTTGTTGGAAACAAGATATCTAATAAAAGTTTAATTAAGTCCATTAATTCTTTGTTGGAACAGAAAAAGGATCTTGAGAAGAAACTGAAGAAGCTTAAAACAAAAGGTAATGGAGCATCTCAGGTTGTTGATTTGATTGAGAATGAGATTGGGTAAATATTTTGGTAAAATAGATACTAAAATTCCTAAGAAGAAATTTGTACTTTTCTTCTTAATAATTCTGATTCCAAACATTCTAAGACAGGCTATTTATTATTATAGTTACCTTAATACTAGAAGTGTAGATTTCATAGCATCTTTTGAAACTAAGGCTATTTATTCTTCTAATGTATTTTTTACAGGAGTTTTAGAAGAAGTAGCTATTGGTTTAGTTTTTGCTTTTTTTTGGTTTAAGTTTAGAAAATTGAAATTCTTTAGTTATGGTTGGGTTAGTGATGCTTTGATAGATTTCATTTTTGTGGGGATCTGGTTTTTAGTTGGTGGTACTCCCTTGCAATTGTTAGGACTTGGAGACGTTCCTAGGTTTATCTTAAGAGAAATAGTATTTTCTTATGGTACTCTTGGACTTATATTGTATAGGATGAGAGCAGATCTAAAGAAGGTTAGCTTCATTGTTACATTGGTTGGATTGTTGGTTTTGATACTGATTTGATAATCTTTATAAAGTGTTTAGTATTTATTGGATTATGAAAAGAATTTATCTTGATAATGCAGCTACTACTATTGTTGATGATAACGTGGTTAAGGAGATGCTTCCTTATTACAAGGAGAGATATGGAAATGCTTCTTCTACACATAGCATGGGGAAGGAAGCTAAGAGAGCTTTAGAAGAAAGTAGAGAGGTAATTGCTAAATCTATTAGGACAAAAAGTGATGAGATAATATTTACTTCTGGAGGCACTGAGAGTAATAATCTTGTTTTGAAAGGTTTATTTTTTGAAAATCCTAATAAAAAACATATCATTACTAGTAAGATTGAGCATGATTGTATTCTTAATGCTTGTAAATGGTTAGGAAGTA
The DNA here is from genome assembly GCA_964452525.1 of Candidatus Woesearchaeota archaeon. Lineage (GTDB taxonomy): Archaea > Nanobdellota > Nanobdellia > SCGC-AAA011-G17 > CAYFGV01 > CAYVLZ01. The sequence goes on from CAYVLZ010000001.1 coordinate 22,646, forward strand.
AAGGATTTAAGATCACTTATTTAGATGTTGATAGAGATGGTTTTGTTGATCCCAAAGATGTGGAAAGGACCATTACTAAGGATACTTTACTTGTTTCGGTTATACATGGAAATAATGAAATTGGAACTGTTCAAGATATTAAAGAAATAGGAGATGTTTGTAAGAGAAAAGGGGTTTACTTTCATACTGATGCTTGTCAAAGTTATACTAAGGAAGAGATTAATGTTAAAAAACAAAATTTAGATTTCGTTACTTTGAATAGTCATAAGATACATGGTCCGCGAGGTGTTGGAGCTTTGTTTATTAGGAGAGGAATCAAAATTACTCCTTTGTTGCATGGTGGCGGGCATGAAAAGAAGTTAAGAAGTGGCACTGAAAATGTTCCTGGAGTTGTTGGATTTGCAAGGGCTGTTAAGAATGCGAAATCAAAATTTGTAAAAGAGATGGAAAAATTAAGAGATATCTTAATAGACGGGATTCTTAAAATTCCTGGAACCACGTTAAATGGTTCTATAGAGAAAAGATTGTGTAATAATGTTAATGTTTGTTTTCATAATGTGGATGGAGATACTCTTGGAAGTTATTTAGATTCTTATGGGATTTCAACTTCTACGGGCAGTGCTTGTTCTTCTCATAAAAATGAAGTTAGCCACGTGTTGAGAGCTATTGGTTTAAGTGATAAGGAAGCAAATAGTTCTTTGAGAATGAGCTTGAGCAAATATAATACTAGAGAAGATATAGATTACGCTCTTGAGATTTTAAATAAAGTTATTAAGAAATTAAAATGAAAATGCTCTCGGGGGGATTTGAACCCCCGACCTACAGCTTAGGAGGCTGCCGCGCTATCCAGGCTGCGCTACGAGAGCCTATGGTAAGGTTTAAATACACTTGCATTTAAGTTTTACTATGAAGAGAGGTTTAAGTCCGTTAATAGCAACGGTTTTGCTTTTGGGGTTGACTGTTGTCTTAGCTGCTTCTGTATTGAGATGGGGTGGAGAATTTGTAATAGAGACTACTGAAGAAACTAGTGAAGGAACGGAATTTGCTAGTGAATGTTCAGCTTATTTTGATATAAGATTTTTGAGTAGTTCCTGTTATTGTAGGGAAAATATTACTCTGTACATTCAGAATCTTGGTGATTTGGATATTGAATCCCTTTTATTTAGAGTGCATGGATATGAACCTTATACTCAGTTTGAAGAAAGAGGTTTAGATCCTTTTAGCGCAGATGAATTTATTTTGTACTATTACCTTGATAATGTTTATGATGGTATGTTGGTGGAAGTCTATCCAGCAGTAGAGTTTGAAGGTGAGAATGTTACTTGTACCCCTTTCGATTTTAATGTAAATTTTGATAGGGTTGGATATTGTGAGCAGTTAGGTTGTAAAGAGGAAGCACCCCATGATGGTGGTGGTGTAACCGGTCCTTAGTTATTGAAGTTTTATTCTCTTTTTAGAATCTAGAGCATCAAGAAGTTTTTTCCCTGTCTCACTTTTTTTGTTTATTTTTATGTCTCCTTTATGGCCCACTATTGCTGATACCAAAGGTTCGTTTTCTATTAAGATTTTAACTGATTTGTTGGCTAGATCTTTTGTAGTGTGTAAAACTATATGGTTAGTGGATTCTGAAACCTCGAATCTTATCGGCTTTTCTAGTTCTTTAACAGTTATTCTTAACCCTAGATCTTTTTCTATGCTTTCTATTCTTTTTCCTTGTTTTCCTATTATTCTTGGAATGTCTTTTTCTGGAATGTATATTACAGCTCTGTCGTTTGAAATTAATTCTGTTTTACATGTTCTGCAATATTTTTTAATCTCGTTTTCTAATTGTTTTTGAGCTAGAGTAGTTAGTCCTGTTTTTGTTGTTTTTTCTATAGGGATTACTACTGTTTCTTCTCCATAAGAGTATATTTCGTATAATAGTTTGTTTTCTAGAAAATCAAAAACTTCAACTACAGGTCTGGCTAGATCTGCTTCTGTCATACCTGATGGAACCTTTACAGTCATTCTTAATGTTAATATTTTTGAGATTCTTCCTGCTTCCATGAATAATATTGTATCTATTATTGAGGGTATCATACCAGTCTCTAGTCTTGTTACAAATCTTTGTACAGCGTCTATTGGAGAAGCCGAATGCAATACACCAAGTAAGGAACAGCCGGATAATCTTAGGTCTACGTAAAGATTGAAATCTGGAGTGTCTCTCATTTCATCGAAAGTTATGAAATCTGGTCTTGATAAGAACAAAATATCATGGATTTCCTCACTTGTTGCAAAATTTTTACTGTACTGGGTGATTTTATCTTCTAATTGTAAATCTCTAGGAGATTCTATTGTTTTTACTATTTTTTCATTTTTGCTATAATATTCTGCTAGGGCTTGTGCAAAAGTACTTTTTCCAGATCCTGTTTCTCCTGCTATAATCATGCCTGCTGATTTTTTAGTTAATCTTTCTAAGATGTCTTTTGGTAATTTATAGTAGTTAAGATTAAGTTTTTTAATTGGCCTTACCGCTGTGATTTCCCACCCGTCTGATACTGGTGGTTTTACAATGACTACACGGAAATTTTTGTACTGTATTACTGTGCTGCCTCTTCTTGAAATTTCTACGAATGAATCTGATTCTATTCTTGCTTTTTCCACTACTTCTTTTGCTATTCCTTGTACTTTTTTATGATCTAGCTTTGTTCTTCTAATTGGAGTTAAACGCCAGTTTCCTGGTCTTCCCTTTTTAGCTAGAGGGATGCAATTAGCTTTAAGGTGTATGCTCATAGTATTGGTATCAAAGAATTTTTCAAGCTCTGTTTTTACTTTCAATCTCTTTTTCTCAACGAAATGAACTTTTAAACCATAAACTCTAGCAGAAGATGCTTGTACTTTATCTGCTGTAATTAAGGTGGCTTTTTCCTTGAAAGCGAGTTCTCGGATTAACGCATCTATTTCTCCGGATTTAGCGAATTTAATCTGAGATTCATTTGGTCTTTCTCCAACAAATTCTATTTTTACCTTTTTTTTCTTAGCTAATTCTTGTGATTCTTGTAATTCTTCTAAACCGATGTGGCCTATTTCTAAGCCGTTATTAGCTTGATTTTCTAATTCTGCAACTACTGCATTTGGAATCACTAGAGTTCCTTTTAATTTATTTGTTTTAATTAATTTTGAAGGTATTTTTTCTATTACTGCTGATGTGTCTGTTACATATTTCATTTTAATTTAACTAAGAAAGTGGGTTTTTAAAGGTTTTGGAAGAAATGCGGGAGACAGGGTTCGAACCTGCGTAGGCACTAAGCCAGTAGGTCTTGAGCCTACCCCGTTTGACCACTCCGGCACTCCCGCTTAAAAATATAAAATTAAGTTTGTTTTTAAATTTTTCTTATAGATAATTTTATATATAGAATTATTCATTTTTTAATTAGATCTAAAAGTGGTGGTTAGCAATGATTTTTATGGGACATTAAGTATTTTCTATAATCGGTTTTTAGAGTTATTTTTTGCTCTTTCTAGGGATACAGATATATTGTGGATTGTTGCCCCTTTATTGATTGCTACTGTAATAATGTTTATTTACTTCCAGAAACATAGAGAAGAGCAGTTTGTTTGGGGGAGCGCTGTTTCCAATAGTTTAGTTTCTCTTTTTGTTTCTGTTTCTTTGCTGAGATATATTTATTTCCTTGGTGGTTCGGGGAATATTTTGAATCTGAGTGAAAATTTATCTAGAACTATCTTTTCCCTAGTTTTATTTTTCATGGCCTTCCTACTTCTTATATTTAACTTTGGTCATATCTTGCCTAAGAGAGTAGCCTATCATCTTTCTTCTCCTTTAACTATCAATCTGGTTAGTTACTTAGCAATTATCTTTGTTTATTCTACTATGCCTTTTGATATCATTACTTTCTTAGTTTTGTTGGTGTTTTTTGTACTCATGAGATTAATTTTGTATATATTCCAGTTTCCTCTAGTTAAATTCTTTAAGTATCTGACAAAAATAAAAGACATGGAAGAGATAGAAGATGTTAAAAAAGAGAAAAAGAAGATTAAAGAGGAAAAACGGAAGATTAAGAAAAAAGAAGTTAAACTTAAAAAAACTAGATTAAAGAATGTTAAAAATAAGGGGAGAAAAGTCAAAAGATTAAGAAAAGCAATCTCTAAAAGATAAACGTTTTACAATATCGATGTCATTACTTGTTTTTCCTTAGAATTTCCTTTGTTAATACTGAATTTGGTATGAAGATTATATCATTGTTTTTTGTTCTTATTTTTGTTTCCACTAAGTCAGTTTCTATTATTGTTCCTTCTATATTTAGGACTTTTATCTTATTTCCTTCCTTTATGTTGTATTTCCTGCTTACTCTTATTCCTGCTATTAGGTTCGGTATGAAGTCTTTTACAGACAATATTACAGATGCTATTATTAATATGAAAATTATTGTTAATATTATATTGAATATTGGTGTGGTTAATCCGGCTTGGTTTAAGGCCATTATTAATGCACCTACATAGATTATATATTTTATGAGATTGCTGAGTATCTGCTCTAAAGGAATTTTAATGTTGGACTCCCTTAGGACTCTGTCTAACTCTATTTCTGAAAGTATTTTTTGAGTTAATTTGCTTAGGAATCTTCCGAATACTAAACCAAGTAGAAGAATAGCTATAGCTGCCACTAACTTGATTGAAGATTCTGCTATTGCTGCTTGGATATCTTCAAATACCATGTTGTTGTTTTGGATTATTAATTTAAAAATGTTTGGAAAGTTTTAATAATATTATTCTAGTCTTATTTTTATGCCTGCCAATGTTACTTATGAGTATAAGGATGCTGAGAAGAAATTTCATGCTGCTAAGGGTTTAGACGAAAAATTAAAAGCATTAAAAGAGATGTTGTCTAAGGCACCTACACATAAGGGAGCAGAATCTTTAAGAGCAGACATTAAAAGAAGGATAGCAAGATATAAAGATTTAATACAGAAAGATAAGAAAAAAAGAAAAGGACCTAGACAAGGTATTAAGAAAGAAGGCGCTGCTCAGGTTGTTTTATTAGGAAAGAGTAATTCTGGTAAAAGTCTATTGTTAAAGAGGTTAACAGGGGCTAATGTTGAGATAGCAGATTATGAATTTACTACTAAGAAACCCGAAGTAGGTATAATGGATTATAATGGAGTAAAGATTCAGGTGGTGGAAATTCCTGCTATTGTTGAAGATTTTGTTGAGAAGGAAAATGGGCCTAGGTTTATGGGTATTGTAAGGGAGGCTGATTTGATTGTTTTATTAGTCAGAGATGATGATGTGGCTTTTTTAAAAGGAGAACTTGATAAGGCCGGAATAAGGTTTAATGGCTTGATTATTAAAAATGGCGTTATCGATGTTAAAAGTGAAAATATAGAAGTCCTGAAAAAGTTAATATGGGATAGATTAGATTTGATATATTCTTATACTAAAACTCCTGGAAAGAAAAAAGATTTTCCTCCTGTTGCTTTGAAAAAAGGAGCTAATGTAGAAGATTTGGCTTTAGTTGTACATAAGGATTTTGTTAAAAGGTTTAAGTTTGCAAGGATTTGGGGCAAATCCGCTAAATTTGATGGTGCTCATGTTGGTTTAAAACATAAGTTAGAAGAAGGTGATACTGTAGAATTTCACTTAAAATAATTCATAACCTTTTATTCTTTCATTGTTTTCTATTCTGTAAAGTTCTCTTGTATCAAGGTCTATTTCGAATATTGTATCGTTTGGATGGTCAATGTATGGGATGTGGGTTTCTGGTAGATTTAGTAATATGCCCATAGTTATTCTGTTTTTTCCCTTATGCCCTGCTATACAGGTATTTCCTGGGTTTAGTACAATTTCCCTTAATTTTTGTCTTACTTTTTCTGTTTCAGTTTCATAACTTTCTCCTTGTGGAAATCTTGTACTCCATTTGTTTCTCTCTCTTTCCGCTAGAAATTCTGGGAAATTTACCTCTACCTCTACCCTGTATTGGGAATCTATCAATCCCATTTCTATTTCGTTTAACTCTTCTAATTGTGTTATTGGTATATTCGGGTGGAATTGTTTTATTAGCTCAGCAGTCTGCATGGATCTTTTTAACTTGCTGCAATATATTCTTTCTAATTCGATATTTTTTAAGTATTCAGCTACTCGTCTAGCTTGTTCAATGCCCCTTCTAGTTAATCCTGAATCTCCTCCCCATATTTTCTTTTTTTGAAATTCTGATTCCCCGTGTCTTACTAAGTATATTTTGGGCATGGCTGGTAGGAATTAAGTAAAGTTTATATATTTTATTACACTTTTATTTTTATGAAAATATTCTTAACATCTCCATATATATTAAAGGAAGATAATGTCCATGGTTTTATTAAAAATCTTTTTATTGAGATGGGTCATGATGTTTTTGACGGACACAGTGTAATGCATTTGGACGAAGAACAACTTGTTAGTGTTGTGACAAAGGAGATTGAGAGTTGTGATCTGATTGTAGCTGATGTTTCTATGCCTTCTCACGGGGTTAGTTTCGATGCAGTATGTGCTAATATCTTTGATAAACCTTGTTTATGCCTTAAAAGAAGAGATGCTAAGGTCTCTAAAGTTATACATGCTATATCGGATGTAGTTGAATATAATTCTTTGGAAGACTTAAGAGAGAAGATTAAGAATATGGATTTCTCTGAGATTAGGGTTAAAAGATTCTTGAAATAGAAAGATATTAAAATAGTATTTATTGTTGAAAGATATGACAACTAAGTATAAGATGGTTATTCTTGTTAGAAAAGACCTTGGGATGAGTTCTGGTAAAATTGCTGTTCAATGCGCTCATGCTAGCACTGAAGCGGGGATGAGGTGTGAAAAGAATAAGTTGGATAGCTGGAAGAAACAAGGAATGAAGAAAGTTGCTTTAAGAGTTAATGGTGAGGAAGAGTTGTTGAAATATAAGAAAATGGCAGATGACGCTAGTTTGAATACAGCCCTCATTAGAGATGCTGGGAAGACTCAAGTAATTAAAGGTAGTAAGACTTGTTTGGCCATTGGACCGGATACCGAGAAGAGAATAGATAAGATTACTGGAAAGCTTAAAATGTTATGATTCTCTAGTAGTAATAATAGAAAGATTTATAAACTAGTTTGTTAATTATATCAACATGAGAAAAAAAGAAATATTCGTCCAGGATTGTTTGAGTAAGGGTTTAGAAAGAGCTCTAGAATTGGGAGATCGTTCTGAGGTAGTTATTAAGTCCGATATTAACGTTACTTCTTCTGGTTTAAGGAGAGAATTTAATCTTTCTTATGAGGCTAAGATAGGTCACCATCCTAGGTTTAGAATTGGAGGAGATTTACATAGTATAGATAGAGATGATCCAAAATTTAACGAATATGATCCTATTAAGGAGACTCTAGATTACTTTAATCGTAGGTTTTCTGAGTACGGGATGGTTATTGATCATTATGATGGAGAGCGTGATCCTCTGACTAATTTACACACCAAATTAATTGGCAAGGTTCGTTTGAGTAAAAATTCTTGACTATTTTATCCAATAATCCTTTTTAGTTCATCTATTCTTGCTTCTAGTTTTTCTTTTTCTTCTTTTGCTTTTGCTCTTTCTTCACTTCTTTTAGCCCTAAAACTGTAAAATTTCCAGAGAGTTAGATTTGCTTCTGTTTTTAAGGTTATATTTCCATTTTTTTCTGCTTGTTTATGATGGGATTCTAAGGCTTTTACTTCTTTTTCAAAGTCTTCTTCAGACCAGAATTTTACCTTTTCGTAGGTTGCTTGAGAAGCGAAGAAGTAGTTTTTAAAATTTCCCTCATAAATTAACTCCTTTTTCATACTTTGGTGAATATGGGAAAGTTTATAAAGGTACTATTTTTCAATGTTCTAGAGCATATGGGAATTTGATTTCTTGTGTGTTATATTAGGAGGAATAAAATTGGAAGGTTTTAACAGAGGTCCTAGAAATTTTGGACCTAGAGAAATGCATAAAGCGACTTGCGCTGAATGTGGTAAGGACTGTGAAGTTCCTTTTAAACCTATGGAAGGTAAGCCGGTTTATTGTAAAGACTGTTATAGAAAGAAGAAAGGATTTTAATTCTTTGATTTCTATGGATGAATTTTAATTAATTTTTTTTATTTTTTTGATTAGATAATTTTATAAATATCTAATCTTGTTTTGTTTCTATGAAATTATTATTACTACATGTGGATTATGTTAAGTTTAAACCAGTAAAGAAGGCTTTGAAAGAAAGTGCTGAAGTTTTGAAAGAAAAAGATAAAAAAATAAGAGAGATTAAGGAAGCTTTACTTGTTTTGACTGCTGTTGAGAAAGGGGATTCTAGTGCTGGATTATTAGTTGAAAATGTCAGAGATGTAGCGAAGCAATTAAAAGCTAAAAAGATTGTATTGTATCCTTATGCTCATTTATCTAAGAATCTGTCTGATCCAGAAATGGCTGTTAAAATTCTTAAGGATGCTGAAAAGAAATTAAAGAAAAACTTTACTGTTGTAAGAGCTCCATTTGGTTACTATAAGCAATTTGAATTAAAATGTAAAGGTCATCCTTTAAGTGAATTAAGTAGAGAGCTAATCAGTAAAGGTAGGGAAGGATATGAGACTGAGGCTCTCAAGGCAGAAGAAAAATTAAAGTCTTATTGGTATATTATGATTCCTAACAGAAAACTAACCGAGGTTGGTAAATTTAATTTTAAAGGGCATGAAAATTTAAAGAAATTTGCTTTTTATGAGAAATCAAAATCAAGAGCTGTTATTAAGGAACCAGCACATATTAAACTAATGAAGAAACTTGAGTTAGTGGATTATGAACCAGGTTCTGATACTGGTAATTTAAGATATTATCCTAAAGGGAGGATGATTAAGGCCTTGATTGAGCAATATGTTACTGAGAGAGTTCAGCAATATGGTGGTATGGAGGTTGAGACTCCTGTAATGTATGATATGAAGAATCCCATATTGGAAAAATATTTACAGAAATTCCCTGCAAGACAATATCAAATAGAATCTGATAAAAGGAATTTCTTTTTGAGATTTGCTGCTTGCTTTGGACAGTTTTTGATGGGGAAAGACATGACAATTTCCTATAAGGATTTGCCTGTTAAACTTTATGAACTTACTAGATATAGTTTTAGAAGAGAGCAGAGTGGAGAATGTACTGGTTTAAGAAGATTGAGAGCATTTACTATGCCTGATGTACATGCATTTTGTAAAGATATGAAGCAGGCAATGGATGAATATAAAACAAGATATGAACTGTCCTTGAGCGTACTTGAGAATATTGGGATTTTAAGAGACGATTTAGAGTTGGTTGTAAGATTTACCAAAGATTTCTATAAGAAGAATAAGAAGTTTATAGAATGGATTGTTAAAAAATATGGAAAACCGGTTTTAATTGAAATGTGGGACGAAAGACCTTTTTATTTTGTTTTAAAATATGAGCTTAATTTTGTTGATAGCGTGAATAAGGCAGCTGCGCTTTCAACAGATCAAATAGATGTTGATAATGCTGAAAGATATGGCATTAAATTTGCAGACAAAGATGGTAAGGGAAAATATCCTTTGATATTACATTGTTCTCCTTCAGGTGCTGTAGAAAGAGTTATATATGCTCTTCTTGAAAAAGCAGAACTGACAGGAAATAATTCACTTCCTTACTGGTTGTCCCCTACTCAGTTAAGATTGTTGCCAATCTCTGATAAGTTTAATGATAGTTCGATTAAACTCGCTGAAGAGTTTAAGAAGGAACATATAAGAGTTGATGTCGATGATAGATCTGAATCGAGTAAGAGAAAGATTGTAGATTCTGAAAAAGAATGGCTTCCTTTTACAGTTATTGTTGGTGAGAAAGAGATGAAAAATAGTTTTTTCATGCTTAGAGAAAGAGGAAAAAAGAAGCTTGAGAGATTGTCTAAAAAAGATTTGATATTAAGATTAAAGAAATTACAAGGAGATATGCCTTGGAAACCTTTGCCTTTACCGATTTTATTGTCAAAGAGGCCAACTTTTGTTTAATCTAAAGTTTTAATCTGTACCAATAAGAGTCATCATTGTTGATTCTGTGTTTCTTTATTGTCCTGTATTTTTTAAAATTAAATTTTTTAAGAATATTCTGTTGTCTTTTATTTGAAGACCAGGTTCTTGCTTTTATCTCATTCATTTTTAGTTTCTTTATTTTTCTAATTGTAAGTTCTAAGAATTTCTTTCCTAGGTTTTTTCCTCTGTATTTTGGCTTTATTGCTGTTCCTGAAAGGTAAGCTTGCTTTGGTTTTTTGAAGTTTAAAATTATTTTTTTGTATCCTATTGGTTTTCTGTTGTGGTATAGAAGATAAGCTACGTTGTTTTTGTTATTGAGATATATTTTTAGGTTTGATTTTCTTTTTTTACCTTTTGTGGGAACAAAATATCTTTTTGATTCTCTTGATAGTTTTTTAAAATCTTCGAAATTATTTTTGTTTACTTTTGTTATCCTCATAGTTCAGTTTAACCTTAATCCATTTAAGTATTTGAAAAAAAGAAAAAGAAAGAATTATTTTTTAAATGTATAATATACCATGTATAGTGCAGCTAATCCTACTAACGCATAGACTATTGTTTGTAATGTTGGTATTGACCCGAAGATTGCATCTACTAAGTCGAAGTTGAATAAACCAACTAGTCCCCAGTTTAAGCCACCTATAATCACTAGAATTAAACTTACCCAGTCTAATGAACTTTTCTTCATTTTTACCTCCTTTTTTTACTAGGTTTTTTTATTTTTTTGGGCTTATAAGCCTTTCTTTTTGGTTTTAATGCGTTTTTGATGTTTTTAACTATTCTAGTTATTAATGATATGATTGCTATTATGAATATTACTATTGCCGAAAATATTATCAGTAATCTTGCTTGCGGGGCTTGATTGAATATTCGGTTTACTGAAGATATTAGTATTAATATTATTGAGAATAATGTTAAGAGAAGAGACCTTGGGATTGGGCGTTTTGCTATGTTATCTATTAAACTATTTTTTTTCATACTACTTTTTAGATTTTTGAGTATTTAAGATTTTTGGGAAGATTTAAATATATGTATTTTTAGATGAACATTATGAAAAAAATTATTTTGTTATTTTTTATTGTTGGAGTGGTTTTTGTGAGTGCTTGTACTGATATCTCTGATTCAGGCATTTCAGATATTTCTGATACTAGTGGAGGAGATAGTTTAGATAGTTCTGGAAGAACAGAATCTGATGTTACGGAGGAATTTTTGGGTTCTGGGAAAGGGACTTTAATATTAAGAATAACTGATAAACCTTCTGATTTGGATTTGGAGCGTGTTGAAGTTACGATTTCTAATATTCAGGTCCATATAGCAGAGTATTATTCTGAAGGCAATGAGACTGGTAATGAAACCGGAAACTATACAGAAAATGGTGGATCTTGGATTACGGTTGTTGAAGAAGCCCAGACTTTTGATTTAATAGAAATTGAGGATGTGACGGAATTCTTAGGTTCAGCTGAGTTGGATGCTGGAAAATATACACAAGTTAGATTGAATGTTGATAGTGCTTTTGCAACTATCAATGGGACGGATCATGATTTAAAAATTCCTTCAGGAAATGTGAAGTTGGTTAACGAGTTTGATATTGAAGAGAATGAAACTACTACATTGACATTAGATTTTGATGCTCAGGAATCTGTTCATGCTTCTGGTAAAGATTATATTATGAGGCCCACTATAAGAATTTTAGAAGATAGTGATGACATTGAAGATGAAGATGACGAGGAAGAAGATGAAGACATGAATGAAACTGAAGATGATTTTAATGAGACTGAATAATTCTTATTGAAAAGTTTTAAATATATAATTTTAATGCGGTTCTTATGGAAAAGTTAATTATTCTACTATTAGCTTCTCTTGTTTTGATTAGCGGTTGTGACCTATTTGAAGATTCTCAACCAGATTATGTCTGTCCAGAACAAGATACTATAAATTGCATGCCTATTGTTCCGGAGGATAGGATTAAGTATTGTTCTGGAGACTACCACGAATGGATTGAGGAGAACTGTGAAACTGAGTTTCTTTGGTAATTTTAGAAAAATTATTATAGTTTAGTTCTATTGATGTTTATGGTGAGGGTCTTAGACACATTTAGGAAGAATAAAAGTTTAAAAAGAATTTTGTTACTTGGTTCTTTTGGATTTGCTTTGAATACGGGAGATAGTTTTTGTGGTGGTTTTGGAGGTATTCTTTATTTTCGTACTTTAAGTGATATGCTGAACTCTCAAAAAGTTGATTCTGATGGAAATTATCTTACACATTTTGACATTGGTAAAAATGGTGTTGAAAGGTATTATTATAGTTCTAAAACAGGAGAATTGAAATATGTAAAGTTCTTTACAGGCGTCTCTAATGCGGAATTGGAGGAGACTTTAGATTATATATTGTGGGCTATAAGTTCTGGTGTCGAAGATGTAGATTTTAGTTATGTTAATGATAGAACTTTGTGCAGTGTTCTAGAGTGGATGGTGTGGAGAGGTATGGATAATGTTGCTTATGATATGGTTTCTCGGAATCTGGGGAAGTCTGATCTGGCTTGTGAGCTTTTTAAGTATATAGATAAACAAACAGAAGATGTTAACAGATATCTTGAAGAGAATCCTAATGAAGAATTTATAGAGGATGTTACAGAGGAAGAAGTTTATAAGGGATATCTAAGAGTAAGGGATAGGAAAGGTAACCTTTTTTATAAGATTTTTAAGAAGAAAGGTACAGAATATAATATTTATAGATATTTCATAAAAGTAAGAGAATAAGGTTGTTTTGGTAAGATCTAAATAATCAAAAATACAAATTTTTATATATTAAAACTTTTATTTATTAGAAGAATGGGAGAGAAGAAGATTTGGACGTTTGATAGGGAAGAGAGTTACTTTAGTTCTTATTTTGATAAGTTTAAACTACCCAGACCTAGGCCTGCAAAGATTGGGTCTTCTAAGAAACCTAAGAGGCCGTTTAAATTTGGAGTTTTTAGCATAGTTTTAATTTTACTAGGAGCAGCTATTTTGATTGTGGATTTTGGTTTTTATGATTTAGATAGTTTAACGGGATTGGCTGTTAAGGATGATGTTGAAGAATCTGTGAATGAAGAAATTACTGTTTCAGAAGAAAGTCCTGTAAGATGCTTTGAGGAAGATTGTTTAACAATTTGTGAAACTGTAACCGAGATTAATGTCGTTCCTGAGAATTCTTTAACTCCAGATATGGTTGGATGTGTGTGTGAGAATGGAGATAGTGAAGTTATAGAAGGAGAAGATTTAGGTGTACAGGAAGAAGGCTGTGTTTTCTAGAATTATCTTTTCTTTGGTTTATTGTATTTAGCTTGTCCTATGTAACCCATTAGGAAGAATAAAGATGCTATAAAGTATATTATTGCACCTACCGTGTCTTTGTTAAGGTAGTATCTTATTCCACCCATTAAAAATATTATAAACCCGAGTAAGAACCATAGTTTTGATGCTAAGATTTGTTTTAGTGTCATGCTTATAAACTATTTTTTAACTATTTAAAGTTTTGGAAGACCACTAAAAGCAAAATCTTTTTAAAATAAAGATGATGAGTTATTTAGAGTATGAAATCTAAGAGAGTTAAAAGAAATAGTGTAATTAAATCGGATTCTGAGAGTATTAAAAAAGAACTATCAAAGTTTATAGCTAAAAATGCAGGCATTTCTGCAGAGGAAGTAAGATTGAATCTTGGAAAACCTCCTTCCTTGGACATGGGGGATGTGGCTTTTCCTTGTTTTAGTTTAGTAAAAAAAAGAAAGAAACCTCCAAGACTAATTGCAGAAGAGATAAAAGACAGTATTGGGAAATCTAAGATGCCAGAGTTTATCAGAGATGTAGAAGTTGTAGAGGGATATGTGAATTTCTATTTTAATAGAAAGGTATTTTCTGAAAAACTCTTTAAAGAAGTTTTAAAGAAGACTTATGGAACTAATAAAAGTGGTAAAGGAAAGAAAGTTGTTATAGAAATGTCTTCCCCTAATATTGCAAAACATTTTGGCATTGGACATTTAAGGTCTACAATAATAGGAGAGTCTTTGTCAAGAATATATGCTGCTAATGGATATAAGACAGTGAAGATAAATTATCTTGGAGACTGGGGAACGCAGTTTGGAAAATTAATATACGGAATTAAGAATTATGGGAAATCTAAGTTAGAAGATTATAGTTTGGACGATTTTCAGGAATTGTATGTTAAGGTTAATCTTAAGATGGATAAAGATGTTGAGGAAGCTTCTAGGAATTATTTTAAGTTAATGGAGCAAGGAAATAAAGAAGTCTTGAGTATGTGGAAGAGGATTAGGAAAATTAGTATTAAGGAATTTAATGAAATTTATGATTTGTTGGGCGTTTCTTTTGACTACATTGGTGGAGAATCTGAGCAAGGTAAAAGAAGCCAGAAGATAACTAAAGATTTGCTGAAGAAAGGAATAGCAAAAGAAAGTAATGGTTCTGTTATAGTGGATTTAGAGAAAGAAGGAAAAGGTGTTGGTATATTAAGGAAATCTGATGGTACTACTATTTACTTGTCCAGAGATATAGCTGCAGCCATTGAAAGGAAGAAAAAGTATAAGTTTGATTATATGTTGTATGAAGTTGGTTCTGAGCAGAAATTACATTTCCAGCAGTTGTTTAGGATATTAGAGATGATGAATTTCAAATGGAGCAAGAATCTTAAGCACATAAATCATGGCTTGTATCTTGGATTGGATAGAAAGAAAATAAGTACAAGGCATGGAAGTAGTGTAAGGATGAGAGATATTTGGGAGAGTGCTTTTAAGAAAGTAGTTAAAGAAATTAAAAAAAGAGGGAAGTTTAGTAAAAAAGATATGGAAAGGGCAGAGAAGATTACAAGATCTGCTATTTTATATGCGGATTTGAGTAATTATAGGGAGACGGATGTAAGATATGATGTTGATGCGATTGTTTCTATGGAGGGTGATACAGGACATTATTTATTGTATAGTTATGCTAGATGTAAATCTATTCTTAGAAAGCTTAAATATAAGAGGAAGAAGATTTTAGTTATTGAACCTGATGAAGAAGAGTATAAGTTAATTTCTAAGTTTTCTGAATTTCCTGATGTGGTTTTAAGTTCAAGGGTTAGTGATGATCCTTCTAAAGTTGCAAGGTACGCTATGGAGCTTGCTAGATCATTCAATAGTTTTTATAGTAAATGTAGAGTTAAAGGTGATCCTAGAGAGGAATATAGGGCACAGTTGATTGAGATGTATTCTTTAGTTTTGAAAAGTTCTTTGGATTTGATTGGTATTGAAGTTGTTAAGAAAATGTAAGAATTTAGTCTTTTATGTATTTATTAGCAAGATCGATTGCTATCTCTGAGCATTTGAAACATTTGTTTTCAGATAGATTTCTTGTTAAATTTTCTAATAATATTTCTAATTGTTCTTGCGTTATAGCTTCTCCTGTTCTTCTTGAAGTGAATTCTTCAATTCTTTCTATGTAATCCTTTGTTTTATAGTGGATTAATCCGAATAAAGGCGGAAATATTATTCTGTATTCCCTTCTTTCCATTTTTTCTAGTTCAAAATATAGCATTGCTGCATGTTTTTCTTTTACAGCATCATGTATGTCTTGGCGTGTCATCTTAGGGGGAAGTTGAGAAAATATTTAAGGTTTTTGAATTACTTAGATATTTGGAGGTAAATAAGTTAGTTTGTATTCTTCTAAGTAAACTAGGTGTTCTATTGTTCCGACTAGGTCGCTGAATTTTGATCTTATTTCACTGATTATTTTTTGCATTTCTAGTTTTTCTTTTAGTAAGAATTGTACTGTTAAATCATAGTTGCCGACCATTCTTACAGAATAATAAACTCCTTTTAATGATAAAAGGAAGTTGTGGAATTCTCTTACTCTTTCTTCATCTCTTTTTCTGAATTTGAATAATAAAGCGTTATGTTCGTAACCGAAAGGAGAATGATTTACTTGACAACTGAATCCTTCTAATATTTTTTTATCTTTTAGTTTATCTAGAGTTCTTCTGAAGGTTTTATAGTTCATGCCGGTTTTTTTGCTCATATCTAAGAAAGATATTCTACAGTTTTCGTCTAGTATTTTTAATAATAGTTTTTCGTTTTTTGATAATTTTGTGTCTTTTTTGTCTAGCATTTCTATTATTGTTGGAGCACCTGTTCTTAAGTCTGTAACTCTTGATACTAAACCTATGTTGTAGTCTCTTATCCTGTTTGGGAATTTCCTTAGTATTAAACTTAGTAAAGAGAAGATATCAGAAGGATACTTTACAAATGCACCGAATGCTATGTCCCATGTACCTAGAGCTTTTGTACACCAACCTATCTCTGGTTGTGATATTAAGAATTTGATTATTTCTTTTTCTTTTCTTTCGCTTACGTTTTTTAGTGCTATAAAGAATAAAGGAGTTTCATGATTTAGGGCTCCGAAATTTACCATTGGTAGGAATTTTTTAATTACGCCTTGTTTTTCTAGTAATTTTATTCTTTTGTTTACTGTTACTTGAGAAAGTTTAGTTTTTTTGCTAGATTTTTATTAGATTCTCTAGAATTTTCTGATAATAGTTCAATTATTTTCATATCTTTTTTGTTAAACTTCACCTTTGTTGGATTTATTTATCATTAAATGTCCTATTCTTCTAATTTTGTGGTTTAAATGTTAAAAACCTAACCTTTAAATAATTTTTTGAATTGCTACTTTTCATGATTTATGAGGTATCTAAACTATCTGATGAGAAAAATTCTGTTATTCAATTTGCTAGTTTACTCGTTAAATTATATGAGTTTGAGTTGGGGGAAGATCTTGAAAATTATTCATCGAATGTTGCTAGGGACAATTACATTCGTTTTATTAAGGGTAGCATTAATGATGAAAATCATTTGTTCTTATCTGCTGAATATGAAGATAGGATTGTTGGCTGTCTTGTAGCTAAGATTTCTGAATCTTTATCGGTGGTTAATAGCGATTCTCAAGGAATTATTTCTAGATTGTATGTAGAAGAGGATTATAGGGGAAGAGGCATCAGGAAAGCTTTATTCTATGGTTCCGAGGGCTGGTTTTCAGAAAAGGGAATCAAAAAGGAGAGAGTTTTGACTTTGGTAAATAATGAAACTGCTCTGGCTTTTTATAGAAATCTGGGGATGAAAGATTTGTTTTTAATTTTGCAGAAAGATTTTTGATTTATCTGATTAGGTTTTCATAGACATTTATATTTTTTTCAATATAATTTTCAAAACTATTTTCTTCTTTTAAAACTTTGCTACCTTCTTTAGCTTTTTTTGATAAATTCCCCTTGTTTTTTATTATGTTTTTTAGTACTTTGCCGTATTCTTTTTCATTTGATGGTTCAAATAATACTGATCCGGGATAATTTCTATGTTTAGAATATACATTTATTTCTCCACTAACAAGGCAAGGCTTTCCAGTTGCTATAGATTCCTTGCAGATCACTGGTGCATGTACGCTTACTCCGAATTTAGTTTCTACGCTTAACATACAGTCAGAGGATTTCATTATTCCTGGAACTTGCCATGGTGCTACGAAATTTTTTATGAATATTTTTTTACACGTCTTACTTTTATTTACAAATTCTCTGAATTTTATAAGTCCTTCTCCAGAACCTATGAAAAGAATTCTAAAGTCTTCGTCTATAGATTCAGCTGCCCTTACTAATTCATATATTCCTTTATTTGGGTTTAATTTTCCGAAATGAGTGAATAAGAAATGTTTTTCATCTATATTAAAGACTTTTTTAAGATCTGTTGAATTTGTATCGGGGTTGAAATTATTTGTATCTACAGCATGTTTTATTTCCTTGATTTTATTCCCTTTTACTCCTTTATTGACGAAGAAATTTTTTCCTCCAGGATAGGTTATTATTGCATCAGCTTTAATCAAGATTCTATTTAGTATTGTACTATATTGGTTGTATTCCATTAATCTTGTTATGTCGCTTCCTGCATGACTTAAAACGAGAGGTTTTTCAAATAACATTGAAAGATAGCTTGCTGCAACACCATATGGAAGCAAATAACTCCCTTCCATTACATCTACGTCGTATTTATCTAAATACAGGATCCCTTGATTGATTAGTTTTATTGTGTAGGGGTTGAAGAAAGGTATGAATTGTGGTTTGTTAAAAGAATAAGTATTTAATAATTCTACATTTTCTGGAATATATTCTTTTTGATTTTCTAGATTTAGATTACATCTGTAGTTATCCTCTACTTCATAGGAATTTGTGACTACTCCTACTTTGATTCCGGATTTTGCTAATCCTCTTATTTTCCAATAATTCTTTGATGACTCTCCCCCTTCTATTGGTGGATATTTACAGATTTTTAAAATTCTCATTTCCAACACTGCGGGTCTGGTGAAAAATAACTGCCGTTTTTTCCTGCAGCTACGGCTGGACATCCTCTACAATATTGTAGAAGTTCACATTCCCCACATTTCTCCATTTTTGAATAACTCCTTAAATCATTTAATTTCTTTGATTTTAGAAATATGTCTAAAAGTTTTTGTTCAGGAACTTTACCTATGTCTGTAGGTAGTCTTCTACATGCTAGAACTGTTCCGTCTGATAATATTGTCATATGTCTTATTCCTAGACTACATCCTTCGTAGATTATGTTAGATTCTTTCCCGTACTGGAAGAATAAACCGAGTTCTTCTAATAATGGAGTCCAGAGATGGTCTTTGAAGTTATAGAAAGTTTTTGTCTTTTTTTCTAGTTTTCTATACTCTTCTAATATTTTGAGCAGAAATTTTCTGTATTCTTCTTTTGGAATATCTTCTTCTTCAAGTTCTTTTGCGTTTCCTTCACATACTATTCTTGAGAAGGCAAATAAGTTTACTTTATCTGCCATGAAATTCATTAGGGGAATTAATTCTTCTTTGTTTTTTTTGCTTAGAGTGAACATACAAGTTGTTCTTATTCTATATTTTTTTAGTAATTCAAATGCTCTAAGGGCATCTTTAAAACTGCCTTTTTTTCTGAAGTAATCATGTGTTTTTTCTAGACCATCTAGGCTTATTTGATAACCTTCTACTTGTAGTTCTTTTAGTTTTTTAACTGTTTTTTCATTTAGAAGATATGAATTTCCTAGTATGCCTGTTGTTACACCCTTGTCTTTACAGTACTGTAATATTTCAAAGAAATCTTTTCTTATTAATGGATCTCCTCCTGTAAAGTTTATTCTTGGAGTTGCGTTTAATTCTTTACATGTATTTTGAAAATTGTCTACTATTTTTTTAATATCTTTGAGATTTAATTCGTTTTTGAGTTCGTTTTCATAGAAAGGAGAATCTTTCATATAACAATGTAGGCAATTATGTTGGCATCTTGCTGTTACGTGCCACTGTAATATGAAGTATCTGGTCATTAGAAAATAAAAAAAGGGAGGTTTATCCACCCCCACAACTACAACCCCCGCATCCGCAACCACCACCGCAGCTGCCCATCACTAGATTATCTTTTTCTTCTTTTTGAGGTTTCCAGTAGTTATATGTCTCTGATAGACTTTGGACTTTTTCCATGTTTAGACCTCCCAGATATATGGCTTGGTGTATGTGGTATCATATATAAATATTTCCCATAATATTCTAATATGTTGGGTATTTTTTTGTTTAAATTACACCTAATTGATAAATTTTTCTTTTAAATATATTTTCTATATGATCTGATATACTATCTTTTATTAGATATACTGGAGGTACTTTAGAATTTTCCATCTTTGTTTTGATTAGATGGTCTTTTAATAGCATGTTATATGTTTTTTTATCTGGAGTTATGTAGTAATCTATCCATCCTTTGACCATCCAATCATTAAAATGTTCTTTTTCTTCTTTAGTTTTAATGTTTTTAATATAGGCTATGTTGCAGTTTCCTATGCCTTTGCTGTATCCTATTTCAGATGCACAATCTCTTCCTATTAAAGGTAGTAAGATTAAGCTTATTTTTGCTTTATCTATTTCCTTTTTACACGAATTGAAAGCGTTGAATGCTAAATCAGAGTGATTATTTGATATTTGTAATGAATGTGGCTTAAATATCTGAAATCTTTTGTCTAATTTTGAACATGTTCTTTCTATGTAATCTGGCATATTTCTTTTAGGATCTATGTTAGAGATTATGTAAACCTTTATGGGATATTCTATATTATCTTTACTCATTCTATTGTTATTGTTTCTTCACTTGAGAAAGAAGTGTAGACATCGTTTCCTGGTCTATAGACAGATCTTCCATCTGGACTTATTAAGCGCCTAACGTCGTCATATACGGTTTTTTTACCGGTTTTGGTATTATACGAAATCATCTTCCCTCTAATTTCTACCCAGCCTTTTTCCTTTAATCTATCTTCTAATGCCATATCTTGCCTCCTAATTTTGATAAAAATTAATTATTCTTCTTCCCTTACACGTGTTATTATCCTTTCATTTGCTATTTTACATAAATCGCTTTGAATTTGGTCAACAGCTGCTTTTTCTTTTAATTGCTCGGTTATTCTTTTTTCTTCTGATGGACAAGAGTCAGGGTATTTGCTTAAATAAGCGTACCTATCCATCCTTTCATTTAGCTCTCTTTTTAAAGATCTTTCCAAGGAATCATACATTTCTTTATTTTCTGTCATTTTTTTACCTCCTAATTTTGATAGTTTAAGAAAGATTTTAGAATTAATATAGATAGGAATGACATTTGGCAAATTTTGAAAATGTTTAAATAAATAGAAGTATTACTTATAATATGAAGTTCGCAAAAATAGGAGTCTATCATCATGGATGTGGAGGATCTAAGAGCACTGAGAAATATCCTAGTTTAGTGATTAAAGGTACTGGACCTTTTGGTGTTTTTAGACTTAATAATAAGGAAATCTTGACTAAGGTTACCTATACTGTAGAATCTGAGGATAAGGAGACTTTGAATAGATTTATATCAGATTTAAAGAAAAGTAATGAGTTGAATGAAGTGATTATTCTGGATAAGAAGGATTTCTCTACTACTATCTCTACCACAGGTAAGAATAAGACTTCTGCTTATGAGACTATAATCAATAGTAATTGTTCATTTGTTTCTCCGATGGTTATGCATAGGGGGTATGAGACTTTATCTTTGGTTAGTAAAAAGCCCGAGGAGGTTATTAAAACCATTAAAGAGTTGGAAGAGTTAGGAGAGGTGAAAGTTTTTAATATTGGTAAATTTGAAAGACATGAAAATAAGTTTAAATTGACTAAGAAACAGTTAGATGCTTTGAATTTAGCTTTTGTTAATAATTATTATAGTTGGCCTAGAAAAGTGAATATTGAGAAATTAAGTGAGATTGCTGGACAGAAAAGGAGAACTTTTCAGGAGAATTTAAGGAAAGCTGAATGTAAGGTTTTTTCTGAGTTATTGAAAGATTTGTTAGATAATCGGAAATATTTTTGAAAAGGTTTAAATATTTATTTTACTTTCTTGGTTTTTGGAGGGGTAAAAAATGGCAGAGAGAATTGATTATATTAAATGTGATAATGATGAGGGGAAATTAGAACTTTTAGCAAGAACAGAGCCTTTTTCCGGTCTTGGAAGAGCATCTGAAAATATGGATGTTTATATGTCAACTTATTTCTTTATCTGTAAGGAATGTAATCTGATTTATAGGGCTGTTGTTAGCGGAAAGCATTGGGATAATTCTAAAGCTATTAGCTTAAAACCTTATGAAGGAAGGTTAAGTAGAAAACAGATTGTTGAAGAAGTTCCTAAACTTAGAGGAGAAATTGAGCATTTTAAGGAGTTACAGATTGTAGAAGGATATGATTACGAAGAAGTAGGTAGGAAACTTAAAAGTATGCTTTTTGATAAAAAGAAATAGAAAAACTATTAAATTAAGATAAACAGCTTAAATTTAATGTATAAGCTATCACCTTCAAGTATAAATTTATTTTTGGAATGTCCTAGATGCTTTTATTTACAGATAGTCAAGAAAATAAGAAGACCAGGAGGACCTTTTCCTTCCTTACCTTCTGGGATGGATAAGATATTGAAAGAGCATTTTGACAGATTTATGGAAAAAGGAGAGTTTCCACCAGAATTAAGAGAAGAGACATGTGTAAAGGGATGTAAGCTATATGATGATAAAGATAATTTAAAGATATGGAGGAATAATTTTAAGGGTATAGAGTATCTAGATAAGAGATCTGGGGTTTTGTTGAGAGGTGCAGTAGATAATATCTTGAAGAAAGGTAAGAAATTGATAGTTTTAGATTATAAGACTAGGGGATATGCCTTAAAGGAAGATACTCATGAGCATTATAGAGTGCAGTTAGATATCTATAATTTTTTATTAAGGAAGAATGGATATTCTACTGAAGATTATAGTTATTTGTTGTTTTATTATCCTAATAAGGTTACTAAGACTGGAGAGGTGATTTTTGATACAAAGTTGGTTAAGGTGAAGAGTGGTGTTGAGAATGGAGAGAAAATATTTAAAAAGGCTGTTAAAGTTTTGAAAGGAGATATTCCTAAAAGTAAATGTGAGTGGTGTGATGGAAAATAATTATCCTAAGAATTCTATTAGAGTAATTGGCGTTGATAAAGATAAATTGTATGACATAATTTTTGTCAATCAAAAACCAGATGGTAGTTTTTATTGGGGGATTTGTAGTAATAAACCTGTAGGTCATTTCTCAAGACATAAGAGTGGTAAATCTCATATGACCCCTTCTATCCCTATTAAATCAGATAGCCAAATGGTTGAGAATGGTAGGATTAAATTGGGGCAGAGATCTCCTCTTGATGAATTAAAACATAATGAACAAACGATTTGTCTTACATTAACCTGTGATTCTATTAAAGACCAGAGTGATTTAGGGATGAAAGAATATAAGAATAAAAAAACAGAAGGTATATTTTCTATTGATTTAAGAAGGTTTCCTAAGAATATAGGAATACATGTTTATCTTATTGGAGATGAATCAAAGATAAGTCAAATATTTGAAAACGATTGGTATGAAAATGGAGAGTTTTATTATTTTGTTAAAAGTAAACCTAAGTTAGTGTTTGTGGCATTTCCAATCTAGTTTGGGTAGATTGGATTATCCAATTAGAAATAAAAAAAGAAATAAAGGAAAAAATAAAAAAATTCCTTAGGATAAACTAATAAAGTATACACATTTCCTTGTACGGATATTTTTAATTCGGAATTCTTAAATATGTTAATACATCCTTAAATTTATGGTAATTCCAAGCAGAAGAGATCGGATGATCCAAAATTTTCAAAAAATTCAAAAGAGTAGAGTTAAGGAAGAAGAAGTAGAGGAAAGGCCTAAAGACCCTGAAGATGTTAAGAGATTAGTAGAACTGTGGCAGAAAAATAAAAAAAGAGAAGAATCTGATTCTCAAAAATAAAATTCTTGTTTGGGAAGCTTTAATTCAAAAAAGATCTATTTAAATATGTCTTGATTTTCCTATTTTTATGGTTTTAAATTATCAACCCAAGAAGAGAAAAGGAGAAGAAGAAAGACCTCCAAGAAAATATGCTGTAAAAGAAATTAAATTACATGATGGAACTATCATAGGAGTTTTTGAAGGTGATAGAGGATATATTCCAGATCACGATATTCTTATCAAATATAAAGAAGAAGGCAAGAGATTAAGGACTCCAAAACATATACATTGGGTGATTGATTTACTCATAAAAAAAGAACATAATAGAGAACTTACTCTAAAATTTATGAAATATCTTAGAGACATGTATGAGAGAGTCGAAAAATTTACAAGTAAAGAAAATAGAGCTAAATTTGAATTAAAAGAAACAACAGATCAAAAATTAAAAGAGTTTGAAGAATTAAACAACTATGGAGAGTATAAAGTAGATTTTATTGGACACCTTATTGAACTTATGATTAAGATGGAAAAAAACACCCCTCCAGAAAAACCAGCAAGAGTTTTCAGAGAGTTAATGGAGGCTATGATTCAAGAAAAAGAAATATTTGTTATAGTTTCAAAAGCCACACAAATTGGTTAAAGTTAACTTTCAAACCACTCAGAAATTATATTACTCTATATCACTAAGAGTTTTTTGTACTTTTTTTAATCTCTTCTTTATTGTTGGTAAATATTTCTTATTTAGCTCTATCCCAATACTATTTCTTCCATGACATTTAGCAACACATGATGTAGTTCCAGAACCAATAAAAGGATCTAATACTGTATCCCCTTTATCAGTACAGGATAAAATAATTCTTCTTAAAAGTTCTTCTGGTTTTTGAGTTGGATGTTCTCCAGCCCATTTTTCTTTTTTCGGAGTTAATGGAATATGCCATACATTTCTCGCTTGTTTCCCTTTAGGATTTATTCCATCTGTAATCTCTTCTTTAGCCCACTGATAATTAAACTTCCATTTTTTCCCATTTCCGTTTTTTGATGCCCATATAAGATGTTCTGTACTCTCAGTAAACATCCTACAACTTATATTTGGTTGAGCATTAGGTTTAAACCAAACTATACTATTATTTATTTTAACATCATTAAAATGTTGTAATATAAAACCGACCTGGTAAATATTATGAAAGGAGCCAGAAATCCACAAACTACCACCGTGTTTCAAGATTCTTAAAGCTTCTTTAATCCATTTTTGATTGAATTGAAAATAATCATCTTTAGAAAACATATCCCACTCTTCTTGCATAGTTATGTGTTTACTGTACTTCCACCCCATGCCTTTTTTCTTAGACATATTGTAAGGGGGATCTGCAAAAATTAGGTCTACTGATTCATCGGGAAGTTTCTTTAATTCCCTTATAGCATCACCAATTATTATTCTATGTGTTGTTTTCATTTTCTTCTTGGTTTATTCCAATAAGGACTTTTACATTTAGGGCAAACTAAAGGATCATTAGAATTTCTAGGCACCCATTTATGATTACATCTTTCGCAGATATAACCTTTCAGATTTATTTCCCCCATTTACTTAATAGTAATACACTCTTAATATATAAATATGTTTGTAGTTTGAAATATGGTTTTGATAATATAGGAATTTGATATCAAATAACAGCTAATGAAATCGTAATTCTTAAAAGGTTTGAAGATATGCTCGTTGGCAGAGATGTCATTTGAGAGAACTAAAAAAAGATTGTTGCGCCCTCAGAGAGTCGCTATAATCAAAATAATCGTTCTACTTATAATCTCCCTTATATTAAACATCACAATCCTAATATTAATTCCTGAGGAGATTGTTAACATCTTAATCTCAACATCAATCCTTGTAGTTACATTATTCGCTACTATTCTTTTTGATTATATTCGGGAAATGAACGAATTGAAAAGAAAACAACAAGCCTACCAAAAAGTTGCTGATATGTTCTCGATACTGATGCTCAAAACATTCCGTTTTCTTAGATTACCAAGAGAAACTTATTTTAGCCTAAATGGGGATACACTTTTTAGTGATTTTAGAAAGGATCTTTTAACCAAATCTCCTGAAATAATTGGTAAATTCTTAGAAGATGCATCTTTCAAACATACCGATAAAATGCACAGGGATCTAGCGAAAAATTTAGAGGATGGTACCCTGTCTAAATCTGAAAAAGGATATATTATTAGGAAAAAAAGGCCTCTTAAATTATATAATCAATTGGTTAATTCCCCCTACTTTAATTACATCGAACCTACAGATCAACAAGAGATCATTTTGATAAAAGATAGACTAGAGGGGATAATAGAAGTCATAGATAACTCGGCTAGTAAAACACCGGTTAAAAGAAAAAAGGATGCTTTGGGAGATACTTCAGTTATTCGTTTCTACATCAGATACTTAGTTCTAGCCTACTATGTCCTTTACTATAAAGCAAATCTTTATCACCCCCTCTCCTGGGGAGATATAAAATCATCGATAGACAGATTCGAAGTTGATGATTTATTTATATGAAAATAATTGATTTAAAAATAAAATTTTCTTTACTTTTTTGGAAATTTTTCGCTTTTTAGACGCAAATGCGAAACATTTTTGGGGTAAAATTTAAATAGAATAAAAATATCCCCTCTTGATGATCGAATCTGAAGTTTTAAAACAAGCTCTTATTAATGTTGTTATATTATGTATCATTATAGGGATTATTAAAATTATAAAAGGAAAATGAAAAGTAAAATGCCTTTATTTTGGTTAATCATTGGCTTCTTAATATCTATTCCTGCTATTTTATTACAATCAGCTATCACAATTGTTAATGAAACATGGACCAATCCTTTCTTTAAAGGAATTGCTCTTTTTCTTCTTTGGGCATTAGATATATTTCTATTTACATTAGCTATTCTTATGATTTTAGAAGTTCCTTATTACTGGTATACTGGAAAAAGCCTTATTAAACAAGTAAAAGATTTTATAAAAATCGTAATTCTTAAATATATGAAAATCTAAAGAACAATATGGCTAAGAAGAAAGTTAAAAATAAAAGTTGGTTTGGTAGACATAAGATTCTAACCGTACTTTTAGGAATATTTATTTTCTTCATATTAATTGCAATGATACCTTCAGATGATGAGGCTACAACAGTTGATGACGATGAAGAAGATTATACAGTGGAAGAACCAGAAACACAAAAAGAACCTAAGAAAAAAAGTTATGAAGATATGACTTTTGAAGAGCTATTTGCAATAGCAATTGATAACTTAACTTATGATGAATTATTTAGAAACAATGAGGAATATGTAGGAAAATTGGTGTTGTACAAAGGAGAAGTTGTACAAGTACTTGGGAGTTCTGGAGATTGGGCATTTAGGATAGCTGTAACTGAAGAAGGAGAGTATTATACTTATTATACTGACGTTGTATATGTTGACTATGATAGAACAGAAAGATTTTTAGAAAGGGATATAGTTGAATTTATTGGGGAGATTAAAGGACTTACTTCATATAAAAGTATTATGGGAGCTCCCGTGGAGATTCCAAGAATTGAAGCATATTATATGGAAGTTTTTATTAAAGCAGGAGATAGAGATTAATTCTTGTTACGTGACCCCCCATTATTTGGTGTTCGGCTGGGGCTTACTAAATAAAAATATTTAAACTTTTACCTTAACAACTCTAAAAATACTAGGATATTTCTTAACTTTCTCATTAAAATCTTTTTCATTCTCTTTACAAAGAATCTCATAAATAGTACTAGAAGTAAGATCAACAATATCAGCTCTAGAGCCATTAGTAAAGATAGCTTCTGTAATAAAAACATGAGAAAGGGATTTTAATTCTATACAGATGTCTAGCTTTTTAAGAATAGGCTGTTTAGTTTCATTATTATGCCAGCGAAGGCAATTAAGCTTTCTATTGCTGACTCTTATGTATTGCAGATTATTGTTTATGGAGAAGCATTTATTTTTTAGTTTTCTCATCTGGTTATTATAGGCTTTTTTCTTAGCTTTTAGTTGGGATTCTTTCATTAAGGCAATATCCATGGTGTCAACCTAAAAAGAAGTAAGAATTTATCAACAAAAAATTTTTAGCGAAGCGACCTGAAAGGGAAAGATTTTTGTTTGAGAAATTCACAGAGGGAAGTTTGAAAGAAACGTAGTGTCTTTCCATTCTGTAAAAGTTGCTAATTTAATATAAATATTAAATAGTTAAGTATAGCAGCAAAACTAACCCAAAGAATATAAGGAATTAAAAGATAAGAAGCTATCTTAGATATTCTATAAAAGTAAATTATAGTTAACAAGATAAATATCCATAAAATAACTATTTCTATAAAAGCAAATAATATTGAATTTAAGCCAAAAAAGATAATACTCCAAAAAGTATTAAGAATTAACTGTATTGAAAAGAAAGTTACAGCTTTTTTGTCTTTAAAACCTTTTTTCCAAACTAAAAATAAAGAAATTCCCATTAATAAGTAAAGAGAAATCCAGACAGGAGCAAAAATCCAGTTAGGAGGGCTAATACTTGGCTTTATTAAGGTAGAGTACCAAGTTGGAATAGCAGATGAAGTAAATATTGAGCCTAGAAGACCAGCTAATTGAGGTATTATAAGAGCTATTATTAATTTGAATTTGTTTTGCATTTTAATATTTAGAATTAAGGATATTTAAGTATTTTGGTAAGCTTTATAAACAAATATTTTTCTTTATTTGAAGCATGAATAGCTTAATTATGATGAGTGATAAAGAATTATCACAGAGGCATCTAGAAGGATTATTGCAAAGGCCTGAATATAGTAGTTTAAGAAGAGTAACAGTGGATTCAGAAGAAGAATTCTTAAGACTTTGTGCCTATTTTGGTGAAGGTGATGGAAGAATAAATAATGATTATTTCTTGGCTAGTGTCAACCCAATGGATAATTTATTAATCTTTTATGGAAACAGTTGTTCCGAAAGTGGAAAGTGAATGAATCAACTAAGCACTCCAACCTCCATTCATTTCATTCTTGATAAACCATACAATTCCAATTATTAGTAAAATTAAAAGAATAACTGCTAAGCTAGTTCAAAAACATACCAAAGTTGGAAAAATAAAATCAAAGCTTGATATTTATGAAATAAATGAAGGAACTATGAAAAAATTAGAGAAGGATAAATCTTCAGAAACAGAAAAAGTATTTAATTTATTAAGAAGTATTGAAAAAGTAGTTTCAGAACAATTTAAAAATAATCCTTATTTAATTTCAATTGGAGAAAGAGCAGAAAACATTTCTTTAAGATTTAGACAAAGACAACTTGATACAAAAGACACACTTGAGGATTTAAAAGATTTAATAGAAGATATCAATACTGCTAAAAAAGAAAGAATAAAGAAAAAAATGTCTTCTGATGTATTTTCTGTTTATTGGTTACTTAAAAATCAAGGAATAAAAAAGTCTGAAGAGATAGCCAAGCAAATGGAAAAACCATTTAAGACATATCCTCATTGGAAAAAAAGCGAAGAACAAGAAAGGAAAATCAAACAAGAACTATATAAAATCTTTATAAAAGAAAAATTAGGTGCTAAAAAAGCAACCGAAATTGGTAAGAAGATAATATCAGATTTAAGAGAATCTGCAAAATGATAGGAGTAGGTAATTTCAAAAAAGAGGTATCTGAATGGGCTGAAATAGTTGGTGTAAGTCCCAAAGAGATACATATGAGAAGAATGAGTAAGAAATGGGCAAGTTGTTCGGCTAAAGGAAGATTAACTTTCTCTTATAATATTCTTTACAAAGGATATTGGAAAAGATCAAAAATAATTGTTCATGAACTTCTCCATATGAGGTATCCAACACATAACAAAATGTTTGAATCTTTATTAACTTCTTATTTAAGTAAAAAAGGAATTAAATCTGGAGTTATAAAACTATAATGCCACAATGCCCAAATTGTAACTACAAACTTGTATTTTTAGAGAAAAGACTTAGATATAAGTGTGCAAAATGCAGTAAAGTATTCTTGCAAAAATTCATAGAAAATAAAGATTTTCAAAACTGGAACAAACATAGAAGAGAGATAGACAAACATAATTTAAACTTAGAAATCAAACAAAGGAAAAGACCTAAACTAACTCCAGAAGAAAGAAAGCTAAGAGTCAAAGAATCAGCTAAAAACTGGAGACAAGATAATATAGAGAAATGCAGAGAATACAGCAGAAAGAATTATGAAGAGAATAAAGACAAGATATTAGCCCAAAAGAAGATGTACAGGCAGAAAACCAAAGAAAGGCAATATAAATGGAGAAAACAATATAGAAATAAGCTTATAGACAGAACAAGGCTTTTAGGAAGAATCCATCACTGGAGAAGGCAACAAGCTAAACTAACACAACAAGAGCTTAAAATCAATGGATACAAGCCTCAGACTAATGGTTTAGATGATTCGTTTTCCACTTTTGGTCTTTCGGAACAACTGGGAAAATAGTAATGTTTTTAAACTATTAAAGATTTTTAGTTCTGGACGGTCATAGGGACTTGGTTCACCCGTTCTCATTTCGAACACGGAAGTTAAGCAAGTCTCCGTTCTTAGTTGTACTGCATTCTGCGGGAAGCTAAGAAAGCTGTCCACCTTTTTTAATTAGATAAATTTTTATATTACTTATTCTAGTAAATGGTATGGCTAAGGAAAAAGAGGTTGTAAAAGTAAAGCCTGTTACTAAAGTAAAAGATACAAAAGAGGTTTCTAGAACTAAGATATCTCATAGATTCGTTACAGCCTTATCTATCGTAAGTATTCTTGGGTTTTTAGGAATATTAAGTGAAACAATATTTAGTTATGATCTAAGTTCGTATATAGAATCCTTGTTAATGTTGGTAGTAGGAATAGGATTAATGATTGAGGTTAAGATAGATAAATTAAAGACTTTAAAAGAAGGTATTACTCCTGCGAATATAACGCATCTAACCACTGTATGTGTTGGAGCGATTGCGATCATTGCAGGAGTGTTTAGTTTTCCTGGAATAAGAATAGAGACTGCTGCTTTTCATGCTATAAAAGGAATAATGGCCATAATAGCAATTCTTGTAATTATAATTCAGACATGGATAATTGATTAGTAAGTTTTATATATTTCAATATTCTAATAATTATGTCTTTGGATAAATAATGCAAAACGTAATTCCCGATTTTAATTCTGGTTCGGGGGGTTACTTAGACAATATTACATCATCAGATTCTATTGAAGTGTTTAAATATGAGCCTGTAGTTACAAAAACTTTTAAGAAAGGGATGATGAATGCCTTGCTTATATCTTTTTTAGGTTTTAATGCTGTTGCTAGTTTGGGAACAGGCATTGCTGTTGAGTCCGGATACTGTAAAAGTAAAATAGAAGAAAAAATTGATAACTGTTGTAGTAAATTTCCTCCATTGAAAGTTTTTGTTGATTATGCTACTTATCCTGGAAGAGAAACCATCTATTTGTTGTATGAAGATTAGTATCTTTCCTTTTTAATCAGCTTTGTTATATGTCCGGCTATTAGATTTCTTAGTCTTTTAGAGTTTAGAGAAACAAATTTTTCTACAATATGTTTATTTTCTTCAAACTTATCAGTAAATTTTTCTTTATGATTTTTTAGAAGATCTTTTGTGGTTCTTTTAACCAATTTTGTTTTTATCCTGCCCATTTTCGATTACCTGGAATCTTTTATTTCTTTTGACAGGCTTAAGAAAATACGAGTTTATTTTGTTGGCTTTGGCCCAAAGGTTAGCAGCGTTTTCTGTCTTAAAGGTCTTTGGTCTTCTTCTTTTCTTAGGGTGGAAGAAATCGTACTGTGATTTGTGCGTGCTTAATGCATGCCTTCTTTTAACTCTTGAGTGTATTTTTTTCATTTTATATTGGGAAAAAAGAAAAAAGAGAAGGTTGTAGAGTAACCTTACTCTTCATCATCATCGTCGTAATCGTCATATTCTTCGATTTTAAACATAGTGTAACCTCCCTATTCTTTTTGCTTCTTCTTTGTTCTTCTTTTCTTAGCCATTTAGACCCCTCTTTCGGTTAGTAGAGCAGCCTCAAAAAAAATAAGAGGATTTCTCTCTAAAATAATGGTGGCTATTGAGAAAAAACGGAGAATTAGCAAGAGCAACTTCATATGTTATCGAGTATTTAAGCTTTATTGTCCTACGTAGGTAGAATTAGTAAAAGTCTCTTCTAGGTTTTTAATTGATTCTTTGATTCTTTTATTCTTTTATAAAAAGGGTTTCTTAGGAGCATTTGTTCAACTTCTTCTTTGGTTAGTTCTGGAGTTTGTTCTTTTGTTTCTTCAGTCTTAAAGCACTCTATTAGGTAACTTTCTAGTTCTTTTTTTAGAGGGCCTATTGCTCTTGGGAAGGATACTCTATAAACTCTAGAATAAGGAGCAGGATTTTGTTCAGGATACGCTATATGGCATGAATCATCTATAAAATAAGGTATTGAGGATACATCTTGGCAGTCAAGTTTAAAGTCAGTAAATTTTTTTAAGTAGTTCAGGACAGTAGGATTTTCTCCGTTGCTTAGGGTTTCCATGGCTTCTATTTGGGCTTTGGCGTCATGTTCCCATCTTTCTGGTATTATTTCTGATCTTAAGAGGGAATATCTATGTTTTCTTTTACGTTTTTCTTTGAAATGCTGGCCACCCCTTGCTATGCTTATTAATTCTCCTTCAGAGAGTCCAGTAAGCTCATTAACTTTTGTTGCCATTAATAGAGGAGAATTTGAATAAATATATAAAGATTTCTAGATTTTCTTCAATATGGTGAGAATAAACTTGATTAAAGTTAGGAATTTATCTGATCAGCATTTGATAGCTGAGTATAATGAAATTCTTATGCTTTTGTCTTATGTTAGAAAGTATCCGGGTTTGGAGGAAGTTCCAGAAAATTATTGTCTTGGCAAAGGGCATCAGAAATTCTTTAAGGATAAGTTATTGTATTTAAGAGATAGACATAGACAGTTAACAGAAGAAATGAAGAGGAGGGGGTTCAAGGTTAATAGAAAGTTAAGTTTAAAGGGTTTTGATAAGAGATTATTAAAAAATTGGAATCCCGGGAAGGATGATCTTAAGATTATTAAAAGAAGGTTGACTGAAAAGATAAATAAAAGGCCAGAGTTTTATAGATATTACAGTGAGAAAAAAGGGCTGAAGTTCTTTGAGAATTTGATTAGTAAGGGTTAATTTTATAAATTAGTTAAATTTCCACTTTTCTAATTCAAATGAAATATAAAAGTCTAATTATCTATACACTGGCAACGATTGGATCTTTAGGTTTCCAAGATACAAGAGCAGGAGACTTAGAAGGAAAACTTAATAGAGGAAAAATGATTAAGTGGGGGGTTCCAACAGACTGTTATAAAGGGAGGATATGTAAGGGTGAAGTGATTAATTCTCTCGTTAGGGAAGAAGATTGTTGTGGAGAAAAGTTTGTTGGAGAATATGTATATACGATAGAATTGCCAGAGGGGCAGTTACCGACTAGAAAAGATTTTAGGGAAGTGATGGAGGGTAAGTTTAAGTTAATGGATGAAGGAGGAATAAAGATTAGTATGAATGATTAAAAATGGTCTTTTACTATGCTACGGTATTTGAAAATGGTGGAGAATTTCTACTTAGTGTTGATTTTAGTTTGCGTGGAAGAGGTAGTATTGTAGATGTTGCTGACTTACAAGGTATAGAACCAGTTTATACTTTAAGTTCAAGTAATCTTAAGCAGTTAAGTGCTCTTAACTATTTTGTTAATGTTGCTAATTATGTTGGAAGGTTTGATTCTAATAGATTAGATAAAATAGTAAGGAATAATGGAGGGCAGAGAAAATGAATGATACCTTGTATAGAAAACTTACTGATGAGGTAGTTTCTTTAATTGGAAGAGCTAGATATAATATAGAAACTTTAAATGAGAGATTATCTGAAGAGTTGCCTGTTGGTGAGGAGACATTAGATCGGAATCAGGAAATTCTAGATGCTATTAGTGGATATGAAAGATATCTTCTAAAAGAAATTGAAAGAAAACGTTCTGATGGGTAAAAGGATAATTGATCTTAAACCCATAAGAATCTTGCTATTAAAGTTAAGACTATTATGGAGATGAGGGTTAGGAAGATTCCAGCTTTTAACATTTCTTTTATTGTTATTTTCCCAGTAGAGTAAGCAATAGCATTCGGCGGGGTTCCTACTGGTAATAGGAAGTCAAGAGAGACTGCTACACCAACTAACAGGGCAAGAGTTTTTGGAGAGAAATTCAATGAAGAGGCTAAAGGAATTATTACTGGCATTAAGATAGCTGCTGTGGCTGTATTAGAGGCAAGGGCTCCCAGAGAAATTGCAAATATTGTTATTCCTAAGATTACTATGAAACTTGGATAGCCCTGTAACAATCTTGAAAGATTATCAGCAAAGAATTGTGACAATCCAGAGGAGAACATAGCACTTCCAAGAACTAGGCCTCCCCCGAATAAGATTAAAATTTGGTAGTTTATTTTATTTAAGTCCTCTAATTTTAGTAATTTAACTAGGAATAAAACTGTGGCTGAGATTAAGGCTATTAATGAAGAAGAGATTCCATGTATGGAAGTAGTGAGCCATAATAAAATGGTTCCTAGGAATATATATAAGAAGAGTTTTTGTTGTTGCGTTAATCTTCTTAGTTTTTTAACAGCTTCTATTTTTCTCTCTGGAAATGGAAACATTTTAGTTAGTAATAGCCAAGCTATTGGCACTAAGATTAAGGTTATTGGGATGGTTGCTTTCATCCAATCTAAGAAAGAAACAGAGATGTTTGACATTTCTAATAATTTAGAAACTGCTATTGCATTTGGTGGCGTTCCAAGGATGGTTCCAGTACCTCCTATATTGGCGCTGTAGGCAATACCAAGGACAGTTGCTTTGTTGAAATTAGACATCTTCTTTCCGAATTTAGCAACTATTCCGAGGGCAATTGGTATCATTACAATAGTAGAAGCAGTATTAGAGATCCACATGGATAGGAAAGCTGTAGTGAACATTAAAGCGAGTAAGCTGTATCTGTCGTTTTTGAATCTGTGTAATATTTGTTTTGCTATTCTTTTGTCTAAAGAAACGTCTTGCATAGCTCTTGCAATTAGAAAACCACCGAATAATAAGATTAGAATTGGATCTGCAAATTTAATTATAGCTTCTTCGAATGTGAAGATTCTAAATAAGACTATTAATATTACAATTAATGAAGAGGTTAAGAATAGAGGTATTGCTTCAGTTACCCATAATAATGCTGCTAAGATTAAAACAGAAAATACTACCATGGCTTGATTTGAAACGGGTAATGGAAGAAAGTAAGATAGGATACTGATTATTGTTATGATTAATACTTTCTTAAAATTAAATTCTTTAATATCAATCACCTCTTTACCATACTCTCAGAGGTTGTGTTTATATTATTTTCTACTGGGAACCTTTATAAATTCTTAAGTTAAATTTAGATTATGAGAGATAAGAGCAAAGAAAAGAGAATAGCTAGGGAAAGAATAGGCATTCTGTTTAAAGAAGCTGATAAGGTTTTTAGTGAGAATGAAGGTTTAGCTAATAGATATGTAACTTTAGCTAGAAAGATAGCGATGAAAGCTAACATTAGAATGCCTAGAGAATATAAAAGGAAATTCTGTAAACATTGTTATAAATATTTAAGACCCGGTGTAAATTGCAGGGTTAGAACAAAGAATAATAAAGTGGTATGTTATTGTTTTAATTGTAAGAAATATAATAGATATCCTTTTTTAAAAGAGAAGGCTAGTAAGGCTTAGAAGTTAAAGCCGTAAATATTTTTGGCCATTCATCTTTGACAAATTTGCTTTCTAATCTTAAATGCTCTTTTAAACCTCTTTTAATTAGTTCTTTTCTTACAACCCCCCCTTGATGAGGATATTTGAATTGTTTTGGCAATGGACTTTGAAAGCCATGTAGATAGTGTACAAGTTCATGGGCTATTGTTAGATCTATTACATATAGAGGGACATACGGGCTTCTGAATAAAGAGTTAACAACTATCTCTGTGTTTTTATCTTTTAATCTTTTTATGTGGCCGAATTTATGTTTGGATCTTCCTCTGAATTTTACTATTATTTTATTCTTTTTAATCAGATCTGGGAAGAATAGATATAGGATTTGCTCAAATCTTTCTTGTAATACGGATTGGTCACGCATTCAAGTGAAGAAGAAAAGTTTTTTAAATAATTTATTGTTCTCCGCAACATGGATAGAAGAGATTTTTTAAGGATTGTTGGGGCTGCGTCTTTTGTTCCCATCTTAAACGGGTTTGAGGAAGGTCAGGAATTTAGACTAGATGATTATAAATATATCTCAGGTCATAAAGATTTTAAGAAAGTTGAGAAATATCTTCCTTTGATAGTGGATAGTTGTAATTCTACCAGGGATTCTTTTGTGATTACTCCAGAAGTTGCAGCTGTTAACTTTTATATAGAGAGCTCTTTTGATCCTTATGCTCTGTCTTGGGTAGGAGCAGCTGGACTGGCGCAGTTTATGCCTTATACTGCTAGAGACGATTATGGTATGAATGTCTATGTGGATGATCATTTTTTAGAAGCCTTGAGATTAAGTAGAGAATATAGTGAACAGTCGTCTGATGTCAATTCTAGGTCTAAAACAGATATACTTAAGAAATCTACTATTGATGATTTTTTGGTTTTGAGAGAAAAAATAAATGAGCTAGATATTCTTAGAAGGAGGAGAAATTTAAGTTATTCAAGATACAGGAAAAATTTAAGAGAAGCTGTTGTTGGGATGACAAAGAAAGAGATTAAATCTTTTCACCAGCCATTTGATGAAGAATCAGCTATTAGTTGCGGGGTTGATTATATGTCTAGGATGGCCTTACAATGTAAAAAGCGTTTTGGAATGGATTATTATCCCCATATCATGGTTTATGCTATTGCGTCATATAATGCTGGTGCCCGTACTGTAGAATCTAACGGAGGGATTCCTTTTATTGGAGAAACTGTAAAGCATGTTAATAAGTTTATGACAAAATTAGGACAGCTGCATACCATTAAGAATGATTAATGCCTAGTTTCTGTTTCTTTTTCAGCTAAATACAATAGTTCATAATTGCCATCGGGGGTTATTAAATAAACTGATTCAACTTTTCCCTCTTCAAAGAAATTGCCTTCTACTAGAACTTTACAACCATCAGTAATTTTCTCTAGAGACTTTAATTCGATTATCTGATTCAATTCTAGAGGTAAATATTTTTCAGAATCTCCTAAACCTAGGTAAAGGAAAATATTATCGAAGCCGTATTCGGTTATTCTATATTCTTCCACGAGAATTGAAGTTAAAGAAAATTTATAAATTTTATTGTTTTATCCAGGAAAAGCATCTTTTTTTAACTTAAGAAATCCTCTTTCTACTACTTCTTCTAATTGTTTTTGAAATCCTGGTATGAATGGGGTGAAGTTTACTGGTATCCTTAGCGCTTTTCTCAGATGATGTTTTAAAGACTCTGATTTTTGAGTTCCATCTGGATATAGATCTTTGGATGTTATTATGTTATAGGTTACTCTAAAGGAATTATAATTTCTTATAAACTCATTAACTTGTTTTGGACTGTACATCTTTTAGAATTTCTTAAATTTGGATACTTTCTCTAGTAAATCAACATGTCCAAGGAACATTGATCTGCAGCAATATCTTCTTAATCCCAGGAAGTCAAGAACTTTTTTTGAGTCTTCTCCTTCTTGGGTTCTTTTCTTATAATCTTCGTATAATTGTGCGATTGGCTTTCCACAACTTTGACATCTAATTGGTATAATCATATTAATCTAGCGAAATATGGTTCTTTTTAAACTTTTTCATTATATAATTTTATGAAATGTGGATCTTCTATATACTCTTTTATTTCTTGACTGCTTATTGCATAGGTCCCTACTTTTGATACTGTAAAACCAGCAGCTATATTGGCTAGTCTAATTGCATCTTCTAGATTTAGACTAGAGCAGATCCCTAGACTTAAAGTTGCCATGAAACTATCTCCGGCTCCAGTTACGTCTCTTACTTCTCTAGCGTATGTAGGGATGTGATTTTGTTTGCCGCTTTCTTTGTCATAGTATATCACACCATTCTCACCTAGAGTTATAACTGAAACTTCACAGTCTATCTTTTCACATAAGCTTTTTGCGACCTCATTGTTTATTGCTCCATTTTTTGATAATTCTAAACCGCTTATGCCTTCTGCTCCTTTTTCATTTGGTTTTAATAAATAGGCTCCGTAAAAAGATTTATAGTTCTCTGGCTTTGGATCAACAAAAACCTTAAGGCCTTTTTTGTTTGATATGTTTATTATTTCTGTACAGAGATTTCTAGTTAGTAACCCTTTGTTGTAATCAGAAAGGACAATGCAATGATAGTTTAGTTCTTTTAACTTATCTATTATTTTGTGTTCTGTTTCTTCATCTATCTTACTGGCTTCTTCTCTGTCGATTCTTGTTATCTGCCGCTTTTTAGACATAATTCTTTGTTTTGTGGTTGTTGGTCTTCCGTCATTAAAGGTTATCAATCTTATATCTCGGTTTTTACATTGTCTAGTGAACTCAGCACCATAGGAATCATTTTGGTTAACCATGCCAATTAAAGTTACATTTGCTCTGAGACTAGCTATATTATTGGCTACATTAGAAGCTCCTCCAAGGACATGAGTATCTTTGTTAACAGTTATTAATGGAGATCCTTCTTCTTCTGGGTTTAACCTATTGATTGTGCCCCAACTGTAGATATCTAGCATTAAATCTCCTATAACAAGGATTCTTTTTCTGGGGAATTCATCTAGAGCTTTGAGCAAAATATCAAGAGACATAAAAAAGTGAATGAGAACTAATTTATAAAAATGTCTAATTTATCTGTAAGATTTTTGTCTTTTTGCTCTTGCTTTAGAATCATTTGGTTTTCTGGTTTCTTTTCTACGTACGTCTGCTATTAATAACTGTCTATCATAAGCTAAAAAAGGTTGTTTAAGGCCTTTGTCAAATTCCACCAAAGCACGAGCAATGGCTAATCTAGAAGCTTCTGCTTGGGAGTTCCATCCGCCACCTTTGACTTTTACATCTATATCTAGTTTTTTGGCTTTATCTCCTGCTATAGTTAAAGGTTCTAAGATTCTTAATCTTGCTATTTCTGGTTCATACATCTCCAGAGGTTTTTGATTAATTATTATAAGTCCTTTTCCTGCGGATGCTGTAGCTTTTGCTATTGATCTCTTTCTCTTTCCTGTTGTATTTATTTTTTTCATTTCTTAAGGGATTTACAAATATTTGATACTGTAGTGAATTTAAAATTCTTTGTTTTTAAAATATTTGCATTATCTAATGTTTCTAATTTTTGATCTTTGAACTTGTCAGGTATTGAAATATGACACATTATTCTTTTAAAAGCCTTTTCCCCTCTTTCTTGTTTGTATGGAAGCATACCTCTTATCGCTCTCCTTACAAATCTGTCAGGAACTTTTGGATAAAAAGGACCCTTTAGTGGTGTTCCTCTGTCTACTCTTTTTTTGTAATGTTTTTTTGTATTTACCCTGTCCCCGGTTACAACTATTTTTTCACAGTTAACAATGTCTATTTTCTCTCCTTGCAGAGCTTTTTTAGCTGTAAAGGTTGCCAGTCTTCCAAGTATTAAATTTTCACCATTAATTATCATTTTAATATTCTAAGATTCTTTCCTTTTGGATTTTGCTTCATTAGTTCTTTAAAGGTAATTGCTTTCCCTGATTTGTTTATCTTTTCTTTTGCTTTTTCTGAGAACTGGAATGCTGCTACTGTGGTGTTTTTGGTTAAATCACCATCAGATAACACTTTTCCTGGTATCACTGCTGTTTCTTCTTTTAAGGTGTATTTATCTATTTTTGATAAGTTAACGGAAGCTCTTCTTCTTGAAGGTTTTTCAAGATTTTTAGCAAGAGCTTTCCAAACATTAGTTTTTTCTTTATGTGAAAGTTTTTTCATTTCTGAAATTAAGTTTTCCAGTTCTGGATTTGTTTTAGTCATATTATCTCGTCAAGAATCATTCCAGATCGAACAACTTCTCCTTTAGGCGTTCTTGATAGCATTGCTGTCTCTTCTGCTGCTTTCATTATTTTTCCATAAAGCTCATCTGCTTCTTCAAAACCCATCTTTAATTCTTCTGTTGCTCTTTCTATTACTCTTGGATATAGATCTATTAGGTTAGTATATCTCCCTCCCATTTCTTCTGCTATGATTCCGAAGTATCTTATGGATCTTATATCTCCTGTTTTTAGTACAAGCCCCATTTCTTGAAGAGTTCTATAGTGTTTGAATAAGTTTCCGTTTCTTCTTTTTGTTTCTGTAAAAGGTTCTCCTTGTATATGTATTCCTTTTATGCATGAAGTACATGCAAGTATTGTTTCATCATGGTTTTCTTCGTACTCTGACATTTTGTTTTTCCTCCTTGATTATGGTGCGGGAGACAGGGTTCGAACCTGCGCAGGCACTAAGCCAGTAGGTCCTTAGCTTGGGCATTTCTTCTACCCCGTTTGACCACTCCGGCACTCCCGCATTATTTCTTTTTGATTTTTTTGCCTATCTTTTTAATTTTTCCTTCTTTTGTTTCTTTTAATGATTTTACAAAATCATCAAGTTTTTCATCAAATATTTTTAGAGATTCCTCTATCATCTGTTTTGGACTTAGTTGACCAAAAGATTCAATATAGAATATGAAATCTTTTTCACTTCTATTTACTTTAACATTATTTTTTTCGAATATTTCTTCATAGGATTCTTTCCATTTCGAAATATCGGTTATTTTTATCTGTTTGCCTTCTATTTTTACTGCATCTTTACAGGATTCTTCTATTTTCTTTAAGCCACTGTCAGATTTAATCTCAAATTCAGGATTTCCAAAATAATAAATCCAGCCTGGTGAAAACTTTGCATGTTTTTTTCCTTTTCCTAAAACTGCTGTGGCTTCTAATTCTAATTTTTGACCTTTTGTTAATAATGTGATTGGAATATTTTCATATACCGGCTTTGTTTTGGGATCTGATGATTTTAATTCTGAAGAATATACTGTGCATGGACCTTTTGCCTTTAATGTTAATTGTAATTCACATTTTGGGCAACCCTTGCCTTTACAAGTGCATTCTTCTTTTAATTCATAACTTTTAAGATCCGTAGTTAAGGGTATTAATCCGAGTCTATGTGCAATGATTTCATCGTATAGTGCAGAGTCATTTTTAAGAAAGTTTACTTCTTCTATTGCTAGGGTTGGGACTTCTATAAGCATTAATCTTCTTAGCGTATTGGCTATAACAGGATTTATGTCTTTTATTAAAAAGAAAAGTTCATTTTTTTCTTGTTTTAATTGTTGGATTTGCATTTTTATACTCTACGACCTCTTCTAGCATGTTTTTTTCTACAACCATTGGTTGGTGTGGCAGTAACGTCTTCTATGTTTCCGATTCTAAGACCGGCTCTTGTTAAGGATCTTATCGCAGCTTGCGCTCCTGGACCAGTATTATTTGGACCGTTATGACCACCTGGTGCTCTTATTCTTATATGGATTGCATTAATGCCTTTTTCTCTGGCACCTTCTGCTGCCATCTTTGCAGCTGCCATTGCTGCAGTAGGGCTTGATTCGAGCCTGTGAGCTTTAGTTGTCATGCCTCCGGAGGTTTTAACTATTGTTTCAGATCCAGTCATATCTGTTATGTGGATTATTGTATTGTTGTAACTAGAGTAAATGTGTGCTATGCCCCATCTTGTTTTATCTTTTTTCATTTTTTGGCTTCTTTTTTAGAATTTTATCTGTTTTTTTCTTTACTACTTTAACAACTTTAGATTTTTCTTTTTTAGGTTGCTTTGCTTTTTCTAAAACCTCTGGTTTCGATAGGTTAGATGAAGGGTTGAATGTTAT
>CAYVLZ010000001.1:64010-140806 GCA_964452525.1 Candidatus Woesearchaeota archaeon
TTTTGTAGTTGTTATCTTTCCTTCTTCATCTCTTGTAACGTAATAAGAAGGTACTGTGTTTTTTTGGTCATTTACCATTACGTGACCATGTCTGATGAATTGCCTTGCTTGATTTATTGTATTTGCTAACCCTTTTTTGTAAACAACAGATTGTAATCTTCTGTCTAAGATATGTTTTGGCGTTAGGTTTAGGACATCTTCTACTTTCATATCCTTTGTAATCAAATTATATTTTAACAGCCTTGCGAGCAGTTGTTTTTCTTCTTTCTTTGTTTGCTCGGTTGTAGATGATATAAGTTTTTTTGCTTGTTTCAAGTATCTCCTTAAGTCTGACTGGGCTTTCCAAAGTTCTTTTTTATTTTTTAATCCGTACTCCTTGATTAATTTCTTTTCTTGGTCTATCCTATCCTTTTCCCAAGGATTTAATGGCGTTTCATATTTTTTTCTTTGTTTTTTTGGCGATCCCATGTTAGCTATTTCTTACCTTTCTTGGCTGCTGCTTTAATACCTTTTCTTTGAACACCGACAGATTTTCCTTTTCTGAAATGTCCACGTGTTCTTTGTCCTCTTAATGGTAATTTTAGTGCGTGTCTTATTCCGCGGTATGATTTTATTTTTTGTAATCTTTTAACATCAAATTCTTTTTGTAATTTTAAATCTGAAGTTATCAAATGGATATTCTTTCCAGTATCGTAATCTTTTCTTCTATTTAATAACCAGTCAGGCAAAGAAGGCTCTTTGATTTCTTTTTCTATTTTCTTTACTTGTTCGGGAGTAAGAGAACCAGCTTTCTGTGTTTTATCTATATCTAGTTTATTGCATACTGCGTTTGCGAAATTATGACCTACTCCTTTTATTTTCTGTAAAGCGTGGATTACTGGTTTTTTACCTTCTAAATCTACATTGGCTATTCTTATTAAGTGTTTTATGTCTTTTTGCATTGGTTTTTCTAGTTAAGCACTGGTTTAAAAAGTTTTTTATATTGCTGTGAAAATTTTGTACTTGTCTTCATTGTTTAATTCTGCCATTATTCTTTTTATTACTGCTTTTTCAGGGTCTGGCATTAGTTTAACTCTTTTCTTAATGTCATCAAATGAAATAAATGGCTTTTCTTTTCTTTCTTCTACTATTTCCCACATATGTTTCTTTCCGATTCCTGGAATCAGTTCTATTTGATGTCTTCTTGTATTTATTGGTGATGCTGTGTTGAAGAATTCTACAAATCTCTTTTCATTTTTAACTACTAAGTCCTTTATTATGGATTGTAGATTTATTCTAGCTGTTCCTGTTGACCTGTCCATTAATAACCTTCCAAGAATATGATGTATTTTATCTCTCTTGCCTTCGCCTATGTATACTTCTTCATAGGGCTGTAGAAATGAGCCTTTCCTTGCAACTAACTCTAAGAGAATGAAATGTTCTTTTCCAAGAGCTTGCGCTATGGGATTCTTCAGATGCATTGGTCTTGTATCTGTTGGATATCCATTCGGTAGGAAATCCAAGATAATTGCGTGTTCTTCTCTCAAAGTTTGTTTCATTTTTTTTATTTGTATTAGGCATGTTTTTTCACTATTGATATTATTTTAGTAATGTCTTCTTGTTTTAAGGTTATGTTTTCCTCGCTTAGCAAAAACCTTAAACTATCCTGGTCCTTAGGTAATATATCTACTATCTTTATTATATTTCTTGGTTTTAATCTTAATATATCTAACGTTTCTAGTTCTTTCTTTAATTCCTTGGCCTTTTTATCTTTTATTTTTAATGATTTTAGGTATTCCTCAGTTTTTTTGCTTCTGAAGTTTAATTCTTTCTCTCGTTTTTTTATTTCTTCAATTTTATCTTTTAACTCTGTTAACGAGAGTGGATTTTCTTGAATTATTTCTATGTCTGACATTTTTTTAAATGAACCGGATGAACTAATACATCCTTTGATTTTCTTCCGTCTTTTATTTGTATATAGTAGCAGGAACCCTGTTTCTTTTTTACTACTCCATATTTTCCATGATATCTTGGAAAGTACATTCCTTTTTGTACCGAAGGTTCTGCTTTTAGAGTTACTTTATCTCCTTCTTTGAATTCTCTGAAGTATGAAGTAAGGCTTATTTTTCCTTTTATCCTTACATTTTTCCTTAGTTTATTTCTGGTTTTTCTTCGAAAACCACCAATTCTCTTAACCATATTTTAATGAAGAGTGGGCGTGTTTATAAAGGTTTTTATTGATACTTTGTCCGAGTGTTTAAATAGCTTAGAAATAATTTTATTAAAACATTTTTAAAGGCAGGATTAATTTTAGAAAGTATTTTATAATATGCTCGATAGATTATAATGGATGAAAAGAGGTAAAATAAAAATATTGTTTTTAAAGAATCTGGTTTTAATCATATATCTTTTTTCACTCATTCATGTAGTTCATGCAGATTCTTTTAATGGTGTAATTTGGGAGCAGACAGCAGGACCTCCAGGAGGTATTTTCCATATCGTAAAGGTTAGTCCTAAAGATTCTAACTCTATCTTTGCTGGATCGACAAGGTCTTTGTTTGTTTCCAGAAATGCAGGTGAAGACTGGGAAAGAGTAATCTTAACCCATGTTTCAGCAGAGCAATTTATAGGAGCAATAGAGTTTGATATTAAAAATCCAAATATAATTTATGTAGGAGCGTCTGATGGAATTTTCAAATCAACTGACTATGGAAAATCCTGGGAAAAAATGCAAGAAAAAGAAAATCTAAGAATGATTACAGCAATTGCAATAGATCCCGAAGAGAGTAATATTCTTTATGCTGGAGCTCTGAATGACGGAGACAGCAGGATTTTCAAATCAACAGATTCAGGAGAAACCTGGAAAGATATAACTAATAATCTGCATATTAAAGAGATAAATTCTATTATA
Source organism: Candidatus Woesearchaeota archaeon (assembly GCA_964452525.1). GTDB lineage: Archaea > Nanobdellota > Nanobdellia > SCGC-AAA011-G17 > CAYFGV01 > CAYVLZ01. The sequence continues at coordinate 66,901 of CAYVLZ010000001.1, forward strand.
GTGGATAAAAAAGATAGTATTTGGATGGGGGCAGGCCATGAAATGGCAAAAGAAGGCTCCCTATATCATTCAACAGATGGTGGTTCCTCATGGAAGGTTATTGATATTGGAGCTCAAAAAGAAACTTTTGTAAGTGAAATCGCCCTAGACCCTTTTGATTCTAATCATATTATAGTAGGGCTTGCAGATGCTTTTAATAGAGGGGGTGAATTTTCTGAGCATCATTTTGAAACCAGAGATGGAGGAAAAACATGGAATAAGATGATATATTCATCTGGTCCTTCTTGTCCTGATATTCCTCAACCGAATCCAACCGACATAGAGTTTTCAAGATCAAAAAAAGGAATATTTTACATGATTAGTCCAGCTCATAAAACAACAGATGGCGGAAAAACGTTTTGTGGATTAGGAGGATGGCAAAAAATAGAAGATTTTGGAACAGCAGAGCAGACATCAATTGCAACTGATCCTAATAATGAAAATATCTTATATGCTACTTATATTGGCCAGGGCATTGCAAAATCTACTGACGAAGGAAAAACATGGTGGCTAGCAAATAAAGGATTAATTAATCCTGCTGTTACTAACATTGCTGTTCATCCAACTGATGAAAAAGTAGTTTATGTTTCTGGAGGAGATGGTTCAGGGACATGGAAAACCGAAGACAGAGGAGAAACATGGGGAATATTAAACAAAGGAGGCATTACTCATCCGTGGGTTGACGAACTCGCTACAGAGCCTGCAAATGGAAATATTGTTTATGATATTGCCGACATTGGTAACATTTACAGATCAGAAGATGCAGGAATGGCCTGGGAGCAGATAAATAATGGTTTTAGTTTTTCTTCAATATACGCTATGGCTGTACACCCAACTGATGAGGAAGTTGTGTATGTTATAAACAATGGACAGGGAATGTTTAAAGGAAATTGTAGGCATAATGAATGTGATTGGAGATACCTTCTTGGTTCTCCTGATTATTCTTACTCCATAGCAATTGACCCTGAAAATCCTAATATAATCTATAGTGGTTATAACAAAAAAGTGTTTGAAAAAGAATCAAAAGTTTACCGCTCAGAAGATGCTGGAGAGTCGTGGGGTGTTTCTTTAGCAATCCCTTCAGCTCAGGCTGTTACTTCAGTAGCTATTGATAAGCAAAATCCAAATAATGTTTATGCAGGAGCAACAGGAAAAAAAGGGGAGATTTATGTAAGTAATGATAAGGGTGTTTCCTGGGATAAGTTAAATAATAAATTTACATTCTCAACAATCCACACAATTACAGTTGATCCAAATAACGAAGAAGTAGTTTATTCTGCTCCGTGGGGCGCTGGTTTGTTCGTTTCAGAAGATGCTGGTGGAAGCTGGACAAAAATAGATACTCCAACAATTTCAATTCCAGCTATAATAGTAGATTCTAAAAACTCTAACCACATTATTATTGCTGATAGAACAAAACCAAAAATATACCAATCATATGACAAAGGCAAAACATGGAAAGAATTAGTTTCTTTAGATGAAGAAAAATATTATCGTATCAGTACTATAGCATTGTATAATGGAGAGATTTATTTCTCTGTCTTTAATAAAATAACAGGGATGATATCTTTGTTTATTAATGGTCCTATGTCTGGAACAAATTTCAGGTTAGATTTGAATGATCCTCAAGCTGAGCCTGTTGAATTTTCAAAAGTAATAGATGGAAAAATAATAATAGACTTTTTTTCAAAAGACAAGCTTTATGCAGTAAGCCATGTTTATGGTGTATATGAATATGATGGCAGCAAATGGAAAGATATTTCTCCTGATATAGATATGGGCTTTAATAACATAATAGCTGATGACAATAAATTATATTTAACAGGTGCATCAGATATTGATCTGGACATGAATTTTAGATTAGAAGGCAATCCTAGCCAAGAAAATATTATCAGCAATATTTACAGGAGTGAAGATAATGGAAATAGTTGGATACCCTTACTTGAGAACAATCCCTTTAAGAGTAGCACTAAGAAATTATTAAAGCATCCTAGTAAAGACATTTTATTTGCTGTTACTGCTACAGGATTATACGTTTCAGATGATAACGGAAAAACATGGAAACAGCATAACAAAGGTTTGAATTTCAAAAACACTGGTTCAATGGCAATGAGCAACAATTACATCTATGTTGGAACCTTGGGCGGGGGAGTCTATTCAGGGAAAATAAATCCAGACAACTCCATTTCATGGGTAGAAAGTAATGGACCATTCCCAGAAATCTTTAATATCCAACTAAAAGTAGACCCGACTGATTCAAATGTTATTTATGCAACATCTTACCCTGGAGGAGTTTTTAAGTCAACAGATAAAGGCAATACATGGATTGAAATAAATTTTGCAATGCCAAGTTTTGAAGTTACTGATCCTTTAAGACAGGGGTATTATGCTTTGGATATTGATCTTCTGAATACAAATAATCTGTATTTAGGAATTGCTAGTAAAGGGGTTTACAAGTCAACAGATGGTGGAGCAACATGGATGCCTATGTATGGAAAGTTCGGCCAAAATAAAGAGATTATGAGAGAAGAAATATACGCAATAAAGACTGATCCAATAAAAGAAGATACTATTTATCTTGCTACAAATAATGGAGTATACTTCTCTAATGATGGTGCTGAGAATTGGGAACAGATAAATAACGGACTTGTCACTAAAGACATTAAAACTCTTGAAGTGAATAAAGGAAAAGTTTTTGTAGGAAGCAGGGGGTATGGATTATATTATCTTGATAAAGGATATGATCATTGGTTTGGGCCTTTTGGAGTTTCTAATTTTGGCGTCTTTTGGCATTGGTGGGAAAGACCGCTATATCTTTACAACGCTATGCTGATAAATCCTTTTTACCCAAATATCATTTATCTAGGAACATTTCCGGGAGGATTTTACAAATCTGTCGATAAAGGAGAAACTTGGAAAGAAACAAACCTGGGATTTACAATAGATGGTACATTTGCCATGGAATTTCACCCTTACAATAAAAGCATCATCTATGCAGGAACTTATAATGGCGTATCAATATCTGAAGATAAGGGAAAGACATGGAGAAAAATAGAAGAGGGAATGCCTTCAGAACAATGGGTTTTTTCCTTTGCTTTTGATCCCAGAAATCCAGATATAATTTATGCTACATCAAAAAACGGGCAAAACAAGGGCTTCTGTGGAAGAAATGATTTTTGTGGAGGGGTTTTTAAATCAGTTGATGGTGGGGAAAACTGGATTGAACTTACCAATGGGCTCGGTGAAATGCAGGAATATTACCAGATCATCATGTATCCTTTTAACTATGATGTTTTGTTTGTAAGCAGCACAAATGGAGTCCATATAACTTTAGATGCTGGAAAGACATGGCAAGATTTTTCATCAGGACTTGAAGGGATATCATCTGCAGCAAAAAATAATGTAGCAAACAACATGAAAATAGATAGATTAGGAGAGTTTCTTTATCTTGGAACACAAGGACTTGGAGTTTTCAAAGCAGATCTTAGGGAGCTTGATCTTCCCAAATCAGACGATGTTTACCCTTTGCATTGTTTTAATTATAAAAAAGACAGCGATGAAAAAGGAATAGATTGCGGAGGAGATTGTGCTGTTAGTTGTGAGGGTTATGATTATGGATTTGAAGAAAAGATTGATATTGGATATAGAAAAGAAAATCTTGTAGAAGATATAGGTTTTCTTCAAAGTATAATAAATTGGTTTAAGTCTTTGCTTAATTATATTTGATTAAGATAATTTTATGAGAATTAGGGTTTAAGCTTTATCTAATTTGCTTAATAATTTATCTAAGGCAAAAAATAAATTCTTATCTGAGACTTCCTCTACTGTTTCCTTTCCAGCGATGGTTAAATTACCTTTGACTTCGTTTTTTTCCTTGTTTTTTAGTTCTATGATTATCTTTTCAAAGTCTTTTTTAGAATCAGCAATCTTCTTAACGTAATTACCAATCATCTTCTTTGCTACAATCAATCTTTCAGGCTCAAGGTCATCAAAGTTGATGAGTTCTATGTTGCCGCCTATCTCTACCATACCATAAATTAGTTTATATACTACAATTTAAGCTTTTCTATTTCAAATTTTATATAATTTAGTTACTATCCTATAATAGTGTCAAATAGTAAGATTTATAAAGGAATAGAATATCCTGATTTCTGGAGGTATTATCAATTGGTAATAAAGTGAAAGTTAAAAATTTTATAAGAAAAGTTGTTACATTGCCTGTTGTTTTGGCTACGTTGGCAAGTCCTGTTAGGGGCCAGTGTGTTGATCATAAGGCAAAGATATACCCTGGAGAAGGGGATCCTAATGTTCTTTTGAATTTAATTGGGCCAGCTACTTATCCAGTAGTTAAAGTTGGCAATGATGGTTTGGAGTTTAATTACGGCACTGACGAGGGCAATCATATTGTTTATGAAGGCAATGGTGCTGGAGATATTGTAGGTAACCTAGATAAATATCTTGAGAATGATGGTTGTAGATTATACACAGATTGTGGAGAAGATTCTAAAAGAAGAAATTTAGCAAATATAATTGAGAAAGAGGGCGAAGATGTTGTTAAGTTTAGAGAAGCTATCAAAGATGGTAAATTGAGCCCTGAAGAAGTATATGAGTTAAGAGATTCAGAAGGAACTTATGGATTGTGGGTTTTGTCAAAAGATGATAAAACAGGAAATGTTGAGGCTAGTGTTCCCGTTTTATTGGATATAGATTATACGGAGCCTGGAAAAGTTGTTGATGTTACTGTAGATTATGGAGATTCTTGTCAAGTTAAGGATGAAGATGTCTCTGGATATAATAACTGGAAGGTCGCTGGTGGAGCAAGAATTTTTGAGGAAGGTGAAGCTCCCGAATTTAGCATAGTTGGTTATCTTAGCGATAAATTTGGTATTGGTGGATATGCTAGTTTTGGGCCTAGCCATGAAAATTATGATCTAGAGTTAATAACCGGTGATCCTAGTCCTGAAGGTATTCATGGAGAAGGGAGAATAGAAACTAAATCCGATAAAAATTATACTAGTTTTGGACCAGTGTTCTCTTTTAGATCTGGAAACTGGAGTTTTGATGTTGCTCCGGGTATTGGAAAGGTCAGTAAAAAGAAAGATGAGAGACATGTTGCAAGATTATTAAGAGGAGATGAAGTATTAGATCAAGATATTGATGTTTGCCATAAGGAAGATTCTTATTGGACTGGAGACGTAAGTGGTAATGTTAATATTCCACTTGGAGATAATGTTTCGGCATACGTTGGAGCAGGAAGTTTAAACGGAGATGGTTATGGTAAAATCGGAGCGGGGGTTAGATTTTGAAAATGAATAAGAAATTATTTTCTTTAATATTTGCAATGCTTTTAATAAGCGGAGTTGCTTTTGCAGCTCTTGCTTTAGTTGGTTATTGGACTGGTAACCAGGAAAGTACATTGCAGATAGATGAAGGCGAGAGTGCAGAATTTTATGCACATTTCTTTACTACACAGAAGCCTGTGGAGTATAGTGTAAAACTTTATGATAATGGTTATTTAATTTATACTTTTGATGATAGGACAATAAACAGTTATGATTATTGGAGTTATTATACTGTTAATGAAGCTAAGTATGGAGAAGCTGGAACTTATACTGTTGAAATCAGGGGGGAAGATGCTGGTGGAAGCATCAGTACAAAGATTTTGACTTTAATAGTTAATGAAGTTAGTGAACCAGAAGATTTAGAATTTACTGGTATAGATGTAAGTGCTTATCCTAAAAGTGGAGAAGAACCATTGACAGTTAGCTTTACTTGTAATGCTGAAGGTGGTAATACGCCTATTACTTATTCATGGAGTTTTGGAGATTATGCATTGAGTAATGAGCAAAATCCAACACATACTTATTACGATGAAGGAGTTTATTATGCTGTATGTACTGCGCATGATGCTGATGATGATGTAATAAGTGATGAAGTTAGGATTGATGTTTATGGATCTCAGGAAATTAATGAAGCTCCTGTATTAGCAGGAATTCCAGATGTTCATGTTGAAAGTGATGAAGAAGCTGTAAACATTGTTGATTTATGGAAATATACTTCTGACGACCATGATAACGATGCAGAATTAAGCTTTAATATTATAAGTCAGACTAATCCTGGTTTAATAGGATGTACAATAATGTCTGATAGATATGTTAGTTGTAATAGACCTCATTCAGATTATGGATATAGTGATATAACTGTAAGGGTAATTGATACTGGTGGTTTGGCTGATACAGATATGTTTAGAATTACTGTTATTAGTGATGGAGATGAAAATAGAGCTCCTGTATTAGAACATATCGGAGATCAGACTGCAAGGGTTGGTAAGAGATTCTACTTAGATGTAGATGCTTATGATCCTGATGGAGATAAGTTATACTTTAAAGACAATACTGATCTGTTTGATATTAATAGAGATACGGGTGAGATTGTATTTACTCCTGATAAACACGAGATTGGGACACATAGTGTTACTGTTTGTGTAAGAGACAGATTTGATTACATTGAAGGAACTTTGGAAGATTGCGAAACTTTTGATATTAAGATTAAGAGTAAGCCTTCTGGAGATGATGATGACGATGATGACGATGATGATGAAGATGAAGGTAGAACTGAGATTACCTTTAATGATTGTCTAGATGATGGAGATGGAGATAAATATGGAACTTATAAACAGATAACAAGAGAATATGATGAGGACGGAGATTTAATTGATGAAGATATTGTAGAGATGACATGTGTATTGCCTAGCGATGGAGATGGATTTATAGTGAATATTGGTGATGGATTTAAACAAGAAGAGAAGAAACTAGATCCATTCTGGATATTTATAACAGCGTTATTGTTTGTAGCATTAATGTTATTGATTATATTCAGTATCTATAAACTTGTAAAGAGGTATTAACTTTATTTCTTTTTCTTAACTTATTTTTAGTTACAAAATTTTAAATAGTTCTTAATCTTAGGTTGGTTATGGCTAAGAGAAAAAGTAAGAAACAAAGCAAATGGATTTATGTTTTAATAGTTTTTATTGGAATAGCTTCCATATTCTTAATGGTTGATTTTTTTATTAATTTAAATGTGGATATTAGTGATAAAATAGCTGTAATACCGATACATGGAACCATAACCATGGGAGGATCTAGTTTTCTTGGAGGTGAAGTAGCTTCTAGTGAAGACATTGTTGAGTTGATTAAGAAAGCTGATGAAGATGTAAGTGTTAAGGCAATTATATTGGATATTAATAGTCCTGGTGGTGCGGTTGTGGCTAGTGAAGAAATAGCTATGGCTGTCAAGGATGTTGATAAACCCGTTGTTTCTTTGATTAGAGAGGTTGGTGCTAGTGGTGGTTATTGGGTTGCAAGTGCTGGTAACATAATTGTTGCTAGTCCCATGAGCATTACTGGAAGCATAGGAGTTTTAAGCTCTTATTTACAGATATCAGATTTGATGGAAAACTATGGAATAGAATATGAAAGATTAGTGGCAGGACAGTACAAGGATGCGGGAAGCCCTTTTAAGGAGTTAACTAGTGCTGAGAGGAATATTATACAGAACAAATTGAATAAGATTCATAGATATTTTATTGAGCAGGTTGCAATGAATAGAAATATGGAATATGAAGAAGTTGAAGAATTAGCAACAGGAATTTATTATCTTGGAATAGAGGCTGTAGATATTGGATTAGTGGATGAACTTGGTGGTAAAGATGAGGCTATTGAAATAGCTGAGCAAGCATCTGGAATAGAAGACGCAGATATAATAATCTTGGAGAGGAAGAGAACAGTCTTTGATGTTTTTAATGGGATAAGTGCAGAGGTCTCTTATTATATTGGTAAAGGGATGGGAAATGCCTTTACTGATTTTAATGCAAATCCTAAAGTTTAATGGAAAGTTTTTTAAGACATTAAAGTTTAATTATTTTGTAGGCTAGACTGGGCTGGTAGCCGTAGCTTGTAACCGTAAATCGGCTTTATGACGGGGTTGAAGTCTGGTGAGGTTCAAGATTTAGTTAGTGGTCTTGGTCCGTACGTTGATCCTTTGTCCTGTAGGGTCGGTAGTTTTGAGAATCTAGTCAGGATGGGAACATAGCAGCTATAATCATTACTACTGGCGCTTATGGGGTAACAAGGGGGAGGAAAGATCAAGGTTAAGCCATTGGCTAGATCTTGTATCGAATCCAGGCATGCCTACTTCATTATTTCACTTCTAATTTCTAAGATTATGTCACCAAGATTTTGAGCTATTGTAGAATACATTTTTTGTATTATTACTTGATACATGGTTTCTTTTAATGGACCTGAGCAATATTCAATGTTCTCCGAAGTTTTTGATATCATATCGAATGTTATTTCTTCTTTCGGTATTTTACAGTCCATGTCTTTTCCGAGAAATATATCTGTTTCAGGAGACGAATCTTTGATGTCAACTATTTTTACATTTATAACACATCTATCTCCTTCAGAACCTTTTACAGTATAAAGGAATGTTGTTTCGTTATTCTCAATTAAAACTCTGGCTTTATTACATTTGCTTGCAGCTTTATTGAAACAGAGTTTATCGTCGTTACAGTTTTTTTCATAACCGATATAGAAAACTACAAAAATAATGAAAAGCATTACCAAGATAGGTATTGCTTTATTTGAAGACCTCTTTTTTGGTTTTTTCATATCACTAATTTTTTGATATTGGTGTTTTTATGTTTTTTGGTTCAAAAATCTCTTTTAGTCACTATATTGATCTTGGATCTTCCATTAGGAACTTTGGATTCCATCCCAACTATGAATTTAACATTAGAGTTCTCTGCTGTTTTAACTAAGTCATAGTCTATGGTTCCATCTAGGATTATTGCATGAACGCCAGTTCTTAAATTTCTTATTGTTGTTGATAATTCTGATGTAGGTACTTTTCCAAGAACATTGGTTTTTTCGTCTAGAACATATGCTCCACGAGTTCCTATTAAGTCATCTAACATCTGTTTGAATTGTGGAGAGTATTTCCTAGAGATGGTTTTTTTATGATATCTTTCTTTTCTTTCTTTTTGTTCTCTATCTCTTTGATATTTTTCATTTCCATTAGTTTTACCGTTTTTTCCTGCAAATTCTAGTTTTGCCTGCTCTACTGCAATCTTTCCACGTATAGATTTATGTAATTCTTTTTTAGTAAGTTCTTCAACTTCTTTTCCATCTGGTGCTTTTATTACATAATCTACTTCTAGAGAATTTGAAGCTTCTTTAATTATTAAATCTCCTCCCCTGTCACCATCTACAAATAAAGTTATTACTTTTTTCTTACTTAATTCTTTTATTGTATCTGGTATGGAAGTTCCATTCATTGCTATTGCATTCTTAAATCCGTGTTTTAATAGATTAAGAACATCTGCTCTTCCTTCTACAAGCACTATCTCATCAGATTCGTCTATTGCTGGACCTGCTGGAAGTCTTTCTCTACCATATTCAGTAATTTCCATCATTCTTACTGAATATGAAACTTCATCTGCTATTTCCTGTGAATCTGGAAGTACTTTTTCAGTTAAATCCTTTAGAAGTGCTTTTGCTCTGTCTATTACGTAGTTTCTTTTACTTATTCTTACGTCTTCTATAGACTGGGATTTTACAGTAGCATTACAAGGACCTATCCTTTGTATTGTTTCTAAAGAAGCAGCTATTATTGCTGTCTCTGCTTTATCTAAGCTTGAAGGAATGATTATTGTTCCAGAGCTTTTTCCGGATCTTGTGTCTAATCTTACTTCTATCCTTCCTATTCTACCGTTTCTTTGTAGTTCTCTGAGTTCAAGTTCAGAACCTAGAAGACCTTCTGTTTGGCCAAAGATTGCTCCTATGACGTCAGGTCTGTCTACCACCCCTTCTATTTCTATTGATGAATGAACTATATATTTGGCTGATACAGGACTTATCTTTCCCATTTTTATGCCTCCCTATCATTTTATATTTTCCTATAGAACAAGGTAAGGTCATTTGCCTTTTCTCTTAAATAATGAATAGTGATATAATGAATATCCTTGTCCTTAAACATTGTAGCCCGTGACACTAACCCCCAAGCTCATAGCTTGACGTTGTCGTGAGCTCCATTGAGTATTCTCGTGACGGGCCAGATTAAGAAAGTTAAAGGGATATAAAAAGGTTTTGTTTCTTTCAGTAGATCGCAAAGTAACTCTGTAGATTAGTTTGCCCCATTCCGGCAATATTTATATATGCTATTACTATTAAAAAAATAGGATGAATCATAAAGATAGTAAAATAAATAAGATTATAAGTAGTAGATATACTTTACTTTTCCTATTTATATTGTCCACAACTTTTTTTCTATTTCAGCACTTTAAATCTGTATCTTGGGATTTTATGGCTTATTCATTAAATGCGAGATATTTCATTGGAAATTCTGAGTATTTTGAATGGGTAAGACCCCCTCTAACCCCCTTTTTAATCTCGTTATTTAATATTTTTACTTGGAAAATAGCAGAATATGGTTATATAATCTTTGTTTCAACTTTACATTTATTTTCTTGTGTTTGTCTAAGTAAAAGATTAAAGTTTAATCCAACATGCTTTTATATACTATCTATAAACCCATTTTTATTATTTAATGGTGTATTTGTTGGAACGGAACTATTAGCCATTTCTTTATTCCAATTAATGATTGCTTATTTAGATTATTCTGGGATTTTTTTAGCTTTGTTATTTTTAACAAGATATCCCACAATAATTTTTTCTCCAGTGATACTATTTTTAAAAAATCATAAAAAAATAATAAAAAACATAATCTTTTTTTGTTTAATAGCTGGAATTTGGTTTTTATTCAATTACATTAAAACAGGAAATCCGCTTACAAGTATGTTAGACATATATGCAAAAGACATTAAATCAGGATCTTATCACACGATGCCTTTTAATTTTTTAGACATTTTGAAAGTTGGATTATATCTTATTCCATTAGCTCTGTTTGGTTTGCTTAAGAAAATTAAAAAAATAAAAGAGATGAATAAATTTGATTACATTATGATATTAATATTATTTTTAGTTATTTTTCAATATTATTCAATACCATTTAAAAGTGCTAGATACTTATTTCTTCTACTACTACCGTTGATTTATTTTTCGATGCTATTCATCAAAGATTCAAAATATGTTAAACCAATAATTTTTATAATTTTATTGTTTAACATAATATCTATATTTTATCTATTTTCTATTTTGCCAACTCAAGAAAATATCTATGAAGAAGCAATATCACATTTACCAGATAATTGTATAGTTTCTTCTAATGCATGGGTTCCAGTCAATTATTATGGCAGACCTTCTACATTTGCTCAGAGAAAAGAACTACTGAATTCCACCTTAAATGAGGGTTTCAGAACTATTATATTTTATGATATATCAGAACCAGATTATTCATCAAATAAAACATTTTTAGGACAATTTCCAATTATTTATGAAGATGATGATTATATAATTTTAGGATATGAAAATAAATGTAAAAAAGAGATTGAATTAGATAGAACTTACCTAGAAAATTTAAAAGAAACTATCTTATTGATTCATGGGTATGAAATAGATACAAGCACTTTGTCTGTTATTTTTGGTCCTTCTTACTAAAGGAATTTTTTATCAATATTTTCGAGAGATCTAATCCTTGTTTAAAGACTACTTTATTTGTTCTTTTATTATCTCCAAAATATTTACAAGTTATTGGAACTTCAACTACCCTATAATTTTTATTTATAACTTGAAATAATATTTCTAAAGAAGCGCCCATTGTTGTATCTTTTAAGTTTAGATTATATACAGTATTATAACTAAAGGCACGAAATCCGCTCTGACTATCTGTTATTTTAACTTTTGTTATACAATATACTATTTTAGTTATAATTTTAATAGCAATTCTTCTAAAAAGAGGCATATCCATTTTGTTAATAAATCTAGAACCTATGACAAAATCAGCTTGATTTTTTATTATTGGTTTTATTAAATCTTTAATTTCTTTTGGATCATGCTGTCCATCCCCATCAATTAAAACAATAATATCTGGCTTGACTTCAATAGCTTTTTTAAAACCGGATATTATTGCTTGACCATAACCTTTATTTCTTTTATGATTTACAATATTAGCTCCTGCTTTTTTAGCATATTCTTTTGTTTTATCGGTGCTTCCATCATTTATCACAAAAGTAGTGGCGTTTAATTCAGAAGGGATTTTTTTAATTACATTGTAAATTGTTTTTTCTTCGTTGTATGCTGGAATTAAAATAATTAATTTCATTATTAATTTATTCCACCCAATTCTTTAACTGCTTCACTAGGATCTTTTAATTTATATAATCTTTTTCTGGAATCTTCAGGATCAAGAGTTAAATCCAGCCATCCGAATTTTTTAAGTCTTGAAAGCACAATGCTTGTATTAGTTATTTTAAGTAAATCTTCTGCTTGTTGATGAGTAAACTGCTTATCTTTGAATTTAGACCACAGCTTAGAATAGTGCTTCATAATCCATTTTGGAAGAGGAGATATTATATTACCCATTTGGTTAATAAATTTATTAAGAGTATATAAGCTTTTCTATACTTCACTATAACAATATTCATATATTAGTTAACCTTATAGTATATATATTAACTAAATAAGTTAAACCAGAGAAGACGTAGTTTTCAAGGCAACATCTCCTCTGGCTATGGAGTCCGGAATGAACCCCACAATCATAAATAAGACAAAGGAATTTAATAAACCTTCTCCTAATCTGAAGTCCAAAGAGATAAAGAGAATTACAAAACTTCTCAAAAAGAAAGTCTATCCTTCAATAAATCTGAAGATGCATCATAATTCAAAGTATTCTGAAACAGATTTCCTTGATCTCTTAACTTATATTGCAATAACTCATGACTTTACAAATAATGGATCAAAAACATTTGAACTGCTTAAAGAAAACACACCAGCATCAAGCACCGTTATCCATCATATCAAAAAGCTTGATTCTGAATATGTTGAAAAACTATTCATGAAAACATTTGATAAATTCATTAAAGAGGCTACAAAATACAAACCATTCAGAAAAAGAGTTGATTTGGCTATTGATATTACAGAGCAAATGTATTATGGAGATAAAAATGATTACATGGTTTGCGAGACAAAACCCAAAGACGGGACTTCTCACTGCTTTAGGTATATAACAATAAATGTGGTTGAAAATGGAAAAAGATTCACTTTATTGGCTTTGCCAATGCACAAATTTACAACAAAGGCAAAAGTTGTAAGAAAATTAATAGAATATGCAAAATCAAAAGTAAAAATAAGGCATGTTTATCTTGACAGAGGATTCTTCAATTCCGAAATAATTAATCTCCTAAAAGAGTTAAGAGTTAGATTTCTAATGCCTGCTATCAGGAATATAAAAATACAAAGATTCATGAGGGAATACAAGGAGATACAATCAAAGATTATCGATTATGATATGGGCTATAGGGAATATAACAGAGCAGAGTTTAAGCTTGTTTTCGTTGACGATAAACAAGGAACTAAAAGAGTATTTGCAACCAATATTCCGATAGCAGAAGAATTGGCACATCAGTTCTTTTCTTTATATTCAAAGAGATGGGGTATTGAAACATCTTACAGAGTCAAAGGAGACTTCAAAGCAAGAACAACATCAAAATATTATTCGGTGAGATTATTCTATTTCATGTGGTCTGTTTGTTTGTATAATATTTGGGTTTTAGTTAGTTTAGTTGTGGCAGTTATTTTTCATATTGATCTAAAGAAACCATTAGTTACTGCTAAATTATTCGGAGCAGTTCTTTATTCTTCAGAGCCAAGAGGAATAACCTAACTTAGCGTGAGATCTCTTATTTTGATTCTTCATAATTCTTGATTGCTAAATAAATACCAACTAATGTGGGAATAGCAAACACTCCAACTTGAATAAGTTTAAGATAGGGAATAGCTACTTCACTGCTATTATCAATTACATTCTGATTATGTTCTTTTAGTATAATTTCCATTAGAATTACGGCTCCTGCAATGATAAACCATGTCCAAGCCTTAGTTACTGCTTCCTTTAACCAATCCATAAAGAGACAGAATTAAGTAGATTTATTTACTTTGCGATCTACTGTCTTTATCCGTATTCTTTAATATACTGCTTGGTAATTACTCTAAATGTCTTAATAACATTGTTCCAGGATCATCGAAGCAGCCATTTGTAAGATATACATAATCACCCGCATGGATTTCTTCCCCTATACAATCCCTATCCACTATAAAAGTAGCAGAATCATCGATTGTTGCGTAGAGATCCCATCTATCTCCTTCTACGGGTTTTAATGAAGTTAGTTCTCCTTGGTATATTACTCTTTCTCCCCGATATCTTATTCCTGGTTCTTGGTAAACCTTTGGAGTATCTTCTGACGAACCAGAACAGCAATTTAGCATTGTTATTAGACTTAGAGTTGCTACGCTTTCTTTTAAGATTCCCATGTGAGGGGGATAGAATATAGATATAAAAAAGTTTTGTTTATTTGAATTTTTCTTGGCCTAAGAAAGACTTCGCTTTATTAAATATATCATAGGTTTGTTCTTTTAATCCTTTTTCGTATTTTGATGAAGACGAGGTGTGAATAAATTTATCATATATGCCCCTTATGAATTTCGCTACTGGCCTTTCCCATTTTTCTTCATAATCTGTTTCTAAGTAAGATTCGAATACAATCTTTATTTCTCCAGATTGGATTTTTCCTTTTTTGCTGTCTAGTTTTTCAATATCAGATCCAGTAAGAGTTAAATTGATATTGAATTTTGTGTAATCATCTACTTCTTTCATAGATTCCCATCTGATACTGAAATCTTTTGTTCCTGGTTTTAGCACATCTTTGTAATCTTTTTCTAGTAAACTATAACCATTAACATCGAACCATTTATTTAAGGTTTTATAGAATTCTGATAAGTCAAATTTTCCCTTGTGAGTTAATTTTAATTTTGATACTATATAATCTATGTTGCTCATTAAATTAGTAAGATATGAGGTTTAATAAATATTTTGGTTATTTATTTTTCTCTATTTTTATGCAGCTTGCTGGGCATACATTAGAAGCTTCTTTTATTGAATCTATGTCATCTGTTTCTAGGACTTCCTTTCCATTATCATCTTTAGCTCCTTTAAGATGTGCTTTGAATCCAGAATCTTCTTTTAATTCAAAGTATTCTGGACAGACAGAAGCGCAAGCTCCACAGCCCATACATTCTTTTGTATCGTGTATAACTTTGAATTTTGTCATGGCTAGAAAATAATTAGCTTATATAAATAGTTTACTGAAATCTATGGAGATCCAACATTGCTTTTATCTCATCTCGGAAATTATATGTCATTTCGTATAAATCTATCGTGTTTTGTTCTATTCTGTCTTTGATTATGTAGCTTTCATATATCTTTTTCATTAAACCATCTTTTTTCCATTTTCCTTGTCTATTTGTTACTAGATGTGCTGAAAATCTCATTTCTATCTCTCCAGTATTCTTACCTATTTGTTTTCCATCTTCTTCCACTTTGATATCTTTTAAACCTAAAGCAAAGAAAGTTATGGTTATTACATAACTGAAATAATCGTTAATTATTTTTTCCCCTTTCCATCTTATCTCTATTTGTTTAGAATCTCCTTTTAATCTTTGAACATATTTCTCTTCTTTAAATGAGGAATTTTCATCTCCGAAACCATAGAAATCTAACCAGAATTTCATCTTTTGGTAGAGATCATCGAAATCAAAAATACCTTTCCATTTTAATTTAAGGCCAGAACAGACTTTGTTTTTATCTGCGTCTTTGTACATACAACAGATTTAGAATACAGCATTAATAAGCGTTTTGGTTATTTATGTAGGTCTAAGACCCATTTTGCTATGTTTTGTATTTCTGTTACTTCTTCGTATAACTTATCTTCTAATTCTATGATTTTTCCTTTTATTATGTAGTTGTTATAAATGTGGAAAAATAGATTACTTAGAGGTTTTGCTTGCCATTTTTTTTTATAATCAAGAGTCAAATACGCGAAAGTTTTCATTTCAAAATCACCCTTGTAGATTTCTTTTCTCTGAGTTTTTACTTTATTTAGTTTTTCTAGACGGAATTTTATTTTAATGTTGAATTTAATATAATCTGTTACTTCTCTTTCTGCAATCCATTCTAACTCTATACCTCTACCCACTGGTTTTATTTTTTCTGTTTGTCCTTTTTCCTGGAAGAAATAATTTTTAGAATTAAAATAGCTCCTGAGTTTCCTCCATAGTTTGTCTGCATCGAAAACACCTTTTTGTGTTATCCTTATGCCTGTTGGCGGTGTAACGTAATCTTCTTTATCTATCATAGAATTAATTAAGAAGACTAATTAATAAGGATTTTGGTTTAATCTCTACAAACTTCACATAACAACTTTCCTTTAATTTTCTTTACTGGTCCAATAGACCCACAGGACTTACATTTTCCCTGTATTATTTTATCTTCTTGTTCTCTTAATATTATCTTCTCAGACACTATTTCGAAAAGACTTGGTTGTAATTTTAATATGTCCGTGTCTGTTAATAATCCTACTAATTTATTGTTTAGGACTACTGGTAATCTTCTTATTTCTTCTTGATTCATCAGAATTAATGCTTCATAAATATCTTTTTCTGGATCTATTGTTGTTATTCTTGTACTCATTACATCTTTAACAGGTGTTTCTTGACTAAGGTTTTGTGCTATGACTCTTTGAACAATATCTTTTTCAGTAATCAAACCGAGCACTTTGTTGTTTTCTCTTATTATTAATCCTCCTACGTCGTTTTTTTTCATAATTTCTGCACATTTGTCTATTGTTGTTTCTTTAGGGACAGTTATTAATTTCTTTGTCATTGCATCAGAAACCTTTATGCCCGTTTTCATATGCTAATAAAGTATTATGAGTTAATAAATGCTTTGTTTTATAGACAATTCAACCGTAAGTTTTATAAATACTCTAATTTTCTCAATTGCTGAATTTATGCTTGGGAGGGGTAAAATGACTCAAAATCAACCTATTTTTATATTGCCAGAAGGTTATCAAAGAACCATGGGCAAGGATGCCCAAAGAAATAATATTATGACTGCTAAAATTGTGGCGGAGACTGTAAGGACAACTCTTGGGCCAAAGGGAATGGACAAGATGTTAGTCGATACTACGGGAGATGTTATTGTTACTAATGATGGTGTTACAATATTGAACGAAATGCAGATAGAGCATCCGGCTGCTAAGATGATAGTTGAGGTGGCTAAAACACAGGAAGATGAAGTTGGTGATGGTACAACTACGGCTGTTGTTTTTGCTGGAGAACTATTAAAGAATGCTGAAAATTTGTTAGATAAAGAAGTTCATCCTACTGTTATTGCTAAGGGTTATAGATTAGCAGCAACAGAGGCTCAGAAGATTCTTAATGAAATATCTGAAAATATAGATATTAAAGATGATCAGCTTTTGAAAAATATAGCTATAACGGCTATGACTGGAAAAGGAGCAGAGGCCAATAAAGAAAGGTTGGCTGAGTTAAGTGTTAAGGCCGTTAAACAAGTTGCTGAAGATGATGATGTTGATTTGGATAATATAAAGATAGAAAAAAATGTTGGCGGCGGAACCGAAGATAGTGAATTGGTTAATGGTATTGTTTTAGATAAAGAAAGAGTTCATAGTGGTATGCCTAGGTCCATTAAGAATGCTAAAATAGCTTTGATAGATTCTGCTTTAGAAATTAAAAACACTGAAATAGATGCGAAGATACAGATAGATGATCCTAGTAAGTTACAAAGCTTTATGGATCAAGAAGAGGCTATATTAAAGAAGATGGTTGATGACATCGTCAAATCCGGTGCTAATGTTGTTTTCTGTCAGAAAGGTATTGACGATGTTGCACAACATTACTTGTCTAAAAATAAAATTTATGCTGCTAGAAGAGTTAAAAAAAGTGACATGGAAAAGTTAGCTAAGGCTACTAGTGCCTCTATTGTTAGCAAGATTAGTGAATTATCAGAGGAAGAATTAGGAAATGCCGGTGTTGTTGAAGAAAAGAAAATCGGAGATGAAGAGATGACATATGTTAAAGATTGTAAAAATCCTAAAGCAGTTACTTTACTTGTCAAGGGTGGAACTGAGCATGTTGTTGATGAGGTTGAGAGAGCTGTTAAAGATGCTCTTGGAGACGTGGCAGCAGCTTTGAAATTAAAGAAAGTTGTTGCTGGTGGTGGAGCTCCTGAGGTTGAATTAGCTAGAAGATTAAGAGAATACTCAAATAAGTTAAGTGGAAGAGAACAACTAGCTGTTTTATCTTTTGCAGATTCCATTGAAGTGATCCCAACAACTTTAGCAGAGAATGCCGGATTAGACCCTATTGATTTGTTAACAGAATTAAAAGTTAGACATGATAAAAATGAAAAGTGGGCAGGCATTGATATCTTTACAGGAAAAATAGTTGACTCGTGGAAAGAAGGCGTAGTAGAGCCTTTGAAAATTAAAACACAAGCAATAAAATCTGCTAGCGAAGTTGCTGAATTGATATTAAGAATAGATGATGTAATAGCGGCAGGAAGTTCAACTAGAGAGCCAGCTATGCCTCCTGGTGGCATGGGCGGTATGGGTGGAATGCCACAGATGTAATAGAAAGTTTTTTAAGATATTAAATTAATTTTATTTTTTATGAAAAGAGGGATTTTGTTCTTGATTATTTTTATTTTAATAGCTTCACCTTTAGTTAATGCTTATTCTTTTTGGGATTTTAGAGAGGATAGAGATGAATTAAAGGATAGGCTTATTAGACTAATTACTGGTTCTGGAACTTCTTCTACTGGTTCTGGAACTTCTTCGTCTCTTCCTGCTGAGCCTCCTGATGACGGGTGTCCTCCTGAAGGTTGTGCTGTTCCTGAAGAAGACTCAAATCTATTCCCCGGTGGTGGTGGAGGAGGTCCTGACGACGATGTTTGTGACCCTGATGACCCTCATTTTTGTGTACCTGTTCCTTATTTTGATTTAGATAAATATGGGGTTGCTGCATGGGTACCTTGGCTGAATTTAAGTCAATGTGGGGATGGTACTTTATATGGAGAATGCTCTAAAAATGTTCCTAAGTATTGTGAAGATGGCGATTTGATAGATGATTGCAGTATTTGTGGATGTCCTCCTGGGACTGGAGAATGTTTAGAAGATGGTAGTTGTGGAGATGCTGTTAATTGTGATTATGCTGGTGGAATTTGTGATACTACTTGCTCTTCTGGATTTATACATTATTCTAGGTTGGATGATACTTGTAGTAGTGAAGTTATAAGTCAGGATGCTAGACCTTTAATAGAAATTGCTGGAGAAGCAGTGGCAGAAGGTATAAAGTGTTGTATTCCTTTTAGATATGGAACTTTCACTAATGTGACTTATAAACAATACGTAGAAAAGGAATGGCTTAATGTTAGTATGAATAGGACTTTGACTTATTTTGGTGCTATTGATGAGTGTGTTGATTTAAGTGATTATAATAAATGTTCTAGTGATAAACCTTTGTATTGTTATAGAGGTGATCTTTATAATTTCTGTAGTAAATGTGGATGTCCTGAAGGACAGTTTTGTAATCCTCTGACTAATGTTTGTGTTGGTGTCGCTGAGAAAGAACAGGTAGATGTATTTGTTAAATTCTCTCAGTTGTCTTCTACTGAAAAAACTGTTATGGAAAGTTTCTTAACCGATCTGTATAGTGCAGAACAAATTTCTGGAAAAGTTGTCGCTGATTACGATGGGAGTAAAATTACTGTAGATGTGAATAAGAATTTGATGCTGGTTAGATTTGATGAGCTTGGAAGACCTTCCATAGATTTTGATTTCTCCTCCTCTGTTCCTAAAATTATCCCTGATTCTGGAGGTAGTGTAGATGAAGAACAAGAACTAGAAGAAAGAGAATCTCCTGGTAGAGATATTTTTAATAGCCCAAAGGTACAGATTATCACGTGGGGTACTGTTATATTGGGCATAGTTCTTATAGTTGGTGGACAGATATTGTCTAGGAAGTATAAAAGATAAGTTTTAAAAATAATCCTAGTTCTTATTTTCTATGTTTAAAATACTAAAAAAAGGATTCAAGGATGTAGTATCTAAGTTTTCTAAGAAAATAGATGAGGAAGGAAAGGAAGAAGTAGTAGAACAGCCTGTAGAGAAAGAGGTTGAAAAGGGAAAAGAAGGAAAAGAAACTGAAGAAGTAAAAGAAGAAATTAAGAAGGAGAAAGAAAGTTTTATTAAAAAACTTAAGAAGAAGGTAACTACGAAGAGAATAAATGATAATCAATTTGAAGATTTATTTTCTGAATTAGAATTGATTCTGCTACAGAATAATGTTGCTTTAGAAGTTATTGATAAGATCAAAGAAGGTTTAAAAATGGATTTAGTTGATGTTCCCATTGATAAAAAGAGGATAGATAAGATTATAGAAGATAATCTTAAGAATACACTAGAAGAATTATTTGATGTAGAAAATATTAATTTAGTTAATAAGATCAAAGATAAGAAGAATGAACCTTATGTAATTGTTTTTGTAGGTATTAATGGGAGCGGTAAGACTACTAGTATAGCTAAGATAGCTAATTTTTTGAATAAGAATAAATTAAGCGTGGTTTTGGTTGCTGCTGATACTTGGAGACAGGCCGCTATTGAGCAATTGGAAGAGCACGGTAAAAGACTAGGATTGAAAGTTATAAAACATTCTTATGGGAGTGATCCTGCTGCTGTTGCTTTTGATGGAATAAAATATGCTAAGTCAAGATCTATTGATGCAGTCTTGATAGATACTGCTGGAAGACAGCACAGTAATGTTGATTTAATGAACGAACTTAGTAAGATAGTTAGAGTTGCTAAACCAGACTTAAAATTATTTGTTGGCGAGAGTATAACTGGAAACGATTGCATTTTACAAGCTAAACAGTTTAATGATACTGTTGGTATCGATGGGATTATTTTATCAAAAGCAGATATTGATGAGAAAGGTGGCGCTGCTATTTCTGTTTCTTTTGTTACAAAGAAACCAATACTTTATCTTGGAACGGGACAAAATTATGAAGATTTACAAAAATTTGATGAAAAAAAATTAATTAAAAATCTAGGTTTTTAAAACTAATTTTGTCGACGGTAAATTTATTAAAAAATAAATTTAAAAATTAAAAAACGAAACTTTTTTAAACAAATAAGTTATGTAAAATATATAACAAAACATACAAAATATATCATTATTTACTTTCTATTTTGATATCATTGTTAACTTTAAATTGTTATTTTGTATGTAAGGGGGAAAAACGTATGGTTAAACAAAAAAGAAAAGTAGCTAAGAAATCTGTTAAAAAGACTTCTAAAAGAGCTACTAAAAAAAGAGCTTCTAAAAAAAGAAGTTCAAAAAAGAGAAAAAGGTAGTTTTCTACCTTTTTCTTTTTTATTTC
This sequence comes from Candidatus Woesearchaeota archaeon, assembly GCA_964452525.1. Classification (GTDB taxonomy): domain Archaea; phylum Nanobdellota; class Nanobdellia; order SCGC-AAA011-G17; family CAYFGV01; genus CAYVLZ01. The sequence continues at coordinate 88,414 of CAYVLZ010000001.1, forward strand.
TAATCTAAAGTTTTATAAAGTTCTTGGCTGTTATTTGATTCAATGGTATTAGACAAATTAGGAAATTCATTGAAAGAAAGTTTGAGAAAGATAGCTAAATCTATATTTGTTGATGAGAGGTTAATTAATGAGCTTGTTAAAGATATTCAGAGAGCTCTATTGATGGCTGATGTTAAAGTTGATTTAGTTTATGATTTAAGTAAGAAGATTAAAGAAAGAGCTTTAAAAGAGAAAGTTCCTGAAGGTATTAATCAAAAAGAGTTTCTTGTTAAGATTGTTTATGAAGAACTTGTTAACCTTATGGGGCAAGAAGAGAGCGGAATAGAGATAAAAAAGAAAAGACCTTTTAAAATAATGATGGTCGGATTATTGGGAAATGGTAAGACTACAAGTATAGGCAAGTTATCAAAGTATTATTCTAAAAGGGGCTATAAGGTAGCAACTCTTGGTTTGGATGTTCATAGGCCTGCTGCTATGGATCAATTGGAACAGGTGAGCAAGCAAGCGAATGTTAAATGTTTCTCTGATAAGGAGGAGAAAAATGTTATTAAGCTTTATAATAAATTTAAAAGTGAGCTTGATAAATTTGACATCGTATTTATTGATACTGCTGGAAGACATGCTTTGGACAAGGAATTGGTTAAAGAGCTGGAAGAGTTAAACGAGAAAATAGAGCCCGATGAAAACCTACTTGTAATGAGCGCTGATGTTGGACAGACTGCTTATGATCAAGCTTCTCAGTTCCATAAGAGTTGTGGTGTTACTGGAGTAATGATTACTAAGTTAGATGGTACTGCTAAAGCTGGAGGGGCTTTGGCTGCAACTTCTGCCACTGATGCCAGAATCAAGTTTATCGGTGTTGGGGAAAAATTAGAGGACTTGGAGTTATTTGATCCTAAAGGCTTTGTTTCCAGATTACTCGGCATGGGTGATTTAAAAACTTTATTAGAGAAGGCTGAAGATGCTATTTCTAAGGGTAAAGCGGAGGATCTTGGAAAGAAGTTTTTGAAAGGTGATTTTAATTTTATTGATCTTTATGAACAGATGCAGGCTATGAAGAAGATGGGGCCGCTAAGTAAAATTGTAGATTTAATACCTGGTGCGGGAAATATGGGTTTGCCTAAGGAAATGTTACAGGTTCAAGAAGATAAATTGAAGAAATGGCGTTATATTCTTGATAGTATGACTAAAGAAGAACTAGAGGATCCAGATCTTTTGACTAGATCCAGAATAGATAGAATTGCTAAAGGTAGTGGAGTTACATCTAAGGAGGTTAGAGAATTATTAAAACAGTATAGACAAGTTAAGAAAGTAAGTAAGTTGATGAAGGGAACAGGCAAGGATCAAGATATTGGCAAATTAATGAAAAAGTTTAAGGGTAAATTACCCAAGGGTTTTAAAGTTTAGTTTGTTTTCTATATTTTAAATACACGAAATTTATTTAAGTTTTTTATTCTTTTAATAAAGAAACAGTTCTTGTTTTTTTGAAAATGACCATAACTGAAAGAGATTTTAATATTTTTATTGGAAATGTAATCAGGCAGAAGAGATTTTGTCCTTATTATAGTCTAGGAGATTCTGACTGTTTACATAACATCTTGCATAAAGGCGAATATTGGTTTTCTTATTGTGTTTTTTATGAAGATGATTTGGGACTGAGATGTAGGTATGAGCATTCTAGATTAAGCAAGATAGTTATTGAGGAGAGAGAAGATAATAACTATTTAGTATCAAAAGATTAATAAGGTTTGATTAAAGACTTCTTTTATGAAAGAAATAATAGCTAGGGGTGCTGAAAGTATAATTTACTTAGATGGGTGTAATTTGGTAAAGGAGAGAATCAAAAAGGGTTATAGGCACAAGGATATTGATGTTAGGTTAAGAAAGTATAGGACCAGGGGTGAAATGAAACTTCTAGAGAAAAGTGGTAAGTATATACCTGTTCCTAAGGTTAACAGTTATTCTGATATTGATATGAAGATAGTTATGGAACACATTGATGGTAGACTATTGAAAGATTTTGTTGATTCTTTAAGTAAGAAAGAAATTAATAGAATTTTTATTCAAATTGGTAAACAGATCGCTAAGCTACATGATGAGAGTATAATTCATGGTGATTTGACTACTAGTAATATGGTTATGAAAGATAAGATTTATTTCATTGATTTTGGTCTGGGTTTTATTTCTAATAAATTAGAAGATAAGGCAGTAGACTTGCATTTATTAAATCAGGCCTTGGATTCGAAACATTATAAAATATCTAAGGATGCATTTAATTCTGTTTTAACAGGATATAAAAGTAGCAAAAGTTTTAGAGATGTCTTTGAAAGGTTGAAGAAAGTGCAGCAAAGAGGCAAGTATAAGGAAAAATCTATTTGATAGTTATCAAGAAAGCTTTAAAAATGATACTATTTCTTTTAAATTGTAGCCCCGTAGTCTAGTGGTCAAGGATAGCGGACTTTGGATCCGTTGACGGAGGTTCGAATCCTCCCGGGGCTATCAAAATCTTTATAAACTATTAGAATAAACATTAAACTGTAAAATGGCTGAGCCAAAAGAAATCGGAAAGGTATTTACTTATTATACGCATGTTGAGGTGGCAGGCGTTGAGTTAAGTGGTACTTTAAAGGCAGGAGACACTATCCATATAAAAGGCAGTACTACGGATTTTCAACAGAAAATAACTAGCATGCAGGTAGAAAATGAATCTGTTGAAGAAGCTAAGAAGGGAGACCAAATAGGAATTAAAGTTAAGGATAGAGTTAGACCTGGTGATAGGGTTTATAAAGTAGAATAAAAACTTCAACATTTAATGAGCTTGTAGAGAATCCAAGCTTATTCTGATAAAAATGGCTAGAATGCATAGTAGAGCTAAAGGAAAAAGTAAAAGTACTAAACCAAGTAAAAAAGTTAAAAAGACTTGGATTAGGTATAATGGTAAGGAAATAGAGAGTTTAATATTGAAATTTGCTAAAGAAGGTAAGAATTCTACTGAAATCGGATTGATCCTTAGGGATAGTTATGGTGTTCCGGATGTAAGGGATATAACTAAGAAGAAAATATCTAAAGTTTTAGAAGATAACAAAGTTAAAGTTGATTTGCCCGATGATCTTAAAGCTTTGATTAAGAAAGAACTCAAAATCATGAAACATATGGGGGGTAAGGAGAAAGACAAAACTGCTAAAAGAGGTTTACAATTAACAGAGAGTAAGATAAGAAGACTTTCTAAGTATTATAAAAGAACCGGAAAGTTACCACAGGATTGGGTTTATGATAGAGATAGGATTAAGCTGCTTATAAGCTAAAATGAATTTTAAGGATGCGGTACTTGACGTAGTTAAAAAGTTTAGAAAAACTTCTGGAGCTGTTAGAGTAGTATCTAACTTTGATACGGATGGTATTACTTCTGCTGCTATTATCGTTAAGGCTTTACAAAAGGAAAATAGAAATTTTTCATTAAGTATAGTTAAACAATTAACAGAAGATGTTTTAAAGGAGTTAAGTAAAGAGGATTATGAAACCTTTTTAATTCTTGATATGGGTTCTGGTTCTTTAGATTTAATAAATAAGTATCTAAAAGGAAAGAATGTTTTTGTTTTAGATCACCACCAGGTTGAAGATGTTAGAAGTGATGCCAATATTTTGAATCCTTTGCTTTATGGAGTTGAAGATTACAAAGAGATTTCTGCTGCTGGCGTATGTTATTTTTTTGCGAAGGCTTTGGATGAAAAGAATATAGATAGTGCTTATCTGGCTGTTATCGGAGCTATCGGAGACGTTCAAGAGAATAAAGGTTTTGTTGGGTTGAATCAAGAAATTCTGAAGGATGCAGAAGGTAAACTGGAGATTAGAAATGGTTTAAGAATGTTCGGAGCTCAGACTAGGCCATTACATAAATTGTTGATGTTTAGTACCGATCCCTATATTCCCGGGGTAAGTGGTAGTGAGATTGGTGCTTTAAGATTTTTAGAAAGTATAGGGATTAAATTTAGAGAAGATGGTAAATTCAGAAAATTAATACATTTGGGTATAGATGAAATTAAGAAGTTAACTTCTGCTATTATTATTAAAAGATTTGATGGAAAGATTAGTGATCCCATGGATGTTATAGGTCCTGTTTACTTATTAAGGGAAGAAGAGGAAGGAAGTCCAATTAAAGATGCTAGAGAATTTTCTACTTTGTTAAATGCTAGCGGAAGACTTGGAAAGCCTTCTATTGGTTTGGGAGTTTGTTTGGGAAGTAAAAAAATTAAGGAAAAGGCCGTCGAATTATTGGACGAATACAGAGCAGAAATCGTTAAAAGTTTGAATTGGTTCTATGATAATAGGAAAGACTTTGGAGCAGGAGAAATAATTATTATTAATGCTAAAGAAAATATTAAAGATACTTTTATAGGGGTTGTTGCTTCAATTATAGCTAATTCTAAGATTTATGAAGATGGAACTTTGATATTGGCGATGGCTTATACTGACGAGAATATAAAATTAAGCATTAGGCAAGTTGGAATGAATACTACTGATTTGAAAAAATTTTTGAGTGGATTCACTGAAAAGGTCGGAGGGATAGCTGGAGGACATGTTAGTGCTGCTGGAGGTTTCATCCCTACTGAGAAAGAAGAAGAGTTTATTAGTAATATTAAAAACTCTTTTAAGGAATTGAAATTAAAGCAATAGAAAGTTTTATTAATTGAACCCATTGGGGTAAAATATGGCAAGAAAGGGTAGCAAGGGGGTAAAGAAAAAATGGTATACTATAGTTGCTCCTAAGGATTTTGGTAATGTTGAAATAGGAGAGAGTTTAGTTTCTGATGCTAATACTTTGGTAGGTAGGACAGTTAAGGCTAATCTTAATTTTGTTACTGGTCAAAGTCAAAGGCACAACACTAAACTTACTTTTTTGATAAAAGAAGCCAAGGAGGGAAAAGCTTTAACCGAAATTACGAAATATGAGTTAATGTCTTCTTATGTTCGAAGGGCAGTTCATAGAGATAAAACCAAAATAGAAGACTCTATTCTGATTAAAACTAAAGATAATATTAGTGCTAGAATCAAACCTTTGGTTTTAACTAGAGGCAAAATAAAAAGCTCTCTTAGAAAATTTCTTAAAATAGAATTAAATAAGTATTTAGTTGATTTCTGTAAAAATAAGAATTATGATGATATTGTTGGTTCGTTAGTTAAAGGTTTTCTTCAGAGAGATCTGAGAAAGAAATTAAGTAAAATTTATCCTATATCTATCTCCGAAGTTAGGATTTTTCAAAAAACTAGAAAAAAATAATCTTCTATTTTATAACTTTTAATATGTATTGTTCGCAACATTTATATATCTATAATCTTAATTTTTAATTTAGAGGTGATGTGATGTCTTTATATAAGAGAAGTATTTCTGTTCTTAAGAATCTACAATTTAAGAATGGCGCTATATTAGCTACTCCTTTAGATGGTGCCTATCCTTATGTTTACCCTAGAGATGCGGTTTTTGTTACTAAGGCTTTTAATAAGTTGGGCTTATTTAAAAAATCCGAAAAGTTTTATCATTTTATGAATAAATTTGCGAGACTTGAAAAACACAAAGAAGTTTTTCATAGATACACTCAGGAAGGTTGGCCTTGTGTTACTAGAAAGAAAGAAAGTGATGTAGCTGGTTTAGTTCTACATGGGATATATGATACTTACGAATATAATAAGGATATTTCCTTCTTAGAGGTGATGTGGCCCACTGTTCAGGCATTATTGAAATTTATTGATAAAAATACAAGAAAAGGATTAGTCCATACTTATAATAGCATACATGAATTTTATAGATTAGAATTTGGTTATGAGATATGGGCTAATAGTGCATGTTGTCGCGGGTTATATGATGCTTCTGAGATAGCCAAAGCTATTGGGAATAAGAAAGATGGTAGAAGATTGAAGTTAAAAGCAGATTTTTTGAAGAAGAATATTATAAAAAAGTTGTTTGATAAGAAAAGAAATACGTTCATAAAAAATATTAAATTTAAAAGGTATGTACATGATATCTCTCAACTAGCACCCTTTTATTTTAATTTAGTTAATAATAAAAGAATATTAAATTCCACTATGAAGATATTGAGAAAGAATATCTGGAATAAAGATATTGGTGGTTTTAGGAGATTTAAGAAATTTGAGGTTTGTAAGGATTGGCATTGGTATACTGGTGGAAGTGGAAGTTGGATTACTCTTACTGCTTGGGGATGTAGGTTTTATAGAGAACTAGGTCAGAAGAAATATGCTGAAGAATGTGAACAATGGATAGAAGAAGCAGCTAGATTAAATAAAGGTTTGTTACCCGAACATATTGCTACTTGTGAAGAATATGAGTTGTGGAAAGAAAATGAAATAGAATTTAACAGAAGAATTTTGTCTGAGATGAATAAAACCGAGAAAGTAGTTAAGTTATGTAAGGACGGGGTAGTTGGCTGGGCAGTACCTTTAGCTTGGTCCCATGCTGAATATTTATCGTTAAATCATGAGGGGTGATAAGATGAGAATAGCTATAAATGGTTTAGGTAGGATTGGGAGAACTTTATTTAGAGTTGGATATAAGAAATTGAATATTTTTGCTATTAATAGTCCTTCTGATGCTAGAACTATGGCACATTTATTGGAATACGACTCTGTTTATGGGAAATTCCTTGGTAAGATAAAGTATACTAAAGATAGCTTAATTGTTAATGGTAAAAAGATTAGATTATTTTTTAAGAAAGATCCCGAAGAGTTGCCGTGGAGAGAACTTAAGATCGATTTAGTTGCTGAATGTTCCGGGGTTTTTAGACATAGAGAGGACATGCAGAAACATTTAAGGGCAGGTGCTAAAGCTGTTGTTTTAAGTGCTCCTTGTAAAAATGATGCTGATATTACTTTGGTCAGGGGGGTTAATGATAGAAAGTATAGGCCAAGGAAACATAAGTTGGTAAGTGTCGCTTCTTGTACTACTAATTGTTTTGTTCCTGTTGTTAAGGTTATAGATGATCATTTTGGAATTAAGAAAGGTTTCATGGTAACAACTCATGCTTATACAGGTGATCAAAAGATTGTTGATAGTACTCATGATGATTTGAGGAGAGCTAGAGCAGCTGCTATTAATATTGTTCCTACTACAAGTGGAGCGGCAGTTTCTACGTCTAAAGTTCTTCCTAATATGAGAGGCAAATTGCATTCAAGTGCTATGAGAGTTCCGGTTCCTAGCGGATCTGTAATATATTTTACTTGCGAAACTAAGCGAAAAAATTCCGTGGATAAAGTAAATCGTATTTTTAAGAAAGAGTCAAAGGGTAAAATGAAAGGAATTATTGAATATGCTGATAAACCACTTGTTTCTAGTGATGTTATTGGAAATTCACATTCTGCTATTTTTGATTCTTTGTTGACAGAAGTAGACGGAGATTTGTTAAAGGTAGTTGCATGGTATGATAATGAATGGGGATATAGCAATAGATTAATGGAAGTAATAAAGATGATTAAAGTTTGAAGATGTTTAAAGGAATAAAGACTATAGATGATTTTAATTTTAAATCAAAAAGAGTTCTTTTGAGAATAGACATTAATAGTCCTGTTAAAGGTAAAAGAGTTATGTTATCGAAAAGGATAAAAGAGAGTTCAAGGACTATTAAGGAGTTGAAGAAGAAGAGAGCTAGAGTTGTTTTGTTAGCTCACCAATCCAGACCTGGAAAAAAAGATTTTATTTCTTTAAAGCAACATGCAAAATTGTTGAGTAGATTTACTGAAGTTAATTTTGTAAGAGATGTGATGGGGAAAAAAGCTATTAATGCAATAACCAAATTAAAGGACGGTGAGGTTTTGTTGTTAGATAATGTTAGATTCGTCAAAGAAGAGTTTAATCCCAGTAAGAAAAATAAGTTGGTTAGGAAATTATTACCTTTTTTCGATATTTATCTAAATGATGCTTTTTCTGTTTCCCATAGAAAACATACATCCGTAGTTTCTTTTGCTCGAGTTTTGGATTCCGGTATTGGGAGAGTGATGGAACATGAATTACGTAGTTTGGATAAGGTTAGTCTGAAAATAGATTTATTTATTCTTGCTGGAGGCAAGATTGAAGAATTAATATCTTTATTAAATAATCTTCCAAGCAATAGTAATGTTTTGGCTTGTGGTTTGTTTGGACAGACTTGTGTTATCGGTAAGGGTTATGATCTTGGAAGACAAAATACTGTTTTGAAGGAACAGTTAAAGTATTTGCCTAAGTTGAAAAGACATCTGAGAAAAATCGAAACTCCTGTAGATTTTGCTGTTAAGGTCAAAGGTGAGAGGGTGGAATTGAAGTTAGAAGATTTTCCTTCTAGGCGTGTTATATTTGATATTGGGAAAGAGACTATTAGAAAATATATTAAGAGCATAAGAAAGGCTGGAAACATTTTTATGAAAGGTTCTGCAGGTTATTGTGAAGATCCTATGTTTTGCAAAGGAACTATTAGATTGCTAAAGGAAATCAGCAAAAGACCTTATTCTGTAGTTGGAGGGGGGCATTTAACTAGTATAATGAAAAGATTAAATATAAGTGAAAATAAGTTTAATCTAGTAAGTTTGAGCGGTGGAGCTTTAGTAGATTATATTTCGGGTAAAAAACTTCCAGGAATTGAGGTGTTAAAATGAATTTTGAAAAAGATTATAATGAAATCTCTGTTAGAAGATTTAAAGATATGAGAGATAGATTCAAAGATTCTGATTATAAAAGAAATCCTATAATTTATAAAGTATATAAAAAAGATTTTGGGACTTTCATGACTGGTTTAACTGTCATAGAATCTGGAACTATAAATAAAGAATATTTTATGACTAAAGGGCATAGACATAAGAGGGGGAGAGAGGAAATCTATATTTTGTTGGAAGGAAAAGGAAAATTGTTTTTGCAGAATAGAAAATCTAAAATAATAAATATGAAGAAAAATAAATTTTATCTGGTTCCAAAAGGCTATGGGCATAGATTAATTAATACTGGAAATACAAAATTAAAAGTATTAACGATATATTCAAAAAATGTAGTGCCTGATTATACTTTTGGCTTTAAAAAGAGGTTTTTCAAAAAGTGAATTTTGATGTTGTAACATTTGGGAGTGCTGTTGTGGATGTCTTCGTAGATACAGATGTTTCTGAGAGGGGAAAATTTATTGCTTATCCTGTCGGAAGTAAGATGTTACTGAAAAATTTGAAATTTGATATTGGTGGCGGCGGAACTAATAGTGCGGTAGCTTTTTCTAGGCTGGGCTTGAAAACCGGTTACATAGGAAAGATTGGAGATGATTCTGATGGGGGAACTATTTTAGAAGAGTTAAAGAAAGAAAAAGTTAAATTTCTAGGCAAGGTTGAGAAAGGTGAAATATCGGGACATTCTATAATATTAGACAGTAAACAAAATAACAGGACCATTCTTACTTATAAGGGGGTTAATGATGATGTTTCTTTTAAAGAGATAAAGAGGTTTAAAACTAGATGGTTATATTATTCTTCACTTTTGGGGAAAAGCTTTGATACTCAAAAGAAATTAGCTGTTAAGGAAGCTAGGAAGGGAGTTAAGTTAGCTTTTAATCCTAGTGAATATTTAATTAAAAGAAAGAGCATCAAATCTTTATTGAAATTAGCACATGTTTTAGTTTTAAATAAAGAAGAGAGTAAATTATTGACAAAGAAAAAAGACTTGTTAAAAGGATTATATGATCTGGGTCCTGAAGTTGTTGTAATTACTGATAAAGATAAGAGAGTAAGTTGTTATGATGGAAGAAGAAAATACTTCCTAAAACCTAACAAAATCAAGGTTGTAGAGAGGACGGGAGCGGGAGATGCCTTTGCTTCAGGTTTTGTAGCAGGATTAATCAAAGGAAGGGGTATTAATTATAGTTTAAAACTGGGTTTGAAGGAAGCTGAATCGGTTATAAGGTATTTTGGTGCTAAGAATAAATTATTGAGGATGGGATAATGGTTAATCTAAATAAAATTATGAAAAGGAGAAAAGCTTTGTATTTGGCTTATGATCAAGGATTGGAGCATGGCCCTACTGATTTTAATGATAAAAACGTTGATCCTAAATATATTTTAGGAATAGCTAGAAAAGGGAGATATAATGGAGTTATTTTACATAAGGGTATTGTTGAAAAATACTTTAAGGAAATAAAGGTTCCTTTAATACTTAAGTTAAATGGAAAGACAAGGTTAGTGAAAGGAGATCCTTTATCTACTCAATTGTCCACAGTAAAAGAGGCTGTTAAATTTAAGGCTGTTGCTGTAGGCTATACTATTTACTTGGGAAGTGAGCATGAAGGTAAGATGTTAAAGGAATTTGAAGAGATCCAGAGAGAAGCACATAAGAAGAACTTACCTGTTATAGCTTGGATATATCCTCGGGGCAAGTCTATAAAGAAGTATGATGGTAAGATGATGGCTTATGCAGCTAGGGTTGGTTTAGAGATAGGGGCAGATGTTATTAAAATGAAATATAATGGAAATAAGAAAGATCTAGAATGGGCTGTTGAAAGTGCTGGAAAAACAAAGATTGTAATTGCTGGAGGAGTCAAAAAAGATGAAAATATTTTATATAAACAGACAAAAGATATTATGTGTTCTGGAGCAGTAGGGTTGGCTATAGGCAGAAATGTGTGGCAGAATAAGAATCCCCTGGAAGTTACTAAAAAAATAAAGAGGATAATCTGGAAATGAACCGTTTAATTATAAATTTTAAGACATACAAACAGGGTAGAGATGTTTTAAAGTTAGTTAAGAAGATAGATAAAATTGATAAAAATATAATAGTAGGATTGCAGGCTTCAGATATCTATAATGTCTTTAAGAATACTAAATTAAGGATTTATGCACAACATGTTGATTATTTTAGGACTGGAAGAAATACAGGATTTATTTTACCAGAGGCTGTTAAAGCAAATGGAGCTGAAGGTACTTTCTTAAATCATTCGGAGCATAGATTAAAATTTGATGATTTAAAAAAGACTGTTAAGAGATGTAGGGAAATTAATCTTAAAACACTTGTTTTCGTTTCTGGTTTGAAGGGTGCTAAGCTCATGGAAAGGCTTAAACCTACCTATATTGTTGTTGAGCCCCCTGAATTAGTTGCTGGCAATAAGTCTGTTAGTAAATATAAATCTGGTCTGATTAAAAGTATTTCTAAAAAACTGAAATCAGATTTTATTGTTGGGGCAGGCATTCATAGCAAAGAAGATGTTGAACTTGCTTTGAAATTTGGTGCTAAGGGCGTTGTTGTTAGTTCATCAGTTACTAAAACAAAGAAGCCTGAGAAGATAATTAAAGAATTTTTAGGGGTGTTAAAGTGACTTATTCCGTTGGCGTAGATTTTGGAGGAACTAAGATCAGGACAGGTTTGGTTAAAGGTAATAAACTTCAGAAGGTTATAGAAATTCCTACAGGTCCGATAAAGGAAAGAGATATAATTGTTGATAAAATAATCAGTACGATAGATTATGTCATTTCTGATATTAATAAAAGAGATATTTCTGGTATCGGAGTCGGTGTTCCTGGAGTGGTCAATAGGAAAAAAGGTAGCATAGTTAATCTTACCAATATTCCTGGATTTGGGAATTTTAAGTTAAGTAAAACATTGAAGAAAAAATTTAATTTAAAAGTTCGTTTAGATAATGATACTAATCTTTATGGATTAGGAGAAGCAATTTATGGTTCAGGTAAAGATAAAAAAAATATAGTCTGTCTAACTGTTGGTACTGGTTTGGGAGGTACAATAATTGTTGATAAGCACGTATATGAAGGAAATGGTAATGCTGGTGAATTTGGACATATGATAATTATTAAAGATGGTTTGAAATGTAAATGCGGTTCTAGGGGATGTTTAGAGCAGTATGTTTCTTCAAGGGCAATAAGAAGGTATTCAAAAAAATTTCTTGGAAAAATTATGCTTCCTCTAGAGATTGAGAATATGGCTAGGAGAGGAAATAGAAAAGCTAAGAGAGTTTATGATGAGGCAGGCAAATATCTGGGAATCGGTTTAACTAATTTAAACAATATCTTGAATCCCGATATCTTTGTATTGGGGGGAGGGTTATCTTATTCTGGTAGTATTTTGATAGAACCAGCTAAAAGGGTTCTTAAAGAATATTCTTTTGTTAAGCCTGCTAAGGTAGTTAGGGCTGAGTTAAAAAGAAACTCTGGTGTTATGGGAGCAGCTTATTTGGTATCTTTTGGTTAGATGTTTTTTCTTTATTTTCTTATAGAAAAAAAGAAAAAATGCAGGCTTGATGCTAGCCTGCTAGAAAGAACAACGATTTGTCCCAATATAAATCTCCTTATTGGAACAAACCGAGGAAGCATAAAAAATAATTTTTTTGAGTCAAATAACTCCCGCTTACGTTACAATGTAACGTTAAGGGAAAATATATAAACTGGTGGTTTCTTGTTTAATTTAAGGCCTCAGTAGCTCAGTGGTGGAGCAATTGCCTTGTAAAAAACGAAAAATACTTAAGTGAGACCTTCCATATATTATGTGGGTGGTTGATGCATGCTGACAAAACAAAAAGCTTGTGAAGCAGAGTTAAGATTTGCCTCAGAATTTACTCGTAAAGGTTATAGTGTATTTTTGCCAACAACTGAAGATGGACCAGTAGATTTAGTAATTCACAAAAGACATTCCTTTAAGAGAGTTCAGATTAAAGCAACCAAAGATAAAAAAGGTACTATAAAGGCAAAATTGCGTTCAACTAACAATTGGAGTAATAAAAAATATTCAATATCTGATGTGGATCTTATTGGAGTTTATGATTATGAGAACAAAGTTGGATATTTGTTGAGTTTGGTTGACTTTGAAGGAATGACAGAAGTTACCTTGAGAGTCAAACCACCTAAGAATAATCAAAAGACTAATGTTAGGTCAGCAGAGAAGTATTTGTTTTTCAAGTGAGCAATAGGTCGGGAGTTCGAATCTCCCCTGAGGCTTTGGGCCCATGGTCTAGTGGTTAGCTATTGCCCACATATGACGTTGCCTTGACGTGGCAGATCTCTAAAGAGCCAAAAGTTCGGGAGTTCGACTCTCCCTGGGCCCATTTTTCTAACGAAACTTTTAAATAAGCTGATTTGTTATTTTCTTTATTATTTAGAGGGAAGACTATGAAAAAAAGAGGTCAGGTTACTACCTTCATAATTATTGGAATTGTACTTCTATTTCTTGTTGGTACTACTCTTTTTATTAGAGAGTTTGTAGTTGAGAGAGGTTTGTTTAGAGATATTAAAGAACCAACCGTAATACCTGAGCAGATTCAGGCTGTCGATTATTATGTTGATAATTGTATTTTTGATGTTGGTGATGAAGGACTTGATCTGTTAGGAGGTAGAGGAGGCTATATTGATTTAAGTGAGGTAGAAACTTTAGAGGTTGTTTCTGATTACGAGGTTGCTTATTGGTATTATAATTATAATGGTAACTCATTTAATGATTATCCTAGTAAAAAAGATTTGGAAAAAAGATTAGAAGGTTATATGGAAAGTAATCTTGAAGAATGCATAGCTAATTTTGAGTTATTGGAAGAGCAATTTGATATTGAGGCCGGGGATGTTTTTGCTGATGTTGATATAGCTGATAATTCTGTTGTCTTCAAAGTTAGATACCCTTTGGACATTAATAAAGAAGGTATTGATTATTATCTGGCTAATCATGTTATCGAATTCGATGTTAAACTTGGAAAGATGTATGATATGGCAAAAACCATAATGGATAGAGAAAATGAGGAATTATGGTTGGAGAATAGAACTTTAGATGTTGTTTATATTTATGAAGGAGATGATATTCCCCATAATGGTGTGGAGTTTAGTTGTGCCCCTAAAATTTGGAATAAGAGAGATATTGAGAGGGAGGTTAAAGAAGTATTGAGTGTAAATGTTCCTTTCTATACTGTTACTGGGACTGATTATGATGTTTATTATAGGGATGATGAGATTAATTTTTGGGATATCGGGAAAGAATATGAGGATTTATTTGTTGACTTTCAGTTTAGTAGTAGATGGCCTTTCGATTTAGATGTAAATCCTAGTGAAGGAGAATTTGTAATAGCTAGACCTTTTGAAGGAGATTTGAAGATCATAGAATTCTGTACAAATTATATGAATTTCTTTTATGATATCAAACATCCAATTTTGATTACTGTTTCAGACGGGGAATATAATTTTAACTTTGCCGTTGATGTCATGATCAGAAATGATAAGCCAAGAAATCCTGAAAAAAGTCCTTATTTAGATGATGAATATGCTGATTATTGTGAATTGAGAGATAATGAAATAGAGGTTTATGCTAGTTATGCTGATGGTGAGTCTTTATATAAGAATTTAGCTGACGCTAGTGTTTTCTATAATTGTATCAATCATAATTGTTATATTGGAAATACTGATGAATTTGGTTATCTGAAAGAAAGGTTCCCTGTTTGTGGTAATGGTGTTTTAGAAGTTAAGAAAGAGGGTTATCAGAATGAGGAAATGATATTGACTACGTTTGATGATGGAGAAAGTCAGATAAGTATTGGTTTAGAGAAATTTGTTAATAAAAAGTATAAGGTTATGGTATATGATAAGGTAAATGGAAATTTACAAGGTCCGAGAGAATTGAAGAGTGACGAAAGAGTTATGTTAGAAATTTTTAATTTGCAAGGACAAGAGATTAAAAGTGGAAACATAATCTTATATCCTGATGATGGTAATATTAGTTTGGTCCCTGAACTTTATAATGTGAAGGGAAGTTTAGTTAAAAATAGCGAAACATTTATCGAAGGTAAAACCTTTGAAGTTTGTAAATCTTTTGAAATCCTTGGTATATGTGCTGGTGGTACTGAAACTGTAGAAGTTGAGGGACAGAAGATAGACGAGTTAGTTATAGGAGGGGTTGAATTGAATTGGTTGGTTGATAGAAATTCACTTTATAATTCAAATCAGATAATATTTTATGTTATTAATCAAGGAGTTCCAAGTACTTTTGATGATTTGTTAGTTAGTTATGATGCTGAGACTATTACAGGTAATTTTGCAGATGAGGTGATGCCTAGCTATGGTTAAAAGAAGTTTGGTGGCGGTATTTTTAGTATTTTTGGTAGTTGTATCTGGTCTTCCTGCTAGTGCACAGTATTATGGAGATAGAGATCAGGATCTTTATGGTACTGGAAGAGGAAATCTTGGAGTTTGGGGCGTGGATGTTGTCGAGCAGTCACCTTTGATTGTACCTGCTGTAGCATTGGAGCATAGATCTAGAGCGCCCGTTTTACTTAGGTTAAGATTCTACCCTTTAACTTTGCTGACTGCTGATAATTTAGAAATTACCCATGTAACTGTTTCTTTAGATAAATCCAGTAAGGGTGTTACGAGTGTTGGCAGATATACTGAAATAGAACCTGAAGATGATATTACATCTAGAGATTTTACTCCAGAAATAGCTGAAACAAAAAGTGAGGGAGTGGTTAAGGTCTATTTAGATAGGTATGGTGTTGGGAGAGATAGGACTCCGAGGATTAGTGAAGATACAGTAGAGAAAGCTTGTCAAGAATCTGGAGGAAAGGGTGTAGAAGATGTGGTTCCTGATCAGATTGAATTGTCTTTGAAAGCTGTTGTAAGATTTAAAGCTAAGAAATCTGATGGTACTTATATAGATAGAAGAGATTTCATATCCGGTAGTGTTGATGCGACTGAATACGAAATTCAAGAGAGAGTGGAAGAAAGATTAAGGCAATTAAATAATAGAAGAGAGCAATTAGGTGAACTGCCTATAACTGGTGAAAAAGAAATTGAGAAGATAGAGGAAGATGTCAGAAAGCAAATTGAAGGCGGAACTCAAGAATATATAACTGATGTCGTTTATTTTGATACTGTCATTCCCATTGATAAAAGTAGAGTTTATGATCCAAGTCCAGAGAGTTTAAGAAAAAGAATTTGTAATACTATTGATATTAGAGAAAAATTACAGGGTGTTATAGATAAAGTTAGAAAAGTTGAGAATGTTATGACTGTTAGTTGTCTGGCAACTATGGTTGGAAGCTATGTAAGTGTTTTATTTGGAACCAGCTATTGCGATGCTACTGATGCTATTTCATTGGGTTGTGATTGGGTATTTTGTCCAAGGAGCAGATGTGCTGAAGAGAAAGTAGATCCTTTTGGAAGTATTTTATCAAGCTCTTTATTATGTTGGGATAGAGATAGACAATTCTTTGGTAAATCATTATTATCTGTAAAAGAAGGTGTTGATGAAAAAGGAGAAGATGAGACTAAAATTGAATGTGGTTATACTAATTTAGATGAAACAACAGGAAAAAGTCCAAGTGCTGGATTGACTATTCCTCATTACGGATGTATTTCTGGAGTTAGAGGTAATTTGGAATTGATAGATTTAATTGTTGAAAAATATCAACAGTGTTTAGTTGCAGCTAAGAACGGAGGAGTAAGTGTCGGTATCTGTGATAGGCTGAGAAATCTGTATATTTGTGACAGAGCTGTTGGAGCATTTTTAGATTATATGAATTCTAAAGGAGGAAGCAGTATATTTACAGATTCTTTGATTAACTTACAAAATATGGAAACTGGAGATGCTGTTCCGGATAAGCCAGGAGAAGTTAGAAGTGAATGGGATGAGAAGAAAGATACCTGGGCAGCTGTAAGTAAATCCTTGGTTGATGATTATCAGAGAGTTCCTTTCTTTAAGATGTTCGCTAATAAGGAAGAATATTTGAGGAGTCAGGTATGTGCCGTATTTATCGAAGGTGGATTCTTTGATCTTGATAGTTTTAAGAATAATATGTTGACAGTTCCAATACCCGATAGTTATTTAGTTTATACTGAGAAAAGAGACTGGGGGGGCATTGGAGATGAGAAATCTTATTCATATGATGTATTTTACCAAGTTTATAGTGGAGAAGAAGGTTATTATGGAAGAGGTGGAAATTATAATGTTTATCTAAGGGGAACTAGGATAGATATGAATGGGAAAAAAAGGCAATGTTCATTGCCTATTGCTAGTGGTTATGTTCCTGCTGGAGAAATGGTGCAGGAAAACGTGTATAAAGTAGATACCTGTAATGCTGAGCAACAATGTATTAGGTTTAAAGGAAGAGAGAATTGTAATGACATTAGCTTACTTACTGCCTTGACTCCTCAGGGAGCGGATCCTTTTGGTTTAAGTTTGCTGTATAATGATGATAGGGATGGAGATGGGTTACCAGATAGTTGGGAAAGTGCTAATAATGTTGATAATCCTTATGATGATGCGGATAGAGATGGATATTGTAATGCGATGGAATTTGAGAAAGGTACAGATCCTTTAGATGAAAATAGTTATCCTAATGTTAAAGGTTGGAAAGATGATTCTTCAGAATGTATAAGTCTGGTTAAAACTCTTAAGTTAAGAAATGAGAAAGGTTATGAAGAAGATAAAGAAGATTTTGATTCTTCTCAAGAAACTGAGGACATCATAGAAGATATAGAGGAGGAAGAAGGAGACCTTCTGAGTTTAACTCTTAATTCTATAAAGATTAAAAAGGATGGAGTTACTTTTGACGATTATCAAGATTCTAATCTGGAAATTGATTCTGGAGGCATTTATGATGTAGAGTTTACTTTTGATAGAAAAATTAAAAATTGTAATTTTGTTGGTGATATTTATGGTGATGTGGTTGTTGATGATACTGTTTGTGTACTTGATGACGAATCTTTTGCCAGAAGGGATTCTTGGCTATTCACTATAAATATTGAGCCTTTAGATGAAGGGTACAATAGTTTTATTAAAAGTTATGTTTTGAATAATGTAGAAACTAAGGTTGTTAATAATAATCTATTATGTGAAGTAACAAATGGAAATAATGGAGAGGAGTTTGGATATTGTTTATACGCTGATACTGACTCTGAAAAGAGATGTAGTGATTATTCCATAATAGGACAGACTTTTTATGGCTCTTTTATTGACCAGACATCCTCTAAAACAGCTTGTAATAATAGATGTAATGAAGATTATTCTGGTCTGTGCTTAACTAATGACGGCGATAAGCTTAATGATAACGTTATAGAAGAAGTTTAGTTTTAGATGCGGGAGACAGGGTTCGAACCTGCGTAGGCACTAAGCCATTGGGTTTCTTATTATTATCCTAAGCCCAACCCGTTTGACCACTCCGGCACTCCCGCATGAAAAAAGTTTATTTAGTATATTTAAAAAAGTTTCGAGTTTAATAACAATTAAATTTATTAATCTCTACTTTCAAGTAATATGAAAAATGAGGGAGCGTTGGTCTAAGTTTGGATTAGTCTTAGCAGGCATTGGTTCTGCTATTGGCTTAGGAAATATATGGAGATTTTCTTATATAGCTGGAGAAAGTGGTGGCGGTGCTTTTTTGATTCCTTATTTTATAGCTATATTCTTCTTTGCTGTTCCAGTTATGTTAATAGAATTAAGTGTTGGTAGAAAATATAAGGGGTCCGTTCTTACTTCTTTAAAGAATATAAATCCCAAATTAAAGTATATTGGATTAGTTCCTTTGTTTATTACATTGTTTATACTAAGCTATTATTTAGTTATTAGTGGGTGGACTTTGGCTTATTTCATATTTTCTTTTGGTGGATACGTTGATTTTAGCTTCTTTACCCAATCTTATTATCCTTTGTTTTATTTTATTGGAACTTTGCTTGTTGTTACAGTGCTGGTTTCATTGGGCATTAAGAAAGGTATTGAGAGGACTTGTAGGTATTTATTGCCTTTGTTGTTTGTTTTTCTTTTAATATTATTAGTGAAGGCTATAACATTGCCTGGTGCTATTGATGGAATAAAATTTTACTTAATGCCGAATTTTTCCGCTTTATCTGATTCTAGGATATGGATATTAGGATTTGGACAAGCCTTTTTTTCTTTGTCTGCAGGTTACGGAATATTGTTAACTTATGGGAGTTATATGGGTAAGAAAGATAGTGTTCCTGGTTCTGTAGTTAGGATTGCTAGTGCGGATACTTTAGTTGCTTTGTTATCTGGGTTAATTATATTCCCAATTGTTTTCTCATTTGGTTATAATCCTGCAGCTGGTCCTGAATTGGCGTTCGTTACCTTGCCTACGATTTTTAGTGATATGTCATTTGGTTTTATTTTCGGGGCCATATTTTTTGGATTATTGTTTATAGCTGCTATAACTTCTGCAATAGCAATGTTAGAAGTCGGAGTTACTAGTTTTATTGATGAATTTAGATTAAGTAGACTTAAATCAACGGCTTTGATATCTTTGTTTTTGCTTTTTGTAGGTTTGCCTTCTGCTTTGAGCTATTCTGGTTATGATATAAGTTTAATCGGAAAACCTTTTTTAGATGGAATGGATTTCATTTTTGGTTCTTTATTAATTCCAGTTTCTGTAGCTATAATTAGTATAGCTGTATCTTGGTTCTTAAAACCAAAAAAATTATTAGAAGAAGTAAATAGAAATAGTAAAATTAAATTTTCTAACACTATGGTTTATTTACTCAGATATGTGATACCTTTGATATTGTTTGTTGTGTTTATATTAGAACTTATCTAGATTTTTTCTGCCAACTGTAATTCCTTTTTCTCTTGCTTTTTCCATACCCACATTTACTGCATACACCTTTCTTTTTATGATACGAGGGTTGACCGCATCTTCTACATCGAATATGAAGTTTGGCTCTACCCTTCTTACCCATAGAAGCAGTTCCTTTAGACATTTTACTCTGGGGATATCATAACTATTGTGTCTCCTCTAATGAAAACTAAGCCAATTTTTCTCTTTAATTCGCCGTTTTCATGTTCTTCTGCATTTTCTAATACTGTGTTTATATGTATGTCGAATGCTTTTAGTGTTCCTATTATTTGTTTTCCGTTTTTTAGTTCAATTAATACTCTTTTGTCCCTAGATTGGTTTAAAGAATCTAATGGTCTTTGTTCCATATTTAATTCCCCCACATAATTTACATTTTACAAAAGTTTTACATTTAAAAACTTATCGGTTTGTGTTTTTTGTAAAACAAATAAATTTTTATATTAGAAGTATTAGAGGAATATATAATAAAATTGGTGATAACTTGAAGAAGAAAAGAAGGGATAATATAATTGTATTTGTAACTCTCGTTTCTATATTGCTTGTTATGTATTTTTCTGATATTAGATATACTGGTTTTGCTGTTTTTGAATTTGGAGATGAAGAAGGTTTTGGAAATGGAACTTATAGTAATACAGAATGGATTACTGATCATATTGAACTAGGTTCTGGAAATTTATCTGGTACTTATATTAGTAATGTTTTGGATGCTGGAGTGATTTCAACATGGAATCACATTAATTGGACTGAGACCTTAAACACTCTGGATTTGTTGATCGTTGTTGATGGGCAAGATGATGTTTGGAAGTCTAATGATTCTGGAGTTACTTGGACATTAGTTAAGGATGATCTTAGTGAAGGAGAAAGCAATGATGCTAATTATATGATAAAGGATAGCAATAATAATCTGTATGTTATTGATGGAGATGATGATGTGTGGCAGAGTACTGATCTTGGAGTTAGTTGGAGTAAAGTAAATGATGATTATAATGGTGAAGGACAACATGTAAATGTTGCAGTTGTTGATGGTAATGATAATTTGTTCATTATTGAAGGTGATCAGGATGTCTGGAAGTCTAATGATTCTGGAAGTAATTGGAATAAGGTAAATGTTACTTATGGTAATAATAATGCTCAGGGTATTGTTGCTTTTGATACCGATTTATATGTTGTTAGCGGTGCAGCAGACATTTTTAAAAGTACTGATTCTGGAGTGAGCTGGGATAAAATAAATGACGATTATAATGGTGCTGAGACAAATAATCCTTTGTATATGCTGGGAGACAGTAGTAACTATCTGTACATCGTTGATGGAGATGATGATGTATGGCAGAGTACTGATCTTGGAGTTAGTTGGAGTAAACTGACTGATGATTTCAATAATGGAGAAGGGCAAGATATTAAAGCAGGAACAGTTGATATTGATGATAATCTATATGTTATAGAGGGGGATGAAGATGTTTGGCAATCTAATGATTCTGGAAGTAATTGGAATAAACAGATTGTGAATTTTAACGGGGACAATGGAAATGCTAAGGGCATGGTTGCATTGCATTTTGATACGGATATTACTTTTGAGATAAGATCTTGTTCTTCAGACGATTGTAGCGATTCTAGTTTTTCAGGAAGTTATACTAATCCTGATGGAGAGTATTTTGGTATTGATGATAATAGATATTTTCAGTATAGAGCTACTTTGACTAGCGATAATACAGATATAAGTTCTGAGTTGTATGGTGTTACGGTTGATTATACAACCATAGATAATGACCCTGTTTTAGTGTCTCAAACTCCTGTTGATGGCTATAATTCTACAGATGGAGATGTTAATTTTAATTGTTCTGCTACTGATGATGTTGATTTAGATACTATTACTTTGTATCATGATTTGAATGGATCTTTAGAGGCTAATCAAACAATGATTGTTGATGGATTAAGCGATTCAGCTACTTTTAACTTATCTAATTTGGTGAGTGGTGATTTTACTTGGAATTGTTTAGTTTATGATTCAAGTTTACAATTAGCTTGGGGAGAAAATAGAACTGTTAATGTTATTATTGAAAGTTCAGAAGATGAGGATACGGGTAGTAGTGGTGGAAGTAGTGGTGGAAGTAGTGGTGGTGATGACAAAGTTGTGGAAGAAGAAAATAGCGAATGTGTTGAGAGTTGGACTTGTAGTGAATGGAGTGATTGCATTGAAGGAATTCAAAGTAGAGAATGTATTGATAGAAATGGATGCGGAACTTCTGATGGTAAACCTCAAGAGAGACAAGAATGTGTTGAAGAAAATGTAGAAGAAGAAGAAACTAATTTAGAAAATGGTAATTCTGATGTAGGATTTACTGGACAAGTTGTAAATGCTGGGAAAAACATAGTTGATTTTGCTAAACAAGAGTATTTGGCTTTTGTATTTATAATAGGCGTTGCTTTAATATATGTTAATTTTAGATTTGGTGGTTTGTTCAAGAGGAAGTTTTCAAGAGTTAAGAAAAGAAGAATTAAATCCAGTAATAAGAGAATAAGAACTAAGAGAAGAAGACGTTAAAATGTTGGTTATTAATCTAATATTATTATTAGTCTCTTGTTTTGTTTTGGTTTTAAGCGGATCTTTTTTAGTTAAAAGTTTAGTTAAGATTGCTTCTTTCTTAAGGCTAAGCGAATATGTGGTGGCTTTTATAATAATGGCATTCGCTACTTCTATTCCAGAATTGTTTATTGGTATTAGTTCTGCTTTAGCTCACAATACTGCCTTAGCTTTAGGCACTGTAATTGGGAGTAATATAGCAGATCTGACTTTGGTTATTGGTGTTGCTATTGTGATGTCTAAGTATATCAAGGTTAAACCAAAAAATAGAATAAGGAGAGATACTTTGTATATGTTTGCTCTTGTTATTCTTCCTTTAGTTTTGATGTATATTGGAGATGGTCTTTCTAGGAGTGACGGTATCGTTTTATTATTCGTATTTATTTTTTATGTGTATGGTATGGTTAAGAAGAGAACTAAGTTCACAAAAGAAGTTGAGAATAATGTTAAAAGGCGTAATATTGTTTTATACTCTATGTCATTCTTAATAAGCGTGGCTTTACTTTATTTTAGTGCAAAATATGTCGTTAAATATGCTAATCTTCTTTCTATTGATTTGATGTTTCCCCCTATTTTAGTTGGTTTGTTCTTAATAGCTATTGGAACATCTCTACCAGAGTTAGTATTTGAAGTAAAAGCTGTTTTATCTAAGCATTCGGAAATGGCACTGGGGAATATAATTGGCAGCGTTATAGCGAATTCTACTCTTGTTCTGGGGGTTACTGCTTTGATATACCCTATAACTGCTAGTTATTTGCTTTTTATTATTAGTGGTATTTTTATGATGATAATAACCTTCTTATTTATGACTTTTGTTCAAACTAGTGATCAGTTGCACTGGAAGATGGGAATCTCTTTAATTTTACTTTATGTTTTCTTTATAATGGTTGAGTTCTATATAAAAACCTTGGTTGGTGGATAAATCAAAAGTTATTTAAAGAGATTATTTTTTAGAATCTCATGGCAGTTGCTCAAGATAGAAGCAAGAGAAAAGTATCTGGTGGAATCTATAGGGATTTTAGAAAAAAAAGATTATTTAATATTGGTAGGGATCCAACTATGACTAAACTAGGTAGAACTAAAGTAAAGGCAATAAGAGTTAGGTCTGCTGGTGTTAAAAGAGTTGTTTTGAGTGGAGAATTTGTAAATGTTGTTGATCCTAAAACCAAAAAACATAAGAAAGTTAAGATTAAAGCAGTGTTAGAGAATCCTGCTAACAGACATTTTGTTAGAAGAAATATCTTGACTAAAGGTACTGTTGTTGATACTGAGCTTGG
The DNA here is from genome assembly GCA_964452525.1 of Candidatus Woesearchaeota archaeon. Taxonomy (GTDB): domain Archaea; phylum Nanobdellota; class Nanobdellia; order SCGC-AAA011-G17; family CAYFGV01; genus CAYVLZ01. The sequence continues at coordinate 111,846 of CAYVLZ010000001.1, forward strand.
AAAGGCAAAGATTACTTCTAGACCAGGTCAACATGGTGTCATTAATGCTCTTTTAATTAAATAGAATCAGTACTTCTAAATTAAAAACGAAAGCTTTATAAATAGAAATATAGTATGCTTTATAAAGCTTTGTATGCTTTTATCGGGGGGTAGTATTTATGGTTAATTATGTTAAGAAATGCCCAGAATGCGGTAGCATAAATCTAATTTTTAATAAAGAGCGTGGAGAAGTTATTTGTAAGGATTGTGGATTGGTTGTTGAAGAGAAGATGATTGATTTCTCTCATGAATGGAGAGAGTTTGAGCAAGAAGCTTCTAAAATGAGGAGAGCTGGTGCTCCTATGACTTATACTAAGCACGATATGGGCATGGGAACTAGTATTGGAAAGACTGCTGATCTTTATCAGTTAAGAGGGAAAGATAGAGATAAGTATTTTAGATTGAAGAAATGGCAACATAGAATATCTACTGCTATCGAAAGAAATCTAAAATTAGCTTTGGCTGAGTTGAAAAGAGTTAGTAGTTATTTAAAATTACCAGAATCTGTAGAAGAAGAATCCGCAAGAATTTATACTTTAGCTGTTCAAAGAGGCTTGGTAAGGGGTAGAAGTATGGAATCTGTAGTTGCCGGAGCTTTATACGCTGCTTGTAGAAGACATGAGGTTCCTAGAACTTTGGATGAATTAAGCGAGGCTTCTGGGATAGATAAAAAAGAAATAGGCAGAACTTATAGATTCATAACAAGAGAACTAGGGATTAGAATATTACCAAGTAATCCTGTTGATTATATTCCGAGATTTGCTTCTGCTTTGAAGTTAAGCGCGGAGTCTCAATCAAAAGCTGTTGAGATTTTGGAGATGGCTCAGAAAGCAGAGTTGACTTCTGGTAGAGGACCAACCGGAATAGCTGCAGCTTCTTTGTATGTAGCAGCTTTAATGAATAATGAAAAGAGAACACAACGAGAAGTTGCTGATGTGGCTGGAGTAACCGAAGTCACAATTAGGAATAGATATAAGGAATTACTTAAAGAGTTAAATCTTAAGGACGAATTGAAGAAGAAAATCAAGTAGAAACCTTTTTATATTTTAATCTTTTATTGTTTTAGAGAGGTGCAAGGGTGGCAAAGAAAAAAAAGAGAGCTTCTAAGAAGAGTCCTAAAAGGTCGGTTAAAAGGAAAGATTCTAAACAGGATAAAATTCATGAATCTTTAGTGAAATACACTATTTATTTACAGAAGATTACTATTGGTTTAATTAAAAGTAATACTGAATTGGTTGATAGAATAGATAAGTTAGTTGGTTTGTTTGAAGAAGCATCCAAGCATATTAGCTCTGGTACTGAAGAAGAGGAAATAAAGAATTTATCTATGAAATTAGAGTCTTTAACATTGCAGAATAAAGACTTGGCAAAAGCTATAGTTCTTTTGGAAGAATATGTTAGGGATAAGAGTATGAGTGAGGAGTTTAGAGCAAGACCTTTACCTAGATAAAATGGAAGAGCCACATTTCATAGTTGATGAGCAATTGGAGAAAAGGTTAGACTTTTTGAATAGCATTTCAAGGGCTGTTAAGAAACCGATTGCTTATGATTTAAGGACTATTTTTCTAAGAAGATTTACTATGGGTTTGATAGAAGCTGCTGCTCATAGACGTAGAAAAATTGAAAAGGGAGAGCTTGTTGATGGTTTATTAAATTTTAGAGGTATTGATGAAATGATTATGGATCCTGATGTTAATGCTATTTATTGTAATGGTCCTAATAATCCTTTATTGGTGAATTATGGTGACAAAGGAAAGATAGCTACGAGAGTCCAATTTAAAACTAAAAAAGAAGTTAACGATGTGATAAAAAAATTTGCTAAGAGGGGAAATCTAAATCCAGATAAGAACCCTATCCTAGATTTCGGATTTGATGGTTTTAGGGTTGAGGCTACGTTGGGTAATGAGATATTGAATCCAAGGTTTGTTCTTAGGAGGATAAATGACATTTAAAGAAAACCTGATAGCTGCTTTTGTAACATTAGTGTTATTCTTCTCTATTTTGTTTATAGGTCAGGGGATTACTGGATCTTTTATTATTGAATTGCCTTCTAATCAAAGTTATTCTATCTTTTCAGGGATATTGATATTGATCATATTCTTATTGTTTGTTGTTGTTTTGGGTGGTAAATTTGTGGATAAGAAAAATAAAAAGAAAATAAATAAATTTTTTGGGTCCCTTTTTAGATAAGTGATTTTGTAAATCAAAAGTTATATAAGTCTTTTAATTTAATTAATCATAATGTCCACAATTCAAGAAGGTTTGATGAAGATTGATTGGAAAATGAGGTCTGCCTTATTGATTATGGCTGGAGTTTTGATAATACTATTTTCTATAATTTCACTCTCTGTCTATCCTTATACTTTGTTTGCAGTGATTGTAGGTGTAGTCTTTATGTTAATAGGACTTTGGATGTGGAGAGGGGTTAAATTAAATCGATAGCATATTTATAGAAAACTTTATAAAATTAAAAATAAAATTTTCTTTATGAAAAAGATAATCGCAGTAATGTTTGTACTTATATTGATTCCAAGCGTAAGTGCTTATTCTTTTGGAGACTTTATGGAACAACTAGGATCCATCTTTACGGATCATCTTCCTTTTACTGGAGGAGCTATAGCTGCAGTTAAACAATCTATAGATGCTGTTACTGAGCCTAACATAAGTAGCGCAGCTCCCCCGAGTGTTAAAAAGGTTGTTAAAGACAAAGTCGTGGAAGATGTTGTGGATGATATTGAAGAGGAGGATGTTGTGGAAGATGTTCCTGATGAAGAAATAGTTAAAACCCCTAGTTGCTCTGATTATTTGGATAATAACGTAAATTACTATGTTAGAGGGGTTTGTAAGGATAATAGAGGGCCTTATTTGGACGGAGAATATCCTATGGACTATTGCAGTGTTGATAACTCTTTGGTAATGGAGTTTAGTTGTGTTAGTGATAGTTGTGCTGGTAGTTGGTATGTTTGTGAGAATGGTTGTGAAGATGGCGCTTGTATAATGGAGACAGAAGGTGTAGAACTAGTGGAAAAAGATAATTTCGAAGTTAGCCTTGTAGGACTTGTTATTAATCCTGAAATGCCAGTGGTTGATGATATAGTCGATATAGATTTGAGAGTTAAGAATGTCGGTACTACTGGTGGTTATTTTGAGAACTTTTCTTATATTATTGGTGGTGTCGAGGTTAAGGAATATGTAAATTATTTCTTACAACCTGGCGAAACTGTTGACGTGGATTTGGTTGATAAGTCTTTTGACGTTGGAACTTACGGTATATTTGTTTCTGTCGATGATGATGAGTTGACGAAGACTTTGGTAGTTAGAGAGATGCCTGTTAGAGAAGAGGTAACTGGAAATGTTGTTGTTGATAAGAAGGATGAAAAGGGATTTTTCGTAAGAATATTTAGTTTCTTTAGTGAAATATTTTAAGCTCCGGTAATTCTTGCTATTCCAGGTTTCTCTTCTGGTCTTGCTACTACCTTTTCAATTATTATCTGTCCAGTCCCTCCCCACTCATAATTGTATAATGCGTAGAAATCTGATTTCATATTATCTGAGCTTACATCTATAGTATACCATTTGTAGTTGTTGGGGAGTTTTCCACTCAGAACCATATTGTTGTCTGGAGCCCACAATTCAAAATAAGGATTTCCATTTTCTCCTTTCATGTAAATAGATATCGAATCTACGTCTGAAGGCCATTCTAAATAAACATATCTATCCAATTCTTCAGGAGGGTTACTAGATTGTTCTAATCTTATGAATTGGTTATCTATTTCATAGATTTCAGAGATTTTATTCTCTATTAATTTATGGTCTGTTGCTCTATTAAGTGTAGCGATTGTGGGAGGGTCGAATCTCTCTGGATACTCTTGTAGTTCTGTTTCTATACTTATTGCTTGGCCTGTTGGTCCGGTATCATAGTTTCTAATCACTTGTGAAAATCCTATCAATACATATAAGAGTATAAAAAGAATGACCAATATAAACATAGATTGGCTTTTAGCTTTTGAGACTTTAGGATCCTTTTTTATCCTAGTTCTTCTCTTTTTTCTTTTCATACGTCATTTAGAATTTTTCTAATATAAATACTTTTTGTTTTAATGGCTCTGATGAAGTTTTATTCTTAATAATATGTATTACCAATCTACTTTAACTTGATCTATACGCCATCTTGGTTTAATATCTAATTTTTCTTTTTTATTTCCTGTTTTATATTCTAGAATTCCTTGCCAAGCTATCTGAGCGCCATTATCGCCAGAGTATTTTAAGGGTACGAAATAGAATTTTGCATTCCTCTCTTCACACATTATTGATAACATCTCAATAAGTCTTTTATTAGCTGCTACACCGCCGATTAAAAGAGCTTCGTTTTTGTTCGTATGGGCTAGTGCTCTTTCAGTTACTTCTGTTAACATTGCAAAACAAGTTTCTTGTAATGAAAAACAGAGGTCTTCTTTTTTTGCACCTTTTTTATATTTATTTATTGCTGCAGTAATTATTCCAGAGAATTCAACATCCATGCCTTTTACTACGTAAGGAAGTTCAACATACTTGCCTTTTTTTGCTAAGTTTTCTATTATAGGACCGCTTGGGAAACCAAGGTTTATTGATCTGCCGAATTTATCTAGAGCATTTCCTATGCCTATTGAAAGTGCTTCTCCCATTATCCTATAGTAATCTCCTTCAAGAGATATTATCTGTGTGTTAGCTCCTGTTGCTAGGATGAAAACTGGGTTTTTTGCTTTTGTCAATAATTTACCAATTTCTAAATGACCACATAGATGGTTAACACCAATTGTTGTAATATTACTTTCTTTTGAAAGTTTTTTTGCAAATTCTAGTCCTGCTAATAAACAAGGGGCTAGGCCAGGGCCAATCGCTACACTTATTAAGTTAATATCTTTTAGTTCTAGTTTGGCTTCTTTTAGTGCTTTCCTTAGAGCGTTATCTTGTATTTTTTTGTGATGCAGTGCTGCTTCCCTTGGTATTATCCCACCTGATTTAGTTTTATACATCTCTCTTATGTCACTTAAAATCTTTCCTTTATCTGTCACTATTGATAAGCCAAATGTATGTGCTGTGCTTTCTATACCTAAACAAATTGTTTCTGCCATTTTATACAACGATTGATCATTTCTTTTAAGTGCTGTGTGTTTGTAAAATTGTGGTCTGCGTTTTCAATTATCTTTATTTCTTTCGGTTGATTTGCTTCCTCATGTAGCTTTTTAGTTTCTTCTACTGGAATACTTTTATCTTCTGAACCATGTATAAATAACATTGGAATATTTATTTTTTTAACAGCTTCTAATGGTTTATGATTTTCTAAATCTTTTACATTACTTGGGGTTATAGGATATTTTTTTCCTGCTACTTCTTCACCCCAATAGAAATGTTTTCCTTTTAAGATCTTTTCTCTCTGATGAGAATATATTCTCTCTATGAAATTATTAGGGTAGGCACTTGCTGATATGGATACTATCGACTTTATATCTTTATTTTTAGAACCTACTAATAAGGATTGCATTGCTCCCCTGCTATGTCCCATTAGACTTATACTATATCCTTTGTTTTTGAAGTGATTTATTACGGATTCTATATCTTCTATTTCTTTTGTGGTTGTGGTTTCTATGAATTCTCCTTCTGATTCTCCGCGTCCGGAAAGATCAAATCTGAATGAATTTATGTTAGACTCTTTAAGTTTTTTACATAATTCTTTTATTAAAGTTCTATCTTTATGTCCAGGAAAACCATGACAAACCACCACTATTTCTTTCTTGTTGTTTGCTCTATGTAAAATTCCTACTAGTTCTTCTCCATATTCGTTTTTAATTGATATTTTTTCTTCTACCATAATATACAGGATTTTTCAATATTTATTAAGCTTACTTAAATTATGAGAAATTTTAAATACCCGTCATGTGATAATTTATATATGCCTAAAAAAGGATTGATTAAAAATGGGAAATGGACTTTTGCTTGTTATATTACCTTGATTAGGATTATTTTATCTCCATTGGTCATGATTCTATTAATACAACATAGAACTTATCTGGGTTTGATTTTGTTTTTGATTACAGGATTTACTGATAAGTTAGACGGTATGATATCTAGGAAAAGAAAAGAAATAACTAAGTTTAGCAGTAATTTTGACACTATAGCCGATATGGTATTTTGGATATTTGTTTTTACTGGCCTTTTATTTGGCGGTTTTATTCCTTTGTGGTCAGTTAATTGGATAGTTGCTTATCTTTTTATTATAGCTTTGCTGATGTATATAACAGCATGGAGAAATAACTGGAAGTTAAGGTTTCCCCATAGAACTAGTGCAAGAACCGCTATAGTTTTTGTTTTTATCGGGGTTATTTTTTTGATTTTAGATGTTTATAGATCTTTTTTTATAGTACTGGGATTTATTATAGGTGTTATTGCTTTGATAGACTATATTATTTTTGCTAAGAATATAAAAAATGAAAAATCGTGAAGTCGCTGAAGTACTTTATGAAATTGCAGACCTCCTTGAGATTAAGGGAGTAGAATGGAAACCTAGGGCCTACAGAGAAGCTGCTCAGAATATAGAGTCTATGGCCGATGATATTGAGGAAATCTACAAGAACGGAGAGTTGAATACTATACCTGGTGTCGGTTCTGGTATTGCAAAAAAGATTTCTGAATTTATTGATACTGGCAAGCTTAGATATCTGGATAGATTAAAGAAACAAATTCCGCAGATAGTTGCAGATCTTATTGAAGTTCCTGACATAGGTCCTAAGACTGCTAAGATTATCTATAAGAAATTAAAAATCAAAAATCTTTCAGATTTAAGAAAAGCTATAAAGGAAAATAAAATTTCAAAAATAAGGGGGCTAGGTAGTAAGACTGAAGATGCTATAGAGAAAGGGATTAAAAATTTAAAAACTTCCAAAAGATCTTTACTTGGTTATATCTTACCTGAAGCAAGAGAGATTGAAAATTCTTTAAGAAAATTAAAAGAAGTTAAGAAAGTAAATCTTGCTGGCTCTATTAGGAGAGGTCTAGAAACGGTTCATGATGTTGATATTTTGATAGCTTCCAATCATCCTGCGAGGGTTATAGATTATTTTACTAATATGAAAGTTGTTAAAAATGTAATTTCTAAAGGTTCTACTAAATCCAGTGTTAAGTTAAGAGATAATCTACAGGTAGATTTAAGAGTTGTTAATTTAAGTTCTTATGGTTCTGCTTTACAATATTTTACTGGAAGCAAATCACACAGTATAGAGTTAAGGAAGATTGCTATGAAAAGTAAGTTAAAGCTTAGTGAATATGGTGTTTTTAGGGGTGAAAAACAGGTTGCAGGTAAAACTGAGAAAGAAGTTTATGGTAAGTTGGGATTAAAATATATTGAACCAGAATTGAGAGAGAATAATGGCGAGATAAAAGCTGCGCAGAAGGGTAAACTGCCCCGTTTAGTGAAGCTGGTAGACATTAAAGGAGATTTACATATTCATAGTAATTGGAGTGAGGGCAATAATAGTATTTTAGAGATGGTTAGGGGAGCTATTAAAAGAGATTATAGTTATTTGGCTATTACTGATCATAGCAAGACCAGTGCTATTGCGGGAGGATTAAAAACCGATATTTTGCTCAAACAAATAAAAGAAGTTAAGAGAATTGATAAGAAATTTAAAAATATTAAAGTTTTTACTGGTAATGAGGTCAATATTCTTGGTGATGGTAGTTTAGATTACGATGATAATGTATTAAAGAAGTTAGATATTGTAATTGGTGCTGTTCACAGCGGATTCAAGATTAATGAAAGAAAGATGACAGATAGAATCATTAGGGCTTTAGAAAACAAATACGTCAAGATTTTATCACACCCTACAGGCAGGTTAGTAAATAAGAGAGAGCCTTATTCTATTAATTTTGATCAAATCCTTGAAGTTGCTAAAGAAAAGAATAAGATACTAGAAATAAATTCTTTTCCTGATAGACTTGATTTGAAAGATGTCTATATTAAAGAGGCCATAGAAAAAGGTGTTAAATTAGTTATAAATACAGACTCTCATGATTTGGGTCATTTGAGGTATATGGAATTGGGGGTCATGCAAGCTAGGAGAGGATGGGCTGAGAAGAAAGATATTGTTAACACTTTTAATTTGAAAAAAATAAAGAGGATTTTCGGTGTTTCTTAGTATATTTTTAAAAATATGTTTAATTTTTTAATTAAGTTTATATATTGATCTTAACTATATAATCTTTTTAATGTTAACTGAAATACAAAAGAGATTTCTGGAAGATGTGGATAGAGATGTTTTGTCTGCTGGAATTTCGGATATAGGTGACACTTTGCAGCATATTGATATGGAAGCTGGTAGATTGGGAATACCAAAAGAAACTTTGAAGGAAAAGATGTCAAGAGTTTTTGATTCTTTATACGATATCGGTTTTGAGACTAGAGCTTGTTTGGTCTCCAGGCATTATGGCGGTTTACCAAAGGTTAATGGCAGTGGTTTTTATCCTAGAAATGTTTGCTAGACAAAAACATTATAAACATCTTTAGTTTATCTCTTGTATGGCTAAAAAGAAAAAGGGAATCTTTAGTGTATTAGCTAAGATAATTCTATTTTTCTTGAAGGGTGTATACGGAATATTTCTTGGATTGTACTTGCTTTTTAAATGGATTTTTTCTTTTCTTAAGGAAAGAAGTGTAGAGGTAGTTAAAGAGAAAAAAAGACCTAAAATTAATGCTAAGTTTAATGCTCTAAAAGAATTAGAAAATAAGAAGGGAAATGTTGAGGAATTTAGTGATAAAGTTTTAAGAAGCTCTAGTAGTGTTGGGTTAATTCTAGGAGCAAGAGGTTCAGGTAAGAGTGCAACCGGTTTGAGATTAATAGAGAATATTAAAACTAAGACCGATAAAAAAGTAGATGCTATGGGTTTTAAGAAAGAAAATATTCCTTCTTGGATCAATATTGTAGATTCTTTAGACGAAGTGGATGATAATTCTATTTTGCTTGTAGATGAGGGAGGTATTCAGTTTGGTGCTAGAGATGCTATGACAAATGTTAATAAATTAATTTCCAATATTTTACTTGTTGCTAGACATAGGGACCTAAGCGTTGTTTTTATTACTCAAAGTTCAGCTAATCTTGAGATAAATGCTATAAGACAGGCAGATTATTTGATATTGAAGAAGTCGTCTTTATTACAGAGAGATTTTGAAAGGAAGAAGATAAGGGATATCTATGATTCTGTTAAGGAGGATTTTGAAAAGTATAAAGGTGATAAGGGGGTTTCTTATATATATTCTGATGCTTACCTGGGTTTTGTTAACATAGATTTGCCTTCCTTCTGGTCAGAAGAAGTTAGTAAATCCTTTAAGGGTTTTAAAGGCAAAAAGAAAGAATAAAAATTATTTTTTATTTATAATCTCTATTACATCCAGATTTTTTAGAGGATGATCTTTTCCTATTACTCTTTTTGTTTTAACATCTATAGCTTTAATGAACTTATTTCCTATGTCGGTGTGTAATTTAAAAGCAAAATCTAGGGCTGTTGATTTTTCTTGCATTAAATAACAGTCAGGAAGTATGTTTCCTTTACTATCCTTTAAATTATTTAATCCTCCCGGGAATACTGCTATGTATTTAAGTAAATCAAAAATTACTTTATTTAGTATGTCTTGTACCCCTGTTGTTGAGTATTTTTCCAATACATTTTTCTTTATGGAATCTAGAGCGTTTAATTGAACATTAGACATCTGTTTTTTACTCAAAATTGTAAAGTTATTTTCTCCTGGGATATATTCGATTAATTTTGATTTTGCCGCTTCTCTTAGTGCTAATTCAGAATCTGCTGAGCACCCCATGATTATCTCTTCTTTAAACTGTTTTTTTACTCTTTCTAAATTTTTTTCGCTTCCGGGAATATCCGTTTTATTAGCTGCGATTATCATGGGTTTAGATAACCTTCTTAACATTGAAGAAAGTGTTTTAAGATCTTCATCTTTCCATGATAGTGGGTTTGAGGATAAATTTAATTTTCTTACTGAATCTTTTACATGTTGTTCTGTGACTCTTAATCCAGATAGTTGTTTAGCCAAAGCTTTTACAACATTCTCTTTTTCTTGTTTTACTTTTCTTGCAAATTTCTCCCACCCCCTTTTTAGTATTTGATAATACCACATATTCAATTCATTTTCAATGAATTTTATATCATTTATAGGATCATAGGATAATGGAGGCACTGGTTCTCCGGCAGTGTTTGTAGAACCGGATATGTCTACGATATGTATTAGAGCGTCTGCTTCCATAATGTCACTTAGAAATTCATTACCCAATCCTTTTCCTGTATGACTTCCTTCAATCAAACCAGGGATATCCATTAGTTCTATTGGAACAAATCTATTTCCTTTTATACAGTATCCGAATCTAGGGTTACATTTTACTTTGAAAAAAGAATCCACACACTTTATCTTTACATAAGCTGTACCACGATTACTTTTTATTGTTGTGAAAGGTCTTGAAGAAATCTCTATGTTTGCTAGAGTTGCAGCTTTGAAAAAAGTACTTTTCCCTGTTGAGGGTTTTCCGCTTAACGCAATGATCATATTTTTTTAAATGATTATAATTTTAAATATGTTTCTATTAGAAAGTTTTAAATATCAACTTTTGATTTAATTTTTTACTGGGCCCGTGGCTTAGCCTGGTTAAAGCGCTGGTCTTATATGACGGTTAAGCTAACAGCTCTAAGAGAGCCAGAGATCGCCAGTTCAAATCTGGCCGGGCCCATTTTTCTAAAATGAGGAAACCTAAGATATTGGTTGGATGTCCTACATCCAGTTTGTATGATTATTGTTTAGAACCTTATATTGACTGTGTTAAGAATTTATCTTATGAAAATTTTGATGTTATGTTGGTAGACAATAGTAAGAACAAATGGTATTATGATAAAATTAAGAAACTTGGTTTAAATGTTATAAAAGACCAATGGCAAAAAAATGCTAGAGATAGAATAATAGGTGGTAGAAATCTTTTGAGAGAATATTGTTTAGAGAATGGATATGATTATTTCTTTAGTTTGGAGCAAGATGTTATTTGTCCAAAAGACTCGATTGAAAGATTATTAAATTGGAAAAAGAAAATTGTTAGTGGTTTATATTGTGGAACGTTTAGATCTGTACTCAATCCAAAAGAGATTAAGATTCTACCTTTAGTTTATCAACATATAGATAAGAAAACCTATGAGAAAATGTTAACTCATAATAATTTTAAAGATAGTAAGATTAGGAAGGAAGTGGAGGAAGGTAAAATTAAATCGTATAAAGATGTAATGAGACAATGTGAATTAAAAGAAGTAAAAGATAAAGGCTTGATGAAGGTCTGGATTTCTGGTGTTGGTTGTTTAATGATTCATAGGGACGTTTTAGAGAAAATAAAATTTAGATATGATAAAGAAGCTGAAGGTTTTGATGATGTGTTCTTTTGTAAGGATGCAGAAAAAAATGGTTTTGAAGTCTTTGTTGATACTTCTATACATTGTAAGCACTATAGTAAGAAATCTTGGGATTGGAGAGATATAAGGTTATAGAAAATATTATAAATAAACTAGAAGCAATAATTCTAAGCTCCTGTAGTCTAGTCCGGCCAAGGATGCAGTTGCTTTGCAGCAGAACCCTTTCGAGTAAGCTTTTTAGGAAAAGCTTAACCAAAAATCGAAGAAAGGCTGAGACCCGGGTTCAAATCCCGGCAGGAGCATATATTTAAATATTAGTATAAACTATAGATTGTATGGTAACTAAAAAGAAAAAAACAAGTAAAACGAGTAAAGATCTTGATATTAATATAAAAATAAATAATCTTGATAAGGCAATAAAGGCAGGCATGAGAAAACATAATAAACAAAAGTTGAAGTGTGATGGTGGTGGTTTCTGGTTGTTCGGTTCTGCTCTTGCAATGATTCTTTCTTATACACAAAATTCTTCTATTTTATGGGCAATAATTCATGGAATAGTTAGCTGGATATATGTTATTTATAGAATGATAATTCTTTATTTTTAATTTTATCTTTTGATTCCTACAACTATATGATGTTCTCTTTTTTTGTCAGCTTTTTCAATCATTAAACTGAAGTTTTCTTTGATATCCACTCCACAATCTTCCATTGATCCTTTAACTTCATCCGGAAAATTATCGTATCCGTTGTGTTCTAATATTAATTTACCGTTCTTTTTAATAACTCTTGAAAGTTCTGATACCTTTTCGTGTATATGATATTCGTACCAGCTATTCATATAATTTCCGTAGTGAGTTCCGCTTTCTTGTATAGCATTACAAAATAATACGCAGTCAAATTGATTGTCTTTAAAAGGTAGAAAGTAAAAGTTTCCTTTTACATACTTCATATTATTTCTCTTTTTGGTGTTTGCTAATCTCACTGTAGATCCATTTATATCAATACCGATTATTTCTCCTTCTATATTTTCAGCGAAGAATTTTGTTTTAACTCCGATTCCTGATCCGACATCTAGAGTGAGTTTATTTTTTTTGATATGATCTAGGATTATTGGTGCTGTTTTTTCTGTTTCCTCTCTATCCAATCCCATCAAATAGTTTATTATTGGTATGCCTCTTAGTATCAACTCGCAAGATAGAGTGTATACGTTTTGATTGTTTTCATAACTCCAAGGAGTTGTTTCATAAGCATTGAAAGCATTATTAAATCTTATTCTCTCTTCTTCACATAATTCTTCATTTATTATTTTTTCAATATCTTCCCAACTAATCAAAGGAATCTTTTCTTTATCTAGGTAATCCTGAATATTCATTTTTAGATGGGAAAAATGGATTATTTATAAAAACTTCTTTTTGTATCCTTCTTAATTGGATTTAAAATAAAAAGTTTTATAAACTTTCTAAGAGCTAAAAAATTATGAAGCGTAGTAGCAGGCGATGGAAAAAGAAAGGACAGATGCGTTGGAAGTGGCAACGTAAAAAAATGAAGAAAAAGAAACGAAAAGCGAAAGCTAAATAGTAAGCTTTATATATAAGTCTGCTTCTTAAATCGTTACCTCATGAGGGAGATAGTGTTTTTATCTTCTAATAAATTTTCTTTGAGGGTAATTTATGAATACTTGATGTTTTATTAAGTATGATGTACAGACCTAGTAAGATAGTAGAGTTTCCTGCTAACTTTTTTTGCGATCACAATAATTCCCGTTGATCCTGCGGGAGGTTGCTGCTATTCGGATTCGACTTAGCCATGCAAGTCAGGGAGCTTCGGCTGCCGGCGTAAGGCTCAGTAACACGTAGTTAACTTACCCTTAGATCCAGGATAACCTCTGGGAAACTGAGGATAATACTGGATAAGGAATTGTTGCTGGAAGGCACTTTTCCTCAAAAGTAATGTCTAAGGATAGGACTGCGGCTGATTAGATTGTTGGTGAGGTAATGGCTCACCAAGTCTGGGATCAGTAGGGGGGATGAGAGTCCTAGCCCCGAGAAGGGCACTGAGAAACTGGCCCTAGTCCTAAGGGATGCAGCAGGCGCGAAACCTTTACAATGCACGAAAGTGTGATAAGGGGATCCGAAGTGCTTTGCCTTTGGTAAAGCTTTTGTCAAGTGTAAATAGCTTGAAGAATAAGGAGTGGGTAAGACCGGTGCCAGCCGCCGCGGTAACACCGGCGCTCCAAGTGGCAACCGTTTTTATTGGGTCTAAAGCGTCCGTAGCCGGTTTAGCAAATCTTTTGTGAAATTGTTCTGCTTAACAGAACAGCGTGCAAGAGACACTGTTGAACTTGGAACCGGGAGGGGATAGAAGTATTCTTTGGGGAGCGGTAAAATGCTATAATCCTTGGAAGACTACCTATGGCGAAGGCATCTATCCAGAACGGGTTCGACGGTGAGGGACGAAGGCTGGGGGAGCGAACAGGATTAGATACCCTGGTAGTCCCAGCAGTAAACGCTGCGAGCTGGGTGACGCGTGTTCTTCGAGGACATGCGGTGCCTAAGTGAAGACGTTAAGCTCGCCACCTGGGAAGTATGATCGCAAGATTGAAACTTAAAGGAAAGAGACTAAGAAGAAAACTATAAAAGGAATAAGATCCACTAATTACTATGGATAACAGTAAACTTTGTTATATATTGGGAGCATTGAGAGATTCAAGCATCGACATCAGGAAAGGGAAAAATTACGAGTTAAAGTTCAGTCAAAAGGATGAAAGATGGTTGTTTTATATATCTGACTTAATCTATTGTCTTTTTGGTGAGAGATTTAATGTAAGAAATAATATGTTGAGGATTACCAACAAAAACATTGTATTAGAGATTCAAAATGTTTCAGAAATGGTTTCTCCACAAAAGTATTGGAAGACACCATCTTTTGTTTTTAAGTTAGATGTTCTGGATTTAATTCCTTATATTCAAGGTTTCTGGGATGCTGAAGGTGGTTTACCTAGAAAACCTTTGATTGCTAAACAGAAATATTTGTCTTTTGATCAGAAAAACAAACAATGTTTGTTTTTCTTGAGAACAAAATTGCTAAAGTTGGGATATAGACCAACAAACCTGACTTTTACTAACCATGTTTGGCAATTTCGATTGACAAGAAAAAATGATATAATAAGTTATATTCAAAATATAGGTTCTTCACATCCCGAGAAATCTTCTCGAATGTTAAAAATGATTTCTTCTTTGTCTCCCTGATTTGGCGGGGGCTCACCACAAGGAGTGGAGCGTGCGGTTTAATTGGATTCTACACCGGAAATCTCACCAGGAGCGATGGCAGGATGAAGGTCAGATTGAAGGTCTTACCTAACAGGCCAAGAGGAGGTGCATGGCCGCCGTCAGTTCGTGCCGTGAGGTATCATGCTAAGCCATGCAACGAACGAGACCCATGCCTGTATTTGCTAACAGGTTTTTATGACTGAGCACAATACAGGGACCGCCTTCGAAAGGAGGAGGAAGGTGTGGGCAACGGTAGGTCAGTATACGCTGGAGCTTTCCTATTCATTCCAATGAATTGTGTGCTTATGTTAGCTTAGCGGCTAAAGCCCCGAATCTCCTGGGCTACACGCGCGCAACAATGGTAAGGACAATGGGTCGCAACTCCGAAAGGAGAAGCCAATCCTCGAAACCTTGCCCTAGTTCGGATTGAGGACTGTAACTTGTTCTCATGACGCTGGAATTCCTAGTAATCGGGTTTCATTATGGCCCGGTGAACATGTCCCTGAGCCTTGCACACACTGCCCGTCAAATCAACCGAGCAGGGTCTAGGTGAGGATTAATTTTTTGGTTAATTCGAACCTAGGTTCAGTAAGGTGGGTTAAGTCGTCACAAGGTAACCGTAGGGGAACCTGCTGTTGGATCACCTCCTTTTATTTTTGAAGCTTTACTATACTAGAAGGTCTGTACTTTATGGGCCCGTAGCTCAGTGGTAGAGCATCGCCCTTGCAAGAAACTTTTTGAGAAAGTTTCATCAAAAATATCAAAAATAAGAACAAGAAAGGCGGGGGCCTCGGGTTCGAAAATAAGGATTGTATCCTTATCAACCTGCTTTTTAGTGAGTGTCGAGAGTCCCGACGGGTCCATACAAACTTTTTAAGAAAAAGTTTGATTAAAAAGTGAAAAAGTTTGAAAACTTTAAAACTTTGTTAGATATCATGTTTTTCATTTTTAATAATGCAGCTCGATAATGAATATTTCGGGTGAAGAGCTTTAATATTTATTGAAGCTATGCATAGGCTATACTTCCCACGCCATTAGATGGATGACTTGGCTCAGAATGACGATGAAGAGCGTGGCAAGCTGCGATAAGCTTTGGGAAGGCGCATGCAGCCTTTGAACCAAAGATCCTTGAATGAGACTTCTTGTCTCTTTGAGACGATCAGTAGTGATCGGTGACGCGGTGAATTGAAGCGTCTTAGTAACCGCAGGAAAAGAAATCAAATGAGATGCCGTTATTATCAGCGAGAGAAAGCGGTATAAGACAAACCGAATTCTTATTAGAGATAATAAGAACATGTGGTGTTGTAGGACTTACTTTTAATCTTACTGGATGACTTAAAGTTCTCTGGAAAGAGATGCCTTAGAAGGTGACAGCCCTGTAGAGGAAGTCCAGAAGATGTGTAAGTATCCTGAGTAGGGCTCATTGGTTATTGAGTCTGAATTTGGGAGACATTAACTTCCAATCTTAAATACATTCTGAGACCGATAGCGTACTAGTACCGTGAGGGAAAGTTGAAAAGAACCCTTAACAGGGAGTTAAAAGATCCTGAAATCTAATGGTAATGGTGTGATACTGCTCTTCGGAGTTGTATCGTGCGTTTTGAATAACGCGCCAGGGAGTGTATTTAAGTGGCGAAAGTAAATCTTTTGGATGTACTTGAAAGGAAACTGAATGCTCGCAAGTAATGAGGAGCAGGGTATTAATGTGCCTTAAGTCACTTGGATACGACCCGAAACCAGGTGATCTAACCCTGAGCAAGGTGAAGCAATAGCGATATTGTGGAGGCCTGAAGAGGTGCTGTGGTAAAAGCGTTCTTCTGACTTGGGGTTAGGGGTGAAAAGCCAATCGAACCTGGTGATAGCTGGTTCCTGTCGAAGTGGGCCGTAGTCCAGTCTCGAGCGAGATTGTTAGTATTGTAGAGCTACGGATTAGAAATTTAGGGGAAGAAATTCCTCGGTTTCTCGTCCAACTCCAAATGTGCTAATGTCATAGACCTCGGGAGACGGGGGTAGGCGGTAAGCGTCTATTCCGAGAGGGGAACAACCCTAACTGTAGTTAAGGTCCCAAAATACTGGTTAAGTGTTAAAGGGTGAAAGGTGTATATCTTCATAGACAGCGGGGAGGTAGGCTTAGAAGCAGCCATCCTTTAAAGAAAGCGTAAGTTGTTTACTAGCGATAACTTTATATAATCAGATGACTTAGAATACTATGCAGCTCACCTGTGATTTAGCTTATTTGCTTGGAGCTTTGAGAGACGGAACAGTCACAAGATATAAAGAAAAGAATAAAACACATAGTCATGTGACGTTCTATAGTAAAGACATTGAATGGTTAACATATCTACAGAAACTGTTTAATAAAGTTTTTCAAGAGGAGCTAAAAGTGAATAAGCCCAAAGGTGGTACAGCATATATACGAAAGTATTCTAAGGAACTCGTTAATCTTTTAGAAAAAAGATTTCAACATCCTGTTGGGAAACAGATAAAGTGGGAAACTCCAGATTCTTTGTTAAAATCTAGTAACAAAAAAATTTGGGCAAGTTATATTTCAGGTTTCTTCGATGCAGAAGGAGGGACAATTCCAGGAAGACAAATTATTTTTTACTTGTCAGGGGATGGAGAAAGATGCCCAGTTTTAGAAGACATTAAGAAGAAATTAAAAAGTATGTTTGACATTGATAGCGGAAAGGTAAGAGGATATGAAAATAAAAATGGAGTTTATCCTAGATTCTGTTTAAGGATAGCGAGTAAGAGAAGTAGAGCTTTATTTTGTGAGCATATAAAGCTTCATAATCCTAGTAAGATAATTAGGCTAGTAAACAGCCGCTAGATAGCTCACCTGTCAAGAGGTTATGCCCTGAAGATGGACGGGGCTAAATCAGTTACCGATACTACAGACTAGCTAAGGCTAAGTGGTAGACAGGCGTTCTGCTTGACTAGAAGCTATTTCGTGAGAGGTAGTGGATCGAGTAGAAATGAGAATCCTGGTAGTAGTAGGAGCTAAACAGAGTGAGAATCTCTGATACCGTAAGGGCAAGGGTTTCTTAGCACTGCAGTTCAGCTAAGAGTAAGTTGATCCTAACTTGATTCATAAATTGACGTCGAGGAAAGGGAAAAAGGTTAAGATTCCTTTACTAATTGGATACTTATGGTGACATAAGATTATCTTCTGACGCTTCAGACTAGACCAACACTTTTTTGAGTGTTAATTAGGATATGTCAAGGGAGTATTGTAATGATGAGAACTTGATTAAACCTAAGAATAGCAGGCCTTGAGTTTGTTTGGTTGATGTCAGGAGCCCGTGAAAAAGGAGATAATATGGATTCCAATTAATCATACCCAGAACCAGCACTGGTGCCCTAGGTTAGTAGCTTCAGGTATGAGGGAGTAATCTGACTAAGGGAATTCGGCAAATTAGTCTCGTGTCTTTGGTATAAGAGATCCCTGCGATTGTGCTTGTATGAGTGCGATTACAGGGCGCAGTGACTAGAGGGGCCCGACTGTTTAACAAAAACGTAACTACTCGCTAGCCTGCAAAGGTGTGTATGGGTAGTGACGTCTGCCCAGTGCCAGTACCTAAAACTTCTTTTCAAGGGAGCCAAGGGCTGGTAAACGGCGGGAATAACTATAATTCTCTTAAGGTAGCGAAATGCCTTGCCGTTTTAATGACGGCTTGCATGAATGGCGTAACGAGGTCCCTACTGTCCCTAGTCAGAATCCCCTGAACTTACTTTACTGGTGCAAAGGCCAGTGACCTCCAGTGGGAAGCAAAGACCCCGTGGAACTTTACTACAACCTGTTGTTGTAATGTGAGTTTTGTTGTGCAGTGTAGGTGGGAGTTGTTAAAGCTTAAGCGTCAGCTTAAGTGTAGACGCCGATGAGACACCACCCTTCCGAACTTATGTTACTAACTTTCTTTTAGAGAGGACATCAGTAGGTGGGTAGTTTGGCTGGGGCGGCACCCTGCTGAAAAGATATCAGCAGGGCCCAAAGGTTGGCTCAGATGGGTCAGAAATCCATCGTAGAGTGCAAGAGCAAAAGCCAGCTTGACTGTGTTTCGAACAATAAGGAACGCAGAAAGGAAACTTGGGTCTAGCGAACCCTTATGTCCTTTTTAATGGGGGCTAAGTATGACAGAAAAGCTATCCCGGGGATAACAGAGTGGTCGCGCCTAAGAGCTCAAATCGACGGCGCGGTTTGCTACATCGATGTCGGCTCGTCGCAACCGGATGTGTAAGTTAATTCTTTACATCATTGCAATGGCTGTGCAGAACATCGGTGGGCGAACACTATCAGATAACTTTTTGGGTCTTTCTTTTGTCTTATAGAGAGGAGAATAAAAGATTCATACTTGAATTGATCGTATGTGTTCGCTCATTGAGCTGTAGGCAGCCAAGGGTGGAGGTGTTCACTCATCAAAGCGGCTCGTGAGCTGGGTTCAGAACGTCGTGAGACAGTTTGTTCGATATCTAGTGGAGGTGTTTAGTGTCTGAAGGGAAGGATCTCTTAGTACGAGAGGAACGGAGGTTCGGTGCCTCTGGTCAATCGGTTATCTAACAAGGTAGGCCGAGCAGCTACGCACCAAGGGATAACGGCTGAAAGCATCTAAGCCGGAAACCTGCCTTGAAAAGAGACACTATCTTCAAGTTCTCATAGAAGATGAGTTTGATAGGAACGGCGTGTAAGTACCAAGGTAACGAGGTATTCAGCGTGCGTTTACTAAAAACTTGAATTTGTATAGCCTATGCATAGTTATTTCTTTATTATAAATTATGATTTATAATTACTATAGACTAAAAGATTTGTAGTTAATTCAGGATCTAAATAAAAATCTTTATAAACAATTAAAATAGCTTACTTTTGGGTAGGTAAGTACCTAACTTTCGGTTTAACTGAGGAAAGTCCACACACTATAATCGGTCGCTTTTGAAAGAAAGTTCCAGAAATGGAAGGCAACCGCTCAGAAACGAAACGGCCTTTTGCTGTTTTAAACATGTGGCTGTGAAGGTTTTCGTGAGAAAACTGAGTTAACCAGTTGAATAGGTGAAAGGATACGGTGAAACGGCGAGCCCCGACTTGTGCAAGTCGTTTAAGACGCGTAGGTGAATGTTAGGACAGATCATTGCTTAGCAGATCTGACAAAATGTGGCTTATTCTTGCCTACCTTTTTCAAACTAGAAAGTTTTTTATACTATGCTTTTTTTTAGATATTATGGCAAAAGATTCAGTTCGTATGCCTTCTGGAATGGGAGGGTTGGTAAGATATTTTGAAGATTATAAGAGTAAGATAGAGTTTAAGCCTAGAACTGTAGTAGTTTTTGTTATCTTAGTTATAATCATAGAGATAATATTACATACAAGAGGAGTTAACTGGTTTGGTTAAAATGTTTCCTGGAATTAATCCGAAGAAAATGCAGAAGATGATGCAGCAGATGGGTATGAAACAAGAAGAGATAGATGCTAAAGAAGTAATTGTTAAATGTGAAGGTAAAGATTTAATTGTTAGAAATCCACAAGTTGCGAAAGTTGATTTTATGGGGCAGGAAATGTTACAAGTCACTGGTTCTTTAGAAGAGTTAGAGGGTGTGAAAGAAGAAGATATTAAAACTGTGGCAGATCAAGCTAAGGTAAGTGAGGGAAAGGCAAGAAAAGCTTTAGAAGAAAATAACGGTGATTTGGCAACTGCTATTATGTCTTTAAAGAAAGATTAATTTTATAAAATCATTTAACTTTCCTTTTTTTATGGATGATTTAAAGAAAAAAGTTTCTGATATGAATAGAAGTATTAGCACTGCTGATCATCTAGCTTACATTACTTTTCCCGTTGTTAATGATATTAAATTATTATTACATATAACTAGAAGCGTAGACGAGGCTATGACTAATGGCATGGACATTCTTCTAGAATATGATAGAATGTATAAGAGAATTGGGCCTTTGCCAAGCAATTTTAATTCTAGATTTGATGTTTTCAAAAAAGCTTGTGTTAAAAGATATAATATTAGTGAAGATCATGTTGATTTAATAAACGAGTTGAGGGACATTATGAGGAGGCATAAAGAAAGCCCAATGGAATTTAAAAGAAAAGACGAGTTTGTTATTTGTAATGACCATTTTAGATTAAAAAAACTATCAATACAGCGGGTAAAAGGGTACTTAGAAAAAGCAAAACCTTTTATATCTCAGGTAAATAATATAATAAACAAATGATAGGACAGGACGCTTTAGAGGAATTAAAAAGAGTTGATCACATGGTTTATGTTACATTAAAGTATACTAGAACTTGTGACGTGATTAAGAATACTATTAAGAGAATTATAGCTGCTTTTGATTCTATAGTTGGAGAAGCATTAGAATATAAGAAAGTTGCCGTTCCTAACTTAGATAAGGATAAGATGGATATGTTTTATAAAATTTTAAACAAAAGGGGGGTTAAAAAATATTTTAATCTCTATTTCTTATTAAAAAAATTAGACACTGCAAAATATACGCCAAGAGAAGAATATAGAAAACATGTAACTATGGTTGCTAATGTTGATAATAAGGTGGTAGAGGTAGATGTTCCTACTTTGCATAACTATTATATACAAACTAGAGAGTTTGTTAATTTAATTATAGACTGGATGAAAGAAAAATGAGTATATTTATTGGTTTGTTATCTGGGAAAGGGGGTGCTGGTAAAACAAGTACAGCTTTGAATTTGGGAGCTGCTTTAAATCACTTTGGAAGAGATGTTATTCTAGTTGACGGTAATTTAAGTACACCTAATCTTGGATTACATCTTGGAGTTCATTCTGTTCCCATAAGTCTTCATGATGTTTTGAGAGGAAAGAATAATATTGCAGAAGCTGTTTATGCCCATTCTAGTGGCGTAAAGTTATTACCTGCCGGGCTTTCGCTTAATGATATGAAAAATATTAATCCTAGTAACTTAAATAAATTTTTGCCTGCTTTAGATGGATTAGCAGATATAATCTTGGTAGATAGTGCTGCGGGTTTAGGTAGAGAGGCTTTGTCAGTTATGGAAGCTGTCGATGAGATCCTGATTGTTACTAATCCTGAATTGCCTGCTGTTACTGATGCTTTAAAAACTATAAAATTGGCAGATGAGATTGGGAAAAAGGTTAGAGGAGTGATTGTTACTAGGCATGGCGGTAAGGGAGACATGTCTCTAGAGAATATTTCTTTGTTACTCGGTAAACCAGTCGTTGGCGTTGTTCCAGAAGATGAGGCTATGAGGCAATCTTTAGTTAGAAGAGAATCTGTTTTACATATCCTTCCGAGAAGCAAGAGTGCTATTGCTTATAAGAATTTAGCTGCATTTTTAACAGGAATTGATTATAGAGAAGATATTAAAGAAGGTTGGTTTAGTAGATTTTTAAGTAGAATTGGGTTTAGGGCTAATTAGGATTTATTCTAGAATAAGAATCATGAATAAATGTTGTTAGTGCTAATTTCTCTTGTAATTCTGGATGGTATCTAAAATGTCTTTTATATGTATCGTAAGCGATGTCTAAGCAGTGAGTAGCTTCTCTTATTATGCCTTGATTGAGGAAATTTAGCGAATCTTGTAAGATATCTCCGATTAATGTGATATAAATTTGATTTTCCTTTAAATCTTCGTTTTTCCTGACCACGGGGTTTCTGTTTATGTCTGATTTATAAATCTATCGGAGTAATCTGATTAAAGGAAAACAATAACTTTTTATATAGATTGTTTGAATATTATATAACTTAGAAAGGGGTGAAAATGAAGATATATTATTTTGTGTCATTGTTGTTCGTATTATTTTTCTTTTCTATTTTTGATGTAGGTGCTTTAGCAGGTACTGCATGTGCAGAGGCTTCTGTTAGTGATATAAGTCCTAGTTCTGTAGAGATTGAGGAAGAGTTTACGGTGGGTATACAAATCGAAAATTGTGGAGATACGGTTCCTGAGGATCTTTACTTTGAGATTATAAATCCTCCACATGATATTATAATTAAAGAACCTTTAGTTATAGAGATTCCTACTCTATTGTATTCTGATAGTAGAAGATCTTTGGTTTATCATATGAAAAGTACTAGTGATGCTAAACCCGGCATTTATGAGATCAGAACTAGACTGAGTTATGGTCTTGGAAAATTCTCTACACAAAAAACTTATGACTTCAACGTTACGGTTAGGGGGGAAGAAGCAGAGTTAGATTTGGCTTCTGTTAAAACTAATCCAGTATTGCCTCGTGAAGATGATACTGTTGAGTTGACATTGAGGATTGAGAATTTTGGAGAAGGAGCTGCAAATTCTGTTAGAGTATATGCTGATCATCCTTTTAATGGCATAAAGGAATCTTTTATAGGTACTCTAGACCCTGATGAAGATGGGCCTGCTATACTCACCTTTGTGGTTGATAAATCTGGAGAATTTAATTTTCCTATAAGGATTAGTTATAAAGATGATTTTGGAGATAGTCAAATTAATACCGATGTTAGTATGATTGTTTTAAAGAAGGATAATAAAGTTGGTGTAATTTTATTATCAATATTCATTCTATTAATCATTGCTGGTTTGATTTTTTATTATATTAGAACTAAGAAAGCTAAAGACAGAATAATACAAGAGCTTCTTAAGGGAAATCATAATGATGTAAGTAAGAAAAAAAGAAAAAGAAAGAAATGATACAATGCTTAATGATGTTAAAGTTGGTTATGCTATTGCTTCTAGTTCTTTGAAGAGGGGAAACAAAAAAACAAGTGCTTTGACAGTTTTTGTCTTGTCTCTTATTTTTGTTAACTTAATTTTTATGCCTTCTATGATTAATGGTATGATGGATGTTTTTGTTGGAGCTGTTACTGATTATACTTATGGTGATGTTGTGGTTGAGCCACGGGAGGGAGAATCTCATATAGAGGATGCTGATTCCTTGTTGAAAAAGATCAATTCTCTGAACGGGGTTGATACTTCTACGAAAAGATTGTCTGCTGGTGCTACTCTTAAACATGATGAAGAGTTTGTAGGGGCGAATATTCTCGGAGTAGTGCCTGATGAAGAGGCGAGAGTATCTAAATATGATGATATCGTTGTAGAGGGGGATTTCTTAACTCCCATGTCTAGAGATGAGATAATGTTGGGCAGATTATTGGCTGGTGAAGAAGGAGGACCAGAGATATACGATGATCTCGGTGGTGTTACAGTTGGAACTGTTATTAATGTTACCTATAGCAATGGTGTTACTAAAAAATATAGGATTAAGGGTATCCATGAAGCTGGGCCTGAGGTTTCTGATTTAATTGCTTTAGTACATTATGATGAGTTGGAAGAAGTATTGAATCTATCAGGAGAAGATAAAGCCTCAAATATAATTGTCAGAGTTAATAATGAGGGTGAAGAGGATTTAGTAAAACAAGCTATGATTTCCGTAGGGATTAAAGAGCAGATTTTTACTTGGCAGGAGAAAATTCAAGATTTGATTAGAGATTTTTTGAAAAGTTTTGGATTATTAAATGCTTTGTCAGAGTTTGTTGGATTAATAATCGCCGCTTTTATCATTTTTATTATCATATATATAAATACCTTACATAGAAAGAAACAGATTGGTATTCTGAAAGCAATTGGTATAACTAAAGCTTCTATTATGTTTTCTTATATGCTAATAAGTCTGTTTTATGTTGTAATGGGAGCCATATTTGGAACTTTTTTATTATTTTTGATTGTTAAATATTTAGAAATAAATCCTATAGTATTTTATGAAACTATCTTGTTAACACCAAAAATAAATTTCTCTGCCATTTTACAGAGTACTATAAGTTTAATCTTAATGGGGTTGGTTGCCGGATTTATACCTTCTTGGTTAGTCACTAGGCAAAGTATTTTGGAGGCAATTTGGGGAAGATGATAGTGGTTAATAAATTAAGAAGATATTATAGGACTGGGGAGATTATTGTTAAAGCTTTAAAAGATGTTTCTTTTACAATTGATAAAGGAGAATTTGTTGCCATTATGGGTGCTTCTGGTTCGGGAAAAACTACTTTGCTTAGGATTCTTGGACTTATAGATAGACCTACTCGGGGATTTTATACTATAAATAATTTAGACCTAACGAAACTTCCTGAACCCGAAAGAAATTATTATAGATTGACACAGCTTGGGTATGTCTTCCAAGACTATGCTTTGATTAATGAAATGAGTGCTTCTGAAAATATACATATCTTATCTTTAATGGAAGGGAAAAATAAAAAGGAAGCTATTTCGAATGCTCATGAAGCTCTTGTAAAAGTTGGATTGGGAGATAAAGATTTAAGAGTTCCTGATCAGCTTTCTGGAGGAGAAAAACAGAGAGTTGCTGTTGCAAGAGCTATAGCTAAGAGACCTAAGATTTTGTTTGCGGATGAGCCTTGCGCTAATTTGGATACTGATACTTCTGAGCAAGTTCTTGATGTGTTTAAACATTTAAATGAGAAGTATGGGCAAACCATAGTTATGGTTACACATGAGCCTTGGCATACTAAATATGTTTCTAGGGTTATAAATTTAAAGGATGGAGAGATTGTTAGTGATCGGAAAACAAAAACTTTAAAAAGAAGATAAGCTAATTAATAATATGGAAATGAGCATAGTTGATTTGGTTCATAGTTAAGAAAGATTTCTATAGCTCATGCTCTATTAAAAAGATTTTTAAAGGACTAGATGGAGGTATGTTTTATGGCGGTGTTAGTTTAGTGGTAGAATGAGCGGTTGTGGTCCGCTTGGCGCGAGTTCGATATAAGTTTACGAAAATCTCGCACACCGCCCTTTTGTTAAAATGGATACTGTAAAAGGATTTCAGGACATTACAGGAAGAGAAGCTTTGAAAAGGGATAAGATTAAAGATATTTTGGTAGATAGTTTTAGCTTATATGGTTTTGAATATGCCGAAACGCCTACAATAGAATATGAAAAATTCGTAAAGGAAGGTGGTGAAGGAGATGAAGCCATATCTGATATTTTTAGATTAAAAGACAAAGGAAAAAGGAATTTAGCACTTAGATATGAGTTTACATTTCAGTTAAAGAGGATTGCCAAGAATAAGAGATTACCTTATAGAAGATATCAAATAGGAAATGTATTTAGAGATGAGCCTGTCTCTTCAAATAGATTCAGAGAATTTGTACAATGTGATGTTGACGTTGTAGGATCTGATTATAGGGACGATGCAGAAATTTTGAAGATAACTTCTAAGATTTTAAATGAGTTAAATATAAAATATGACATCTATGTTAACTCTAGGAGATTATTAAATGAAATTCTGGATGAACAAGGAATCAAGAAAAAAGAAGAAGTTATTAGAGAGATAGATAAACTTGATAAGACAAGTGAAAAAGAAGTTAGAAAAAATTTAGAGAAATATAATGCAGAAAAGTTACTTAATGTTTTAAAGAAAACTAGTTTTAAGAAATATAAAAATTATAAAGACATTGAAGAATTACAAAGATTTTGTAAATATTTCAATGTAAAGGTTAAATTTCTACCCACTCTAGCGAGAGGTTTAAGTTATTATAAAGGAAATATTTTTGAGGTTAAATCAAAAGGTATGAAAGAGACTATTGTTGCTGGTGGAAGTTATTTAATTAAAGGTATTCAATCTACGGGAATATCTTTTGGATTAGATAGATTACAGAAATTAGCGGATATTGAATTGGATAATATACAATGTTTGGTTGTTAATATAAAACAAGATAAAGAATCTATAAAACTTGCAGAATTTTTAAGGAGCGAAAAAGTAAGGACAATGATTTTAGGTAAAATAAGTAAAGCGTTAGATTATGCCAATAAGATGGGTATTCCTTATGTCATATTTGTAGGTAAAGATGAAGTTAAAAAGAAAAAGTTTAAGTTAAAAAATATGAAAAGCGGTAGAGAAAGGTTGGTCACCTTAAAACAACTTAAAAGATTATTTTAATCCTATTCTTATTTCTCCAAAATGTTCTTGTTGTCGCATATCTATTTTTCTTTGATTATCTAGATGTAATAGAGGAACGAAAGTGAAAATTTTATCTTCTCTTTTATCACTTTCTATTAATCTGTCAAAAGTCAGAGTTTCTTTCTTAAGGCTGAAAAAGTCTTTTATTTTTGTGTATAATTCTTTTATTCTTTCACTTATATCTATTGTTTTCTCTGGTATTTTCACTTGTTCTGGAATTTCTTCTAATAGAGCTTTTCTGTAAGTTCTTCTTTTTTCTACTTTCATAGCTTTATCTAGGGCTTGAATTAGGTCCTTGATAGTTACTTTTCTTTTCCTTGGTATTGGTGTTCTTATTGTTAGTCTTGGATTAGAAGTTATAGCTAAGGAATGTTCGTCTAGTTCTGCTGATATTTCTTCGATTTCTTCCCTTTGGAATAGTTGATTGTCAAATTGAGCTATATGCTCTGTTAATAATTTATTTGATTTTATTTTTAGTAATATTGCTGAGGCTAGTATTACTTTTCCAGATATGAAGAAGTTGACTTTTTGTAGTCTTCTTACGGTTTCTAAGTATTTGTTTGCTAGGATTGATACGTCTATGTCCCAGGGATTCATCTGTTCGCTTTTGACTAGATCATAGAGAAGAGACTGCCAAGTAATTTCATCTTTCTTAAGAAGCATATCTAGGATTTGGTCTTGCATACTTGAAAACAGGAAGTAAGGTATTTAAAGGTTATATATTTTATAGTATATAGGTATGTAACTATTTTTAAGTGGTGTTAACCGAAAGATTTATATACTAGTTAAGCTTTCTATGTATATCACCTCTTTTTTCCCTAGGAGAAGGCTTGTCCTTTTCCCGGGGTTTTTAATAACTATTTTTTAGCTATTTCGGGTTGTTTTTTTATCTTATTATAGTTTTGTATTTCATATCTCAAGGACTCGCGTAAGCTATTTAAATAGAAAATGCTTATAGTCTAATATGAACATGGGTTATATATTAGATTTAAAGGAAGAGAGAACCCATTAGATACTACTAATGGAATACAAACGCTTATGAGAGCTGAAAACAAAGGTTTAAGACATACAAAACCTAAGAATTCAAAGGAATCAGTTTAACTCGTGTGTTACAATTTGAGAGCCCTCGCAAAAACGGGGTGCCCGTGGTTGCTTCGCAACAGATAGTCTTGACTTCGTCAAGAAGAATTTACTTAGGCATAATCAATTTCCATAATGGAACTTTTACATGACTTAATTTATACTCTTGAGGTTCTTTTAAACCACATAACCCATCTTTACTCATCCAAGGCAAAGTAGAAAAATAAGTAATTACTATCCTATCTTTATTTGGTTCAATATCAGAACAAAGCCCTTCTATTATTTGAGGACCATTGCTTCCAGAAACAGCAATTTGAATATAATCTCCTTTAACTAATTCATCAGCCTTAACACTTTTCATTTGAGGCCATGTACTAGATTCATCAGAATTTCTAGCTATATTATTTAAGTATTTAGCTCCAACACTCAGAGTATCTCTTACAGAAGACAAATAACTTGAAGTTAACTTTTCGTTATAATACGGAGAGCCAACCTTTTCATCATGCTCATTCAATCCCCTCATTCTATCTTCAGTTTGATTGACCATCTCAGCAAGACCTTCTGGTAAGTTGTTCCAATAATAACCCTTCCATAATTCAGTAGGAATGTTTTTTAATGGTTTTGGCCAAACTTCTGGATTATCAGGTTGATCTAAAAATTTAGGATAATAGCTCCATTCTAAATGAGTTGTGTCAAAGGCATCAATAGGATCTTTAAAAATTTGATAAATGGGGCTTTGATTATAACGACCAACCCCCTTACCTTCAAGAGAATATTTTAATGATGACTCGTAATTTTTAAAGAGTAAAAGAGATTGCCATGCTCCTAATTCTTGCCCATTTAAAAGTTTTCCATCTTTGAATCTTGTCAACCCCCTTCTCGCCACAGGAAACGCCCAAGATATTTCTTCAAGTTTAGGCAAGTCAGGACTATCAAAATCAGCCATAACTTCTTTAGTTATTTCTCTAACTTTTTCAACGGGTAATCTTTCTGTCATAGGATAAAGATTAAATTCTATCTTTATAAAGCTTTCTATTCTTTTACTACTAATAAATGACTATCAAACAAAAATAAGCGGGCACCCCTAAACTATTGTCTGCTTACGCAGATTATTGATAAAAAGCTCGGGCTCTCAAACTCTAAAATTTTCCTTCGGAACGTTGCACTACATATAGGGGGCTGCCTCGCCTTTTAAGG
>CAYVLZ010000002.1:0-71496 GCA_964452525.1 Candidatus Woesearchaeota archaeon
CAGTACAATCTAACTTAGTAACAGTACAAGAATTCATATCTACCATAAATGTAAACACTAACACAATAAAAGGTAATGTTAATAGACAACTATTTGGATTTAATTATGGTTATACTGATGAAAATTACAATAGATTTGACTATACTAGAACATGGGATTTACAAAATGATCAACCATATCAACAAACTGTAGACATAATGAATATGCTTGACTTAGATTCAATTAGATTTAGAGATTACGCTAGGGGTCTTTTAATGGCAAATGACCCCCCTCCAGAAACTGTCTCAGAAAGATTATTTATATTAGCAGATACCGTTGGAATCAGTGAACCAATATTAATGATGACAAAAAATGACTGGACATTAGATTATACAACAGACCTAGATAACCTATTAACATATCTTGAAAATTCTGGATATAATTTTGAGTACATAGAATATGGAAATGAACCCTTTAACGAACTTGGAACCCAAACATTAGAACAGATAATAAATTTTGTAAATCTACACGGTCCCGTAATATATTCTCACAATCCAAATTACAAAGCAGGAACAGCAATAATAAATTATGAAATCTTCGATGAAAGAGTGGGAAAGTATGTTAATCCTCTAAAATCGTTATTAGTGGAGGCAGGCAACAATATAGATTTTATAGCTCCACATCCATATTCAAATTTCGATAACATAGCCGAAAATTATCCTGAACAGGATTTATATAACAACGTAATCGGTATGGCAGAATATAAAAGAGAAACATTTGAGTGGTACGAAAATATACTTGATGTTTATACTCCGACAAAAGAAGAAGATATAAGAATAACAGAATGGAACCTTCATCCTCCAGACGAACCATTTGATCATTTCTATTATAGCTCTTGGCACACTTTAATGGGATCCATTCATGCAGCCTCTGTTTTATCAGATATGCTTAATCAAGGAATTATTGATTCAGCTTTCTACCACATCTTCACTTATGCTGGCTGGGGATCCATAATGGGTTCAGAAGGAAACCTCAATCCTTCAGCGACTTTCCATGTTTTTAATCTATTCGCTAACCATTTCGGAGAAGATTTAATATCTACAAATACAAATACATTAAGTTTTGATTCCATAGGCCTCGTTAATAAAGTAGATCCAAGGCAAAACATCCCTTCATTGAGTGTTGTTGCTAGTAAAAGTAATAGTAAAATATATGTTATGGTAACAAACAGAGACAATACGAGAGAGATAGAAACAGAAATAAATTTAGACACAGAGGTTAATAATCTATTAGACGTTTACACTATAAATGAGATCACTGGGAATGGAATTCTTGAAGGAAATCTTCAAGGACCCTTACACCCAATAGACGGATATTATGAAGAGAATGTTCCATTAGTACACTCGCAAATACAAGGAAATAATCCATTTACCTATACATTTCCATCACATTCTGTGACTCTATTAGAATTTTCTACTTCATCTTCTTCATGTGGTCCGGCAGATACCAATGGGGACGGTACAATAGACTCCAGCGAATTAATTAATTATGCAAACCTATGGTTGGATGGTTCTGTTGGTATGTCGGATATGATTGTTGCTATAGATAACTGGTTATTTGGTTGTTAACTCCTAATCCAAAACTTATTTATACACATTCTTCTGAATATTTATAAAAATGAGGTTGGCAATTTTAGTTATTCTAATAATTTTAATTCCCACCGTAACAGCTGAAGAAGTCTATCCGAAATTAAGCGCCAATATTTTTCAGAGTATCTATGACATACCCGCATGTAGAGAAGGATTAAGTGTATATTCTGATATAACAAGAGGAGCATTGCTATCTAGTAGAAACACAGACCCTCCTGGTTTTGATTACGGAACTTATTCTGGTTTCGGCTCTTTTTCAGATGTTGTTTATGATCTGGGGAGTAATCCTGGAAGATATAATGACCTATATGTGGGAGCTAAAATATTTAATCCCGATGTAAAAATCTATTCTCATGGTTCTATAGCTAAACAAGAAGCAGCTTTTTTTACCTATGGGACTTCATCCCCACAAAGATGGTTTGCCGATTCTACGAGTCCGAGATGGTTTGCCTACACGCCTTTAATAGAATTACAAGAGGCTGTTACTGATTCAGAAACTACAATATTTAAATTTCTAAAGGAACCTGTACAAACAATAGAGTCTTGGGATACAGAATATTTCCCAAATGGCCCCCTTTATGATCATTGGATTTATTTTGGGGAAGATGCTAATTTCTTTGATTGGTATTATATTAGTTTTTTCGATAACGATAATGGGGCTGGAAGAGGAACTGTAGAAATCATGGCAATAGATCACATAACATATGACGATACATATGCCTATGTTACTGTAGCAACAAAACAAAACGGAGAAAGAACTCTCTTTGGAGCACCACAAACCTACTCTATGAGCGCGAGGGCAGGAATAGTTCCCACACCAAATCCGGAGTGGGGAGCTCTAGCTTTTGCAACCAATAGATATTGTAGATCAGAGATAGAAGATACAACCAATTGCGATCAACTAAGAGTTGATGGTATTAATTGGCCAGAAGCTAAAGCATTCTATGTTTCTGAGTTTTTAATGAAAGCAGAATACGAAGATACCTATCTAAATGACGGCGTTCTTCTTGATGCAGATTCCCAAGGAATAACCCCGAAAGGATTCAAATTTAGGAGAAAAATAGATGAGAATTTGGACGGAATAATAGATAACGAAGAATGGATGAACGATCAAATACCTCACACCTATATAGAATTCTATAACATAATTAAAAGTGAAGCCGAAGCCTATGGAAGAGAAGATGGAACTGATGATGAATTTTTAATTGTAAATAACGGATACCTCAACCCCGACGTGGATAATAGACCTTTAAACGGTGTTCAATATGAAGATTTTAATGGAGGAATACAAGGGACTTATAATGAAGAATTAGCACAATACGTACGCAGCTATACTGACCCCAATTTTCTTGACGAACCAATCAGTTCTTGGATCAGGGAAAGAGACAGACGCTATTACCCCGGAGGTGAATATTTTGACCCAGATTCTGAATTAGGAATTAATCAAAATAATTTTGATGCTCACAGGGATATTATGGCCATGACTTTAATTATGGGAAATGCTTCATATGGGCACACCTATTCTCATTCAACCGGGATTCCAATATGTGATAGACATTATAGAGATGACTGGTTTGATGAATTTTCTGTAGATGAGAACGGAGTTTCTTCTAAACATGAAGACTATGATGCACCTTTAATATGTTTTGATTTTGGAGAAGGAGAGCAATGTGTTAAGAACAGATTCTATCACATTGGTTGGTTGGGGGGAGCTTTAGGTACGGGATATGAAATGCAAGGATATCCAAATGTATACAGGAGAGATTTTGATAATGGAATTGCACTTTTAAGTTTAGATTCTAATGAAATTACTATAACATTAGAAAGATACTATAAAAAGATATTAGGAGTTGACCCAGACAATAATGGAATTCTCTTTAATGATGGATCTACACTTAACCAAGTTACCCTGAACAACAGAGAAGGGATAATTCTAATAACTCTTAATTGTGAGGGCGGAGATATAAATGGAGATGGCATAGTAGAGAATGACGAATTAGTAGACTCTATCAATTCCTGGTTCCTTGGAGAAATAGAGATGTTAGATATAATTGCTATAATAGATAACTGGCTTCTGGGTTGTTAGAAAGTTTTAATAATGCACTTTTTTCTCTATTTTTATGACCTTATACCTTATAGGCCTTGGATTAAACGATAAAGAAGACTTAACAATAAAAGGTTTCAAAATTATAAAAAAATGTGACTTGATCTATTTAGAGAATTATACATCTCTTATGCAAAATTCAGTTAAAGAATTAGAAAAACAATATAATAAAAAAATAATTAAGTTGGAAAGGACAGACGTAGAATCTGACAAGTTAATTAAGGAAGCTAAGAAGAAAGAAGTTGCTTTATTAGTTATAGGAGATCCGCTAATAGCAACAACTCACATTTCACTATTAATGGAAGCTAAAAAAGCAAAAGTAAAAACACATATAATCCACAACTCATCCATACTAACCGTAATATCTGAGACAGGTTTAAGCCTTTATAAGCTTGGAGCTATTGCTTCTATCCCTTTTGATAATAAGAACATAAAAACCCCAATAGAAATAATAAAAAATAACCTAAAAATGAATCTACATACCTTGGTTCTACTGGATTTAAATCCCCAAGAGAATAG
The DNA here is from genome assembly GCA_964452525.1 of Candidatus Woesearchaeota archaeon. Lineage (GTDB taxonomy): Archaea > Nanobdellota > Nanobdellia > SCGC-AAA011-G17 > CAYFGV01 > CAYVLZ01. Next base: position 4,252 of record CAYVLZ010000002.1, read on the forward strand.
ATATCTAACGATAAAGGAAGCCATAAATTACTTGATGAATAATGGTTTGAATAAAAATCAGCTATGTGTAGGATGTGCAAGGCTTGGAGGAAAATCAAAGATAAAGTCTGGAAAAGCATTAACATTATTAAAAGAAGATTTTGGAAAGCCCCCTTATTGTTTAATAATTCCTAGCAAATTAAACTTTGTAGAGGAGGAGGCATTAAAAATATTTACAGATTTTAACTCATGAAATAAATAGTTTTATATACGATATTATACAAACATAATCATGCCTAAGCATAGAAAAAAGAAGGGGTGGTCTAAAAGAGAAAGATACCTACTTTTAATAATAATTCTCTTAGTCTTCATATTCTTCTTAAATTTCTTAATTCCTTATCTAATAACAAAACCACTTTTAGCACCATTGCCATCTACAGTAACCAGATCTTTCTCCAATCCCACCCCAGAACCAGGTTCAACAATAACAGTAAGCCTAATAGTTAATGAGGAAAATCAAGAAGAATATTATTTGATAGATGAATCTGCTCCCACAGGGTGGAATATTGATAGCGTAGAAGGTTATGTTCAAGAAAACAATATAAAATTCATAGTTATAAACGGGATTATGGATGGAATAGTAGAAGATACAACTTGGCAATACACCATGACTATTCCTACGGATGCCTTAGGAACTTATACTTTTACAGGACTATATCAATTTCAAGGAATGTCCGACCCATTAACAATAGAAGGAAGCGATGAAGTAACTATAACTTCTGGAAGCGAAGGAGAATCAGAAGCTGAAGCTGAAGCAGAATCCGAAAGCGAAGGAGAAGGTGGAGGAGGAGGAGAAGGAGAATCAGAAGCTGAAGCTGAGAGTGAAGCTGAGAGTGAATCTGAGTCAGAATCAGAGTCTGAAAGTGAGGGGGAAGACACATTAAATGAAACTTCTAACGAAGAAGAGCAACCAACACATGAAGAAGAACAAACATCAAGGGTAAAAGATTATGTTACTTACACTGTGATTATTTTAATGATAATTGCAATAATCTTAATTTTTAAATTCCAACTTCTAGATAAGTTTAAAGAAGACAAGCCTTAATAACCATCTTAAACATAAAAGATAGATTTATATATTAATTTTATAGATTTTAGTGTATGGAAAAGAGGCTGACAACATTCATAATACTACTTATAATAGTAATAAGCTTCAAAGTTAGTTCTCAAATAACCTCTACACAACAAACATCATCTCATGATAAAATTGCCCCAAAGATAATAAATCTTAAAGTAGAACCTTCTTCAACATCGGCTATCATTATTTGGCAGACAGACGAGCCATCAACAAGCCAGATTATCTATTCTTTAGATTATAAAAACTATACAATTGAAACAGAAATAAATTTAACTCTTGTAACTAATCATTCCGTCAATATCACTAATTTAAATCCTAATAAAACTTATTTTTATAAAATAATTAGCAACGACACAAACAATAATCAGGCAATGGAAAATAGTACATTTTCAACAGCATACTGCATAAACAGATCATTAATAGATCCTAATAAAAACGATATAATCGATACTAAAGAGATAATTTATATAACAAACCACTGGAAGAATAGTTCAATAGAAGATTTAGATATGATACAAACTGCAACAGCGTGGTTGTCCAATCAACCAATAGATAACTATTTTGAAGAAATCTGTTAAGATGGAACTAACAAAAAACACCAAATTATTAATATTAATAGCAATTTTATTCAGTTACATCTTTACTATTAATTACATTGTACCCAATGCAATGATTAAACCTTTACTAAGTCCAGAAAACCCCACAGCAGTAAGATCCATCTCAGAGATGTATACAGAACCTGGATCTACTATAACAATTAGTTTAATTGTTTCTCCAACTGACGAAGATACCATTTATTTAATAGAAGATACTGTTCCAGAAGAGTTGACAATCACAAACACAGAAGCTTCCATTGTAGATCAAAATGTTAGAATTCTTTTAGCAGAGAATCTTATCCCCCCTGGAGCCGATATAGAAAATACAGTGTGGACTTACGATGTTATAATCCCTCAAGATGCTTCAGGGACCTATACTTTCACAGGAATTTATTGGTTTGATACTTTAGAAGAAGAAACCACTATTTTAGGAGATTCTCAGATCATAATAGGGGAACCTGTTCACTATGAATGTATAAACAATGCCTGTACAGAAGTTCCAGGTATGGGAGATAACATATGTTCTACAGACCAAGACTGTATCGGAGTTAATTGTAATGATAATGATCAAGATAATTATTTTGAAAACACAGAGACATGTCCGGGAACAGATTGTGATGACGACGATCCGTTAATAAATCCTAGTGCTGAAGAGTATTGTGAAAATTCCGTTGACGATGATTGTGATTCTTTTATAGATTTAGAAGATGATGATTGCGTTGAAACAATTTTGGGAGATATCGAAACAGGACAAGATAATGAAGGTACTGAAACACAATTAACCCAAATGATAAGTAATAACTGGATAATCCTTTTAGTCGTAATGATAGTTCTAGTATCCACAGCAGTAATAATCTTTTTGTATTTACATTTCCACAAAAAACATATAGTACATTCAAAACCAGATACGCATGAATCAATATCAAAATTGAAAGAATATATACAAAAAGCTATGGATAAGGGACAAACAGAAGAACAAATTAAAAATACTTTAAAAACAATTGGTTGGAAGGAAGAACAAATAGATAAGGCATTAAAACTGATTAAATAAATTATTTCTTAAAACTCAGAATAGGAGCAATATTCTCATGAATAATCTCTCCAGATTCAGCGTCAATTTTAACATTTAAAACATTAAAACTGTTCATCACATAAATAATATTCCACATCTGTTTATCCAGATGCTGTAATATAACTATCCTTTTATTAACCTTCTCTCCTTTATACTTCTCTTCTATTAGTTTTTCAATAATAGACTCTACTCTTTTCAAATCTATTTTAATTTTCTCTAAATTTAATTCATTTATCTTATCCTTATTTTTCCTAAAAACAGAATCTTCCTCAAAGACAACTTTATCTTCAAACCTAAAAGTACTCATCTTATCAGAATCAGGGTCATAAAAATCAATTCTCCATTCGTTCTTGTCAAGAAAAGCGCTACAAAAATAAGCATCTTTGTGTTTGTTTTTCCATTCTTTATAATCTTCGCTTTCTTTAATTTTTTCCAATGAATCTCTCAATTTATTCAACATTTTATAAGTCCGGTAACTTTACAATTATATATAAATATAGCGATAAAAACCTTTATATATCAGTCCTATTACAATAACACTATGAAACAGAGGTATCTACTATTAATGTTCTTATTATTAATACCTTTAGTTAATGCCCAAGACTACACTGGAGTATTTGAAATAGATAAAAATCAAGTACAGCTAGGAGATCAGTTCACCATTACAGGAACAATATCCCATAACGGAGAAAGATTAGATTCAGGCGCTGTTGTTGTAAAACTAATAAATGGAGAAACAATAGCTCCATTCCCAGCAACTTTAGAAAACGGTGATATTGTATCTACAGGAGTTCTTACTTTTGATTCTAATAATAATCCAATGCCGTCTGGAAATTACCAAGTTGACATAACTCTATTCAGCATACATGGAGATCACGTATTTGAGAATATGGCTACTCTAATCGTAAATAACCAACTTGTAACACAGATAGATTTAGATAAAACAGAAATAGAGCCTGGCCAATCAATATCCGTAACAGGAAAAGCTGAAAAATCAGATAACAGAAAAGTTAATGGAAACATAAGAATAACCCTTGGAACAAAAGATTACGATTATTCTTTCGAAGACGGAACTTTCCAATACAGAATCAAGACATCAGATACAATAAAATCTCATGAACATTCAATAGATATTCTAGTTCAAGACGAATTTGGAAACCATAAACAAACAACTTTAATTTTCAATATAATCCCGATACCGACAACTTTGGAATTCTCAATGGAATCCAGAGAATTTATCCCAGAAGAAACATTATCCTTAATACCCGTTCTCTACGATCAAGCCGGAGACGTAATGCCTGGTAAGGAAATAGAGATCCGAATCGCAAATCCAGAAAATGAGATTATAGAAGAAAAAGCAAAAAGCGCTGAATCTTTTATATACAATATACCACAATTTGCAATTCCAGGAAAGTGGAAAATAAAAGCTTCCCATTTAGACGTTTCAAATGAAGAAGAATTCACAGTTAAGGAAGTTAAAGATATAGAGATAAGTCTTGTAGCACAGACTTTGATAGTTAAAAACATAGGTAATATGGAATACGAAGACCATTTAATAATAGAAGCTATTGGGGACAAGATGCATACACTTGAAAAAAGAACATACATACAACCAGGAGAAACAATAAGAATAGATCTCTACAAGTATCTTCCAGAAGGTTCTTATCAAATAAATGTTCATGGAGAAAAGTTTGATGTTGATATAACTGATGAGAGGGGCATAGGAGAAAAAGCATCAGACTTCTTTAAAGACATCACAGGAAATGTAGTAGTAACTCCTGGAAGTTCAGCTTCAAAAACTTCTTTTTATGTGTTCTTATTAATTGTTGGCTCAATCATAATCTTCTTAGCAAGATCAAAATTAGAACATTCTAAGATCTCTAAAAAAGCCAGAGAAAGAGAATTCGAAAGAGCTAAGAAAAGAAAAGAAGGTCTTTTACAACTAAAAGACAAGGTAGGAATCAAACCAAGGAGATTATTTGGGAAAGCTACAGAATCAGACATCAAAGATATGAAGCAAAGGATTCTAAGGGACATTGAGAGAGATAAAGAAAGAAGACAACCCTACAACAATACCTACACTTCAACATCAAGGCCAGTTAAAAAAGAGTTCGATCAACCAATCAAGAAGAAGGATTATATAGATTTGACTGAAAAGAAGGAAGATTCGGATGATAATAAAGGCTTTTTCAATATGTTCGATTAAATAGCAAGTTTTATATATGCCTTTAACCAAATCTTACTTATTATAATCAAAGAGGTGTTAAAATGAAAAGAGGTATTAGTCCTTTAATTGCTACAGTTCTCATAATTGGCTTTACTATCGTATTAGCAGCGGTTGTAATGAGGTGGGGAGGAGAATTCGTAAAAACTACAACAGAAGAAACCGGAGAAACTACTGAAGCAACTTTAAGCTGCATAGATGATGTGGATTTAAATGTCAATGATGTTTGTGTCTTGGGAAAAAAACTAAGAGTTTCCTTAGAGAATAAAGGTACTAAAGATGTAAATTCTTTAATTCTTAAAGTTCATAACAACAATCTTGTTGATTCTACTCTAACCGACACAGGGGTCAATTCATTTAGCGCAGATTCCTTTAACATGAATTATTCTAGTATTCCACAATCAGTAACAAAATTAGAAGTGATCCCAAGAATATTAGAATCAGAGGGTAGGGAAATAACTTGTCCGGCAATGGAACACATTGTTAACAGCTTATCAATATGTGATCTTAATAACGCAGTAGCCGTCTACCACTTCCAAGATAATTATTTAGACGGTATAAGTGGTGATACTGGAGTTTCAGACGGAGACCCAGAGTTCATAGAAGATGGGGTAATAGGTAAAGCTCTTTATCTAGATGGAGACGATTCCGTAGAAGTAACTTCCATAACAAATAACATTCCACGTGATAAAGGAACTATAGAAGCTTGGGTCAAAATAAGTACCCCTCCAGCCGAAGGTAACAGAAAAGCGATATTCTGGGCAGGAGCCACAGGTTTGCCTTGTGGAGGGGGGCCAAATAGAGATGAATACTGCATCAGTTTCCCCAATGATATGGGTAGTGTTGAAGGCGCTACTGGATTTGATTTTATTATGAGTGGTCCACAGGATCTTAAAGATTGGGCATATACCGAATTTGAGATTGGAGATATGTCTACAACAGATTGGTATCACATAGCGGTAACTTGGGACACCTCACAAGATAAACAATATCTGTATGTAGATGGAGAAAAATACGAAAGAGAAGATAGTTCTTCACAGACATTTGGAGGAACATGGAACAATGTACGTATTGGAAGAGCAGATGACTCCGGTAACCCTAGATACTTTGATGGTTACATAGACGAACTAGTAATATTTGATACCTTCAGGGACAAATATGACCAATAAAAATTATATCTTTTTCTTCTTTTATTTCTTTAACATCAAAATTTTTCTTAACTAATTCTTTAATTTTATCAAAGTCCTTAGCCTTCTTTAAAACAGAAATAGCTATTTTCTTTTTACAAACCCTTTTCATCTCTTTAATAGCTTTCTCAATATCGGAAAAATTATGTACGGCAGTAACACAAATAATTACATCAAAACTTTTATCTTTAAATGGTAAATTTTCAGCTTCTCCATAAACACAATTTTTTTTATATTTAATCATTTTTCTACTATTGTCTAACCCAGTATAATTTTTAATCATATAATCATAAAAAGCAGTTCCACATCCAACATCTAAAACACTTTCATCTTTCAACTTAAGCTCTTCCAGAATTATCTTTACTTTCTTAAGTTGTTCTTCTTTATACAATTCATCATAACCTTTTGCTATAGAATCATAATACATAAAGATGGCAACCTTTAAATATTTAAAATATTTTTCCTTTGCTTATGCGCCAGTAGTATAGTGGTTATTATGGGGCGTTGCCAACGCCTTGACCCGAGTTCGAATCTCGGCTGGCGCATGAACACCTACTTTCTCGAGTGTTAGTGCTCTAAAGCATATAAATTAGTTGGAGGTACTAATAATATGGCAGAAGAAGATATTTATGGAAACAAGAGAAAGTATGAAAATTTCGTTAATAATTTAGATAGAGTGTTGAAGAAATCAAAATATGGGAAGTATCATTGTAAGAATAAAGAGAACTTAAAGTACTTTAAAAAACTGGTGAGGAGATTTGAGGTTGATGATATAAGCTACATTAGAAGGAATGTCTTGTTAGCAAGAATGAAGTTCTTGACTTATCTTGTTGACTGTGATTTGAAGGACATCAATGGTGTTGAGAAAGAAGATGTAGTAATACAGATGAGAAAAAACTACTCTCCAAGCGATTTAAGAAGAGTGGCTGTTGATATCAGAAAAATTGGAAAATCAATCTTTGAAGAAGATGAGATGCCTGATTTCTTCAAGAGTTTGAAGATGATGGTGGACAGGTCAAGACAGAAGGCAAAAAAAGACAAACTGACTTATGAAGAGTTTGATAGTATAATGAAATATTTCTCTGTGGTGAATAATAGCAATATTGTCATGAAAGCATACTTGTCATTGGCTTTTGAAAGCTTAGCAAGACCACAGGAGTTATGTTATACTAAGATTGAGGATGTAGAGTTGCATGATAACTATGCTATTGTGAATGTAAGTGAGCATGGAAAAGAAGGGATCAAGCAATTATTGTGCATTGATTCTTTCCCTTATCTAATGCAGATGTACAACCAGCATCCTTACAGAGAAAACAAACAAGCATTTCTGTTCTTGAATACATACAACAATCAGCTAACACCCTATGCTATAAACAAGAAACTGAAAGTGTGTTGTGAGAAATTAGGAATCGACAAACCAATAACTTGTTACAGCATTAAGAGATTCGGAGTTACATTTCGAAGATTAAAAGGAGATGATGATGTAACCATTCAGAAGATTGCTGGATGGAGCTCTACAAAGCAAATAAGAACCTATGACCAATCAGACCAAAAAGACATCTTTGTTGCAGAGTTAGCTAAAAGAGGGCTAATCAAAAATAAGAAACTAATACAGAGATATGCACCAAAGACCAAACCTTGCGAGTATTGTGGTGAATTAGTTGGCTTTGCAGAATCTATCTGTCCGAAGTGTAGCAACCTTATGGATAAAAGCATAATCAAGGAAAGGGCTAAGAAAGATGATGAGATGATGAGAGAAGATATGAATGTATTGATGGCATTACTAAATATTCTTAATGGTAATTTTCTTCATTTCATTTTTCTAATAAACAAATTCTATTTTATTTAATAATTTCCGCTTTTAATAACTTTTAAATATTGTAAAATAAAAATTTTTTTATGAAAAAGAGGTGTGTTGTCTGTGGAAAGCCTATAAGGACTGGTTGGAAGTATTGTTACAAACACAGGCATGCTAGGGAAAGAAAACTTCAGATAGATGCAAGGCATTTAAGAAAATTTATACCACCCAGTATTATGCCCCTTGTTTTATTAGTTGTTGGTGTTTCTTTATTATTTTCTGAAGTATTAAGGATTGTTGGAGTGCTTCTTATTCTTGGTATATTGATACTATTTTTTGTTAGGTATAATAAAAAACCAGCCAGTGAAATAATGAAGCATAGAACGGATTTAACAAGAGAACAAAAAAAGAAAGAACTAATAAAACTCAAATTAATATTACTTCTTATTGGAGTAATTGGTTTTATAATTTTATATCTTATATCGAAAGTTACTTCATAAATAATCTGTATTTTTTAATCCTAATTTGAAGTATCAAAATAATATTAAATTTTCCAAAATAACCTAAGCTTTTATTGAAACAATAGTCATGATTATTATTGCTTACGCGTTTTTTTCTACAGTCCCTACCTAGCTTCATTTTCTAAAACTTTATTCTCGGAATTCCAACAAAAGGACCATAATTTTTTCTTGTCTTCTTCTTACTTTTAGCTTTTTTCTTTCTTTTTCTTTTGATATCAGCCCTTTTCTGTATAGTTTCGTACCTTACAAATCCTAATCTATCAGTTCTTCTTCTTTTAGTCACAACTGTTACTTCCCTATGACAGTTTGGGCATAAAACCCAACAATTGTGTAAGCCATTATTCGAAGGACTTTCTCTATGATCAAATTCAACAACATAACCAAGTTTTTTGTGAATAGTCTTTCTTAGTTTGTCTCCACACTTTTCACATTTATATCTAGCTCTTCGTAACGCTTGTCTTTTCGTAGAAATCTTGAAAGCTTTTCTTTTGCTTATCTTTCTACCATACATGTCGTGTGTCGGTTTTGGGAATAATGGTCTCATTTTTCAATTTTCTTCTTTCTTATATGCTTTAATATTTTATCTGAACCAATTCTCCATTCCCTTTCTATCTTCTCTTTTGTCGGTGTAAAATCATTAAATTCGAATAATCCATATTCTTCCTTAATCATGTTTATGCCTCTAACGAGTTTCTTTATGTCTTTTTCATAATCTTTTTGTTCAGCTTCATCTGATCGACTTCCAGACCATAGCATCCCAATACCATGTATTTCGTGTAATATCTCTTTATAATTGGGATATGTGCGTCTTACAATCATGTCGATTAATTGGTAAAGCTCATTATATCTTTCTCTACCTTCATCGTAACGCAGATTTAATAGATGGTTTAATTCTCCTTCAATCTCGTTCAGTCTTTGCATTATCTTTTCATAATCTTGCTTTTTCCTCATTTTAAGCGAACAAGAAACTGGAGAGACTTTTTGAAAAGTCACTCAGGATTTATTTAAGGTTTCTTTGTTCTTTACTCATTCTTTTATGAAATCTTCTCGTGTTTTTCCAGCCTTTTTTAATTCTCTGTCTATTATTCTATTAACACTATTTAACCATTTAACATTAAATGATCCTACTTTTTCCTTTTCAAGTCTTGAAACCATATCAAAAACATTTTCTACAAAAAACTTTTCTTCTAATTGCATATCTCTAATTGCTTCTTTAATCCGATCTTCCATTAAATATTGCATAAAAAACAAACCTTCAAATCTTGTAGTAATAGGCCTACCTTTTTTATCAAACCCCATTTCATTTAGAGATACCCCTGGAGTTTCTTCAAATTCAACTATTGCAGTCCCAGCTTTTTGATCCAATTGAGACCTAATCGGATGAGATTTTGGCGTCTTTAAACTGATTCCTAGTTCTCTACGGAGTTCCCTTTCAATCTTATAAATGAATGGACAATTAGAAAGGAATTCTTTTGAAGAATATTTTGGAAAAGATACTAAATTCTCATATACCCCATCACTTATTTTTTTAACTTTAATTTTAAAATCTAGTTGTGCAATCTTATTAAGTATTTGTTTAAGGAAAACCGATAACCATTTTGGTTTATCTTTAATCTTTTTTAAGATAGGATTTTCGCTATCAAAATTATATTCAATTTTATACCATCCCTTTATCCAACGTTTATCTTTCATTTCTTCCTCAGCACCAGATTCCCCTTAGCATCTATTTCAATATCAATCACATCTCCTTTCTTCCACTGCTTTGCATTAATTATCTGCAAAGGCATGTTCAAGAAGTATTGTCCATTCTTTTGCCTTTGAAGTTTCATTTTCTTTTTGCTAAATCTCTTTTAATCACAAAACGAATTACCAATGTAAGTATTAAAAACCAAATCAAATATGAAAGACTATAACTAAAAAGTGCAATCATTATTCCAATTATAATAACATTTATCAAGAACAGACTCTCCCATCCCTTTCTATATTTCTTCTCCTTTATTTTAATAACAAGATTTATGAATAAGAACGGAAAGATTATCCAAAATACAATTCCTGTTATCCAAAGAGTAGGGTTGATAAAAAATAGGTGGCTCTCGGGTTCTGAACTTATAAGGAATTTAAGATATCTCGATAAAGCATAGATTACTACAATACCATAGATTACTCCTACCTTACTCCCCCAATGTTTAAAACTAAAAAATTTACTTTCACCATCAAACCCAAAAGTTAAGAAATCAAAGACTTTCCCCATAATAGTGGAGAGAATAGTAATATTTATATAGTTTAGGGTACTACTAATTATAGCACCAGAGAAAGTAAGAATTCTGCTCGGCTGGCGCACTTATCAAATGAAAACCTTAAATATAAAAGTAATCCCGAACTCAAAGAAAAGTTCTATTTCTAGAGAAAACAACGAATTAAAGATACACCTAACAGCTCCGGCAGTAGAGGGCAAAGCAAACAAAGCTTTAATTGAATTTTTAGCAAATCATTTTAAAACTAAAAAATCAAAAATTAGAATAATAAAGGGAGAAAAATCTAGAAATAAAGTCATCCAAATTTCTTCTTAAGCCAAAAACCAACACCCAACAAAACAGCACTTTCTAAAAATATTACTAAAAATATCTTTTTAGCTATATTCAAAAAGAAACTGAAAGGAAACATCTGTATCAGTAAAGAATTTTCATCTAGAAGCCAATTGTCTCCCCTGAAGAAAATCTTATGGAAGTTTAAAAACAAAACATCAAAATTAACTAAGGTAAATATAAACAATATTAAAGATAAGACTAAAGTCAAAAAAGACCCATAAATTATAGCTTTCCCTATATCTTGCTTAGACCCATAACTAAGTATAAATAAAGAACATATCAATAACATCAAAGAAACCAACATGGCTCCAGCAGAATTAGACACTAAAACTCTAACTTCTTCAAGATGAATAACTTCTTTTTCACTAAAACTATCTAAATCCTCACCACCATTAAAGAAGTTATCTAACTCCTCATAATTCTTAATCTCATTAAAGAATGCAAAATTAAAACTAGAAGTAAATATAAATATTGGAAGTAAAATAATGATAATAAAAACAAATACCTTATAATTTCTTAGCAATTTCTTCTCCGAATTGTCTAGCAGCTTTAGGACCATTTGCAGTTATTATATTTCCATCTACAGTTACATCTTCTCCGGTATATTTAGCTCCCCTACTTTCCAAATTACCTCTCTCACTAGGAAATGAAGTCACATTCTTTCCAGAAAGCAAACCAGCATTTGCCAAAGTAGAAGGGGCAATACATATTGCAGCAACTATCTTTCCCCCATTATTAAAATTTTTAGCCAATTCATGAGCTTTACCATTATTAAAATAAATACTACTTCCCACACCACCAACAAAAATTACAGCGTCATACTCTCCTTTAACATCATCTAATAAAACATCTATTTTTTGTCTTTTCCCAGAAGAACTTATAGCCTCGTCATTTAAGCTACAAGTAGTAATCTTAGCATCATAACCTTCTAAAATATCTTTAGGTTCATAATACTCTTCATCCCTAAATTGACTAGGTGCTATTACCATTAAAATTTTCTTACCTGACAAATCCATTTTAATTATCTAAAATAAATATAAAACAACTAATATCATCACTAAAAGAGCAATTACGATCATTAAATATTCATGCTCACAGATGTCTTTTTTCTTACATTTTTTAATTCCACATAACTTTGCCATTTTAAACACTCATTAACAAAGGTATCAATCCAATCAACACCCCGATAAGGAAAAATGTTGTTTTTTCATGTTTTTCTTCTATAGGAATTATATCTTTTACTACTATATAAAATAATATGCCAACCGCATAACTAAGGCCCCCGTAGTAATGGGCCATATTTATTTTTATTGAAGAAGCTACTAAAGCTCCTATAAGTGTAGAAAATGCTAATACTGTCTTTAAAATCTTTGATCTAGCTACAGTATCTATTACCTCTAGAGATATAGAAGACGAAATAGTCAATAACAAGAAAGGTAGGAAAAGAATCAAACCTTCTAAAAGATTAGTAGTTAATAAAACTAAACTAAAACCCAAAACAAAGTGTTCAAGAAAGAAACCAAAATAATGTAGTCTAGTTATCTCTCTAAAAAGTTTAGCTTTGTTCTCTATATGCTGATAAGCGTATTTTTCAACTAGATGGAAAGAGATGAATCCAAGCAAAACAATCAAATATAATCTATCACTAAAAATCCTTACACCGTCGTTTAATCGGGGAATCAATTCAGTAATAATCAAGGTTATTAATATGCCGGCGCTTAAACTTAATACATACTTAGAATAGTGTTTTGTAAATCTTGAAAAACGATTATTAAACAAATGCAATATACTCAATATCAATGCTAGTAATATTGGCAGTATCATTTTATAAACATTTTAACAAAAAAACCGATTATTCTGTACCACAAACTGGGCTCTTCAACTAACTCTACCTCAAGAGCATTTTCAACAACATTCAAAAACACATGTCCCTTAAAAGAATCGGATTTCACTTCAACATCTTTAAACAAATCCACCATATCAGTGCTATTTGTTAAACCCCTAAAAACTTCTTCTTCTGCTCTAATCTCGACATCATAATCATAAGACTCTACTATGTATCTCCCTTCGTCAGTTATTTCTAAGGTAAAATTTTCTCCTGTATCAGTAACTAAAACATGTATAGCAAAAGGCAGAGCTCTATTAATCTCTTCAGGAACTTCTATTCGATCTTTATATTTCTCAGCATCTTCTCTTACACCGGCCTCAACTAAATTAAACGTCAATAAGAATATTAGTAAAAACACCAATTTTTTCATAATAGCTATCTTTTAATTCCTATTTTATAAGTTTTTCTCTAATAAGAGTATTACCTTCCAATAGTTAAAATAAAAACCTTTATAAACCACCAAAAATCGACTAAAATAAAATGAATTCAGAATCTTTTGAAGATGGGATAATAAGGGAACTTAGCTTTCTTTCAGATGGAGAAATAAATGGAAAACCCGTTCTAGACGATGAAACCGTTTCATATGTTTTAGAAGCAGAATACTTATGCGGTAGATTAGATAGAAAAAGGTACGGGATTATATTAGACTCTATAATTAAAAAAGAGGAATTTATTTAATTTGGATTACAATTTTTCTCTTTCTTGGCCCATCCAGATCAATTAAACATATACTTTGCCAGGTACCTAGTTGCATCTCTCCTTTTTGGATAGGAATCATCTCACTTGGTCCTAAGATGGCTGCCTTAATGTGGGCAGCACCATTATTATCTACTTTATCGTGCAACCATTTACCTTCTGGTATCAAATTATTTAAAGCATCTATTATATCTTTCCCTATGTTGGGATCATAATTTTCATTTATTATTATAGCTGCAGTAGCATGCATAACATAAATTATAACAGAACCTTCTTTAATCTTAGATTCTTTAATTACTTCTCTCACTTTATCAGTGATATCTATAACTTGATATTTGTTATCATTATTTACAACCACTTCTTTAATCATATTTTAGAGATTTAAAACTAATTTATAATGGTTTTGGATTACCATAAAACTTAAATATAGATATTCTTAAAAAACCATGTGGAAATTGATAAAAAATTGGAAGCACATTTCAAAATAACACAAGAAGCGCTAAAAGAAGTCAAAATAAAAATACCCAAAAAGGTTAATCTAAAAGAGGTGGCAACGGATCTTCTAGATTTAGCCAAAAGGTATTACAAAGACGCTAAATACTTTAAGGAAAAAGGAAAAATTGTTGAAGCTTTCACGGCTCTTAACTACAGTCACGCTTTCCTTGATGTCGGAGCAAGATTAAAAATCTTCGATGTCCACGATTCAAGATTATTCATGGTAGATGAAGATGAATAAAAAACTATTAATTTTCATAATCTTCTTAATAAGCATACAAATAACATACTCTGAAGACGATCTTGGAGCTTTTTATATGAATGATGGTGGTTGGGATATTCTAGATTATCCTGGGACTTATTACAGACAGGCTCTTCACTGGAATCAGGTTCAGCCACAAGAGGGAAATCCCGATTACTTCGATTTCAATTCAGGGAACATGATAAGAATAAAAAGAATTCTTAACGCTGGTAAAAGTGCAGTGCCATCAATAATGGCCGATGTGCACTGGGCGACCCAAGATCCACCATATCCAGAGTGTTCAGGATCTACCCCACCAATAGACATGCAATCAGAGTTTGATCCGCAGTTCGGTCACAGCGAGTTGTATTATAATTTTGTCTATGAGGCAGCTAATTACTTTGAGCAGAACTATCCTGGACAGATAGATATCTATGTTATTGAAAACGAGCAGACTGCTAGAAAATTCTGGTGTGCTTCAATGGAAGAATATGTCTGGCTTGTAGCAACTGCAGAAAAAGCTATTCATGATGCTGCTCCAAACGCCAGAATTGCTGATGGAGGAATGGCTTCAAACTCATGGGGATATCCCCTAGTTCAGCATGTCTTAGAAACAGAAGGCGTTGATGCAGCAATAGAATTTTATAATAATTATTATAACGCCTCTTTCCTTAACAACACACCAATACACACTGAACAGCAACTAATGAACAAACTTAATAATAACCAACAAACCATTGACAATACAAATTACCTTATGACAAATCTTCCTCCTTATCTAGATATTTTCAATATGCATTTCTATGAACCGCCTGAAATGATGGAGTATCAAATTAATTTTGTTAGAGAAATGACAGGCATGTATGCTGTAATGAACAACGAATTAGGACCAAGAGTAAGGCCAGAATGGGATCAATGGGGCGATAGAGAACTATTAACCGCCCAGATACTTGTTGAAAAAATGATCATTGCACAAAAAATGGAGATGGAAGCAGTTATGTGGTTTGGAGTCGAAAATTGGGACCATTTCATAATAGGGTTTGTAAATGAAAATAATGGTCAGTTAAGAGAACAAATCGTAGAGGCTTATGCTACAGCAATGGAACTTTTAGATAGAGAAATGTCTGAATATCAAGATCTTTCAGATTCAAGTATCTATAGACACAGACTAATATTCTCAGACAACATGGTTGATGCAATTTGGTCACACCAACAAGGGAATTCTATTGATGTTCCAAATGATTGTACTGCTTATGATATCTTAGGAGATGAGATTACTTCTCCAAGCATAACATTAACCCGTTATACAACTTATTTAGTATGTCCAATAGAACAATCCGAGCCTCCAGTAATAGATGAAAACTCAATAACAGTATCCCAAATAACAGAAACAACAGCTACAATAGAATGGGATACTAACATAGAATCCACCTCCATAGTATTCTATGACTATGAAAGTCATCCTTTACCCGATCAATATCTATATTCACAAACAGGACATTCAGGAATCCATCACACAGTACAATTAACTAATCTTAATCCTGATACAACATATCATTTCAGAGTTGTAAGCGAAGCCAACGGAGACGTTGATTACAGTAGTGATTATAGCTTCACAACAATAGCAGAATCTGAACTATGTAATCAATACAATAATCTAAGAATAATAGACCAAAACAATAACCACCACATAGAATCAGCAGAATTATTATCTTCAATATCCTATTGGCTAAAAGGCGATATTTCAACTCCGACATTCACATCAACTCTAGGATCGTACTTCTACGGAGACGACTTAGGATTATTAGTAAACCCTCCAGTAGAATGTACATATACAGTTGGAAAGTTATCTGGATTAGAAATATCAAATCTTATACCAGATTATTACGAGATTTCAAAAATACAAGAAGGTGATAACTATTACATAGATCAACCTTATTTCGTATACGATGTCCCAGACCAATTAGAAGGTCTAGACTTTGATTGGATAAAAACAGCTAATAAAAACAAAACAATATTTGATAATCCTTGGGTAGAATTCGATGTAAATAAAGAGTCAACTGTTTATGTAGCTATAGATTCTAGGGGTTTAGGGGACCCTCAATCATGGCTAATGGACGAGGGATGGACAGAATCAGATGTTAATATTACAGTCTCTGTTGCAGGAGATAGATTGGTGAACAATACAATATTTTATAAAAGATTCGATAAAGGACATGTTACTCTTGGAGGTAATGAAGATAAATACAATATGTATTTCTTGATACTAAAAACAGGAACCCCGCCACCATTATCATAATTTTTAACAAAATTTATATATTAAAGCTTCTCGATTAACATATGAAAAAAGTAGTGATAAGTCTTGGTGGGAGCGTTATAGTTCCAGACAAAGTTGATTATAAATTATTAAAAGATTTTAAAACTCTAATTAAAAAATTCTCTAAGAAAAATAAAGTCGTTATAGTGACAGGGGGAGGAAGTACGTGTAGAAAATATCTAGACCCCTTGGAGAAAGGCAAGTATAGTGAAAAAATATATTCCTTGATAGGAATCGCTTCTACAAAGTTAAATGCTAGATTAGTTGATGGAATATTTGGGAAAACAGATAAAATACCCGAATCTCTAAACGAAGTTAAGAATGCATTAAAAAGAAGGAATGTGGTAATATGTGGTGCCCTTGGTCTTCAACCAGAAACAACTTCTGATGGAAATGCAGCAGAAGTAGCAGAAATGATAAAAGCAGATTTCTTCATTAACATAACTAATGTTAAAGGACTTTACAATAAACACCCAAAATCAAAAAATGCTAAATTCATTCCAGAAATAACTTTTAATGATTTTTGGAAGAGGGTTAAGAAAATTAAATTTAAAGCAGGCCAACACTTTGTTCTAGATAAGACAGCGTCGAAAATCATTAAGAGATCAAAGATTAAAACATATATAGTCAACAATAATATTAAAAATTTAAGGAACCTTCTATACGGAAAAAGATTTATAGGAACAACAATACATTCTTAAAATGATAATGGCTATATCTGGAACTCCTGGAACAGGAAAGAGTGAACTAGCAAAAAAACTGTCTAAAAAACTAAACTACAAAATAATCAATATAGGCAAAATAGTCAAAAAGAACAATATTTCAGAATCTTATGATAAAGAACTAAAATCTTATGTAGTAGATACAAAAAAAATTTCTAAATTTATAATAAATCTAATCAAAAATAAAGATAATATAATCCTAGAAGGTCATCTAAGTCACTATATTCCGAAGAAGTATGTTGATCTATGCATAATGTGTAAATGTGATTTAAAAATTTTACAAAAGAGATTAGAAAAGAGAAAATATTCAAAAAAGAAGATAAGAGAAAACTTAGATGCAGAAATACTTGACATTTGTCTAAACGAAGCTCTTGAAGCTAAACATAACATTTTAGTAATAGACACCTCTAAGAAAATAAATATTAAATATATCATTGAGTATCTTTCTAGCGTTAGCTAATACAACATTTTAGGGTCCGTTGTTATTACAAGTCTAGAATAAGCTAAACCTTTGTTCAAATTCATTCTACTGTACTGTAACCAAGATTTACTTTTAAAGGGTTTCCCTAAGATGGGCTCTAAAATTTCATTTATTTCATCCAAACCAGAACTTTCTTCTTTATCTTCAAAAGCCACAACAAGCTCCCCAAGACTGTCATAAACCTCGACTACGTCAACCCAGGAGAGATTCTCAAGTTTTTCTAATGCAATTTCATACAACCTAGTCGTCATAAGAACAGTAATAAAAAAGATTATTTAAATCTATCTGCCAAATCTTCTTTCCCTCTTGATGTAAGAATTTACAGCTTCCAATAAATCTTCTTTTTTAAATTCTGGCCAGAATTTTTTACAAAAGAAGAATTCAGCATAACTTCCCTGCCACAACAAGAAGCCAGAAGTTCTTTTCTCCCCAGAAGTTCTAATTATTAGATCAGGATCCGAATTCAAATAAAGGTTATTTGCAAATACTTCTTCATTAATCTTATTCACACTCAATTTACCTTCCTCTACCTGCTTAGCAATTTTTTTTGTAGCATCGATAATCTCTGCTCTGCCTCCATAAGCAAGAGCAAAATTAAGAAAGTATTTATCATGATTTTTAGTTTTCTCCATTATCTCATTAAACAGTTTCTGCATATCCTTTGGAAACATACCCAGCCTTCCAATAATTCTTATACAAATTTTATTTTCATAAATTGATTTGTCATTTAACAATCTCATAAATTCTTTTCTAAAAATATCCATTAGATGGTTAAATTCATTTCTTGGACGATTTTCAAAATTCTCAATAGAAAAAGCATACAAAGTTACTTCTTTAACCCCAAGTTCTTTGCACCAATCTAAAACTTCCTCTACTTTTTTGGCTCCCCATTCATGACCTTTCCAGGGCTTAATCATTAATCTCTTAGCAAACCTCCTATTTCCATCTAAAATAAATCCAATATGCCTCGGAACTTTATTGTCACTAGCATCCAATTTCATATTGAAAATAGTTTATGGATATTATTTAAAAATCTTTCTAATATACACAAGATTTAAAAATATAATAATTAAAAAATCAACATGAAAGATCTGACATTTGTGAAGGACAGAGAAATCAGCAAAAAGCTTAAAACAGAAACACTCAAAGTTAAAATAATTGAAGAAAGCTCCTTCTCCAAACTAAAGGATTCAATAAAGAAAACTGATTATCCAGTAATAGTTCTGGGTGGAAAATTTAATAGAGAAATTTTAGAAGATAGAAAAGTAGATATCTTATTGAGCCCAGAAATAGAAGCTAGAAGGGACCATACCCATTATAGAAATTCTGGATTAAACCAAGTTCTTTGTAAACTAGCCAAGAAAAATAACATAGCAATAGGATTTAATTTTAATAACATATTACACTCTAAAGGAAAACAAAGATCAGAGATCCTTGGAAGAATGCAACAAAATGTAAGATTATGTAAAAAATATAAAGTTAAAATGATAGTTGCAAGTTTCGCTAAAAATAAATACGAATTAAGAAGCATAGATTCTCTAAAAGCTTTCGCAAGAGTTCTTGGAATTCCTCAAAGGGAAATTAAAAAATCTTTCTGGAAATAAAAAAAGGTTTATATACTAGTAATATACCATTTTATATAATGAAAAAGAGGATATTAATAACTTTTCTAGCGATGGTAATCCTTTCGCTACCAGTTCTAGCTCAAACAGGAAGAGTAGAAGTCCTTAATGACCACCATCTCCAATATGAAAGTAACCCCGTTCTATTGTGGGGTTCCAGCGACTGGGATCTAATTGGTGAGCTCGCTTATACCGAAGAAGAATATAAAGACTATATTGATTGGCATTCAGAATATGGTGGAAATTTTATGAGACTCACCACGATGCCTTTGTTTCACAGAATAGATGAAGAAGGTGGATTAATATACCCTTGGACCAGGAGTTCTGAGTGTTGTACATATAATGGAGAGGATAAATTTGATCTAGATTCTTTTAACGAAGAATACTGGCAAAGATTAGATGATATAATAAGTTATGCAGAAAGTAAAGATGTAATCATTCTCCTCCAATTTTTCGATGAAGTTCTAATAGAGTATTCTAATAGCCACCCCGATGCAGATAGATATTCACTATATCCTTTTAATCCACACAATAACGTAAATTATGGAGGACAGGATAACTGTGGAAGTATTGGAATACCAGAAATAAACCCTCCAAGTCCATCAGAGGATGCATCAATACAACATTGTTCCGGAGAAGGTAATGAAAGAGACGACTATGATTGGAATTTCTATGATATTTACAATACAGAGCTGATTGAATACCAAGATGATTATGTGGACAAATTAGTAGATACTTTACATGATAATGGCAATATTATTTATGAAATAGCAAATGAATATGCCGGAGAAAATCTTCCCCAAGTACCCCCCCCAGAACATTATGACTGGGTTCAACATTGGGTAGACAAATTTCAAGATTATGAAACACAATATGGGGTTAATCTTCTTCTAACTAACATGCCCATGCAGGAGGGTTATGATCAAGAAGATTATTTCCAAGATCCCGGGATAGCATTGACAGACTTTTATAAACAATTATCCACAAATGATTTACAAGAAATAAATGATGTAATAAGTGAATCTTTCTATTTTCAAAATAATCCAGATTATTACAAACCGATTTTGATGGGAAGGGTTAAGGCAAAACCAGACCAATACCCAAACCAACTTAGAGATGGACGCCAACAATTTTGGACAGCTTTTGTAAGCGGAGGTCAAGGATCGACATTTAAAGAAGCATTTGATGTAGCTCCTTCTGATTGTGACGTCGGAGTTCCATACTATCAATGT
The DNA here is from genome assembly GCA_964452525.1 of Candidatus Woesearchaeota archaeon. Taxonomy (GTDB): domain Archaea; phylum Nanobdellota; class Nanobdellia; order SCGC-AAA011-G17; family CAYFGV01; genus CAYVLZ01. The sequence continues at coordinate 25,049 of CAYVLZ010000002.1, forward strand.
AACCATGATACAGAAAACATAATAAGGGGTCTTAGGGGTTTCGCTTACTCTACAGAATTTTGGAAATTAGAACCAGGAGATGATATAATAGATTCTGTTCCAACAGGAACTACCGCATATGCATTAAAAAACGAGATTAGTGGAGAAGAGGAATATGTAATCTATTTATACGGATCAACATCAGCTTCTACTTTAACCATTGATATAGCTTTAGGAGACTTTCTGGTTGAAGTCTATAATCCAGAGACAAACAGCTTCTCGTTAGACTATTCTACACAAATAACTGGAGGAAGTAACATCCAAATAAATCTTCCATTATTTTCAGAGGACCTAACGGTACATATATTTAAGAATAATCTGAGAAAAGGAAATCTCATAACACAAACGCCCGAACAGTTAAGTACAAATAGTAATGGACATGTGCCAAAAATAGTTATTGATTCTAATGGAAACCCCCATGTTACTTTTTTAACTGGCCCTCATGATGGACAAGTAAAATATACCAAATACGAAGATGGGGGGTGGATAACTCCAATTACAATAGAGTCAAATATTATGAACGATAAATTAGGACCAGAAATAGCGGTTGGAGAAGATGGGACTGTACATTTAGTCTATGGTAACATGGATGAACAAAAATCTTATTATAGAACTTATACAGAAAGTGGAGGCATTTCTGAAAGAGAAACAATATTTAACTCAGATCCTGTAAATCATAGGGATACATCAGTACAAGTCAACTCTGAAGGAGAGGTATTTGTAATCTTTAGAAGTTATCATGAAACTGACGATGGACATATATATTATATGAAAAGAAGTGGAGGAACTTGGGAAGGGCCAATAAAAATATCTTCTAACTCTCCTAGCGTTTCTAGAAAGAGACCGAATTCCGCTATAGGTCAGGATGATACTCTACATGTGGTATGGAGACAAAGAGCGGTTAGCGGAGAAAATTATAGAACATTTTACAGAAAATGTGAACATCCATGCAATAGTGCGGGTGATTGGGGATCCATAGAATATTCACTTGATGAAAATAGACGTACCGGTGAAGATCCACACGTAATAGTAGATAACAGCAATATAGTCCATTTTTCATGGGGAGGAGGTATTGATGGGTCTGAAGATATTATTTATTCAAATGAAAATGAAGATCCTTGGTACGGACAATTACTTGGAAATGCTTATTATGCCCAAGGACACTTAACAGATCCCGTACTGTCTTTAGATAGTTATAATAATAAATACATCTTCTACAACCATAGAATATCTTATAATGACGGCACAGGGTGGAGTGAGATGCCATATATATACGATGTTAGTGCAGATCAACCTTGGACAGCGAATGATAATGAAATAGTACATCTAGTTTATAGAAAAAATAATAATGTTTATTATTCAACTTTTTCAATAGAAACGCAAGAAGAAGTCATAGTAGATGAAAACTCAATAACAGTATCCCAAATAACAGAAACAACAGCTACAATAGAATGGGATACTAACATAGAATCCACCTCCATAGTATTCTATGACTATGAAAGTCATCCTTTACCCGATCAATATCTATATTCACAAACAGGACATTCAGGAATCCATCACACAGTACAATTAACTAATCTTAATCCTGATACAACATATCATTTCAGAGTTGTAAGCGAAGCCAACGGAGACGTTGATTACAGTAATAATCAGCTCTTTACAACATTACAAGAATCTGAACAAGGTTGCATAAATCAAGAACTTTTAACCATAATAGATGAAAATCAAGATTATGTAATCCAAACCATAGAAATGATATCAAGCGTAAATAAATGGTTTAAAGGAAACATAAACGCAATAGATTTAATTTCAATAATAAGAGCCTATTCTTCAGGAAGTGCAATCCCTTGTTTAATGGGTCCAGGTGAATTGCCAGAAATCCACTGGTTAGAATTAGAATATCCCAAAACAATGGAAGACCCCATGAACGTATATTCAGATAGGGAGTTTGGAGAAGCTTCAAATGGAAGATATATAGCAACCTATGGAGATTCAGGTTCAGCCACATTAGAGGTAGATATTAAAAAAGCAGGAACATATTACTTCTGGATTAGAAGTATGTGGACCGACGGAGGTTCTAACTCTTTCAACTTAATAGTAGATGATAATTCTCCTATAGTAGTTGGAAATGTTAATGACAACTACAATATTTGGCAATGGATAAATTACAGAGACGGAGACCCAAATACTGTAGTCTCCTTAGAGTTATCAGCAGGAAAACATACGATAACTCTGGAGGGAAGGGAAGGTGCAGAAGAAGAAGATCGAAAAGCTAGGGGTGATAAAATATTATTAACAGAAAATGAGAATTATCAGCCATCTGGAATGGGTAACCTTGCTGAAAACATAGTTCTAGTCTTCAATCTTGATACTCTTTCAACCCAAGAATATGAAATAGCTGAAAACCTAGATATCGGAGATATATGTTATGTTGACAGAGATTACGATATAATATATCTACCAGAAGAGCTTGAAAGCATCGATTTAACTTGGATAAAAACAGCCAACGATGACAAAGTCCAACCACAAACTAATGATTGGATAACCTTTAATATTGGACAAGACTCCACTATTTACGTAGCAGTTGATGAAAGAAATGTAGAAGGAGACAATCCTGCAGGATTACCATCTTGGATGCAAGAAGGATGGACACAAACAAATGGCAGAATCGGAATACAAGCAGTCAATGGACAAAGATATTATATAGCTTATTACAAATACTTTTCAGAAGGAGAAGTCTCGTTGGGAGCTAATGAGGATAAGAATAACATGTACCTTTTAATTATTAAAGAAGGGACCCCTGCTCTTCTTGCATCATCATTCAAAGAACCTTTACCCCAACAAGAATACTAGTAATAATTATCCAATAAAGAATTTAAATGATTCTGACAAACAGGATCAAATACATTATCATTCTCTTGTATCGTGAACATAATACAACTATCAAAAGTAGGCCTCCAACCAGAATAACCATCACACTGCCAATAACAACCAGTTCCCTCTTGACATTCAGTTCCAACACTTTCTAGATAATACTTACCTACACAACTTGTACCAAAATAAGGATCTGGAACATCTAACCACATACATCCCCAATCATCTTCACAAGTATCCATATCTAAGATATAATTACATTCATTGAATATAGTTTCAGGTTCTACAGGTTCACCACTACACCAATCTGAACATGCATCTGTTGTATTAGCAGGTTCACAGTTTGGCAACCAGGTCTTTGATTCATGTGCAGTATTTACATACTCATCTGATAATCCACCAAAGCTATGCCCAAATTCATGTACTGTAACCCCCGGAGCAGGACCGAATCTTGAATAAGCACGAGATACTGCAAAATGACCATTTAGATAAGCCCAACCCCGAGCATTATCCGAATTTACCAAAACAATGACCTCATCATAACCACCGCACTGTTCTGCCAAATTACGAGCAACATTGGATTTACAAGTCGTTGAACTATCACAATCAAGATCTCTATAATCATCTATGAAATAAAAATTAAACTTTTCAGCATTAGATTGGAAAGGCTCTATAGATAAAATACCTTCATATTCATCATTAACATCGATATGCTCTGTAACAACATTTCTAAATTCTTGTTTTCTTTCACTAGATAAAGATTCAACAAAAACAACATACATATTTCCTTTCCCTTCATTACCATCTATACCAACATAACCAGATTCAAAATCTTTATAATATACGTTATGTTGAACACGTCCATTAAGAGCTTCTATAATAACATAGTTATCATTATCTATCCATCCTTCTTCTTGAACCCAAGAAGGAAGTCCTTCTCTAGTATCTAAAGCAACATAAACCCTAGATTCTTCGTTCAATATAAAATTTAAAAAATCTTCTCCAATTTCATCCTTATCATCATTAGCAGTTCTTATCCATGTTAAATATTTATAACCATAATGTACAGGTATGCTTACAATATGATAACCCCTATCAACATAATAAATATCTGAATAACCCATATCTTGCTCAATTATATAATTTTCAGGATTTAAATCGCTTATTTCTGTATACCTGCTAAAATTATCAGAAACAAACACAACATCAATCTTATTCTCTTGATCACCATTCTTAATTAAGGTCTTACATACATTATCAAGTTCTTTTATAGAAACAGCAACCCTACTTTTTTGAGCAATCTCTATATCTAGACCCCTAGTATTTTTATCTAAAACCTTAGTATTCCCAGAATCCCTAATCTCCATCTTTTCCACACCTTTAACATAAGGTACTCTTATAGTAAAATCAAATTCTTCCCTTACAAGTTCCTCTCCAGATAATCCATTTTCATCAAGGTTATCTATACTAATTTTCCTAGGAACATCAAATTTAAAGGAATAAATTTCTTTGTTTTTTCTCATTAAAGAGAGAGTATAAGCCTCTTCAGAGAATATTGCATAATCCGGTGCCATACCCTTTCTAACTTCATATCCATTTACACTAATCTTACCATTATCATAATGTAAATCCATATCTACAACATATTTGTCAGTATGAGATTCCGTAGTCTTAAAACTGAATACAACACTAATTAAGAACAGACTCAATATTATGGCTAAAATTTTGCTTTTCATCATGCTATTCTTATGGGAAAGCTCCTTTATATAGTTTTCTATTTTTGTCCCTTTATGGTAACTACAAATATTATACCTTAAAGTACTCCTAACACAAAGATCTATACATTTTTATATATTATCTATATATTCCAACTAAAATATACCATTTTTTTACCGAAAGCTTTATAAATAACCTCTGACTATAATACTATAATAGCCGTTAAAGGCCATTTCTTAAGAACGCTAAAATGAATGAAGATCCAGCAAAGATACCGTTTTCGAAGCCAATGTTAGTTCTAAAAGTTAAAGACTCTTACAAAGCTCCCTATCATAAAAATAAATACCTGGAAGTAAAGAAAAAACACCTTAAAAATAAGAGGCATTTCCAGAAACACGTACAGGGAGTCTCTAATAAATGGAGTAATGGTACTTATGAGCTCCAGTACATGATATCTCAATCAGGATACAACGGTCTATATTCCACCTTTGTAAGATTTGACGTAAGAAACGGCAGGGTCTCAAAGATATGGAAGAGCTCTCCATTCACCAAAAAAGAGTACTGTTGCTGGCAATTCTTTAAAAAAACCAAATAAATAGAAAACTTTATAAAATCCTTTCTTTTATTGTTTGTGTCGAGAGAAGAAAGTGAGCTAACTTTCTTAAGGTTTAAAATGAAACCTATATTACCTGTATTAAAAGAAAAAAAACGTTACATTACTTTTGAAATTGTAACTAATGGGAATTTAAATAAACAAAAGACTAAAGAAGAAATAGAGAAGGCTTGTTTAAAATTCCTTGGTGAACTTGGAGTTGCTAAAGCTGGATTGATGTTCATAAGCTTTAATAAGGTAAAAGGAATATTAAAAGTTAATAACAAATACGTTGATGAAGTTAAAACAGCACTTTCCTTAATTAAAGAAGTAGATAATAAAAACGTAATTGTTAATTGCATCGGCGTATCAGGTATTTTAAAAAAAACAAAACAAAAATATTTGGAGGTGGTCTAATTGGAAAAATGGGAGATACTCGGCTATGTTGCAGCAATATTTAATCCATTACCGACTGGAATGGCAGCAGGATATTTTCTTTATACAGATAAAAAATATAAAAAGACAGGGAGGAATGTACTACTAGTTTCTGTATTACTTTTAGCAATACTTTTAGTACTTACCTTTGGAGGTTAAGATGCAACCAAACATTTCACACCAAATGATGGGATACGACAGGACATCGACCATGTTCAGTCCAGAAGGAAGATTATTGCAGGCAGAATATGCTAAGAAAACAATAAAGCATGGAACTTCTGCTCTTGGAATAGTTTATAGAGACGGAGTTCTATTATTGGCAGATAAGAGAGTTGTAGATAAATTAATATTAACCGAATCAGTTGAAAAAGTATTTCAAGTAGACGACCATATAGGGGCCGCTGCATCTGGAATTCTAAGTGACGGGAGAATCTTAATAGAAAAAGCACAAATTATATCTCAACAACACAGAGTTACATATGACGAAACAATAGACACCCATACCCTAGTCAAAGAGATATGCGATACTAAACAATGGTTCACTCAAATGGGAGGTGTAAGACCTTTTGGTGTTGCTCTATTAATCGCAGGAGTAAATACAAAACCAAGTCTATTTGTAACAGATCCTACAGGATTATATTTTGAGTATAAAGCAACAGCAATAGGAGAAGGAGAAGATGAAATAAAAGAAATATTAAACAAAAGATATAAAGAAAACATGTCTCTTAACGATGCTGTTAAACTAGGAATGTTTGCACTCAGATCTGCTCTTAAGAAACAATTCAGCTTAGATAGAATTGATGGTGCTTACATTGACCTAAAAGAAAAACAATATCATAAAATAAACAAAGATTTCATTAGAAAAATTAAATAACAAAATGGTAGATATAGATAAAGCAGTAATTGCAAGACTCAAAATTCAAGGAAACACTTTTGAGATTCTAGTAGATTGTGACAAAGCACTTCTTTTTAAGAAAGGTAAATCTACTTTAGAAGAAGCTCTAGCCACCAACGACATATATAAGGATGTCAAAAAAGGTGAGCATGCTTCCGAAACAGATATTAAGAATATATTCGGAACAGAAGACAAAAAGAAAGTGGCAGAAGCTATAATCAAGAAAGGTGAGATACAGTTAACAGCAGAATACAAAAATAAACTAAGAGAAGAAAAAAGAAATAGAATAGTAGAGTTAATACATAGAAATGCAGTAGACCCCAAAACCAACTTGCCCCATCCACCACAAAGGATCAGAAATGCTTTAGATGAAGCAAAAGTTCATATTGACGAATTCAAAAATGCAGAAGAGCAAGTAGATGAGATAGTAACCAAATTAAGAATAATATTGCCGATAAACTATGAAATTAGACAATTATCTATAATCGTTCCTGCTGAATTTGTTGGAAAGTGCCATTCTATATTAAACCAGTATAGTAAAGTTATTAAAGAAGACTGGAGAAACGATGGAAGTTTAAACGCTACTGTAGAAGTGGCAGCAGGAATGCAGTCAACTTTATTTGAGCACTTAAACAAAGTTGCTCACGGAAAGATAGAATCAAAAGTTATAGGAACAAAATAAAATGACAAAATTATTAATAGAAAATAAAACTGTTGTAACGCCTGGAGAGGTTCTAGCAGAAGGCATGGATTTTCTACCAAGCGAAGGCGCATTTAGGGAAGAAGATAAGATTATATCTTCGAGATTAGGATTAGTAAGTGCTGAAGGCCGTTTAGTTAAGGTAATCCCTTTGACAGGACGCTATATCCCAAAGAAAGGAGACCAAGTTATTGGAGAGATATCAGACATTACCTTTGGAGGATGGCGTGTTGACATAGGTTGGGCCTTTGATGCCAATATATCCATGAAAGATGGTTCTCGTGATTATATAGAAAGAGGAGCAGATCTTAGTCAATACTTTAGTTACGGAGACATTGTTTTTGGAAAGATAACACAAGTAGCCGGATCTAAGATAATAGATATAACTATGAATGGAATTAATCTTAGGAAGCTCAAAGGTGGAAGGATAATTGAATGTAGTCCAAACAAAGTACCAAGAATAATTGGAAAGAAAGGAAGCATGATAACAATGATAAAAGAAAAGACTAATTCAAATATAATTGTTGGTCAAAATGGTAAAATATGGATAAATGCTCCAGACAGAAAGATGGAAATTATCGCTGTTAGGGCAATAAGACTGATAGAAGAAAAATCACATTTATCAGGATTGACAGAGGAGGTCAATAAATTTCTAGAAGAAAATGTACAAAAGAAGTAAAAGGAAAAATGATGAATTAAGACCAATAGAAACCAAGGTCGGAGTCGTAAAAAGAGCTGATGGCTCTGCAATGTTTAAGATAGGGGACACAATAGCTATAGCAGCTGTCTATGGTCCTAGAGAATTATATCCCGCCTTCCAACAAAATGTTAAAAAAGGTGTTCTAAGATGCAGTTACGATTTAATGTCTTTCTCTGTTACCGAAAGAAAAAGACCCGGTCCAAGCAGAAGAAGCACTGAAATATCCATGGTAACAGAAAACGCTTTATCTACTGTAGTTGATCTTGATGATTTTCCCAATACTGTAGTAGATGTTTTCATAGACATAGTACAAGCAGACGCAAGTACAAGGTGTGCAGGAATTTGTGCTGCTGCAATGGCTCTTGCTGACGCAGGCATTCCAATGAAAGATCTTGTATCAGCAGTTTCAGTTGGAAAAGTTGACAAAGAAATATTATTAGATATCGATAAAGAAGAAGAAGATGTTGATCCTTGTACGGACATCCCAGTTTCTATAATACCAAGGACTGGAAAAATAAATTTGTTACAATTAGATGGAAATGTTACTAAAGAAGATCTTAAAAAAGCCATTGAGATGGCTAAGAAAGGTTGCGAAAAAATCTACAAAATACAAAAAGAAGCATTAAAGGAGAGATACAAAAATATAGAAAATGGAAAATAACCTTAGATTAGATGGAAGAAAACCCTTGGATTGGAGGAAGCCAATAAAAATAGAACTTAATATTTCTAAAAAAGCAGAGGGCTCTGCTAAAGTAACTATTGGAGAAACCGAAGTAATGGCTGGTGTTAAAATGGACGTCGGTGAACCATATACAGACAGTCCAGATAAAGGTGTTTTAATAACCGGAGCCGAGTTACTTCCCTTATCATCTCCAGAGTTTGATCCTGGTCCTCCAGATAAACAATCAATAGAACTTGCAAGAGTCATAGATAGAGGAATTAGAGAGTCCGGAATGATTGACGTTAAAAAACTATGTATAAGAAAAGGTGAACTGGTATGGATAGTTTTCTTAGATATATATACGATAAATGATGCTGGAAATCTAATAGACGCAGCTACTTTAGCAGCAGTAGCAGCCCTTAAAAATGCAGTATTACCTAAACTAGAAAAAGATAAAATTAAATATGGAGATTTTACAAAGACTAAACTGCCGTTAACTAAAACTCCAATAACTTGCACCATAAATAAAGTAAAAGAACAATTTTTAGTCGACGTTAATTCAGAAGAAGAAAAGATGACAGAAGCAAGATTAAGCATAGCTATAGGAGAAAAAGATGAAATAAATGCTATGCAACTTGGTTGTACAGAACCTTTAACACAAGAAGAAATATTAAAGATGGTCGATATTGCAATAGATAAAACAAAAGAATTAAGGAAGTTATTAAAATGAAATACACCAAGTACGAAATAGCAAGAATCATCGGTGCAAGAGCTCTGCAATTATCAATGGGAGCCCCAATCTTATTAAAATTCACAAAAAAAGATCTAGAAAAGATTAACTATAATCCTTTAGAAATTTCTAAAATGGAATTTGATAAAGATCTGCTTCCAATAACAATAAGAAGACCTCTACCAGAAAAGAGATAAGAAAGGAAAAAATTATAAATATAAAAATTTAATTTTAATTTATGAGAAGATATGTATTATTCCTATTCTTAATATCAATCATAAGTTTTTACATTATTCCCAATACTTATGCTACAACAGAAACAACCCTTCTCTGGTATCCTTATGCGGAATGGAGCTTTGATAATCCTGAATGGTCAGAGGAGAACCCATTTGACCTGCAGGCTCAGGCGATTTTCACTGATTCTCGCGGAAGCTCCCCTTACTTGTTCTATGACGGATCTGACACCTGGAAGCTGAGATATATGTGTACAGAGGTAGGTACATTTGAATTTGTCACATCCTCCACAGACCCCGACCTTGACGGGTTGACAGGAGAGGTAATCTGCCAGAACAATCCAGATGGTATGGGACCGCTTGTCTCTGCAGGTAGTGATGGCAAGAAGTTTTATGTGCAGGGATGGGAAAAAGCCATCATCCCCGCATGGGTCATGATGCCCGGTCCTGACAGATACGATACTTATCCGGACATAATTGACCAATGGATAGAGAACAACATCCGGAAATCTGGATTTATCGGAGCCCACAACGGCCCAACAGGCAATGAATGGTATGAATGGGGGTGCGATGGTTCAATAGCAGACTGTGATGGGGAGAATCCAGATCCAGATACTTTTGCAGCTTATGAAGAAATGCTTGATATGATGTATCAAAACGGAGCTTTCGTACATTTGTGGGCATTCGGAGACTACCAAAGCGGAACATTAGACAAGTTTCACCCAAAGAATGAGAATCCTCAGGGAGGGGGTGAATACGAGGAGCAAAGAACAAGGCTTAGACACTACATAGCCGACAGACTGGGAGCAATACCCAACTGGATGATGGGAGAAGGCTATGACAACCACGAGGATGATGATGATCCCAGATGGGCGACTTATCCAGAAGATTGGTATAATGACATAAACAACAGGTTAGAATGGCACCATTTCTTGGGAATGAGGGTCAGGAAGAATACATATGACATCATATGTGATAATTGTAACTATGATTCCTGGGCTACTGTAGATGATCCCAAAGGCAATGTTAACTATAACAGCTTTTCAGAATCATATGATCAAGCTGATGGGAAACCTGCTTTTGAAGAAGACAGGTACAGATACAGAATGTTCTATGGAGAAAAAGACCTAGATTCTGTTGATGATCAACGCCATTTCATGTGGTGGCAAGCTATGAGCGGTGGTGTCGGAGCCATATACGGATATCTTTTCGATGGCACAGAAGATATAGGATATTCTATTCCAGAGGGTTATCCTGATGAATGGCATACCCAAATAAAAGCATGGCATGATTTCTGGTATGAAACAGAAAGTGACCCCCATAGATTTTTCCCATCTATGGAAAGATGTAATGACATAACCAATAATCATGGCCTTTGTGAAGTTGGAAAATACTACATCTTCCAAGATGAAGATGTTGAAACATTAACATTTGATATATCCAATTTAATTGGTAGTGTACATGCTGTAGCAATGGATACAAAAACGGGAGATGTAATTGATTTAGGAGAGGTAGACTCATCATACAATGAGTTCACTGCTCCCCACAATTCAGATTGGGTTGTTGCTATAGGTAATTTTGAAGAACAATCTGAACCCCCAATAATATCTAATCTTAGATGTACCACATCTGGTGGTAGAAGGGTTAAATTTGAATGGGAAACAATTATGCCTTCTACATCTCGAGTAGGATTTGGAACATATTCGAATGATATTTTCTATCCTGGTTATCAAAACTATATATCTGAAGATGATTCTGGACAAGAATATGTAACATACCATTCAATTAGCTATTTGACTAATGTAATATATCCTCCTGGGACGAAGTTTTATTATAGAGTTCAAAGTGAAAATGAAGATGGAGATATTTCAACCTTCCCACCAATTTATACAGATGACTGTGAATGTCGAATAAGCCCCCAACCAACGATGGTAATAGGAATACCGTCTTATGTAGATGAAAATAAAAACAATAAGATAGATGTTTCAGAAGTAATAAATTCTTTCTTTGCTTGGTTCAGAGGAGAAATGACTAAAGATGAATTATTAATGGTTGTACAATCCTGGAATAAAAAAACAATACCAATGCAAGGCTCGGTACAAGAATGCAACCCTTAGATGAACTTCTTATTTCAAAATCTTTATATATTCTCTTAACAACACTTATTTATGATTATTAAAGAAATAAAGGCTAGAAAAATAAATAATTATAGGAATCAACCCACGATAGAAGTAACAGTTAAAACAGACAAAAAGGAAACAAAAGCATCTACGCCTAGTGGAGCATCAAAAAGTAGATTTGAAGTAAACGAATTCTCTAAGAAGGGTATAAAAGATTCAATAAAGTTCTTAAATGATCTTAAAGATATAAAGAAATTAAAGTTAAACAATTTCGATGATGTTAAAAGGGCAGAAAGAATTTTAAGAAAATACGACAAAACAAAATCTCTAACAAAAGTCGGAGGAAATACAATTCTTGCCTTAGAGTATGCTTTACTTAAACAACTAGGTCCAGTATGGAAAACAATAGATAAAAACTCATCTAAATTACCTTATCCTATTGGAAATTGCATAGGTGGAGGAAAACATTCCAAAGGTCCAAGACCAGATTTCCAAGAATTTTTATTATTACCCTTAAAGGTAAAGAGTTTCAACGAAGCTATAAAACTAAACGAACAAGTCTATAAAGAAGCTGCAAAACAGCTTAAGAAAAAGGACAAATTATTCAAATATCAAAGAACCGATGAAGGAGCTTGGTACACTAGTCTAAGCAATCTAGAAGTAATAGAACTATTAAGTAATATAACAAGAAAAACAAAAAAAGTATTTCTTGGATTAGATGTTGCTGCTAATTCATTTTACAACAAAAAATATCATTATCTTAATTTCTCAAAAGAAGATAAATTTAGAAGTTTAACAAAAGAGCAACAAATCAACTTCATAGCCTATTTAATAAAAACTTACAATCTTGTTTATGTAGAAGATCCTTTACATGAAAACGATTTTAAGGGTTTTGAACAATTAAAGAAGAAAGTTAAAAAGTGTTTCATAGTTGGAGATGATTTAATCTCTACTAATAAAGACAGATTAAAAAAAGCTAAGAAATCTATCAATGCTGCTATCTTAAAACCAAACCAAGTAGGCTCTTTAATAGAAACCGAAAAATTTGTAAAATTAGCAGATAAAAATAAAATCAATTTAATAGCCTCTCATAGATCAGGAGAGACTTTAGATGCAACCATTTCTGATTTAGCAGTAGGTTTCAAAACATTAATGATAAAATGCGGGATATATGGAAAAGAAAGAATAGCAAAAATAAACAGACTTAAACACATTTCTAAAGAATTTAATTAAATTAATTACTCTAAAGTGGATTTATTTAACCGAAAGTTATATATAGTCTTATAACGAATTTCTAGTTATAATTATCTAATTAGGAAAAGGAGGTGGATAAAATAGTAACAACAGGCAATATATTACTTGACCCACTATATAGATTATGGGAGAGCACAAGTGATTTAGTACCAGGACTAGTTGCAGCGATTATACTTCTGATTATTGGTTACTTTATTGGACTAATAATTGGACATGCAGTAAGAATAGTTTTGGAAAAACTTAAACTTGATGCAAGAGTAAAAAAAGCAAGACTAGTGAAATCAGTTGGACATACACATTTACCAGCATTGTTCGGAGAATTAACTAAGTGGTTTATTTTCATAATCTTCTTGCAACAAGCAGTAGCATTGTTAAGGCTTGGTTCTCTTAGTGACTTGTTAAATGCCTTTGTACTGTGGCTACCAAATGTAATTGCAGCAATAGTGATAATACTATTCAGTCTTGGTCTAGCACACTTTGTAGAGATGAAGATGCTAGAACATAGTAAGATGAAAGGGATGGTATTTTTCAGTGGATTGATTAAAGTAGTAATAGTAATAATGTCAGCGATAATAGCTCTAGATCAAATCGGTGTTAAAATTTCAATTTTAGAAAACACCTTCTTATTGGTCGTTGGAGCATTTGCACTTGGTATTGCTCTAGCATTAGGAATTGGCATGGGTCTTGGTTTAAAAGATCAAGCAAGTCAATGGATAAAAAAATGGAGTAAAAGATTTTAATTTTCTTTATTTTTTTATTTTTAATTCTAAAACCCTAAAAGAAAGATTTAAATACATGTTTTAATAAAACTTAACTGTAAAAAGGGTGTTAATAATCAAGAAAATATTTTTACTTACAATAGTAATGTTATTCACTTTTGCTTATTCTGTAAATGCTTATTGCAATTGGTTTACAGATCCAGATTGCGCAGATCCAACAGGCCCTTGTATATTACACAGATATGATGCAATAAATCATTGTTACGGAAATCCAGATGAATGCTATCAAGGAGATTCAATAGAAACTGTTTTAACTGTAAGCGGTGGTTGTGTAGAAGCTACAACAGCATATGCAGAACTATGGGATCTTTATGATAATAATCCTTTTGAGTGTTGGGTATTTAATTTAGATCTTACAGAGTGGTGGGGGGCTAATGAAGAAAGCCAGTTATTAGATGGAACATTTAATAACGGAGATTTAGTTTTTGAACCTGGAGATCCGGATGAAGATACATATACTATTCATGCAACCTGGGATATTCCAGAAGCACGCTCTGATTTATTTGATACTTGTGAAGGATCCACTTTAGCATTAGACTATGGATATGGTTGGGGAGATTGGATATACTTATTTGATGTTAATGGAGAAGGAGTAATAGATGATTATAATCTAGATATAGATGGTACAGACAGCCTCATAAGTTTTACATATGTCTGTTATAGTACAGAAACTGGACAATGTTCAGACGGAATAGATAATGATTGCGATGGCCAAACCGATTCTAATGATCCTGATTGCGGGAGTACAGAAGGATGTTTAATACAATCAATGAGCATCTCTCCTAGTTGTGCTGGAGGATCTTCTCCAGATTGTGAACAAGGAGAAACAATAGATATGCAAGGAACCATAATCGGGAATCCATCAATATGTACCTATATAAATTTCTTACAAATAGATGCAAATCAACAGAGTGATCTTAACCACGGATATTGTACTGTAGGAATAGGAGATAATCATGATATGCAAGGTATCTTCGCAACAAATCCCGACATAACTTTCAATTCAGCTAACGGATACACTAGTTATACTATAAGTGGTTCATGGCCCATTCCACAGATTCCTTCACAATGTGAAGGTAAAAACATGAACGCTGGAATTGCTAGAATATATTACAATGGTTTAAGAGATGATTTTGCAGGAACAACTGGGAGTTTTTCTTTCTATGACGGAACCCCTCCCCAAACAACACAATGCAATGATAATGTAGATAATGATGGAGATGGGAATATAGATTGGGATGGTGGTGGAGAAGGCCTACCAGATACTGGTTGTACAGACGAATTTGATGATGATGAAACAGACTGTGGAGACGGTGTTTGTGAGCTAGAAGAAATACTTACCTGTCCGGCCGATTGTGGAGATCCTATAGAAGAATGTGTCTTAGGTAACTTGTATTGGTCTGTTCCAAAAGAGGGTTATGGTAAAGGAGAATACTCTGAAAGCGATTTTCTTGGAATTCACATTAACGATGCTACTTGGCTAAACCTAAAAGGAAATCAACAATGTAGTGGTTTAGAAGCTACCTTTAAAATTTATGAATGTGATGAGATTACAGCAGATCATGGATGTAGGAACAGAGAACTTATTCCAGAAGGAACTTTCACTACAACTTTTGACGATGATGATTTATTATTTGCCAAGTGGTGGTTAGCAGAATATCATGACGAAGGAGATGGAGATGCAGAATATAGAATTCAAGCAACCGTTGGAGATACAACAACAGGATGGTCTCTTAATTATCTAGAAGTAATTAATCAAGAAGCAGAAGATTGCAGACAAACAGGATGTACTGGACAAGAAAAATGTTGTGCAACTACAGGGTATACATGTGAATTACCTGAAAACTGTCCACAAGAAGGCTACTGTGATAATATAGGAGGAACTTGCTGTGATCCAGATCCTCTAGTAGAAGGTTGTTATGGTAACTGGATAGGTGGGAGTCAAGATTGTCCAACAAGTTGTTGTGATAATATTTGTACTGAAATAACTGGACCTAATGAAGACCAATGGTATAGTTATGGAGAATGTGAGGATCCTGATGGAGATGGATTTGGAAAACAACAGAGATATAAACATATAAGAGATACAGAAACAGGACAAGTAACCACGACAGGAGATGGAGAAGTAGACTGTGTGGTAATAGGAACTTCTGTACCAATATTCACAGCATTTAATGCAATCATAGCATTATTATTGATAACAGGTTACTATATTTACACTAGAAGATTCAAAAAATAATTCTTAAATAGGGTGCGTTCAAAATCTTTATTAAATAGTAACCCCTAGCAGAAGCTAGGGGGGAAACACGTAGGAGGTGTTTCCAATGAAAAATAAGACAAAACTAATAAATAAAGTTAAGCGTTTGCTTAAACGCTTGGGATTTCCAAGATTTCTACATAGATATGGGCCAAAAACATATGAATTATTTTGTCATGTACAAGCATATCTTGTTAAGCAAGAATGTAAACTTGGTTACAGAAGAGTAACCAAGTTGCTAAGAGGACTAGGAATTAAATGTCCTTGTGCATCTGCTTTATGCACAAGTTTTAACAAATTGCCTCTTAAATCATGGAAAATCATTCTTGCTGCTAGTGCAAATATTAAGGTTAATTTAGCAGCTATAGATGGTAGTGGCTTATCAAGACCCTTGCCGAGTCCTCATTATTATAAAAGGATTGATAAGCCATATCCTATAGATATTCCCCTAAAACAGTCTATAGCTGTTGATACTAAAAGTAAGAGGATATTAGCTCTTAGACTTAGGTCTAAGAAAGCGCATGATATTAGAGATGCTAAGTATCTTATTAGGAATCTGCCAAGAAAGCCTAATAAGATAATTGCTGATAAAGCATATGATGCAAATTGGCTTCATAGATATTGTCTTAATATTCTTATTAAGACATGTATTCCTATTAGGAGCTTTAATGGCAAGCACTGTAGGAATACTCTTAGGAAGAGATTAGCTAAAAGTATTACTAAGAAAACTTATGGTAGGAGGAATATTGTTGAGTCTGTATTTAAAGCATTAAATACTAAGTTTGGATCTAGTGTAAGCTCTGTTAAGTTCTCTGCTCAAAGAGCAGAGATATACTGTAGAGCTATTACTCATAACATGTTTTTGTTATTTACTGAGTCTTTGAACGCAACCCAGTAAATAACAACATTTAAATACTAAATATTTTTATCAAAAAATAATGGCAGAAGAATTTTTAGTACCTTTAGACGATTATCTTAAGGTAGGGATTCATATAGGTACTAAACTCAAAACAAAACATATGGCTCCTTTTATTTATAAAATCAGACCAGACGGTCTTCCAGTTCTAAATGTTCAAGAAATAGACAAGAGACTAAGAATGGCAGCTGATTTTCTCAGTAGATATGACATAAAAGAGATCATTGTTGTATGCAGAAGAGAAAACGGATGGAAACCCGTACAAAAATTTGCAGAAGCTACAGGAACAAAAATAATCATAAAGAGATATCCTCCAGGAATATTAACAAATCCCGACCTAGAAAATTTTACAGAAGCTAAAGTCTTACTAGTAACAGACCCATGGCCGGATAGAAATGCTGTAAAAGATGCATCAAGAATAGGCATTCCAGTAGTTGCATTATGCGATACAAACAACGAGCCTTCAGATATTGACTTAGTAGTTCCTTGTAATAATAAAGGTAAGAAAAGTCTTGGATTAATCTTCTGGATTCTAGCAAGAGAACTTCTTAAAAATAAGAATTTGATAAAAACAGAAAAAGATATGAAATTCAGTATAGAAGACTTTACAGCTGAATAATTTTACTCTTCTTCTTCCATGTCCTCGTTATAACCGTTCATAAAAGCTTCTTCTTCTGGAGATATTTCGTCGTCCCTAATAGCTTCTTCAGCCCCTTCCTCAAAATAAATATCTTGTTCAAATTCTTCCATATTTCAAAAAGAATTTCTCGAATATAAATAGTTTTACTATATATTTTATATATAAAAGAATAACAATCTTTATAAATCTAATAAACCTAAAATCATTGATGATTAAGGCCATAAAATACTCCAAAGGAAACGTAAAAAAAACTGAGTTCAAAAGCCTTAATTTCTTACGTGAATTATCATGGATAGACTGTTATAATCCAACTGAAGAAGAATTAAAACTTTTATATGACAAAACAGGGATTACTGTTACAGATCTAAAAGACGCTCTAGATTTTAGAGAGCTTCCAAGAATACAAAATAAACTTAAGTATTCCAAAATAATCTTCAGAATACCAAGTTCCAATTACACGATACCTTTGGGGATATTCGTAACTAAAAAATTCATTGTAACAATCCATAAAGAAAATATAGAATTCTTAGAGAAATTAATGAAAAATCTAATATCTGATACAGGACAGCTAATATTCAAGAATGGAACAAGTTTTTTAGTTTATAGAATAATGCTTGATTCTATAAGAGAGTTCACAAGAAGCTTAGACAAAATAGGAGAAGCCTTAGAAGATATAGAAGAAGATATCTTCAAAAATGCTTCCGAACACAATTCACAAAAAATATTCTCCTCAAAGAGAAGATTGCTCTACTTTAAAAGATCATTAAACGGAAACAAAAATGTAATAGAAAACATAACAAAGACCAAATTTATAGCTCCTAATTCATATGATAGTTTCTCTAATCTCCATATTGAATTATCCCAAGTAATAAGTGTAGAAGAAACTTATAGAGAGAGATTAACAGAAAGCATGGAGATGCATATGACAAGTGTTTCCAATAAATTAAATGAAGTTATGAGAAGCTTTACAGTTATAGCATCTTTGCTATTACTACCGGTGTTAATAGCAGGAATTTGGGGAATGAATTTTGGTAACATACCTCTCTTCGCTCATAACAATGGTTTTTATGTAGCAATCCTAATAATGGTAGTAAGTATGTTAATCATGTTTTTATTCTTTAAGAAAAAGAAATGGGTATAATGCGAAAAGCAAAATATTCTGGATTATTCTATGAAAAAGAATTTAATGCTTTAAATAAGCAAATTGAAGATTCTTTTACATCTCAAAGAGGCCCCGGAGATTTACCATTAAAAAGAACAGATAAAAAAATTTATGCAGTGATTTCCCCGCATGCCGGATATCCTTATTGTGGAGAAGCTATGGCATGGTCCTATAAGGAAATAGCAGAATCACAATTCCCAGATTTTTATTTAATTATTGGAACAGATCATAACGGTTTAGGAAATTCTGTTTTCATAGAGGATTTCGAAACTCCCTTTGGATTAGTTAAAACCGACATCGAATATACAAAAAAGTTAGTTGAAGAAGGATTTAAAGAAACCAAAAACACAACTGAACATTCTATAGAAGTCCAATTACCCTTCTTGCAATTCGTTTCTAAAGACAAATTAAAAGATTTAAAGATAGTTGCGATTACTGTAAATGAAAAAATAAGACTTCCTAAAACAGACAAGAGTTTTATAATAATATCAAGCTCTGACTTCACTCATTATGGTCCTAATTATGGGTATGTACCTTTCATATATAATAAAAAAGAAAATTTGTATAAACTAGACAAGGACGCAATTAAATTTATACAAGAATTAAATACTGAAGGTTTCTTAAAATATGTAAAGGAAAAAGAAGCTACCATATGCGGTTACAATAGTATTGGAACTTTAATAGAAAATTGTAAAGAAAAATGTGAAAGAGGAATTCTACTTCAATATTATACTTCTGGAGATGTAATAAACAACTATAACAATGCAGTTGGTTATGCAGCAATGGTTTTTAAGTAAAAAACCAACATTTAAATATTTTATTTAACTACCCCTTAAAACCGTATGGGGGTGGGATATTGGATTTTAATATAAAAATAATATTATCTATGATTTTTGCTACATTTGTTATTTCTACAGCTGTTTCAGCTACAGTTAATATTGATATCGATTTACCTCAAAATACTTTCTATGACGAGGATCAACTAAAATTTGATTATACTTTAACATCAACACAAGAAGAGAATATTACATTTACTCCATATATGCTATGCCCCAACAACCAGATACCTTTACTAGAGGAGATAAATATCTTATTAGAAGAAGATGTTCCTTACTCTGCTGAATACAAAGATTTTATTGTAGATGAGCAATATTCTAATTCTGCCACGTGCTCAGCAGGAATTAAGATTACTGATCCTTTTGAACAAGAAAGCCACGAAACTTTCAACATAGATGTATTACCAAAGATGGCAACAAGACTTAGTTTTAACTCCCAATTATGTGAGATCCCCCAAGTGTTCTTCACCTCAGACGAAACCGTAACAGCCAATATAAGAGCTGAAAATCAAATGTCCCCAGGAACGCCATTAGAAACACAAAACACTGGATTTTATGTTAATCCTGAAGGAGAAAACGTTGAGATAGATTTCTCAGGAGACCAAGCCAATATTCCTTTTGATGGATATGGAAATTATTACGTCGAAATTACCTCTTCTCTGGGAGGTTACATGGATAAGACAGAAAACAAATATTTTTCATATCTAGAAGAGCATATCCCTATTATTTTAGAAACAAATTGCAATTCTAATTCAATATGCGAAAACAATGAAAATTATCAAAACTGTCCAATGGATTGTTATGGTATTCCTGGAGATAGAATTTTAAGAAATGAACCACAATATGACGAAAACATGGTCTTCTTAGCAACAGATAACGACTGGAGAAATATTCTAAGATTAGTTCCTGTTGTAAGCTGGAACATTGGAATGACTCACAAGAACTACCCAATGTTGATATTACATAATGAAGGCTTAACATTGCAAGAAGAAAACTATGCTCTTGCAAGAAACGGAGCAACCATTACAGCAAACAATTACCATGAAGAACAGAATTCCCCAGACGCAGCAATAGACGGCGAATTATCTTCAAGATGGAACTCCGGAACAAGCGAAGAATCCTGGCTAGAAGTAGATATGGGCTCCTCAAAAATAATAGATCAAATAAAACTATACCATTTCGGTAGTGTTGATTACTATGCTAATATTGAAGTAAAGGAGACTCCAGAAGACGAATGGCAATTGGTTGAAGAAAACATAGAGCTTCTGGGACATTGGCTTCCTATCGTTGTCGACTTTGACCCTGTAACAGCAAGATATGTAAGAATAACAATGGATACTCTCGGAAGTCCAGATTGGAAAACCCTTAATGAAATAGAAATATTCAACACACAACAAGATCCTTGTTTAAAAGAAGCCTTTGATCCAGATTCAATAATAACCTTCTTACAACAATATGAGCCAAGCAGAGTATTTATCTTCGGAGACACCCCACAAGAATTCGACGATTTATTAACAGCAGATGAACCTTTTGGAGCAGGCCTTGATGAAACACAATTAAGAAGACAGACCCCTTATGATGTATTTTCATATTGGAACGAATTTGACAAAGTAGTAATAGTTGATTATGATGACTATAAAGCAGCTCTGTTGGGAAGCACAATAGCATCTAAACTTAACAGTCCAATACTATTCATAGACCGATTGAATATAGATTTACATCAATATGTAATAAACGGAAGAGAAGCCATAGTCGTTGGTGACGTAGATTCTGAAACAAGAAATGGAATAGATGATTGGGCTTCACAAAGAACTTATTTAACAATAGAGCAAGCACAAAATCACTATAAGAACTTAATGAATCCAGACAAGATTTTGATGGTTAATCCTCATGATTGGAACTATGCATTTGTTCCAGAGAATAAATTCCTACCAGAAAAAACAGATAACAAACTTCTTTACACATTCACAAAAGATTCTGTAACAGCACCCTTCTTAGCTGCTGCTAAAAATGAATTATTAATGTTTAATGAGATCCCAAAAAGTCCATTAAATAACGAATGCAGTAGTAATTATTATGTTACAGAAAATATTCAAACAACAGATCAGAACATGGTAGATTTTGTTAACAGATTCCAGGATAATGATTTTGAATACCTCACCATAATATCCAATCATTATTCGATACCAGAATCACAATTCTCTTATTGTTATAATGATGACACTGAAGGGGGAAAATATCAGGTAAGAATTCAACAGGATAAGAAATATGCTAGACATCCGAATAACGAACCAATAATAACACAACCTGTCATAGATAGGGACTCTCAGAATAACATATATGCTGTCTGGCATCAAGCTTCTGAAATATTCTACAAAAAAACAGATCAAGATATGAACACCTTAATTGAAGATACCCAATTAACAGATGATGATAATCATGCTTCATTCTCTCCAGATACTGCAATAGATTCCTATGACCATCTAAACGTAGTTTGGTCAGACTTAAGAGATGTTGCTACCCTCGAAATATATTTTAATAAGATAGACCAAAACGGTTACAAAGTATTTGCACAAGATAAAAAAATATCACCCGATAATTCTATCGACAAATATGAACCAAAGATAATAAGCGATGAAAACTATCTATACGTTTTCTGGAGAGTAATGTTACCAGGGAATCAATTCTACAAGATGCAAAAACTAAATTACGACGGATCTAAAGTTGGCGAGGTCATGGAGATAGGAGAATCATTTAACGTAGTCGGTGATTACGATCTAGCGATAGATGATAACTATATTTATTTAATATCTTCAAAAAGCATCTCTGAGAATGGAAAACAGATAGTATTCTTGAAATTGGATAAGGAAGGTAATCTCATCAAAGAAGAGATAATTGAAGAGACAGATTATCAATCTCTTGATCCGCAGGTAGTAATGGATTCTGACGAGAATCTACATATAATATGGAGAGACTATGTAGGAGATTCAAAATCCGAATTATTCTATAAAAAAATAGACAAGAGTAACAACGAATTAATTGCTAAAAAAGAAATAGAAACAACAAATAAGATAAAACAATTGCACCATCTCTCTTTAGCAATAAATTCACAAGATAAATTATTCTTAACATTAAGAGAAGTAATAAATGCTCTTGATGACGTTACAATAATAAAATTAGATAAATATGGAAATGAAATAAAGAGGATGCATGTAAACTCTCAAGCAGGCTCAATAAAAGATACAGATATTTTAATAGACGATTCAGAAGATGTTTACGTAGTATGGCAGTGGTTCCAAGGAAATGAAAGAATAAATTTCATAAAACTAGATAGTAACCTGCAACAAGTTATTGAGAACTCAAGACTTAATCAATATGCCGAAAATTTCCACTTATCTGTAGGGAGGGTTTATGGAATAACCCCGACAGACACATCAACAGTAGTTGCAAGATCTATAATGTACGATAAAATGACCGATAAGCTTTACAATGAAAATGAATACAATACTCTATGGATTACAAGATCATTCTCTCACCATGCAATAAAAGCAAGTACAGATTCTGCCATAATGGACAAAAGCAAAGTAAATGCAGTATGCTCAACAGACGAATATTATGGTTGTGAACATATAGACGATCATGGAAAAATTCCAGACGAGTATTTAGAGGATAAACAAATAATATTATTAACAGACCACGGAGGAATAAGTAACTTTGGAGCGGGGTCAATATTAACACATACAATGCCTTATGTACAGAATCCTTTTGTCTTTGGCTATGCATGCTCAACGAATAATGTATGGCAAGGTTATCATCCAGAAGGATATCTTGCAGACCCTGGGATAAATACTTTTGGTTTGCATTTCTTAAGAAATGGAGCTGTTTCTTACATAGGATCAGCAGGTCTTACTTTTGATTCTCGTAAAAGCTCAGACCAGTTCATCAAACTCATGACACAAGGAAACCAAAGAACAATTGGAGATGCTAATGAGATAGCAGATACAGACCTTTACTATAGACAACATTTCGTACTAATTGGAGACCCTACTCTAAGTATTAAATCTAAAAGAGTGAACTGGGAAAAGAACGTAATCCTTCCTTTAGAACCGAAGAAGAAAGTCTGGGAACTAGATGATCCCTGGCCACCACAAGATGATAAAGTTAAGAAAGCCGTGAGAATCAATTAATTATCTTATAGTGGTGAAGAAGGAAAGCTTTTTAAATTTTTATTTATTCTTAAATAAACTTAAAATGAAGATCTTTAGAATCGCTTCAGTATTAGCGACACTTTATACATTGTCTGGATTATCTGGAGAAGTTAAAAGCCAGTCCGTTAGTGACACTACTAATACAATTGTAGAAAATGCTGAATTCAATACAGACTTAGAATATCCACATTTACTTCAATTTTATACTACTCAAAATTATGTTGGAGAGCCTTTTATTTCATTGGCAGCTGTTAATGAACCTTCAGATAATGTTACAGCAGAGCTTAAAGGAAATCTTGGAATAGATCTTGATATAGAATTGATTAAAAAACAAGGAAGGATTGCCTATTATAAGATATCTAGTCAAGAGAATTTACCAGATTTTATTGAAGATTTTGTCTTTGATTTAAACCTAAAAAATAATGATAATGACTTTGAAGGCGAAACAAGATACTACTTTTTACAGCCAAATTATTATGAAAATTACTTAACAGTATTCTCTAATAGCAACCAAGATTCTCTTATTGGAATAACAAGAATGGATGATGTTGCTGTACAAAATATCTTAGTTGAAGCACTTGGAGAAGATTATTTTCCATCTGGACAAGTAGAGCCTTTTTCAGGAACTATAGATTTATCTACAGATCCACCCGCAACCATATCTCTTTTAGAAAGATTTGAAGCTGCTGAATACGGAGATCTAGGAGAGTTTGTTCAAAGAACTTTAGAAGGTATGGAACAAAATTCTCTTTATTCTAAAGAAGTAAGAAATAGAATTTTATATGCAGCAGAATACAACCCATACTTAATAAGTTTCCAAGTAGATATTTCTCAAAGGAATTCTAATTCAATAAATCAAAAAAGAGAAGACCTAGAACAAAAAATAGGCTCTTTCTATGTTTTATCTCAACAACATTCAACAGAAAATCAAAGAAAATATCCTGATTTAGAAGACACTATAAGGCTAATGCAAGGTTTTAATGATCTGACTTATCTTGGATCAAATATGAGTCCTGAAAAGCTTCCACAAAATAATGGTGCACATAAAATGACCGTTCCTGTTGTTATTGAGGTATCTGACACAGAGTTAGACACCTTAAGAGTCGAAACCTTTTCTGAAGATGAAAATATAATCTTAAACGAAGGTAGAGAAAGGAAAATTGAACAAATCCAAGATGGTTACAGGGTAACTTTCTATTTTGATTTCAATACAGGAGAAGATACAGAAGCACCATCCGGTTTCAAAATATTCTATGGAGAAACAGGAATAGAAGACAATCATAATTCTTCTGAACTGCCAAAAACAATAATCTTATATCAAAATTATCCTAACCCATTTAATCCTAGTACTACATTAAACTATGATGTTGTCGGAGAAGAATGCAAACATGTTGATTTAGATATCTATAATATAAGAGGGAAACATGTTAAAACTCTAGTGGATGAAGAAAGATGTCCAGGTACACACCGGGTAATTTGGGACGGAAAAGATAAATACGGAATCAAAAACTCAGGAATTTATTTCTCTACATTAAAAATAGATGATGAAACTAGAACAAATAAAATGATATTATCTAAGTAGTTTCAATTTATTATAATAGCTCTTTTTCGGATATAGATTCCCCGAACAATCTATCTTTCTTCCAATCGCGAATATCAGTTACATGTCTCCTCAATCTGCTTAATGATTCAGGTATCTCGCAACCTTTTTCAGGTTCAGGACAAAATTGTATTAGCATACTTTCTATCACACCGTTAACACCAAACTGTATAAGCCATTCTAAGTCTTGTTTAGAATACTCAAAAGGGATAATATCATGAACACTGTACCAAAAAGATTCATAATCATTCTTTAATAGATCTACTGGATTAACTCTTGTTATAAATTCTCTATAGGCTTCTCCATCACCCTCTAAGAGACGTTCACTTGCATCATACTCTATGCCAACTATATTAACTAAATAACTTACTCCAATTTCTCTCTTTTGATCATAATTTAAAGAATTGCTTTGTCTGTTCCATCTCTTTAAGAAATACTGAACTTTTTCTCTAATGCTCCGGTTTACAAGGCCGGTCTCCACAATTTTACTACTACTTTTTATTATATAAAAGTATTGATAAACTACAACACAACAAAGTTTAAAAAGGGTTATATTGCCGTTTATATATGAATTATGAGATTCATAACCAGAATATAGTTCTAGCTGATAATGCAAAACACCATAAAGATTTTTTCTTCAAAGCTCGTGGATTAATGTTCAGAAAGCCTTTAAGAAAAGGTCAAGCAATGATCTTGGAATCAACAAATGAAGGCATTTTAGATACAACGATACACATGTTATTTGTCTTTTATCCAATAGACGTAATTTGGTTAAATTCTAATAAAGAAGTAGTAGATATTAAGAAAAGTGTTATCCCTTTTATTCCATGGTTATCTCCTAAAGCTGCTGCAAAATACGTAATAGAATTAAGAAAAGGCACAGCTAAACACGTAAACATCGGAGATATCTTAAAATTCATTAGAAAATAAGGAAAAAATTTATATACATTCCTTACTTAATTTAAATATGCAAATGTTAAAAAAATGCTCTATCTGTAAAAAGAATATAGCAAGATTTAATTGCATTGCTTGCGGAAAACATGTTTGTGCAGCTTGTTATAGTAACGGTTTGTGTGCCGCATGTAGAGAAGGAAAATCCGTTTTAAAATGATAAACTACGTCGGCATAGAAAAATTAAAACCCTTAGAAATTAAAAGAGTTCATGAATTATCACAAAGGTATTTTTCTAAATTCAAAAGAGATTTTAAAGACTCTAATTTAACAGTTACAATAAAGAAATACGATTCTAATGGTAAATCCAAATTTTCAGTACATGCAAGACTAGAAACTCCTGATAGTCACAACATCTTACTAGCTAAACAAGCCGACTGGGATCTTTCAAGAGCCTTACATAAAACTTTCAGAAATCTAGAAAACGCTATCAATCACATATTTAAAAGAGAGGTAACAAAAAGAAGAAAACTAAAGTTTTAGTAACCTTTATAAATAAAATCCTTTAAATTCTTTTATGGATATTAAACTATGCGGTGTTGGCGGTTATAACGAAGTAGGAAAAAATATGACCGCCTTGAAGATAGGTGACGAAGTAGTAATTCTTGATATGGGTTTTTTTCTTCCAAAATTAATAAGTTTTGAAGAAGAAGGAGGACAAAGAAAAAACTTAACCCCAAAAGGATTAATGGAATTGGGAGCAATACCTAATGATTCTGTAATATCTTCCTGGAAAAACAAAGTAAAAGCTATTGCATTTAGCCATTGTCATCTTGACCATGTGGGTGCTTCACTATATCTAGCAAATAAATACAAAGCTCCATTACTAGGTACAAGATTTACTTTAGAAGTTCTAAAATCCATGGCAAAAGACGAAAAAATAAATCTAAAAAACGATTTAAACGTATTAAATGCAAACTCCAGCCACAAAGTAAGTAAAAATATCAAAATAGAATTCATAAACATGACTCATTCTACTCCTCAGACAGTAATGATAGCCGTACACACTCCAGAAGGCGTTATTCTATATGCTAATGACTTCAAATTTGACAATTATCCAGTACTAGGGAAGAAACCCAATTATGAGAAATTAAAAGCATTAAAAGGAAATGTAAAAGCCTTAATCGTAGACAGCTTATACGCAGATGCTGAAAGAAAAACTCCAAGTGAGAAGGTAGCTAGAGAAATGTTAAAAGATGTAATGCTTGGAACAGACAACAAAGGACATGCTATTATAGTTACTTGTTTTGCTAGCCATCTTGCTAGATTAAAAAGCATAATAGACTTTGGAAAAGCTCTTAACAGAAAAATAGTATTTATGGGAAGAAGCATGGCTAAATATACTTTAGCAGCAGAAAAAGCAGAGCTTGTTAAATATTCAAAAGACGTTGAAATCTTAAGTTACTCAAGACAGATGGAGAAAAAACTTAAAAAAATAGAAAAAAACCGAGACCAATATTTAATAGCATGTACAGGTAACCAAGGAGAACCTGGAAGCGTATTAACAAGACTAGCTTCTGGTCAATTACCATTTAAATTCTATCCAGAAGATCATGTTATCTTTTCATGTAAAACCATTCCGGTTGATATTAATATTGCTAATAGAGCTTTACTAGAAAGAAAACTAAAACAGAAAAAAACAAGAATATTTACAGACATCCATGTTTCAGGTCATGCAGGAAGAGAAGATCTTAGAGATCTAGTAGATATGGTACAACCCAAACACATTTTTCCCGTACATGGAAATCCAATGCAAGACCTTGCCATGGCAGAATTAGCAACTGAAATGGGATATAAAAAAGGTAAAAACGTTCATTTAATAAATGATGGTGACATATTAGATTTAAAATGAAAAAGAGGAAAAAGAAGGTCAATTATATGCCTTATGTACTCCCAATGATTACTTTTATTGCTATCGCTATATTTGCTATTGCTAATCCAAACATTACTGGTTTGGCTGTCCAAGATCAAGTTCAAATCAGCTCTCAAATACAATTAAAAATGGATCCTGAAGTAGTAATGCCTCCTAGTGCTTTAGTTAAAGTAACCTTAGATGGTAAGTCTTCTTCAATGACTATTGAAGACTTCATTGAAAAAACAGGACAAGATTATAGCTATGAACAAGGAACTTTTCCACAGATAAACTACAAAGGACAAGGTTATACTGGTGATTATACTTACACTTTAGATTTATCAGAATTTAATCTCGGATTAGTCCCAAGAAAGGATCAATATCTATTAGAAATTGACATTATCTTTAATAACGAACTTCTTTCCCATAGTGAGGAGATCGTAACTGTAGAAGAATGAGCGTTCCAGCCTACGGTAAAAAGAAGATAAAAGTAAATACTTACATTCACGAGAAAGGCAAAAGTCTCGCAAGGACTACTCATATTGATCTTGAAGGTGATATTTCTAAAATAATCAAACCAGGAGAAATAACTTTCATAAAAGGAAAAAAAGGTGGAGTTTTCATAGCTCTTAAAAAAGAGATGATAAAGAGAGCTGAGAGATTGATTAAGAAATAACCCATCACATTTATAAATACTAAGTTCTTCCCCCAAAATATGAAATACGTAATTCTAGATATAGAAACAGTGCCTTTTGAAATTAAGCATGAAGATGTCAAATTATATCTAATGGATAAAAAGATAAGCAAAGAAAGAAGAAGTATGGATCCAAATTATGCTAAAATCATATCTATAGGTATTAAAATCTCAGATTCTGAAACTAAAATATTCTCTGGGGATAAGGAAAAACAAATATTAGAAGAATTCTGGACTTTCCTAAAAGAAAATATCCAAGATCATATTTTCATAACCCATAACGGCTATAAATTCGATATTCCATTTTTATTGATAAGGTCTGTAATCAATAAAATACCAATCCCAATCTCAATTAATTTAAACAGATGGAGAATGGAAGATTCTAATCATTTTGATACAATGTTGTTCTTTTCTCAGTATGAAGCCTTTACTAATCCCAATTTAGTAATTCTAGCGAAGATGCATGGTATCGACTCCATTGACACTGTAACAGGCTCAGATATAGAAAGATTGTACAAAGAAAAAAACTGGGAAAGAATAAAAGAACACTGTAAACATGACATCAATACTTTAGAACAAATATTTACTAAATTCTGCTTAGATTATTTAAAATCAAGACAACAGAACAATAAAGCTTAATAGCAACTTTATCTTCCCAAAAATATGAAATTCGCTCATCTAGCAGATTGCCATTTGGGAGGTTGGAGAGAACCTCAACTTAGAGATCTCGGATTAAAAGCTTTTGATAAAGCAATGGATATTTGTATAGAAGAAAATACAGCCTTTGTCCTTATAGCTGGAGATCTATTCAATAATGCACTTCCACCAATAGACCTATTAAAAGAAGTAACCAACAGCTTAAGAAAACTAAAAGACAATGACATAAGCTGTTACATAATCCCAGGAAGTCATGATTTCTCTATAAGCGGTAAAACCATGCTAGATGTCTTGGAAAAAGCTGGCTTAGTAGAAAATGTTGCTAAACTAGAAGATAATAAATTAAAATTCACAATAGATAAAACCAACACAAAAATAACAGGTTTATTTGGCCTTAAAGGTGGCTTAGATAAAAACTACTATGAAAATATAGATAAAGAAAGTCTAGAAAAAGAAACCGGATTCAAAATCTTCATGTTCCACACTACTTTAACAGAATTCAAACCAAAAGATATGGAAAATGTAAAAAGTGAAAGTGTAAACATAATACCAAAAAACTTCAACTACTATGCTGGTGGCCATCCGCATTATGTTTTCCATAAAGATTATCCCGGCTACGGAATGATAAGCTTTCCAGGTCCATTATTCCCAAATAATTTCTCAGAACTAGAAAAACTTCAGCATGGAAGCTTCTACATAATAACCGCAAATGAAAAGCTTGACATTAAACAAATTCCATTAAAATTCCATGATGTTATTTCTTTTAATATAGATGTAAATAATAAAACAGCTACAGAAGCAGAAAAAATAATCTTAGACAACTTAAATCAGGATGTTACAAACAAAATAGTAACTTTAAGAATTCATGGAACATTAACAAGTGGAAAAATAAACGACATCAACTTCAATGAAATTCTTTCTAAATTAGAATCTGCTTATGTAGTATTAAAAAATACTAATGCCTTAACAACAAAAGAATTTGAAGCAATAAAAATGGGGGGTAATGTAGAAGATATAGAAAAAGCCCTAATTAAAGAGCATATAAAAGACACCAACATAAAAGAAGAACCAATTTTAAATTTAATGGAATCCTTAAGCTCATCTAAAGAAGAAGGAGAAACGACTTCAGATTTTGAAAACAGATTGCTAAAAGACACCCTAAAATCTCTTAATTTAGAAGAAACATGGAAAAATGCTGCTTAAAAAGGTAAAACTACAAAATATCAGAAGCTATAAAAATCAAGAAATAAGCTTTCCAGAAGGATCCATACTACTAAGTGGAGATATAGGCTCAGGTAAAAGTACAATCTTATTAGCAATAGACTTCGCTTTATTTGGCTTAAGAAGAGGAATATTGTCAGGTTCTTCTTTACTAAGAAACGGCACAGACAGAGGCGGTGTAGAATTACATTTCAATATTTCCAATAAAGACGTTGTAATAAAGAGAACTCTAAAAAGAGAAAAAAGTGTAACTCAAGATTCTGGTTTTGTGATGATTAATGAGAATAAAAAGGAAGGTACCGCAACAGAAATCAAACAGCTAGCTCTTAATTTATTAAATTATCCTAAAGATCTACTAACTAAAAATAAAGATTTAATCTACTCCTACACTGTCTACACCCCGCAAGAAGAAATGAAACACATACTATTAACAGATAAAGAAACTAGATTAGACATCCTAAGAAAAATCTTTGGAATAGATAAATACAAAAGAATCAATGATAATTCCAAAATATTCTTAACAAAAGTAAGAGAAAAGAAAAAAGAATTCTCAGGAATGATCTCAGACTTAGAAAATAAGAAACAAGAAAAACAAGAAAAGCAATCAAAAATAGAAGATCTAAACAAAAAACTACTTTCCTTAAAAGAAAGCCTAGAAAATCTAGATAAGAAAATCTCAGATAAAACTTCGTTATTTGAAAGAACAGAATCAGAAATATCTAAACTAAATGAGTTAAAAAAACAGTTAGAATTAACTACTCTAGATTTAAAACATAAGAAAGATTCTTTACAAAGAAACCAGCCAGAGATGGAAAATCTAAGATCTTCTATAAACATATTAAAAGAAGAAGTTAAAGATGTCCCTGAAGAGAATATCAA
This sequence comes from Candidatus Woesearchaeota archaeon, assembly GCA_964452525.1. Lineage (GTDB taxonomy): Archaea > Nanobdellota > Nanobdellia > SCGC-AAA011-G17 > CAYFGV01 > CAYVLZ01. The sequence goes on from CAYVLZ010000002.1 coordinate 56,650, forward strand.
AGAAGAGATCTCAAATAAAGAATCTAAATTAAGAGAAGCTGAAAAAGAGCTTGAGGAAATAACAAAAAAAGTCCAGGAATATGAAATTATTAAAAACCAATCAGAAGATCTAAAAGACAAAATATCCAAACTAGATATCTGTCCGGTATGTAAACAAACAGTAACTCAAGAACACAAACATTCTATTAACTATGAAGAAGATAAAAAACTACAAGAAATATCCAAAAACTCAATGCTATCAAAACAAAAACAATTAAAATCCGGAGAAGAAGTCACTAAATTAAGAGAAAAACTGGATTCTCTAAGAAAACAAGAACAACAGATTTCTCTATTCAAGATTAAACAAGAAAACCTAAAAGAAAAAACAGAAAAATTAGATTCTTTATTAAAACAACAAGCAACACTCGGAGAGGAAATAGAAGACTTAGATTCCAAAAAAACCGAAATATCAAGTAACTTAGACAAATATAAGGATACAGAATCCATACACAACACTATAAAAGAAGAACTCGAAAATCTACAAAAACAGAAAAAAGATCTAGAAATAGAAGCAGCAACATTCAACAGAGAATTAAAAGATACTAAAGACTTCCTAGAAACAATAGATAAAGAAATTCAAAAAAAATTAGACATAAAAAATAAAATAGAAAAGCTAGATTCAACTCAAAACTTGATTCAAGAAATTTTTAACAATTTAATGACAAACATGGAAAAACAGATTATGCTTAAAGTCCACAGTGATTTTGATTCTCTATTTCAAAAATGGTTCGGGATTTTGGTGGAAACTGAAGCATTAAAGATAAGATTAGATCACGATTTCACCCCCCTAATAGAGCAGAATGGTTATGATATCGATTATCTGCATTTGAGCGGCGGAGAGAAAACAGCAGCAGCTCTTGCTTATAGACTAGCCCTAAATCAAGTAATTAATAACTTAATGAGTACAATAGAGACTAAAGATTTATTGATATTAGATGAGCCCACAGATGGTTTCTCAGACGAGCAAATAGACAGAATCAAATTAGTTCTAGACGAATTAAAGATTCAGCAGGTAGTCATAGTTAGTCATGAAAGTAAGATAGAAAGCTTCGTAGACAGCATAATCAAAATAAATAAAAACAACCATATCAGTGCAGTATCATGACAAAACATATAAAGTTCAAAAACCTCAGAAAAACAATAACTAAAAAAATTAAATCCGGTTCTATATTCATTTACCCTACAGACACAATTTATGGCTTAGGTTGTAATGCTTTAAACTCAGAAAGTGTCTCTAAGATAAGAGCAATTAAAAGAACTACTAAACCTTTTAGTGTAATAGCTCCAAGTAAACAATGGATATACAGAAATTTTAAAGTAAAGAATAAAAATTATATTAGGAAATTACCAGGTTCTTTTACTTTTGTTCTTGAATCTAAAAAGAGAAATATTGTAAGCAAAGAAACAAACCTAAATCTTAAGACTCTAGGAATAAGAATCCCAAAACACGATTTTACTAAGTTCATCAAAGTACCTTTCATTACTACTTCCGTAAATCTCACAGGAAACAAACCAATTATAAGTGTTAAAAAAGTTCCTAAAAAAATTCTTAAAGAAGTAGATATTGTAATTGATGATGGAATCTTAGACAACAAACCTTCTACAGTAATAGATCTAACAGAAAAAATACCAAAGATTCTCAGATAGGGGTTATAGGGTAACTTGGTATCCTTCAGCCATGGGGTGGCTGCGATCTGGGTTCAAATCCCAGTAACCCCCTAAAATTAGAATTAATCTAAAAAAAGAAAAAACAAAGTTAGAATCAGATATTAAAAATATCAATTATCTCCTTCTTCTTTTTGCAGTAGTTTTTTTAGCTTTTCTTCTTGCCGCCAAACTAATCGCCTCCTTTTTTAATCAACATCACCATTCCACGTCGTCTTCATCAAAGTCGCTATAGTCTTCTTCTTCAAGACTGAACTTTTTCCATTCGTCCATTTTTCGACCTCCTATGAAAACCTAGACTGGTTAAGATATCAGGTTATTGAACTATAAAAACCTTTTGATTTAATATACATTGTTTTCTACCATGACATATATCACGATACTATGCATGTTTTAGTATAAAGATAAATTTAAATATGAATAATTATCACATTAGTTAACCCACCATAGCTCAAATCAATCTTCCGAAACGGAGGTGAGAGCAGCGGCAGAGTGTTCGGCTGTAGATACTATTCGACAAAGCAAATTGCTATGGATGAAAAATAGTCAGCTGATCCCGAAAGGTTCCCGGTTCAAATCCGGGTGGTGGGATTCTTTTCTTCAATGGTACAACCAATATCTTCTCTACTTAGCTTATCAATGAACCCTCTACAAATTCTAGCAAGATCTGAGATAGAATCACCTACCACCTCCTCAATCAGATCTTCGCCTTTAGAAGTCAAGAACATATATATTTCATGAGGCAAATTTAAAACAACTCCAGACCCAGATTCAGAAATATAACCTATATCAAATTTCTTATTTCCTGCAATAGCCTGTATACAAAAATATCCATTTTCTATACTATCCGGACGATAATCAAGATGTTCTTCGTCATAAACAATCCTATGAATTCTATCAAGATTAGTAACCTCGGTTATGTAAGATTCAATAACCCTATCAAATCCGGCAAGAAGTTCATCAACATCCATCTTCATACAAACAGATACCAAAAATTTATAAAGTTTTCATATAAAACAAATGTTTATAAATTGAAATAAATTTTAATTCACATGCCCCAGTAGTGTAGTGGTTATATTAGATTGCTTAAAAGCGTCTGAGATCAACATTCGGCCCTGTCGTATTTTCAATGCAGCAAGGCCGCGACCCGAGTTCAACTCTCGGCTGGGGCGTATTACCTTTCTGTACATTAAACGCATAACCTTTAAATAGTTCTATTCCAAGAAGATTAAGAAAGTGAACGATCTTTTAACATTAATATTACTTGTAATCTTAAATTTGATAAATTATGTTACAATGTTTTATTATATTAAGGATAACAAACCAAGATTATATAAGGAGATCTTTAATGAAATTAAAACTCCCTTTGGTCTACAAAGATTACAACGCACCCATGTTAAAAGAGCTGCATGGTGTTTTATAAATTGGTTTTTAACAATCCATAAAGAAGATGATTTAAGAACAGTAGTACAAAAATATCTATATGTAATCCTTTTAGTCGCAAGTTTAATTTTAATATTCTAATATTCTATAAAAACATAATAGAGTCTTAAAACAAAAGCTTTATATATAACTTGTCTTGGTAGTAAAAACATGCGTCTCTGGGTATCATCTATTAAATTTTTATAATACTAAGAGATAGCTCTATAATGTTCCAAAAATGGGCCGATAGCTCAGCTTGGTAGAGCACTTGAAATTCAAGTAATAAGTCATAAATGATATTGTAAGAACAATGTTCTTATTGGTGAAGCTTTTAACCAAGTGGTCGCGGGTTCAAAATGTTTAAGGAAGCTCCTTGACTTGATATTCCCGTTCGGCCCATTCAATCAAAGAAAATGGCAGAAGAATTTGATATTTTAAAACACAGTCTCGTCCCAAAACACATAAAATTGAGTGAAGAGGAAAAGAAAAAATTTCTTGAAGAACTTAACATAAATTTAACACAATTACCAAAAATACGAAAAAAAGATCCAGCTATAAAAAACCTAGAGTCAAAAACTGGGGACGTAATTAAAATAATTAGAAATAGTCCAACAAATGTAGAGAGTATATTCTACAGGGTAGTCGTACATGGTTAAAAGTTATAAAGAATTAATAGGAAATTATTTTGAAGAGCATTCTTTCGTAGAGTCCAATATAAGAAGTTTCAACAACTTTATAGAAAAAGGAATGCAAAAAATAGTTAATGAAACTGGAGACATTATTCCAACAGTCATACCCCAGGAAGTAGAGAACTTCAAAATAAAGATGGGCAAGGTTAAAATAGACAAGCCCCAAATCGTAGAAGCAGATGGAAGTAAAAGAGATATTTACCCGATAGAAGCTAGATTAAGGCAATTAACTTATTCTTCTCCAATACACCTAGAATTCTCAACCTACATAGACAATGTTCACAGAGAAAACTTCATCACCCCCGTAGGCAAGTTACCTATAATGGTTAAAAGTAAGTACTGTCATTTGCATGGATTGAAGAAAGATGCTTTAATCTCCCGTGGAGAAGATCCAGAAGACCACGGAGGTTATTTTGTTCTTAATGGAAATGAAAGAGCACTTGTTATAATAGAAGACTTAGCTTCTAATAAATTATTCATAGAAAAAAATGCTACAGGTCCAAGCAAATATAGTGCAAAGGTATTCTCTGAAAGAGGTAGTTATAGAATCCCACATTTATTAGAACAAATGCGTGACGGAATTATTTACGCTAGTTTTACAAGATTCAGAAGAGTTCCTATAATCCCGATAATAAAAGCTCTTGGAATAGTAAAAGATCAAGATATTATGAATTTCATTAACCCAGATAAACAATATGATGATGTATTTGTAAATCTATACAATTTTGTAGATATAAAAACAGAAAAAGATGCTCTTGAATTCTTATCAAGAAAAATTGGAATCACACAGCCAAAAGACCAAAAATTACAAAGGACAAGAGAACAACTAGATCGTTATTTATTACCCCATCTTGGAGTAGAGCCAAAAGATAGAGTACTAAAAGCTTATAATTTATGTAAGATAATTAAAAGATTCTTAATGGTAACGAGAGACGGACTTACACAAATGCCAAAAGATCACTACATGAACAAAAGACTCAAACTTAGCGGAGATTTATTAGAAGATTTATTCAGAATAACTTTAAGAAGTCTTGTACAGGATATGCTTTACAACTTCCAAAGATTAGTTAAAAGAGGAAAATTCCAATCTATTAAGATCATTATAAGAGATCAACTAGTTACATCAAAAATTAAAAGTGCAATGGCAACGGGGACCTGGATAGGGGGAAGAAAAGGTATAAGCCAAAACTTACAAAGAACTAACTCTTTAGATACAACATCCCATTTACAAAGGGTAGTTAGTTTATTAACCTCCACACAAGAAAACTTTGAAGCCAGAGCTTTACATCCAACAATGTGGGGGAAACTATGTCCTATAGAAACTCCAGAGGGTACTCCAATAGGGCTTAGAAAAAATCTTGCTTTACTCTGTAATATTACTCAGACTGAGCCTTCAGAAGACAAGGTAAAAAAAGTATTAGAAAGCAATGGGTTAAAGATAATGGACTAAAATGGGGGATGTTTATTTAAATGAAAAATTCATTGGAACTGTAGAAGATGCAAAGAAATTTGTAGATAAGCTTAGATCTGAGAGAAGAAAAGGAGACGTTACCCCTTTAATTAATGTCTTCTACGACGAAGAATTTAATGAAATCTATTTAGAGTCTACAAAAGGAAGAGCCAGAAGACCCTTAATAATTGTAGAGGACGGAAAAAGTAAATTAACAGAAGATATCCAGGAAAGATTAAAGAAGAAAGAACTAACATGGGAAGACCTATCTAAACAAGGAATAATAGAATATCTAGATTCTTCTGAAGAAGAAAATGCTTTAGTTGCTTTAAATGAAGAAGATATCACCAAAGAACATACACATTTAGAAATAAGTCCAGTTCTAATTCTCGGTTTATGTACTAGCTTAATACCTTACAGTAATCATGGTAGCAGCTCAAGGTTAATTAGAGGTAGTAAAATCCAGAAGCAAGCTCTAGGATTGTATGCAGCTAATTTCTTAACGAGAATAGATACAGAATCAAGTATATTACATTATCCTCATAAACCAATTGTTAATACGTTTATGCACGATGTCTATGGTTACGATAAAAATCCTTCTGGACAAAACGTTGTCATTGCTTTGTTAAGTTATGAAGGTTATAACATGCAGGACGCAATTGTAATTAATAAAGCCAGTGTAGAAAGGGGCTTTGGAAGAAGTACTTTCTTCCGTCCTTATGTTGCAGAGGAATTGAGATACAGCGGAGGATTAATGGATGAAATTTCAGTACCTGCAAAAGATGTTAAAGGTTATAAGTCTGAAAGAGATTATAGACACCTAGAAAAAGATGGAATAGTCTACTCAGAAGCGAAAGTATCCACTGATGATGTTTTAATAGGAAAAACAAGTCCTCCTCGTTTTCTAGGAGACTTGGAAGAGATGAGTATTGCAGCAAATGTTAGAAGAGAGTCTTCAACAATAGTAAAGCACGGAGAAGAAGGTATCGTTGACACGACTTTTGTAACTGAAAATGAAGAGGGAAACAAATTAGTTCAAGTAAGATTAAGAACTCCAAGAATACCTGAAATAGGCGATAAATTTGCTTCTAGACATGGACAGAAGGGAGTCATTGGGTTAATAGTCCCTCAAGAAAATATGCCTTTTTCTGTCTCCGGAATTGTTCCGGATTTAATATTCTCTCCACACGGTATCCCAAGTAGAATGACGATTTCTCATCTAATTGAAATCATAGCTGGGAAAGTTGGATGCCTATCCGGAAAAAATATAGACGGCACTACATTTGATTCAGTTCCAGAGCAAGAAATAAGAAAACAACTAACTGAACTAGGATTCAGAGAAGATGGAACAGAAACATTATACAACGGGATAACTGGAGAAAAATTCAAAGCCAGAATATTCATAGGAAATATGTTTTATTTAAAACTAAAACACATGGTAGCAAATAAATTACATGCTAGAGCCAGTGGTAGAATTCAATTATTAACAAGACAACCAATAGAAGGAAGAGCAAAAGGCGGTGGCCTAAGATTAGGAGAGATGGAAAAAGATTGTCTAGTAGCTCATGGTACAAGTATGTTATTGAAGGAAAGGTTTGATTCAGATAAAACTGTCGTTCACGTCTGTGAAAGCTGTGGATTGATAACAGGATATGATTATTTCAAAAATAAACCTACTTGTTTAAGATGCGGATCTAGTGCAGAAATATCCGGAATAGAAATAAGTTACGCTTTTAAATTATTATTAGACGAGGTAAAAAGCCTGGGAATATATCCCAAATTATTATTAAAAGGTAAATACTAAAATGGAAGATTTTGTATCAAAAAAGATAGACTCAATCATTTTCGGAGTTTTATCCCCAAAGATGATTAAGAAAATGGCTTCTGCAAAAATAGTAACTTACGAACTATATGATAAAGAAGGCTATCCTGTAGACGGAGGCTTAATGGACGTAAGATTGGGAGTCATAGATCCAGGACTAAGATGTAAAACATGTGGCGGAAAACTAAAGAAATGCATAGGCCACTTTGGTTACATAGAATTAGCACGTCCTGTTGTTCATGTTAAATACGTAAAAGTAGTCCAAGATTTCTTAAGAAGCACCTGTAAAGAATGCGGAAGAGTTTTAGCAACAGATGAAAAAGTATCAGAATATTTAAAAGCCCTAGAGAAGATAGAAAAGCAATTCGGAGCAGAAGCAAAAAGAAAGAAAGTAAGAGAATTCATTAACCAGCTTAAGACAATTAAAAAATGTCCACATTGCAAATCTAAACAAGGGAACATAAAGATCGAAAAACCAACAACAATTCTAGAAGATGATAGAAGGATTAATCCTATAGAAATAAGAACAAGGCTTGAGAAGATAAGCGATTCAGACGTAATGATCCTTGGCTTAAATCCAGAGTACGCGAGACCCGAATGGATGGTTATAACTCTATTAGCCATTCCTCCAGTAACAATGCGCCCAAGTATAACTCTAGATACAGGAGAAAGAAGTGAAGACGATTTAACGCATAAACTTGGAGACATAGTAAGAATAAACCAAAGATTATTTGAAAATATAAATGCCGGAGCACCAGAAGTAATTATAGAAGACTTATGGGATCTACTTCATTACCATGTTACAACATTTTTTGACAACAACATGGCCTCAGTACCCCCAAGTCGACATAGAAGCGGGCAACCATTAAAAACATTAACAGAAAGAATAAAAAGTAAAGAAGGACGTTTCAGATACAACTTAGCTGGAAAAAGAGTTAACTACAGTGGAAGAACTGTAATAAGTCCGGATTCTAAAATTAAATTCAATGAAGTGGGTGTTCCAGAGGTAGTAGCAATGGAACTTACAATTCCAGAAGTAGTCACAGAATGGAACATCGATTGGCTAAAAGATTTTATTAAAAGAGGACCAAAAAAGTATCCAGGTGCTAATTATGTAGTAAGACCGGATGGAAAAAAGAAATCCATAACAGACGAAACAAGAGAGCAATTACTAGAAGAATTACAACCCGGTTATATCGTTGAAAGACATCTTATGGAAGGTGACATATCAATCTTCAATAGACAACCAAGCCTGCACAGGATGAGCGTAATGTGCCATAGAATAAAAGTTCTTCCAGGAAAAAGCTTTAGATTAAATCCAGCTACATGTACTCCATATAACGCAGATTTTGACGGAGATGAAATGAATTTACACATTCCTCAGACAGAAGAAGCAAGAGCTGAAGCAGAACTATTAATGGGGGTAGAAAGTCATATCATAAGTCCTAAAAATGGTTCAAATATAATTGGCTGTATTCATGATTCTATAGCAGGAAATTATCTTTTAACTAAAGAATTAAGCTTCCCCAAAGAAGATGCCATTGAAATTCTTACATCTATTGGTGTTGAAGATAATTCTAAATTTAAAAAATTCGATAAAACTGTATCAGGTAAACAAATTTTTAGTGCATTACTTCCAGAAAACTTAGACTTCATTGGTTATAGCAGAATCTATAAAGAAGACCACAACCATCCAGAAGCTGTTGTTAAGATAATTAAAGGAGAATTGATAAAAGGAGTTATAGACAAAGCCACAATAGGGGAGGAAGATGGAACTTTAATAAGAACCATATATGCAAACTACAACCAAAGAGAAGCTATAGATATCTTGAGTAAGATGTTTAGATTAGGTATAGAAGTTCTATTAAGAATCGGTTTCACTACTGGAATTAGCGATACAGATCTTCCTAATAAAGTAAAAGAACAATACGACATAATATTACAAGAAGCAAGAGCTAAAGTAGATAAATTAATTAAGAAATACCATGATAAGAGATTAGAAGCCCTTCCTTCTTTATCTATTGAAGAAACTTTAGAAATAAAAATACTAGAGGTATTAAGTAAGGTTAGAAATAAAATCGGAGAGGTAATTGCAAAAATATCAAAGGAAGATAACCCAACAATAATTATGGCAAAATCTGGCTCGCAAGGTAGTACATTAAACCTAGCACAAATGGCTGCTTGCGTCGGACAGCAATCTCTAACAGGAAAGAGGATAGAGACCGGTTATAAAAACAGAACATTATCTATATTCAAGAAGAAAAGTCTTGGACCCGAACAAAAAGGTTTCATTAAAAACGGATTTAAAAGTGGATTAAATCCTTTTGAATATTTCTATGGTGCAATAACTGGTAGAGATTCTCTTATGGATACTGCATTGAGAACACCAAAATCCGGTTATTTATACAGAAGGTTAGCAAACGCATTACAAGATATAAGGATAGAGTATGACAACACTGTAAGGGATGCAACAAGAACAATAGTTCAATTTAAATATGGAGAAGATGGTATAGACGTCTCAAAAAGTGAAGGTGGAACTATAAACGTTAAAAAGTTCGTAGACTTAGTTAAAGAAAAATGAAAATATTCGATAAATACAAAAACACATTGCCTGTAAAAATACTTAAAAAAGTAGAAGAAGAGTGCAAGGCAAATAAACTAAATGAAACAAAAACAAAAGAAGTTCTAGAATTAGTTAAAAAAAGCTATGAAGATTCCTTGATCGTTCCTGGAGAAGGAATAGGTGTAGTTACTGCAGAAAGCTTTGGAGAACCAAGTACACAGATGACTTTAAACGTTTTCCACTTCGCAGGTGTCTATGAGATGGCAGTAACCATCGGTTTGCCAAGGTTAATAGAGATATTTGACGCCAGACAACAGCCCAAGACACCCAGGATGGAAGTCTACCTTAAACCTAAATATACCAAAAATGAAAAAACAATAAGAAAAATTGCAAGCCAAATAAAAGAAACTACATTAGATGAAATAGCTTCAGAATTCTCTATAAATATTGTCAAGGGAAGTGTAGAGATTATTTTAGACAGAAAAAAAATGCAGGATCTAGGATTTACTAGTAAAGAAATACTAGAAAGACTAAGAGATTCTTTTTCTAAGTTGACAATTACAGAAGCAAAGAAAGGATTAATAATAAAACCTGAAGAAACCAATTTAACCGAAGTATATAAATTAAAAGAAAAAATAAAGGACACAATCATCAGAGGTATTAAAGGGATTTCTCAAGTACTTCCTATGAGAAAAGATAATGAGTTAATAATACTATGTTCAGGAACTAATCTAAAAGAGATTCTACAAATTCCAGAGGTAGATCCAAAGAGAACAACAACAAACGATATCCTTGAAATAGCTAGCATTCTAGGAATAGAAGCAGCAAGACAAGCAATAATAAACGAAAGTCTGGCAGTTATAGAAAATCAAGGTCTTGATATAGACATAAGGCACATAATGTTCTTATCTGACTTAATGACAAACAATGGTTTAGTAAAAGGAGTAACGCGTGGGGGGATAACCGGAGAAAAAGAAAGCGTTTTAGCTAGAGCAAATTTCGAGACCCCTATAAGACATTTAGTAAATGCAAGCTTAATCGGAGAGAAAGACAATCTAAACAGCGTTATAGAAAACGTTATATTGAATCAACAAGTACCTATTGGTACTGGATTGCCAGGACTAATAGTTAAAATGAAGAAAAAATGACTTTAACAGATTTAAGAAACGCTTTGAAAACAGAAAAAATAGTTATAGGCAAAGACAGAACTCTAAAAGCGCTTAGGAATAAGAAGGTAAAAAAGATATTCTTAGCAAAAAATTGCCAAGATACATTAAGAGAGGATGTTAAACACTATGCTAAAATATCTAAAGTTGACGTGGAAGAATTAAATCTTAGCAACGAAGAACTTGGAGCAGTATGTAAAAAACCTTTTTCAGTGAGCATTCTGTGTTATTAAAATGAAATATGATTCTGAATTGATACAGTTTATAACTTTATTTGAGAAACTCACAAATACACATGTAAAAGATTGCTTTAATACTAGAAACAGACTAGTTTTTGTTATTAATGCTGTAGAAGTAAGCAAAGCAATAGGAAAAAGGGGCGTTAATATCAAAAAATTCGAGGATGCGACAAAAAAACGAATAAAAATAGTTTCTTATAGTGACGATCCAGTTAAATTTGTAGAAAGCTTCATCGCACCGATAAAAGCCAAGAAAATAGAACTAGAGAATAATGTAATTACAATATCTATCAATGGCATTACAGAGAAAGGTCTGTTAATTGGAAGAGAGAGACAAAATATAAATTACTTAAAGGATATTGTTAAACGCTATTACAATATAGAAGATGTTAGGATTCTATGATTATTTACCTTTTTTCTAATAGACAACCTGTTACGAACATAGTCTAGGTTAAGATTTCTTCCAGGACAAGATTTTGTAACAGTATCGAATTCGTTGTGACCCCTTATATTATTAATAGGTAAATTATGCTTCTCGATCTTATCAAAGAGTAAATCTATTAAAGTATCTAATTGTTTTTTAGTCGGATGAGACTTATCCAGATTTCCACTTAAACAGACTACTAAAGAACAATCATTATATCCGAGAGTATGGGCCCCCCCAATACAATTCGGGCCTTCCAAGATATAACATGCCATCTTCAGAAAAAAATCTACAATTACCAATTAAGAAATGATAGCCTACATCATCCCAGAACCTGATGTATTTATGTCTAAATCTTGTAAAACGGGGAAAATCACGATCTCTTTCTGTATGGTGTACTATAATGCATCTTATATCCTTGAGGATATCCATCTCATAATAAGACAATAATGAATATATAAAGGTAATTAAAAAAGATAATTCGAAATCTTTATAAACAAACCCAAGTTTAAATCCAACTATGGCAAGAAAAGGTAGAGGCATGAATGCTGCTAAAAAACTCAAGAAAAGAAGAAAAAGATCTAGATGGAAGGATAAAAGGTACGCTAGAAGAAAATTAAATTTAAAAGAAAAATCAGATCCTCTTAAAGGTAGCTCTCAGGCTAAAGGAATTGTCCTAGAGAAAGTACAATTAGAAGCTAAACAGCCAAACTCAGCTATGAGAAAATGTGTAAAAGTACAAGTTATTAAGAATGGTAAAAAAATCACAGCATTTGTTCCAGGTTATAATGCTATTAAATTCATAGATGAACACGATGAAGTAGTGGTAGAATGTATAGGTGGAGCAAAAGGCCGATCTAAAGGAGACATTCCCGGGGTTAGATGGCAGGTCATAAAAGTCAATGATCAAAGTCTTAGAGCTTTAGTTTCAAAAAAGATTGAGAAAGGTAGAAGATGAAATTGTTCAATAAATGGGATACTAGCAATATAAAGGTCAAAGAAATTGCGTTAGAACCTTATATAGGTTTAAAATCTATTCTCATTCCCAGAACAGGGGGCAGATCTACCTATAACAGATTATACGCACCAAAATCGCACATAGTTGAAAGACTGATGAATAAACTAATGGTGCCTGGACATAGAGGTAAGAAACATAAGATAAGTTCTGGAACATGTACTGGGAAGGCAAGCACCGTTTACAATGCAGTTAAAAGAGCACTGGAAATAATAGAAAAGAAAACAGGAAAAAATCCAATAGAAGTTCTTGTAAGGGCCGTTGAAAATGCTGCTCCTAGGGAAGGGATAACTACAATAGAATATGGTGGAGCTAGTTATCTCAAAGCAGTTGATATGGCGCCCCAAAAAAGAGTAGACATGGCATTAAAATTAATGGCACAGGGAGCATATTCTAAATCTTTCGGAAGCAAAAGAAAAATAGAAGATTGTTTAGCAGAGGAGATAATATTAGCAAGTAACATGGAACAGAAATCCAATGCTATTGCTAAAAAATTGGAATTAGAAAGACAAGCAAGTGCTTCAAGATAGTTCTAAACTATCAATAACAACAATGCTGCAACTATAAGAGCAACATAAACTACTTTATTCCATCTTAATATCTTAACACCATCAAAATTACCAAAAGGAATCATATTAAACAAAGCCAGCCAACCATTTATAAGAACTCCATAATTACCCAAGGTTTCAAAAGGCGTTAAATACAATATCAATAAAAAGATAAACCCCAGAACAATATTGGTTAAAGGACCAGATAGACTTATCTTACCATTCTTATCTCTAGGAATAAAATAACCTCTAATCATTACAGCACCAGGAGCTGCAAAAACAAAACCAAGAAAGCTCATAGCAACAGCCAATATCAACATCCCATTAAAAGCCTTAAACTCTGCAAAGTAACCATAATGCTGAGCAACTAATTTGTGTGCTAATTCATGTAATAAAAATCCAAGACCAACCGTTAATGCAGCTATTACAAAAGTAACTCCAAATTCAGAAGTAAACAAACTACCACTTAAAACTATAGCAAATGCTAATGAAATAGCAAACCACGCTTTAAGAAGATCTTTTCTTTCTTCTATCCCCAGTTTTATCTTTCTTGATATCAACATCCGCCTCCGGGAATACTTCAGCAGTATACCCACAATCCTGACAAGTATGAATCTCAGGTATTCCAGTTAAAAAAGTTAATCCATATCTATAGTTGGTCTTTACCTTGAGACTCTTACATTTTGGACACACTTTAACAACACTTTTCATAATAATAGAAAAATCTTCTACTTTTTAACTTTTCTGAATCTAGGAATTATTTTATATGTTATCAAAGCAGCTAAACCAAGAGTGATCCAAAAGAATATGGGGGAGATCTTACCAAAAACAAATAGTAATAAGTTTAAAACTACTAAGATCAGCAAAATTATAGATACTGTCTTTGAAATTTCCATAAATTTCTCAAAATAAGCAGTCCTTATATAACTTATCTAAGTATAATACTACTCTCAAATAAAAACATTTAAATACGCATTTTCTTTCTTCGCAAAATGGAAGTAGTTAAGTTAAACGATGTCTGGAAAATATACCAGATGGGGGAAGTTTGGGTAGAAGCAGTCAGAGGATTAAATCTAACAGTTAAAAAAGGAGATTTTATCGCCATAATGGGACCTTCCGGATCTGGAAAAAGCACTGCTATGAATATGGTAGGCTGTCTAGACATACCAAGCAAGGGTGATATTTACCTAGAAGATCAAAATATCTCCGAGATGGAAGAATCTGAACTAGCTCAAGCAAGAGGCAGAAAAATAGGATTCATATTTCAACAATTCAATTTAATTAAAAGTTTATCTGCTATTGAAAATGTTGCATTGGCAATGAGTTTTCAGAGGGTTGAAAAAGAGGACAGACTAAAAAGAGCAAGACAATTACTAGAATCTGTTGGACTAAAACACAGAATAAATCATCTTCCAAATGAGATGAGCGGCGGAGAGCAACAAAGAGTGGCTATTGCAAGAGCCCTAGCAAACAACCCAGACATTATTCTAGCAGATGAACCTACTGGAAATCTAGATACAAAAACTGGAGAAAAAGTAATGAATTTTTTAAAAGAACTCAATAAAGAAGGTAAAACAATAATCATAGTTACACATGATAAACAAACAGCAAAATATGCTAAAAAAATAATAAATATGCAAGACGGGAGGATTAAAAAATGAAAAAACTATTTTTAATATTTTTAATGTTGATGCCTTTGGTTATGGCAGTAGAAGATATAGATATAGATTTGGTTAGTTATACTCCAAGACCAGTTACTCCTGGAGGTTCTTTTGATGTGACTTTAGAAGTAACAAATGATGGTA
>CAYVLZ010000002.1:71506-126651 GCA_964452525.1 Candidatus Woesearchaeota archaeon
ACTGAAAATGTAACTGTAGAAATTAAAGCTAGGCCTGACGATCCATTCTTTTTAGAAAGTGGAAGTAGAGAAATTCTAAACTTAGATCCTGATGAATCAGCAGAAGTCGAATTCTCTTTTGGAGTAGACGGAGATACAACAAAGAATGAAGAAGAATTAGAATTTGAGTACTGTATAGAAGATGATTGTGATGATATACAATTTGATATAAAAATACAAGAAAATGTTTTACTAGACATAAAAGAAATCAGAACAGAACCAGAATTGATAAAACCAGGAGAAAAGGCAACAATAACATTCACTTTTGAAAATACAGCATCCGCTTTAATAAAAGATGTTACAACAAAACTAGACCTTTTAGATGTTCCATTCTCTCCAGAGAGCAGCATAGAAACAATAATAGATAACATCGAAGGGGACGGACAAGAAACTACAAGGATAGTAGTAAATACTCTCTCGGATGCAGAATCAGATTTATACAAGATACCTGTTGAAATTACCTACTATGACGAATTTGGAACCCTCTACACAAAAACAGACTTAGTAAGCTTGAGGATAGGGGCTTCTCCTGATTTAAGTGTTGTTGTTGAATCTAATGCCATCATCGGCCAAAATAACGAAATAATGGTAAAATTTGTTAACAAAGGTCTTGGTAGAGTAAGATTCTTAGACGTAAGATTACAGAAAAGTAATTCTTATGAAATATTAAGCAACGACCATATTTATCTCGGAGATGTTGATTCTGATGATTTTGAAACAGCAGAATTTACAATATTCTTAAAAGAAAATACTAGATTGCCTATCATGGTTACTTATAGTGATCAAAATAACAATGAATACGAAGAAAGACTTGATTTAAATATGAATATTTATACCCACGAAGAAGCTAAGCAATTTGGAATAATAGAAACAGGAAATACTGCTATAGTAATAATTGTAATAGCAGTACTCATTGTAGCTTTCTACCTATACAGAAGAAGAAAAAAACGTAGAAAAAGATGATTAGAGATTACTTTGTTTTAATTTTTAGAAGTCTTCAACATAGAAAGTTAAGAAGTTGGCTTACTATGTTTGGCATCTTCGTGGGTATAGCAGCAGTAGTTGGTCTTATTTCTCTTAGTCAAGGTTTACAAAATGCAATTACGCAACAATTCGAAGATCTAGGTATAGACAAGATAATCATACAAAGTAAAACTCTCGGTCCTCCAGGTTCTGTAACAAATGAAGCATTAATTTTAACTAGTGAAGACCTAGAAACTATTCGGAGAGTTAGGGGGGTAGAAGATGCAGCAGGAATCTTAATGAAATCAGGTCCTGTTAAATATAAAGATCAACAAGAAGTTCTATTTGTAATAGGTGGAAATGAAAACTACCTAGATTTATTCGAAGATAATTCTGAAGATGTACTTAGAGTTATAGAAGGTAGAAGTTTGAGAGATAATGATAAATTTAAGGCTTTAGTTGGTTATGACCATGCCTTTGGAGATCTCTGGGAAGAACCTGTTAGAATTGGTTCTAGTTTAGAGATAGAAGGACAAAAATTTAAGGTTGTGGGTATTCAAGAAAAAGTAGGAAATCCTTTTGATGACGGAGCCGTTATCGTTTTAAAAGAAACACTAGCAGAAATACTTGAAATAGAAGATGAAGAAAGCCAAATCATTGCAAAAGTAGCTTCGGGTTTTGATCCAGAAGAAGTGGCACAAGACATAGAAAGAAGATTAAGAAGAGAACGTGATGAGGACGAAGGGCAAGAAACATTTACAGTTCAAACTTCTGAACAAATATTAGAAACTTTCTCAACCATTTTTAGTATAGTACAAGCAGTTTTAATAGGTATAGCTGCTATTTCTTTATTAGTTGGAGGCATTGGAATAATGAATACAATGTATACTGCTGTATTGGAAAAAACAAAAGACATAGGAATTATGAAAAGTATCGGCGCAACCAATAAAGACATTTTATCACTATTCTTACTGGAATCAGGATTCCTTGGATTGGTCGGTGGTTTAATTGGAGTAATAATTGGAATTGGTCTTGCAAAAGGGGTTGAGTTTTTTGCAATGCAAGCTTATGGAACTCCACTAATACAAGCATCTATAAGTCCAACTCTAATAGTGGGTGCATTACTGTTCTCTTTTATAATTGGGGCTTTAAGCGGAACATTGCCAGCAAGACAAGCTTCTAAACTTAAACCTGTAGAAGCTTTAAGGTACGAATAAAAACCTTTTTATATCCTTAACTTCCACAGTATGTTAATGGCAACTAAAAAGAAGAGAGTAACTAGGAAAAAAAAGAGAAGAATAATAACAAAAAAGAAGATAAAAAGAATTTCTACAGGCATTAAAGAGCTAGATAAGATTATAGGTAGTGGTTTTATAGACAATAGTATAAACATGGTAGTCGGTGGAGCTGGTTCTGGAAAAACCATCTTCGCAATACAGTTCTTAATTGAAGGACTAAAGAAAGGACAGTCTTGTATTTACATAACCTTTGAAGAGAAAAAAGAAGAGATATATGAAGAGATGTCCACATTCGGTTGGGATCTTGCTAAATACGAGAGAAATAAAAAGTTAACAATTGTAGAATACACCCCTGAACAGGTTAAACGACTTCTATCAGAAGGAGGAGGTACGATAGAATCTATAATCTCAAGAACAAAAGCGACAAGAATAGTAATAGATTCAATAACTTCCTTTTCTTTATTGTATAAAAAAGAACTCTCTAAAAAAGAAGCCAGCCTTGCTTTATTCGATCTAATAAGAAAATGGGATTGTACAGCCTTACTAACCGCAGAAGACGAAGCTCTAGATATAAACGCCCCAACATCATCTGACTTAGAATTTGAAGTAGATGGAATAATCTTACTGTATCATATAAAACAAAAAGGGATAAGAATAAGAGCATTAGAAGTTCTAAAAATGCGTGGGACAAAACATCCAGCAAAAACATTCCCTATGGATATTACAAGCAAAGGAATTAAAATAAACACTAGAAGAATTGTTAAAATTTAAAAGAAAAAAGAAAAAATTTATTCTATTTCTGTTACTATCTGACCACTCTGACTATGTTCTAAGCCACCAGATGTATATGCTACGGTTATATCAGACTTAAATCTGCTTCCGGATGGCACCACTCCTGTACAATCAAAGTTAAATGTCTGTTGATCTCCGTCTGAGAACGTTGTCAATGGGGCACCTGTATGTGAAACACTTGTACATCCCCCTTTATCATCTCCGACTAAAGTCAATGTAACACTTGATAAATCTTCGCCCATACCATTCCTTATTATCAATGTAGCATGCGGACTAGCATCGTCTGTAACTTTGAATTCACTACAATCTAGACCAGGGAACAAAGTACATTCTCTTGGTAAGAATCTACCTGGGTCTAAAACTCCAAAGTAAGCCAGTGCACCGATTGCTACTAATACTACTAGAATAGCCCAGCCGTAAGTCATCAAAAACTCCATAGCTGCTTGTCCTTTCTTCATGGCCTCACCTCTCCTTTAGTTTTTATTAATGTTATAAAAATCTATAATATCCCTACTATATAAATGTATCTATGCTTTTTCAAAATTAAAGAGAGATAGTGACACTACTTTAAGATGAATCACAAAGTATAAAAAACTACCCCCCCATCATATAACTATGAAAGGACAGATAAGCATAGAATACTTGATTGTCGTCGGAGTAGTATTAATCCTTGTTATACCTTTATTTTTCTATTCAACTTCAAAAACAACGACAAATCTTAGAATAAATCAAGCAGACGACACTGTAACGAGTCTAGTAACAGCAGCAGATTCTGTTTATTCATTAGGTCCAGGAAGTAAAGACTATGTATGGATAACCATACCAAAAGGAACAAAAACATCATCCATAACTGGACAAACAATACAATTACAGCTAAGCATTTTTAGCGGGACATCTGATGTTCATAAAACAACAAAAGCCAATGTTTCCGGCACTCTTCCAACAGAACAAGGAACTTATAAAATATCCGTAGAAATGTTAGAAGACGGAACAATCCTTATCGGAAACTCTACTTAATTCACAATATGTCTATCAAAAAAAGAGGCCAGATTAGTACAGAATTTCTCTTTTCAATTGCAATAATATTTTTAATATTTTTATTTATATTGTTCTTTACTTATGAAAAAAGCAGAGATACGAATGAAAAAAATATAGAACTAAAACTAAGAAATGAATGCATAAAATTTTCTAACATAGTATCAGATGTTTATTCAAGTAATTCCGGAACTTTAGTCAATACAAAAACAACACATAACGTTTCAATATTTGATGATAAAAGGATAGTAGTAAAATACGAAGGGGTAGAAGTTCCATGTACTTACTCTGGTTATGCTCATGATAAAAACTTTACTGGGAATATTAAGATAAAAAATGAAAATGGGGTGATAGTAATTGAATAAAGGTCAGATAGCATTCACAGATCTATTCATAGCACTATTTATAGCTACCATACTCATATTCGCAACTATGTCTACTTGGGATATCTACAAAAAGAGACTAGTTGAAAGAACCAGTTACGACGATATTTTAACCTATGGATTTCAGATAACTGATACACTAGTAAAAAGTCCAGGAAAACCAGGAAATTGGAATGAAACTAATGTAGAAGTTATAGGTCTTTCAAACAATAATCTAAATGTATCTTCAGAAAAATTAAACAATCTACTAAAACTAGACTACAATAATGCAAAGTATATATTTAATATTGAAAGGTATGATTTTTATTTTGAAATTACAGACATAAATAACAATAATCTAACAGTACCTTTCGGATTAATACCAACGGGAGAAGATATCGTTAAACTTAATCGTTACATAATCTATGAAAATGAAGAAGCAATCTTACAATTCACATTATGGAAATAAGGGATTAATATTCACCCTAGATGCAGCAGTAGCTGTAATAATCGTACTAGTTTTATTAGCAGGAGCATCAGTGTATATTAGTAAAAGCGGGGAAACTTACTTACCAAGACTACAAGGTACAAGAACGGCTAATGACATAATAACCATCATGGATTATCAAAATTCCTTTAGCAATCTTGATGAGAATTCAATATCCACCAGAATACAAGAATTATTACCGTCTAACTACAACATGAAATTATACATAAACAGCACTCTTGGTGAGATAGAGACTTCGGAGGAATTACCAAAAGACAAATTCATATCGACAGGAGAAAGAGTACTGGTAATAGAAGATGATTATGCTATCGCGAGGTTTTGGATATGGCTAAAATAAAAGGAATGTTATTCACACTAGTATTAACTATATTAGCTACAATAGTGTTAAGCTTTGCCATTATCTCATTCCATAATGTAGAAAAGTCAAGAATCCAAATGGCAGAATTAAGCAGCATAGATAGGCTTTACAATTTAGATAATTCAATTCAAACAGGTTTCAGTAAAATCTTCCATAATAAATCAGGTATCAGCGTATCGATTAATGAAACAACAGTTACTTTTGAAGAAAGACTTCCTAATCAGAACCCAACATTTAACAATAAGATTACCAGTTATGAAGATTATATAGAGTCTAACTATGAAAATATAGAAATTGACACATCATCATTAATAAATGAATTACCTTTGGTAATAATGCCACACAACATCACATTCTCACACAACATACAAAGAAACAGGATATATGTAAAACCTACAACGATAAATATTGAAGGTTATAAGGTTTTATTTGAGGACCAAAGGATATGCAATGTGATAGACACGCCAAATCCTGAAGGATTGTTATTAGAAGTCCCTCAATGCAGTTATTCCGAGAATGTAGATTCAGCATACATAACCACGGGAGGTTCTTTTGAAACTACAGTAACGCTGGTGGATAATGAATTGACAGTTAGTTATGCCGTAGCTAATCCGGTGGCACCTCCAAGCTCTTTTAAAGTAAAAGTAATGATAGATAAAACCCAAGAGCAAGTTACTGTAAATTACCCTGAAGACCCAATCAATATAACTTTCAAAGAATTAAACATGTCCAGAACGGGGGGCGCGAGAATAGTATAAAAACATTAATAAACCTCAGGAATAATTAAAAATATATAAAAATGACATATAAAAAGAGGCGAATTAAGAGAAGGATTAGAAGAACACAAAAAAAGCCAAAAATACGAAGATTAAAGACTACTAAGAGATCTATAACAAGGAAAAAACCAAAATCAAGAAAAAGGATTCATAAAATAAGGAAAAATAAAATAACGTTATTCAATAAAAAATCTAAAGTTAAAAAAATTAAACCAAGAAAAACACTAAATCTTAGACCATTATCAAAAGTCGCTGTAGTAATAATAATCTTCTTTGGTCTGGGTTTTTTAACATATAGATTTTCATTCTTCGAAATCCAAGGACAAATAGTAAAGACTATCCCCAGTTTGGGTGGTTTTATATATTATATGGCATTAAGCTGGTCAATTCTTATATCTGGATTAATTCTGAGAAAAAAATATCGCCTCAAGGATTTTAATCTAGTAAGGAAACCAAAAAATAAACAATTACCCCTCAAAAGAAGTTTAGTGGCAAAAAACATAAACGAAACAGAATTAGACGTTTTATACGAGCTTGTTAAAGTAAAGAAAAAAATAAAAATCTCACAAGTAGCGAAAGATTTTGGAATTAAAAAAGATCAAGTAGAAGTCTGGGTAAGAATTCTAGAAAGAAATGATTTAATTGAGATACATTATCCTGCCATAGGAGAACCTGAAATAAGATGCAAAACCTCCAAGATTACACAATAAAGTCAGAAGACCGAAAAATAAATGTAAGAATAGTAAAAAAAGAAGGTGTAGGAAAAGAATACCTAGTGAATACAACAGATATCCCTCCTGCAACAAAAGCATTAATGAATGATCTAAAAGAAAGATTGATAACAGAAACAGATATTACCGCTTCTGAAATACTAGATCCAAAAACAAACAAAAACCTAAAATTACAATTTAGAAAGAAAGCAAATTCTCTATTAACAAAAATACTCCCAAGAATAAAAAAAGAAACAAAAGATATAATTATTAGTAGACTAATCAACGAAATGACTGGCCTGGGAGATATAGAGTTCTTGCTTAATGATATAAATCTAGAAGAAATAATAATAACCTCTGCCAACGAACCAGTACGCGTTTATCATAAAGAGCATGGTTGGCTAAGATCAAACATAAGAATTCCTACAGAAACACAGATAAGAAACTTTTCAAATATAATAGCAAGGAGGGTAGGAAGACAGATAACAAATTTAAATCCTTTATTAGATGCACATCTAGTAACTGGCGACAGAGCAAATGCTGTTCTGTACCCTGTTTCAACAAAAGGTAACACGATCACAATAAGAAAATTCGCTCATGATCCATGGACAGTTACAGATTTAATAGCAAATAATACTTGCACATCAGAGGTTTTTGCTCTTATCTGGTTGGCCATACAATACGAATCTTCTGTTTTAATTTCTGGAGGTACAGCAGCAGGTAAAACCACTTTACTAAATGTCTGCATGCCTTTTATGCCTACAAATCACAGGATAATATCTATAGAGCAAACAAGAGAATTAATGCTTCCCCAATTCTTGTATTGGTGTCCTTTAGTAACAAGACTTCCAAATCCTGAAGGTAAGGGAGAGGTTTCAATGCTTGATCTACTTGTTAACTCCTTAAGAATGAGACCAGATAGGGTAATTCTCGGAGAGATAAGGAGAAAAGAGGAAGCACAAGTTCTATTTGAAGCAATGCATACAGGCCATAGTGTATACGCAACAGTTCACGCAGACAGTTTATTAGAAACAGTAAGAAGACTAGTAAATCCGCCAATAGAAATACCAGAAAATCTTTTAGAAGCTGTTAATCTAAACGTTGTAATGTTCAGAGATAGAAAATCTGGAAGAAGAAGAGTATATCAACTGGGAGAATTCATTGGAGTAGAAGATCAAAATGAAATAAAAATTAATCCAAACCTTCTTTACAGGTGGAAACCAGAAAAAGATTCTATAATCCCACATAATAAATCATTAAGATTATTTGAAGACCTAAGTAGACACACAGGGTTATCATTAAGAGAAATTAACCAGGATTTAGCAATAAAAAAGAAGGTTCTTGATTGGATGGTCAAGAAAAAATTAAGAAACATAGACCAGGTCGGATCAATAATGAACGAATATTATACAAGCCAAAACTCACTAATTAAAAAAGTAAATAGAAGGAAATAAAATGAATGTACCACCATTCTCTGTATTACCCCCCAAAGTACTCAAACCGATATCGAAAAAATTCATAGTGTTTGCTAAAAAACTAGAGCCGACCTTTCCCTTTCTTAAATTACATCTAGAACAAGCCCAAGCAAAGATAAGCTCAAGAGAATATTTAAGCATGTCTTTTGCTTCTACTTTAATACTCTTCGTAGTTATTTCTATTATAGCAGGTTTTATATCCATAAGTCTAGAAAAAAGCTTCTTAATTGGTCCTCTAATAGCTCTAATAATAAGTATCTTTGTGTTCATAGAGCAATTAGCTTATCCGAGATTACTATCAAATAAAAGAGTAAGGAACTTAGAAAGAAATCTACTAGCTGCCTTACAGGATTTACTTATACAATTAAATTCTGGCGTACCATTATTTAACATCTTACTCAATATTTCAGAAGGAAACTATGGGGAGGTATCAACACAATTCAAAAAAGCTGTAAAGCAAATTAATGCTGGAGTTCCACAGATAGATGCCTTAGAAAAAATATCTAAAGAAACCCCTTCTCTTTTCTTTAGAAGAACCATATGGCAGATAGTCAATGGAATGAAAGCGGGTTCAGATCTAAAAAGCGTAATAAAAGAAGTAACAGAGAACTTATCGGAAGAGCAATTGCTTCAAATACAAAAATACGGCAGCACTTTAAATCCACTGGCTATGTTTTATATGCTAATCGCCGTAATATTGCCAGCACTAGGAATTACTTTAGTTATTATTCTTTTATCTTTCATCTCCTTATCAGATATTGCAACAAAAATGGTGCTATGGGGCATATATGGTTTTGTTTTATTTTTCCAGATAATTTTCCTAGGAATAATAAAATCAAGGAGGCCAAACTTATTAGATTAAGATGTACAGATTTTTTTCAAGAATATTGCCTAGCAAGATACAATTGAAATATAGAGAATTACTAAAATATTCAGACATCAAAATTCCTCCTGATCGTTTCATAGGATTTATAATAATCTATGGATTAATCTTCAGCTTAGCAATATCCTTCTACCTAGCTTTCCTAGCAAAAACCCCAATATTAATAATGTGGCCAGTACTTTTCATAGGCTTAGAAATTCTTGCATACAACTGGTTATTACTAAGTGTCAATAAGAGAACCAGATTCGTTGAAAGCGTACTTCCAGATGTCTTACAACTAATGGCTTCTAATCTAAAAGCGGGTTTAACTGTAGACCAAGCTTTATTGTCAAGTACAAGACCAGAATTCGGAATTTTAAAAGATGAGATAAACAGAATAGGTAAGGAAATAGCAACCGGAAAGGAGATTGAGATCGCACTGAAACATATGTCAAGAAGAATTAAATCCGAAAAGTTAGATAAGACAGTATCATTAATATCATCTGGGCTAAAATCCGGTGGAGAACTTGCTTCACTATTAGATCAAACAGCAGTCAATCTAAGGGATCAAAAATTTGTAGAGGACAAAGTTAAAAGTAATGTTTTGATGTATGTAATTTTTATCTTCATAGCCATATCAATAGGCGCACCTTTGTTATTCGGCTTAAGCTCATTTTTAATAGGAGTTTTAACCGATATAATGTCCGGAATAACTATTCCTGCAGAAGCTACTGCTAGAATGAACCTACCATTGGCTGTTACAGAGGTTTCCATATCAACAAGTTTCATAATAAGGTATGCAATAGTATCTCTAATAACAACTTCAATACTAGGTTCCTTAGTACTTGGATTAATCAGTAAGGGAAAGGAAAAAGAAGGTATTAAATTCATACCCGCATTAATTTTATTAACCGTAGTAGTTTTCTTCTTAGTAAGAACTGTTATTAAGAATGTTCTTGGTGGTCTATTTGGGTTCTAAAATCCAAGAATATTAACAGCAACAAGAATAATAGAAAGAAAAATAAAAAGCCAAAAGGCTGTCCAAAACATCCTTAAAGCATTCATCTTAAAAATCAAGTTTTAGACTAAACTCCTTTTCTCTTAGCCATCTTCTTTGTTACAGATAATGCTATTATGCCTATAACTGCTAATGCAACAACCACCATTGCTATAATGCTTCCAGTTCCCATTGATCCTGCACCAACAGTAGCTCCAGTTACCGCTCCCAATAACTTTGAAAGGAATCCTTGTTCTTCTTCTAAAATACCCTCTCCAGAATTCTCATCCACGCCTACTGAAATCTCAGCGTCTGATTGTGATTCGATTTCTCCTTCTCCTTCGCTAGGTGGAATTTCTGTATCAGATTCATCATTAGTGTCTCCAGAGGGTGATCCTCCTCCGCCTCCACTGCTTCCACCACCACCCCCACCATCGTCTCCGCTACTACCAATACTAACATCTATAGTGGCTCCTTCTCCCATGTTATCTCCTTTATCCACAGCAAATACATCATAAGCATAATCACCATTTTCTAAAGATCCTTCACTAAAAGTTGTCCCACTTGTTATTCCTACTCTATCTCCATTTCTATAAATCTCATAATGATCTATTCCACTACACTCAGGTAAGTCTTCTGCTTCGTTCCATATCAAAACTATATTTCCAGAGTAAGACAATCCAGTAACAGATCCTGGCTCTTGTGTGTCAATACAAACAGGCCATTCATCAGCATAAGCTAAAGGCAAAGCAAAAAGTATTACTAAAAACGTTAATGTCTTCTTCATTTTATTCCTCCATCACCTCACTCATAAATACAACTACATTCATCACAAGTCATCCCTTCTGAGCAATCTTCATCAAATTCACACTCCTCATAAGGCTCATCTAAATCTCCGTCACCACAAAATGCTCCTTCAAGGGTTATAATCTCACACGACTCACTACAATAATCACAACTATCTCCATAAACAGGGTCACATGGAATTCCATTTAACTCTCCGTCATCACATTCTTCATCTCCTTCTAAGTCTCCATTGCCACACATTGCTTCATCACTTTCATCATCATCTTCTGCATTCTCACATCCAAGATCCATTGGGTAGTCTATGTAACCATCTCCATCATTATCTACACCGTCACTACATTCTGGCATAGGTTCATCAGCTGCTCCGTGAGCAGAGATCATCTTACAATGCATTGTATTTCTATCTAGATTAAGATCTACCCCTAATGGGTTATCTGGATCCTCGTCAGGATAGTATAAGTCATCACATGCAATAGCATCAAAGTTATATCTACTCTCTCCACTAATATTGTTTGCACTCAAATCTATAATAGTGCTATACATTCCATCATCATAATAAGACAATGGTATCCATCCAGAGTCTTCACAACCCAACAAACACCAGAGATTACCAGGTCCTGCTAGTTCATGTACTCTGAATTGTACAGTTTCTTCTGCTACAGGAGATTGACTATCCTCTATATGCAATGAAACAGGTAACATATTTCCATATACTTCATTTTGTTGAGGGTGTGTTACTCCCATAATGGGCCTAGTATTATCCATCATAAAGGTAAACCAATCACTGCCTACATTATCTTCATTATCCAGTGCAACAAGCTCAAACTTATAATCTCCAGATTCTATTAATTCGCCATACATATCCTCAATAGGAATATCTGCAGTCAATGTGCATTCATAATTTTCAACATCAACTTCCACTATCCCTTGTCTTGATAACTCATATCCATCTTCTTCTACATACTTGTATAAGTCTAGTCTACATACATTAGGTTGGGAGTCATATTCTTCCACAGTAGCAGTAAACGTAACAGAATCTTCTGGAGCATATCCAGTAACAGCTCCATCCAAACCATAAACTTCTGTTATGCTTACATGAGGACCTTCGTTATCTATATTCATAGTTATTGGACTCAATAATGGATTAAACACAAGCCACGAATACATATTTCCTGCATTATCACTAACATCAGCTGCTAAGAATGCAACATCAGTCAACCCGCTTTCCTCTAATAATTGTAGATATCCATCACATACTACCTCGTTCCCTACTGGAAGAGCAGGTACAGTTCCTAATTCTGTTACAATAGGATCATATCCCATATCGATTAACTCTTGTATATAATCCCATAGATCTTTTACCTCAGTCTGATTAACACCTTCCCAATCAAAGTCAACTGCATAGAATGTACATTCGCTTACACCACTTGCTGGGCATTCCCCATCAGGATACAAACCATCTCCACCAAAGTCAATTACAGGTGCATACACTGAAAATATTTTTCCATCATGGTACCATTCTCCTGAATGTGGCATTAATACTTCTATTAATGGTGGAACATTATCTATTATAATTTCAATACCATCTTCCCAATCTCCAGTATTATATAATAAATCTCTGGCTCTTACTTCGAAATGCCAGTATCCACATTCTTGTGCTATCCTTTCAAAGCAATATGCTTGCTCATCTTCATCCCATTCCATTATTGGATCATCTAATTCACTTAATCTTCCAGAAACGTTCATAACTCCGACACCATGATCTCCTGTTTGCTTTACATCATTAACTTCTGCACAGAATTTCAAAGTTTCTCCAGTTTGTACAGCAACAGTTTCAACACCCTCGTCTGGAGCATATATTCTTTCTCCATCAACTATAACAAACTTGTTAATTTCAGGTGGTGCTGTATCAACTTGATCATATTCTATTTGATCGTATTCTTCATTTCCTAAAGCATCTCTACAGAACCATTCAAGTACATGTAAAGAATCTTCTTCTTTTTGTATCTCGGCAACACCGTCAAACTCTATCCACCAGTCTTCTGGTGGCTCATCCTCATCCAAGTAATCTCTCCAATACAAACTTACATTTCCAACTGGATGTGGTTGATCATCATCAAAACATTCTAGTGTTATTGTAGTGTCCTGAGTAATCCACCAATCAACCGGATATTCTCCAGGGTATTTTGGCTCTCCGACTGTCTTATAAGTAGTAGGAGCCACTGTGTCTACCAAATCAACTTCATAGTGTATTGGTCCTTCATTTCCTAGAGCATCTTGACAGTAATAATACAACTCATGATAGGTATCTTCACCATAGGTAAATGGTTCAGTATACTCGGTCCAGTTCTGTACCAAATCACCATCATTATAATATTTATAATATATAACTACATCATCCACAGGATGTATTCCCAAGTCTTCACATTCTAAAGTTATTGGTGTATCTTGAGTTATGTACCAAGAATCATCTACTTCACTAAATGAAGGATCTGGCATAAGATGAGTTATCCTTCCGGCAGGTACTTTTGGATCACCAACTATCTTATTAACTTCAGGCTCAGTTAAATCAACAATATCTAATTCTACATGATCTCCTTCCTCATTTCCTAGAGCATCTTTACAATACCAAGTTAATCTATGGAAAGACTCTTCTTCATAATTAAATTCAGTAGAACCATCGCTTTCTATCCACTGTCCCAACTCCCATTCATCTTCCCACTGCTCTTTCCAATCTATTCTGTGGTATAAAGTTACATTTCCAACTGGATGTGGCATTACATCTTCACAACTAAGTCCTACATAAGTTTGGTCATTAACATACCAACAATCATCAATACCATACATTTGTTTTTCATCTTCAGAGCATTCTACTTTAGGTTCTCCAAGATACTTAACACTTTCAGGTGCTTGGGTATCAACAATATCTAATTCAAAGTGATGCTCTTCTTCATTACCACACAAATCTGTTCCCCAGTATTCAATTAGGTGATAAGAATCTTCTTCTAATGTTATAGTAACTGGTTCACCAGGTTCACCCCAATCAATTAGGCTAATATTCCATTCACTTCCATCATAGCTATAATAAACTATATAATGAATAGTTACATCATCTGAAACTTCTCCCGTACCCTGAGGATCAGCATCTTCAGCCGTTAAAGTTATTTCAGTACCGCTTTTTACATAATAACAACCGTCAGTTATCTCTTCACCATTTGCTTCCTCAATATCACATTCTACATAAACATCATCTGCAAAAGTTATATTCTTCTCTGTCATTGGAGAACTTCTATCAATCACAAACCACAAAGGATCTTGATTTAAAACCTTACCCCAATTATTGGCAGCATCTTTTCCTCTTATTCTAGCATCATGTCTTCCTTCGTCAAACTCTCCATTATTTATAGTGCCCATAACTTCTTCACATGATTCATCAAAAGCACCATCAGAAGCATTCATAGGATATCCCTGACCAGCAGGAACATTAAAATCATCAACTAAATATTCAGCCATATCTATTAACGATTCACCATAAGGATCACATATATCTCCTCTTAAATCACCATCATAAGCACAAATCCAATGTCCAACATCATCTTCCCATAAACTATTTTCAATCCATTTTGACTCTAGATTTGGAGGTAAAATATCAACTTCAAAAGCTACACCAACACATCCCCCCCAATTATCAAAATTATCTTGTGCTTCAATCCATAAATTATGAGTTCCATCTGTTAAATCAGCCTCATAATCTAATTTCTCTATATCTTCAACAGCTTCATTAAAAGAACCATCTGATGCATCCATACTCACCTCATCAGATAAACATTCATTATCAATATAGAAATTTGCAGCTTGCACAATACCACATTCATCTTCAGCTACAGCAAAGACAGAAAAGATACCATTAGAAGGATTTGGAGTAACTAATAAATCATAAACATCAGGCCCTTGACCATCATCTATAGCAGTATAATGACACTCGTCAACTTCCTCATCACATGTTCCAGGGGATTCGTAACAAATTTCACTAGGAGGATTATCACAAACTATAGGATCTCCATCATAACATTGAGAATCAATACACTCCTCTTCACCATTACACCAAAGTCCATCGTCACAATCACCATCAACATCACAAACATCACCAGGATCTGCAGATATCTCAGTACCTCCTACAGACAAAGCAATCGTTACCAAAATAGCAACAACTAAAGAATTAAGAATATTATTTTTCTTCATATTAAAAACCCCCCGACAATTTTATTTAATATAATATCTAGGGAGTGATTAATAACTTTCTATTTAAATATTATTGTAGCAAATCAATTATAATATAACACCGAAAAGAAATGTTACGTACAAAAGGTAATAATCAAAGATTGGTATATTTTGCTATTTGATTTGCCCTTTTGTTAAGAAGACATCGTCTAACCAAATTGAAGCTGGTGCATTATACTGAAAACCCTGTATCCAGACCATAACGCTTCTTGCTTCCTCGGGAGCATCATAAACCATTTCAAGGCAATGCCACTTTCCAACTTCCATCGTCCAATCAACTGTGCGCATATCAAAATCTATTACATTTCCATCTTTATCCCTAAAATCCATTCCTAATCTGGCTCCACCCTTATCACAATAAGGAAGACCGTTACACTTTCCATATTCAGTAATACCCTCAACACTTGGGTTAACCCAACAAGGAAGATGAGAGGTACATCCCTCTCCCTCACAGCAAGACTCAATCCTTACCCAACCACTTAACTTAACTTTCTCTCCACCTTTCAAAGGAATCTTATGATCTTGCCAAACTGTCCTATCACATTCTCCGGTGTCACAGGCATGATCACTGGGAGGAACTTTAAGTGAGGAGGGTCCTGTTCTATAAATGGAATTATCTATTACTCCCAAATATCCCCGATCCTGTCCTGCCCCCCATCTCAAATCCCAACCATCTCCAGCAGAAGTAAAAGAAGGGTTTTCAATAAAATTTCTTTCTTTATTATACCCACATATCTTATCTTTTTGTACGTTATTATTGTCTGGAAGTGCATATATTATGTATAAATAAAGGAGAGAACTAGGTATCAATAAGGTTACAAATAGTAAAAAATAGTGTTTAAGCCTCATTTTCAAAGTCCAATAATAAAATAAGAAGAATTATAAATATCTTACTATTCATAGCAATCATGTTGCTGGGGGTTAAAGAATAATGAAGTATTCACTAAACCAGATAATAAACTATTCTTTATACAAAAATGCCCTCTGGTTGATTACAAATTCAATTGTATTGGCTGGGTTCGGTTTCTTCTTCTGGACCATTGTTACAAGACTATACACTGTAGAAGAAGTAGGAATAGCATCAACATTGATATCTTCATTAGAATTAATAACTACGTTATCATTAGCAGGATTTAATATAGCTCTAATAAGGTATTTGCCTAGATCAGGAGAGAAAAACAAAACAGTCAGCTCTTGCTTCTTATTATCCATGATAATAGCATTATTTATAGGCACTATCTTTATCTTGGGGTTAGAAATATTTAGTCCAAAACTAATCTTTTTGAAAGAATTAAAATTACAAGGAATATTATTTATAACTTTTATCCTCTTTTATGTCTTTTTTACTCTAACAGATTCTATCTTTATATCATTAAGGAAAACAAAATTCGTTGTGATCAAGAATTCTATATTTAGTACTTTAAAGTTAATCTTGCCTGTATTCCTTATTTCTTTAGGAGCTTTTGGAATATTTTCTTCAATGGCGATATCAGCAGCTGTTGCTTTTTTAGTAAGTGTCTTATTTCTAAGTATAATACTCTCAATTAAATTTAAACTCACAATTAAAAAAGAGATAATTAAAAAGATGTTCAAATTCAGTTCTGGAAACTATCTTGCCAACACTCTACAATATACGCCAGCTTTCGTCCTACCTTTAATCATTACCAATAACATAAATCCAGAAACTACGGCTTACTTTTATCTTGCATTAATGATGGCTGGTTTAATCTTTATAATACCAACAGCTACTTCCTTTTCACTTCTTGCGGAAGGCTCTCATGACGAAAATGAAATAAAAAACAAGGTTAAAAATGCATTTAAATTTAGTTACTTGCTTCTAATTCCAGCTGTTATCTTTTTCTTAATATTTGGAAAATATTTACTCCTATTATTTGGAGAGCCCTATAGCGAAAATGCGTTTAGGTTGCTACAAGTACTGTCTTTATCCTCATTATTCTTTGCAGTAAATATAATCTATGTGGCATTAAAAAATATACAACACAAAATTAAAAAGGTTATAACAATTAATCTAATAGTAGCTTCCAGTATTTTAATACTGAGTTATTTATTGTTAGACTATGGATTGATAGGAATAGGAATTGCCTGGATATCTGGTCAAATTGGTGCGAATTTATTCATACTATATGATTTAATTAGATCAAAAAATGTTAACAATATCTAAAATAGATTCATTTGATGAATTATTAAGTTTAGAAAAAGAATGGAACTCCCTTCTAGATAGAACTACAACCAATAAAAGTTTTTTAAGATTCGAATGGATCTGTAACTGGTGGAGGTTATTTGGAAGTAATAAGCAATTGTTCATACTCTTGGTTAAAGAAGATGACAAACCAATAGGAATAGCACCATTGATGATAAGTCATGAAAGAAAATTCAACATGACCATAAATAAATTAGAATTTATTGGAATGCCATTATCCGATTATTTGGATTTCATTATATCTAAGAGGAACAAGGAAGTCTTGCAAAAAATATACGATTATCTTATGGAAAATAAAGACTTATGGACATTTATCAATCTGAACAGAATTCCAGAAACCTCATCAAACCTTGAAAAAACAAAAGAAATATTCAAATCAAATAGACTCTTCAAAGTTTTTAATTCTGATAAGTGTCCTTCTCTTATTTTTGATGAAAAATGGAAAGAGTTTAAGAAAAAACTTAATAACAAAAAAATGAGAAAGAGAATAAAGCAACTCAAAAAAAATGGTAAGATATCATTATCCAGATGTAATGAAAATAAAAAAAAAGCCTTTGACATTTTAAATATTTTCTTCCAACAACATAAAGAAAGATGGAACACAACAAAAACCCCAAGTATGTTCAATAATGAGGATTACAAAGATTTCTTTAAAAGTATTTTAATCTCTCTCTTAGAAAGAGGAGAAGCAGATATGTTCTATCTTACAGTAGATGATAAACCAATTGCCATAAGATTCGTCTTTATAGAGAAAGATAAACTTCTAACTTATACTTCTTCATATGATGGGACTTATGCAGACAAATCTCCTGGGGTAATCATGAACAAATTCTTTCTAGAATATCTAGCAGATAATAGATTTAAGGAATTTGATTATTTAAGGGGAGGGGAGAAATATAAACTAAGATTCACCACCATAATTAAAAATACCTTTAAAATCAGCATACATAAACACACATCATTATACACTTTGGATTATCTGTCAAGTAAAATTGAAAGCAAAATAAAAGAGAACGAAAAGCTGTATAATTTCTTCATTAAATATGAAAAGAAATTAAGAATTTTTTAATTTATTAAAGAGAAAAGATTTATTCTGCGATCAAGATATCGTAAGTTTCTTCTTTTAAATGCTCGTATTTCTTTTCAAGCTTTCTTCTTGTAACATCAGATATCACTTCTGAATCGAAATAGAACGTTTCCGCTAACCCATCTCTTCCCACACCCATAACTATTGCAAGATATAGAAAATCTCCAGTTAGTCCCAATTCTTGGGCGTAATATCCAAATTGGTCTTTTTTACTAGGAGCCAAAATAATCTTTAAGCTTGAATCTCTACTAGGATCATCTACAGATCTTCCACCAACATTATGATATGTGATAGTTAAATTTCTACCATCTGGAAGATTTTTACTTATACGATGAAAATCTTGGTAATCTTCTGGTTTGGAAGTAAATGTTATAAATGGGCGTTTACCTTCTTTAATCAAATAAGAGGCTATATCCTTTGATGATTTTGATATTTCTGAAGATTCGTCTGCTAAAACAGAGTCTACTTTACCTACCAATGTAAGTCCGCCCCCTATTGCAGCACTTTTCTTTAAAAAATCTCTTCTATTCATTTTAACATCAAGACAAAGAATAAATAGCTGTTTATAAAAGTTTCTATTCTGTAACCACTATATAGAAACTACTTTATATATTGAAACTTCTCCATTATCATAGACCTTATTAATTAATTCTGTTTCAGCAAATTTATTTGCCTTTCCCAAACCAACAGGCCCCCCAAATAGATAATTGGGTTGTATAAAAAATCTATTGTTAATGATTAAATAATCTATATTATCATTGTAAGCAGTATGTTCATAGGCTCCAAAGTAGGTTCCATCATCCAATATAGCAAATTCTAATTCATCCATGTTGCCATTATAAACAAGGTCTTGTTTATATTCGTCTGTGCTAACTTCGAACTCAAATAAACCAGAATAAACCTCAAAAACATTTATATCTCCCAAAACTTTATCATCCTCGTCAGCATTCTCCTTTAACCACAAACCAGAATAATAAACTTCCTGTGTTTGAGATCTTATATCCATGCCCAAAACAACGTCTTCATTAGGTGCTCTATTTGTTATTCTCGGAGTATAAATTCCTGAAAACACATGACCGGTATAAAACAATATAGATATTAGAATTAAAGAAAAAATAAACACTGTTTTATATATCCTTCTAGTATAAATCTCATCTATAAGGTATGCAATAAAAATGCTTAAAGGAATACAGAAAAACCACAAGAAGGTATAAGATGCCGAGTCTAACTGGGTTCTCATCAACAAATAGGATGGGATATAAAACAATAAAGAAAAAATCCCGATATACAACAGGACATCCTTGTTCCTAATTGTATCCTCAAAGTAAGACCTTAATCTTAATTTCTTAACGAAAAATAATAGGCCTATTAGTCCTAATAAAATAAATAATATGTGGTATAGATAAACTGTTAAAATCTCATAAGAATGATATATGAAAGTAGCTGGTTTAGCTCCTTGTAGATTAAACAATAACTTAACACCATAACCACTGTACATAAGCTCAAATATACTCAACAAATAAGACAAATCATTTTTCAATAAAAAAGCAGATACAAATATCTGCCAGAAACCAAATATAAGTAGAAAATATATAAATTTCAAAAAGACATCCGGATACTTTCCAAGGTCTTCTTGTGTATTGAAGAAACTCTTAAATAACTTGGTCTTGGAGAAAATACCAAACAACCACATCCCAAATAAAAATACTAACAACAAATATGCTATGGAATGATTTCCAATAACGACTAAAGGAGAGAATACGTAAAAAAGAAGATTCCAGCGTTTGCCTTCAGACGCAAAAGAACTCTTAAGCAAAGCGTATACAGAGAGTAACATAAATATTGCAGCAAAAAACCTTCTAGAGACTTCTACAAAAGCCATACCGGAACTTGCTATAAAAATAAATGTAGCTAGATAAACCATGCGCTCTTTACTTTTTTTAATCAATACAGAAACTATCAAGAATACTAATAGAACCAACAAAAGTCTCAATACTATAAAGAATACATATTTTGAGACTACATAAGTGCTAATTCCGGCAATTATAGAAGAGAAAGCCAGACTAAAATGTAACCCCGGATTATAACCATAATAGTTCTCAGCAAATCCGATTCCAGCTTCAGGATTCCATATTCCTTCTTCAATTATCGTAGAAGAATATTGAGCTTCAAAATAAGAGTCTCTATTCATCTGGAATATGTGGGGAGCAGATACCAATAGTAAAAGGGAGAAACATATCTCTAATACAACTAAAGAAATTATCTTATGCTTTCTGGGAGAAGTTAGTATTACTTTAAGAGACAACACAATTATTGAAAGAAAAATAGGCCAAAAAAGAAAGGTTGGAGCTCCATTATCCCTCAAAGGCAGATATAGTGCTAAAGCAGCAACTAATAATATCTGGATTAACGATAGCCAAAATGATTTTTTATTTTTCATACTATTCTTTTTAATATCCTATACATGTTTCCAAGAATGATGTCAACCCCAATCAACTTATTCTTGAACAGAATCATATCTTCCTCGTACCTTACAAACATGCTTTTCAATTCAAACAAATCCGAATCAATGCCATTTCTTCCAGGAATTAAGGTAACAGCACATTCATACCCATTTTCTTTTAACAAATTCTTTATACTAACATTGAAATCAGAGACTTCTCCATTTGGATAACAAAAGTATCTACATTTCTTTCCCGTATTTTTTTCTATTTGCTCTTTTGATTTTACAATTTCATCTTTCGCCTTTTTAATTGATACCCTAGTCAAAATAGGATGCGTAACAGTATGTGATCCAAAAGAAATACCCCCCATCTCATTTATCTGCTTCCAGCTTAAACTGATATTACTATCTGGAATCTTTACTTCTAAAGCTTTTGATAATTTTTTAACAATCTCATTTTTCCCATTTTCTCTCATTCTTTTAAGTTTCAACTGAATTTTTCTTAAAGATTTCAATCTTTTACGTTTATCTGCTAAAGAATATCTTCCTAGTCCAGATAAATCAACAAATCTTGAATTTGTGTTATTTAAAATATAAGCAACTTTCTCCCACCAAAACCAATCATTCTTATCTATAGTGTTCGTTGTTAAAAATACTATAGCTGGAAGATTATAATGCTTAAGAATGGGATAAACATATGAATATACATCTAAATAACCATCATCAAATTTTATTACAACGGAGTTCTTGGGTAGTTTTTTATTTTTCTTATGACGCTCTAAAAACTTTTCCAATGATATGACATTATATTTCTTTGAAAGATAATCCATCTGCTTTCTAAAATTAGTAACAGAAGTACTAACAACTCCAGGATCAAGTTTAAATTCATCGTCTAAATCAAAAATTCTATGATATGTTAGAAAAAGGGTCTTCCTAGTTCCGATCAAGTAAAATAAATACGTTATTCCAGAATAGTATAAAATGTACGATACCCCCTTTCTTATTGTATGAATCATCTTTTAATTAGTTTATTATACTCTCCAAGGAATCTTTTTTTAGAATAATATTTTTTATAGATACTTTTCATATCTTTAGAAGGATATTTTGACCTGTCAAAGTTTAACACAATAGATTTTAATTGCTCTAGGTCATCTTTATTGAAGATCAATTTTTTATCTATTTTCCCAACTATCTCCGGAATACCTCCCGAATTTGATCCTATCACTGGTGTTCCTAAAGATAGACTTTCTAAGGCTATCAAAGGATTATTCTCTAACCAGACAGAAGGAACGATCAAAGCCTGCGCAGAAGCTATCAAAGGGAAGAATTCTTTTTGTTCTTTAAATCCCAATACTTCAATATTTTTCATTTTTAATTTCTTTAATGTTTTTTCTAAATCCCCTGTTCCAATGATGAGCAATTTCTTATTTATCTGAGAAAAAACTTTAACAAGATTCATAACTCCCTTGCATTTCAACAAAACGCCAGCATACACAAAATAATCTTCAATATTTCGATTATTGGTTTTATGCTCTGGAACAAAATTATTAATAACTTTAGTATTGGTGAATTTTTCTTGTAAACGATTTGCCATAAACTTGCTTGGAGTTATTATCGTATCTATGTCCATTAGACAATCTTTAAATTTAGAAGAGTTTCTAAAAAATTGGTAGACTTTCTTATTTTTAACACAACAAGAAAAACATTTTTTGTTCTCGCATATATTCTTATTCTGAATCAAATCATACTTATGGCATATCAACCAATAATCGTGGGCTGTATATAGATTTTTATAATCCCCAATTTTTCTAAGTATGTTGTATCCAAGTAAAGAGACATTGTGGTGATGAACAACATCAAATTTTTCTTCTTTTATTAATTCTTTAAAAGATTTAATAGTATGTCTCCGAGATCCAATAGAATAATTAAGTAGAGGCTCTAACTTTCCTAGTGGAGACCTTAAAGTATGAACAATAACCTTACTCTTTTCAGAATCTCTTTTTTCTTTTCTGCTTAAATTATAAGCATCCATACTATGAAGAACATGAACTTCGTGTCCTTCTTCAGCCAGAGCTTCAGACAAATACTTAACATGAACTGCATCACCTCCCACATGATAAGGCGGATAAAAAGAAGTAGTAAAAAATATTTTCATTTATTTTTCACCACACTATATTTTCTTACGAAGATATCCTTCAACACTTTAATAACGTATCTATATGCTAAAATAAAATCATCCGGATTCTTAATAGTATAAGCCAAATTCTTAAAGAACCATCTAGGATTAAAATACAAAGATGTATGTGCTCTTCTCCTTACTTTCTCTAGATATTCATTGGAAAGATTTCTTCCTTTAAATTGCGCTGAATCCTGGTAAAGTTTTCTCCAATCAACATTCCTACCAATCCAACCTTCCTTTATCGCATAGTCATATAACATGGTTCCGGGGTACAGAGTAGCAATGTTAAATTCGATGCTCATTGGCAGAGTTTTCTTAACAAAGTCTAACGTTTCTTTAATAGTTTCCTTTGTTTCTCCAGGCAAACCGAAAATAAAACTACAGTGAGTTTTAATTCCAGCTTCATGCGCCCATTTAATCGCTCTAGCATGCTGTTCTACAGTAACCCTCTTTGACACATTATCCAAAATCTTCTGACTTCCAGATTCAATACCATAAGAAACAGCCTTACACCCAGCATCCCTCATAATTTTTAACAAGGGAAGGGTAACTAAGCTGGTTCTAGTATTACAGTACCATTTAATATTATATTCTTTAATCCTCTTACAAAATTCTACAACCCTTTCTTTATCCAATGTAAAGGTCTCATCAAATAAAGACAATGTCTTTACGTTATAATTCTTCTTCAAGTAATCAATTTCCTTCATTATTCTATCAACAGATTTAAGCTTGACCTTGCTTCTTGAAACATTACAATACATACAGACATATGGACAGCCTTTACTAGTATAGATCATAGAAAATGGTTTTCCATGGTTAACACTAATGTAATAAGGATCTAAGGAAGGCAATAAATGAAAAGCTGGTATCGGCAAGGAATCATAATTTTCAAGTGGCTTAGCATCTTTATTAACAATAATCTTATTATTAGAACGGTAAGCAATACCATCAACGTTAGATGGTTTATTCATATTATCTATAAGTTTGGAAGTAACTGCATCATATTCATGCCCTATATAAACATCCAGATCTTTGGCATCTTGCATAACTTGTTTTGCAATAGGCCATAAAGAATAGCAAATCCCAACAGTTTTAGCATTCGGTTTTATTTTTTTAGATATTTTAGCAACCTTAATGTCTTCTTCAAATGAAGTTGGAGTAAATTTAAAGATAAGAACATCATAATCTATATTTTCCATCATCTCTTCTAATTTTTGATAACTTAAATCTAATGCATTTGCATCTATTAATTTAACTTCCTTAACTTTATTCTCTACCAAAGAGCCTATTTGTAATAAACTATAGGGGGTCATAATCGATGAACCCTCTATTATTTCACATCTTTCTTCTCTTATTACCAAAAGCCTCTTGCATCTAGGCGGGTTTAATAATAGAACTCTCATTAGTTAACCTCCAGAACTCTCTCATAAAATCTCTTTGTTTTTTCTGCCATTATCCTAGAGTCAAAGTTCTTCTCAATTTTCTTCCTGCCATTTGTAGTTATTTTATTTCTTAATCTATCGTTGTTCAAGATTTCTAAGATATTATTCATAAGCTGTTTAGAATCTCCAGGTCTGACCAACATTCCATCCTTGCTACTCTCAATAATCTCGGACACACCACCAACATTAGAAGCAATTACAGGAATTTTACAAGACATCGCTTCCAAAATAGTTAGAGGAAAACTTTCTGTAAAGCTAGGTAAAACAAAAATATCCGATCTTAAATAGAGATTATGCATTTTTTCATAATCCACATAACCAAGGAATTTATAATTCTTATTTGATATGTTATTAATTTTTAATAATCTTTCCCACCTTTTAACATCTCCAGATCCTGCAAAAACAAAATAAACATCTTCTTTTTTTAATATTGTTTTAATACTGTTAATCAAAACTTTTATGCCTTTCAATGCTAAAAGTCTTCCTGAGTAAAGTACCAGGGGCTTGTCTATATCATCTAAAGACCGAAATCCTTCTGGCTTATTCCTTGGAGAAAATCTATTCAAATCTATTCCGTTATGTATTACTTCTATGTTCTTGTTTTCTTCTTCAATAAAACTCTTGATCCAATTCGAAACTGCTATGAAGTTTTCTGTTTTCTTTAAATAAACTCTTTCAAGAAATCTAATATAGGGATAGAACAAAGAAGTTAACCTCTCTACCTTAGTATCTTCAGCATACTCTTTATTTAGTCTTGTCTTTCCATCAAAGTGAGTCTGGCTTTTAAGTGTGGTATGTATCGTAGTAACTGAAGGAATATCTAATTTAATAAATTTTAAATAAATATCAGGCATATGTACTAGGTTAGCAGCATGAACCAAGTCAAATTTATATTTCTTATTCAATCCACTGAAGCGCTCTAAAAGCTTTAATTGGAAGCTAAGATTATAAAAAAAATCATCATTAGCTTTTGATATATTATGAATAATTATCTTATCACCGAAGAATTCTGATATCTTTGAAGAATCGTAATTTTCTCCTCTTTTAGGAGTTATCACATGAATCTCCAAATCTTTATATTTACATAAACCTTTTACTAATTCAAAAGAATAAATACCAACTCCACCCCAGGTAGGCAAAAATTCTGGAGCTAAAAAGGCTAATCTCAATCTGAGTCCCCCGGATAATCTTGTCTATAAACATTCTTGCTTCTTAAAAATACAATAATTAATAGAATAACAGAAATTGCTAACATCGAAATCCAAACACTTAATGTGTTTATTGCTTTAAGATTCAATGTGGTACCCATTATTGTAAGAAAAAAACCAAGAAAAACAACAATAGTAAAACTTAACCCAACAGATAAACAAATCCTTTCAATTGCTTTTAATCTGGAAAATAATATTAAACTCAATAGGTAGCCTGGTAAAAAAATAACTAAAAACAATCCTAGAACTATTCTTAATATATCTAACATCATCTTAAATCAATCCAAAATCTTATTTGCTG
The DNA here is from genome assembly GCA_964452525.1 of Candidatus Woesearchaeota archaeon. GTDB lineage: Archaea > Nanobdellota > Nanobdellia > SCGC-AAA011-G17 > CAYFGV01 > CAYVLZ01. The sequence continues at coordinate 97,591 of CAYVLZ010000002.1, forward strand.
GTTATTATTTAAGAGTTGAACCGTTATAGGTACGGACTCTCCTGTTCTTCCTCTTGCCATAAAACTAGAACTTATAACCTTAGCTTCATCATGCGATAGGCTTGCCCCCCCCTCATCTATTTTATTTGAATCAAAATAAATAACATAACTATAGTTTACTCTCTTATCCTCCAAATTATGAATTGCAAATGAAAAATGTATTCTATCGTTTACTTCAACTGTTTTTGGAACTCCATCAACGAAATATAGTTCTGTAAAACCGTTTTCATCTCCAATACCGGAAACATTTAAGACAGCTAAGGCTAAAATTAGCATTACCAAGAAAATAGTTGTTATAATAAGAGTTCTAGCCATCCACCTCTCCGAATAAAAGTTTGTTTATAAATTTATCGTTTAAAAATGGTAATGAAATAATACTACTTTAAAATAATAATCTTTAAATTATAGAAACACTTCTGATTATAATGAAAAAAATAACTGTTCTGATCCCCTGTTATAATGAAGAGCTAGGAGTAGGTAATGTAGTAGAGGAAATCCCACATAGAAAACTTAAGGCTCTAGGTTATAAAACAGAAGTTATAGTAATTAACAACAACTCAACTGATAAAACAGTAGAAGTAGCAAAATCAAAAAATGCAACAGTAATAGATGAACCAAAAAAAGGAAAAGGTTATGCTATTCTAACAGGATTTAGAAATATCCCCGATGATACAGACATAGTTGTAATGTTAGATGGAGATAATACCTATAAAAGCAGAGAAATGCTTCGTCTAATAGAACCTTTAGATTCTGGATTTTGTGACGTAGTTATCGGAACAAGGCTTAGTGGAAAAATGGGAAGCGATTCAATGACATATTTTAACAGAATAGGAAATTGGTTATTCACTTTCTTAGTAAGGGTGGCTTACAATGGTAATGTTACTGATGTTTGTACAGGATATTTTGCATGGAAAAAACACGTAGTAGATAAACTTAAAGATTCAATAAATTCTAACGGATTCTCAATAGAAATGGACATGATAACAAAAATGGCTAAGATGGATTATGAAATGTTCTCAATTCCGATAACTTATGAAAAAAGCACTACAATTTCTAAGTTAAGACCCATAAGGGATGGATTAAATATATTATCAACCTGGATGAAAAATTTCTACTGGAATCCAAAGAAATAAATTTAGCTTAGATCTAGTTTAAACTCTGGAAGTGATTCTTGAATACAACTTTCTAGCTCCTTGGGGTCCTCTAGGAACCCTAAAAATTGTTAAATCTGAAGAACCATAATAAGAAGCAGCTTTTTGAGCTAATCCTCTCATAGACATACTCTGACCGCACAAGATTCCTTTGTGATAAGCAACAGCACTACCCCTATAACGATTAAGTAAACCTTGCATAAAATCTTCTCTGAAAGAAACAATATTATCCAATAAAGATTCTCCTCGTTCAGGTTGGCGTGCTAATTCTTCATGGCTTAATATGTATTTAGTATGCCCTATTATCTGAAAGTCTCTTAACACAAACTGTGGAACAGTAAAAAATATATAAAACTTTCTATGCTAAATCAAAAAAACCCAAAAAGAATTCAAAACATTTATAAACAATCTATTTTCCAATTAAGCCATGGCAGAAAAAACTACAGAAAAGATTAAAGCCATTATGAAGAAGCCAGAAAACATCAGAAACATTGGTGTTGTTGCTCATATTGATCATGGTAAAACTACATTCTCTGATAACTTACTAGCAGGAGCAGGAATGATTTCAGAAGAGCTTGCAGGTAAACAACTTGCTCTTGATTTCCATGAAGATGAACAAACCAGAGGAATAACAATAGACGCAGCTAATGTTTCTATGGTGCATAAATTTGAAGAGCAAGATTATTTAATCAATTTAATAGATACTCCTGGACATGTAGACTTTGGCGGAGATGTTACAAGAGCCATGAGAGCAGTAGACGGTTCTATTGTTGTTGTCTGCGCAGTTGAAGGAGTAATGCCACAAACAGAAACAGTTTTAAAACAATCTCTAAAAGAAAGAGTAAAACCAGTTTTATTCATAAACAAAGTTGACAGATTAATCAAAGAAGTTAAGTTAACCCCAGAAGCAATGCAGCAAAAATTCATCAGCATCATAGAACATGTTAATAAATTAATAGAAAGCATCGCCCCTGCAGAGTATAAACAAGAATGGAAAGTTAATGTTATGGATGGAAGAGTAGCCTTTGGTTCAGCTTTCCACAACTGGGCTTTAAGTTTCCCTTATATGAAAAAACATAATATTTCTTTCAAAGACATAATAGAGGCATATGAAAAAGAAAATTACAAAGAGCTTGCAAAAAAAGCTCCAATACATCAAGTTATTCTTAATATGGTCATTAGACATCATCCTAATCCTTTACAAGCACAGAAATACAGAATACCAAAAATATGGCACGGTGATCCAGAAAGTACTCTTGGAAAAAGCCTTCTTAACTGTGACCCAAATGGACCAATAGCTTTTGTTGTAACAAAAATTGTAATTGACAAGCATGCAGGAGAAGTAGCAGCTGGTCGTTTATTTTCTGGAACCATAAAAGAAGGACAAACCGTTCACATGAATATGGCTAAAAGAGACGTAAGACTGCAACAAGTCTCTGTCTATAAAGGTGCTCAAAGAATAAAAATGGATGCTATTCCATCAGGAAACATCATTGGCTTAGTTGGTTTAAAGGACACTTATGCAGGAGAAACTGTTAGTAGTGAACCAATGGAACCATTTGAAGCTATTAAACATTTATTCGAGCCTGTAGTTACAAAAAGTATAGAAGCAAAAAAAGCTTCTGATCTTCCTAAATTAATTGAAGTTCTAAAAGAAGTTGGAAAAGAAGATCCAAGTATTAAAGTAGAAATTAATGAAGAGACAGGAGAAAATTTAATTTCCGGTATGGGTGAACTCCATTTAGAGGTTGTAGAAAATAGAATTAGATCTGAAAAAAAGTTAGATGTACAAGCTTCCCCCCCAATAGTTGTTTACAGAGAAACTGTTAGTAAAAAAAGTCCAGAAGTAGAAGGAAAAACACCAAATAAACACAATAAATTCTTCTTTACAGTTGAACCTTTAGAAGATAACATCTATGAAGCAATTAAAAACGGTGAGCTTCCAGAGATGAGAATTAAGAAAAAAGACAAAAGCATTATGGATACTCTAAATTCTCTCGGAGTAGATAATAAGGAAGCCAAAAACTTCAGAGAAATCTACAAAGGCAACGTTCTTATCGATAATACAAGAGGAATAGTACAAATAGGAGAAGTAATAGAATTAATTCTAGATGCTTTTGAACAAGTAATGAATGAAGGTCCTTTAGCTAAAGAACCTGGCATGAAAATGAAAATTCGTTTAATGGATTGTAAATTACATGAAGATGCTATCCATAGAGGTCCTGCACAAGTCTATCCTGCTGTAAGAGACGCTATTCGTGAAGCTATGAGGCATGGTAAAGCCTGTATTTTTGAACCAAAACAAACATTACAAATAGAAAGTCCAGCAGAATTCCTTGGAGATATTTCTTCTTTAATACAAAATAAGAGAGGCCAATTACTCAACGTAGACCAGCAAGGAGAACATATAACAGTAAAAGCAAAGCTTCCAGTAGCAGAAATCTTCGGCTTAACTTCTGATTTAAGATCAGCTACATCTGGAAGAGGAAGCCATTATATAGTAGACCAAAGCTTTGAAAAACTTCCAGATTCTTTACAACAAAAAGTAATTACACAAATAAAACAAAGAAAAGGTCTCAAAACAGAGTAATTAACAAAGAAGAAACAAATTTCTAACGAAACCTTTATAAATGAGCTATTCAATCGCAATATACATTCATACTCAAGGAGGCTATAATATGGCTAAGGAAAAACCACATTTAAATATTGTGTTTGTAGGACATGTAGACCACGGAAAGTCTACATCAGTCGGTAGACTATTATATGATAGTAAGAACATGGACGAACAAGCATTAAGAAAGCTAAAAGAAAAGGCTCAAGAGCTTGGAAAATCTGGTTTTGAGTTTGCTTTCGTAATGGATCACTTAAAAGAAGAAAGAGAAAGAGGATTAACCATCGATTTAGCTCACAAAAAGTTCGTAACACCAAAATACGAATACACAATCATAGACGCTCCCGGACATAAAGATTTTATTAAAAATATGATTACCGGAGCTTCACAAGCAGACATTGCTGTTCTTGTCGTAGCAGGTACAGAAAGTGTCATGGCACAAACTAAAGAACACGTATTCTTATGTAAAACTCTTGGAGTTAACCAGATGGCAGTCCTTGTAAACAAAATGGACGCTGTTGAATATAAAGAAGACACTTTCAACAAGGTTAAACAAGAAGTTACTGATCTATTAAAGATGGTTCAATATAAACCAGATGAGATTCAGTTTATACCAGCAAGCGCATTAAAAGGAGACAATATAGTAAATAAATCAGAGAATATGTCTTGGTATACTGGACCAACATTACTTGAACAATTAGATAACTTCAAAGAACCCGAAAAACCAGTTGACTTACCATTAAGATTACCAATCCAAGATGTTTATAACATCCCAGGCATTGGTGTTGTCCCAGTTGGTAGAGTTGAAACTGGTAAAATGAAAGTAGGAGACAAAGTTAAAGTAATGCCAGCAAGAGAAGGAACAGGTGTAACTGGAGAAGTTAAATCTATAGAAATGCACCATGAACAAGTAAATGAAGCTATTCCTGGTGATAATATAGGTTTCTCAGTAAGAGGGATTGGGAAGAAGGATATTGCTAGAGGAGATGTTCTTGGATTAGAAAGCGATCCTCCAACACTAGCAAAAGAATTTACAGCTCAAATTGTTGTATTAAACCATCCAAGTGTTGTTACTGTTGGCTATACACCAGTGTTCCACATACACACAGCACAGGTAGCTTGTAAATTCACTTCATTAGAAAGAACAATTAATCCTGCTACTGGTGAAACTATTAAAGAAAAACCAGACATGGTTAAAAATGGAGAAGCTGCAATAGTAAAGATACAACCAACAAAACCGATGGTAATAGAAACTCAAAAAGAAAATCCACACATGTCAAGGTTCGCTATTAGAGATGCAGGAAGAACCGTTGCAGCTGGAATATGTACAGAAGTAACTAAAAAATAATCTTTTTCTTTTTCTTTTTAATTCTTAATAAGAGTAAAGCTTATAAAATAGAGCATTTCTATCATTTCCATGAAGAAAGCTAGAATAAATTTATCGAGTGCAGATATTAGTAAATTGAATGTAATCTGTGACTCTATTAAAGCGATTGCTGAAAAAACAGGTGTCCCTATTCATGGTCCTATTCCTTTACCAACCAAAAAATTAAAACTTAATACTAGAAAATCTCCAGATGGAGAAGGCACTGCTTCTTGGGAAAGATACGAAATGAGAGTCCACAAAAGATTAATAGATTTACAAATGGACGAAAGAGCTCTAAGATTAGTAATGAGAATACCAATTCCAGAAGGCGTAGATATCCAAATAGCATTAGCAGAGTAACAGTAGACAGGAAAGTAAACTGATTTAATAAATAGGATGGCTCTATTTATAAGATTTTATGATTAGTTCTCACCAGATTTTAAAGTAATTTTAGAGAAAAGAGATTTTAGGTTATAATTTAGTAGAAATAATGGAGGAATAAGATAGTTCCAACTAGAACAATTTTATGACCAACAGAATTAAGCATCACGTTGGAGGATCTTCATATGCTACTTTGTAAAGAACTACTGCAAATAGTTTGGATGTAATTATCGGTTTTTCTGATAATCTTCCATAAAGAGTTAAAGAAACACAAATATTTACCAAAACCCAAAGGTTGTATAAACATATTGAAAATAAAAAGTAAAATAATCTTATGTGAAAATTCTTAGTAGTAGTCTTAGCTTTAAAGTCATGATCAAACTGCCTGTATCCTGTTTCAATTCCCCATCTTTTAGAATACCAAGAATAAAGATAATGTGCTAATTGTTTAGGAATATAAAAATTAGTAATAAATGCTCTTTTAATCCCTTCATCATCATCTACAAGAACTAAATTTACAACAGCTTTATTTTCATGCTGTCCTATTTCAAAATTCTCAATAAACCTTGATTTACATTCTTCAGATTTTCTCATCCACGCCTTTACAGTTTCACTTCTAACTTTTGGCATAATGAATTTTACTTTGTGGGATTTTATGACATTGATAACTTTTGGCTTGTCAAAACCCCTGTCTAAATATGCTTTATCGATATGAACTTTTTGTTTAACTCTTTCAAGACTTTCATTAATTAAATTTTCAATGCTATCTAATTTATGAATTGGGATAGCATCAATAGAAAATCTTTGCCCAGCAACGACTATTGAGCATGTTAAGAACTGATAAAAATGCGTTGTTCCTCTCTCATGCTTTCCTTCTGTTACATAAGAATCATTCTTATTACCATGGTAAGGGATTTCATGGACATCAAAGGCAATATCTACTTTTCTTTTGTTTAGTAATTTGTAATTCTGTTTAGCAAAGTTAAAGATTACATCAAATATAGAGATAAACATTTCTTTTATTTTCTCTACTGATTCTAATTTAGAGAAATGATACAGCATTAAGTCTCCAGAAGGAGCTTTAGCATCAGGATACAATTCTTGAAATGTAGAAGAACCATTTGTAGTAAAATCATGAGAATAAGCAACATGCACTAAAACATCTAATAAGTCTTTAGTTGTAAACTTCCCATTTTCTTTAATCTTAATGTTGATCTGAGGATAGACTAATTTCTTTATCAGCTTTGTAGCTTCATGAAATGTTTTTCTTTTCTCTCTCTTTTTATCTTTCTTATCTTTGATTGTTTTATTGACAAATTCTATATCTAGGACAATGCCTTTCTGAGTTGCTACTTTTAGAATTTCTTTAGATATATTATCTAATTGTAATTTGAGATTATCATCAATTTTATTTTGAAAGAATTTGTTAAATGCCCTCTTTGTTGGAAATTCTAACTTATTGTTGTTTCCATTTGAAAAACCAAGATCATAAGCATCAGCTTGATTCTGTTCTAAATCTGTGGCTTTCATCAATTATAATATTCTTATATTTCTCAGTTCCTCTCTTGATAATACTATCAAGTTTACCCAACATACAAACTCTCCCCCTCATCATTAAACTTAATGCTAGAATGTCCTAAATGTTTCTGGCTTCAATTAGTTAAAAAAGAAAAAAGACCAGACACACCATTTCCAAGTTTACCTTCTGGAATGGATAAAGTTTTAAAAGAACACTTTGACAGATTCATGGAAAAGGGAGAACTTCCACCAGAACTTAAAGAACAAGAATGTGCAAATGATGGATGTAAATTATTCAATGATAAAGAAAAACTAAAAATCTGGAGAAGCAATTTTAAGGGTATAGAATTACTAGACAAAAAATCAAATATTTTACTGCATGGAGCTGTAGATAATATTCTAATTAAAGGAAAAAAATTAATTGTTTTAGATTACAAAACAAGAGGATTTCCTGTAAAAGAAGATACTCATGAACATTATATCAATCAGATGGATCTTTATAATTTCTTATTAAGAGAAAATGGTTACCAAACAGAAGATTACACTTATTTATTGTTTTATTATCCTAACCATGTTACAGAAACCGGAGAAGTAATATTTGATACTAAATTAATCAAAATCAAAACAGATCCCAAAAGAGGAGAAAAAGTTTTCAAACAAGCTATTAAAATTTTACAGGGTGAAGAACCAAAAGCAGGTAAGGAGTGTAGATTTTGTAACTTGAGAGAGAAATCAAATGGATAAATCTAAAATTACATACTGGTCCAATTTAGAAATTCCTATAGAGGATTTTTTAGAAGAAGATAAAGAAAACATGACTACATTTACACGAAAAATATTTAACAGATTAAAAGATAAGTCTCCACATTGGTTTAAGATACCTTCTTTAGAAACCTCAAATGATGAAGAGACAAAACAAAAATTGAGAGAAGAATATGATAAAAATAAAGAGAATATTTTAGATGCTTATTGCTGTTCTTGGTTTGCTCATAAGTTAGGCAACCCAGATTTAGTTAGTGAGTTTGCTAAGAGAATCTTGATTAAGGACGAAATTGAAAAGATTGATGGTGATGATCAAACTTGTATGTATCTATTATTTAAGAAGAGTGAACATAATTTGATTGATTTATACTACGAACATTTTCTCCAGAGAATACAAATGGAAACTTACTTATCTGATTCTACTAAAAATTTTAACAAAAAAATAGATTTAACAGAAGATAGGGCACAAAAAATATTGGATAAGTATGAGAGAAAAAGAAAAAGTAAACGTCAAAAATCTAAAGTATGGTGGTTTAAGGAGGGGCAAGATAATTGGATAATAATTTTTAGAAGATCCAGATTGAAGGGTTCTCCAATAAAATTGGTTGATAAGAATAGTTTCATAAGAATGGCAGACCTTAAAGCATTTAGAATTAACAAAAACTTCCTCAAGTCATTTCTTTACTCTAACAAAGAACCTGCTCGTATGGCTAAATGCTTGGCTTTCTTTGCAAAAGAGTTAGTAGATTTGGATATTAAATATTTAAAACAAGAGATGACCTCTCCTACGGAAAAAGTGAATAAATTTATCTCAAGTATACAAGGTAAAAATAACAAAGCTATCAACGTTTTAGAAATAGGTTTTAGAAATTTTCCTTGGGATGACAGTCCAATTGTTATAATTAAATCTCAAGATAATGGTGGGATTAATAATTCTATAGAACAAATAAAAGATGAGGGCAAGCATCCAGGGGAGCAAAATTGTCTATATGTAAAATTAAATTATAAGAATAAGACATTTGATGTTAAATTTAATAGACAAGGAGATAATACGGGTATCGCTCTAAATTATAGGGGATTATTGCAGAATGCGAGAAATGAAATATTGAAATTTCTAGGTGAGGAGTTAAAATGAGTTTTCCAATAAGGTTGAAATATACTATTGAATTTAATGATACAACTAATTTAGAAAAAGCTAAAAAACTTGTTGATTTAGGTATAATAAACTTAAAAGAAAGAAAATACAAAGTATGTTCATGTGGTTCCAAGGTTTATGATTCTTTTCCAAAAAATCAACTTATATTGTGTTCTTGTTGTGGAAAAAGAATAAGAAAAGAAAATTTCAAAGAGACAGATTTCATTCTGGATAAAATAAACTACAACAAAATATTCAAATTAATAAATGAAAAATTAAAACCGCTCAACTTTGAGTTTATAAAAGAAAAAAGAATCTTTAAGCATAAAAAGAATTGTTCAACTGTTATTATTCCCGAGATATCTTCCCATAATTTTATTCTATCAAGAAATGGAGGAAAAGATTGCCTCTTCATTATTCTTGATGGGGAGAAAACAAATCAAAGACTTCTAGTACAATGGACTAATAGAAGTTGGAATCTTATAGATTTCTTAGAAAAAGACAACTCAGTTATTAGAAATGTAGTTAATGCACTTGGAAGAAAGATAAAATCTTCTCAGAAATTGGAAGAGCAGTTTAGTTTGCTTACAACAAAATCACCTACATTTTTTGAACAAAAATTTATTCCATACTTTATTGAAGAATTAAAAAAGAAAAATGATGAACTTAATTCATATCTTTTAAGCCTAAAATTAAATAATAGAGATTTAACCAATTCTAAAGTTATTATGCTTGGTGGTGCAGGATCTCCTGATTTTTTTATACTTAATTTATATAGGTATCTTTCTGATGGACTCAAACCAGATAAATATGGTGAAGCAAAAAGGTATAATAAAACAAAGTTTACGATAAGTGATTATGGAAAGGCGGTTGTACATTCAAATGAGGGAGAAAACCTTATGATTATTTCAACTGATGATATTCAAAAAGAAGTATGGGTTAAGATTATAGAATCAATGAGAACCAATGGGTATTTTAAGAATGTTTTAATAGATAGAGATTTAATCCTTCTTTTATTAAATATACTCAAAATAGATATCAAAAAAATATAAAATGCTACGCTGTCCAAACTGCTCATACAAACTTGTATTGCTTTCTTCTAGACCTAAATACAAATGTGCTTTATGTTCTAAGTTATATCCTCAAAAAGAAATAGAAGTTAAAGAATTTCAGGAATTTAATAAAAGAAGAAGGATTGAGGATGCTGAAAAATTTGATAAAGAGTATAAAGAGCATTTAGCAAGAATTAGAGAGATTAAGAAGAGTTTAAAGATTTTATTTACTGGCTTTTCCAAGACTCCTAAAGAATACAGAAAAGAGTATTATGAAAAGAATAAAGAGAAAATAAGGCAGTTGAACAGAGAATGGAGGTTAAGGAATAGAGAATATGATTTAAAGAGAAAACAGGAATATGGTAATAAAAACAGAGAAGTTCTTAATGCTAAATCTAAATTAAGAAGACAAGACAATCCAGAGCCAGAAAGGCAAAGAAAGAAGTTATGGAGAGATAATAATCTAAACCAAATGAGAATCTACGGAATGATTCAGCACTACAGAAAAAAACAAAAGGCTCTCGCACTACAATACCTTAAAAATGAGGACTTTAAGCTTTCTAATGATGATATTTTTCATTCAGTTCCCACTTTTGCACTTTCCTATCTACTGGGTAATTAAATAATTTTATAAATACACTTCATTCTTAATTTTTAAGCCGGGATCGCGTAATGGTATCGCACAGGCCTGGAATAAAAGCTAGTTAGCCTGGCCCTTTTTAGGCGTCTGGGTTCGAGTCCCAGTCCCGGCGTATATACCACGAGTTCAACGCCCAACCGAAAAAATGAATCAAGAAATAAGACAAGCAATTGCAAATTTTGTAGGAAAATATATTCAAAGATCTTTTGAAGGATTAGATAAAATTTCTACAAAAGACTATGATCTAAAAGCTTATCTCGCTAGCTACGAAAATTGTCCTGTAGCTGAATTAACAAAAGAACTTTGCATTATAGGCAGAAAATACGACAGATTAGAAAGAAAAGTAAAAAGAAATTATTTTATTTAAAACTAAATCTTAGAATAAACAGCTTTTTTCATAAAAGAACCTTCAATAATATCAAAGAAGATCTCCCAATTCCCACCAACATATTCTTGCCAGACAACATACATGACACCATTATGCATGGTCACGCTCGGATAAGATGATAGCGAAGATGTTTCTGTAATTCTATTAACCTTACTCCAGCTATTCCCATCATCATAACTCACTACGGAATATATCTCTCCAGCTCCGTTGCGATAATCTTCCCAGACAATAACAATTTCATCATTATCAACCACAATATCTGGATACCATGCTCCATTAGAACTTTGAGTCAAAATTTGAAAGCTTTCAAAATTATCTCCATTATCGACACTCTTAGCAAAAACTATTTGCCATACTCCATCAATGAACTCGGACCAAACAACATAAACATTATCTCCTTTTACAAAAATACGTGGGGTTATCTTCATATTATCGTTATCATCGATTTTCATGTTTTGTTCCTCACTAAAATTTGATTCATTATATCTAGAGTAATATATTTTACCTGAATTAATGTTTGGAGAGCCGTATACAAGATGCAAAAATCCTCTATCAGCTGATATTGACGAGTCTCTGTATATTTTTCCTGTAAGCTGACAAGATTCATCAAAAAGTTCTGGGAGTGATATAGAAGGATAAAGTATGCTCTCATTAGCAGAATGTCCCATATAGAGTTCTTTATTCTGATTTGTCCAAGAAGTCCACACCCCCTCCTCTCCGAATGTGATTCCAGGAATATCTGCTACAATTTTCCCATTATTGTCAAAACCATATTCAACCCACTCTTCGTTTAATCTAACAATTAGATTAGTATTCCAAAATATATCCTTTCTATTCTCAAATGAGAGTACAGAATAACCGCTAAAAGCTACTGCAAGCTTATCATCATCTGATTTAATATTCGCATAGAGTGGTGTGCCGGTTTTTTCAAATAATAAAATATCACCAGATCCACTGTTGCCTCTTTCATCAACAGGCATTAAATAACCACTTATATTTTCTGGATAATTCTCTTTATAATAATTAAAGGTGTCCACTATAATTTCAGGTTCACTCCATGTCTGTCCAAAGTCAGAACTCATAATATAGTTTATGAACCATTGCTCTTCATCATCTGAAGATTTCTCAGACCACACTACATGAAGTCCACCCTCGTTTGAAGTGATTGAAGGATATATTGAATCCTCATAAGAATTACTAATATCCAGATTATCAGTTACATCTTCTTTTTTTAGACGATTGTCTTCATAGGAATCAAACATCTCGTATAATACATTGCCTTCCGAGAAAGGCATATCAAAATCCATTATATGCGCTATAGTTGGAGCGATATCAATAAGATTCCTTCTAGTATCAACTTCATAACCCTGTTTTATCCCCGGTCCAATCGCAAGGAAAAATACATGCCTGTTGCAATGAGTAGGACCTCCATGGATATGATAATTTGTACAACTCCTTCCATGATCCGTAGTAACTATAAGTTTCGTTTTATTGCTATAATATGGATGCTCTTGGATATTGATCCATAGATTATAGGCAAGCTCGTCAGCAGTTAAGATAGCATTTGTATAATCTATGAAATCGGCTCCCTGAAACCCATGTCCCTTTTCATCAACATCTTTTAAATTTATCAGCATTAATGATGGTAAATCTCTATTTACTGTACGGTAAAATTGTTTCATAGTCTCGGTATCATTGCCTGTTGAAAAAAATAGGTTTGCTCCAAATGTTTCTCCTCCCAAAGGGTGTAGAGAATAATCCAAAGTACTCAACTGACTTTTTCCAGAGACTATTAAAGTTTCTCTTTCAGGAAATCCGTATTTTCTTCTATAAAATTCGAAAATCGTTGGTCTAAACTCTCTAAATCTATCGCTAGTTCTTCCACCAGAGAGACAGATATTAGATCTTGTCCCAGTCGCAATACTCAAATGAGCTGGAGTTGTAACCGGCCACGTAGTTACATACATATTTGTATATGTAGTTCCCTCTGGCCTTAAGTCATTCCAAATATGAGGAATATACTGGTGGTTCGGATCATCAAAAGCTTCTTCATTTCTAACACCATCTATCACAAGTATGATTACGTTATCTGTTTCACTTTCTTTGCTGGTTAAGGGAGTACTCTCTGAGATAGTGATATTGTCTGCATCAACTGTCCTGTCTCCAATAACTTCCTGTTGTTTCTCTGTTAATGATTCCACTGCACATCCAACAATAAAAGTTAGAAAGAATAACGATATTAAAAGGTGGTATATTTTCATTCTCGTAGCAAGGAAACTCCTACAGACTCCAGTCTGTAGGGGAATTGCTTTCCTTTTTCTCCATTAATTTTATTTAACATTTTTGATTATAAATGAGTGTGCGACGAAGCCGGCACACTCACAAACCTTGATTTGTTTAGTGTGAACTTTGTTGCGCAGGAGGCAACAAAATGAAATTTAGATACAGTAGACAAAATCACTCGGTGGGTGATAATTTCTACCACATCCAGTTCTGTACAAAGTACAGATATAATATGTTTACTAAGTTCAAGTATAAAAACTTAGTTGAAGCATGCATCAGGAAAATATGCAAAAGACACAATATTGAAATAAAAGCAATAAGTGTCATGCCAGACCATGTACACATGGTAACTTCTTTACCAGCGAACCTTTGTCTTGACAAAGCTGTTCAGCTGATTAAAGGAGGTTCTGCCTACATCTTCTTTAGGGCACGCCCTAAAGCAAGAGTAAGATATCCAAGGGGACATCTCTGGAGCAGAGGAAAATTCCGTAGCTCAATAGGCTACTCAAATGTTCCTGACAGCATTTCTTATGTCCTAAATCAAGAGGAAACAGAGTTAGCCTCTCTCACGCGAAACCCCATCCTTTAGGGTGGGGAGGATGTCATATTTACTCTCCCCAAGATTTCACAAATAAAAGAAAGTTTAATATATTATATAAATTTTACGTTTTACCAGTAAGGTTAATAGTGAGTAGCTATTGAAGATGGAATCAACAATGTTCAGTTTCTACAATTGGAATGCAATAGACAAATCTTTTTTCATATTTGCGATTACTGTTCTTACTATTAATACTTTGATAACTTTCATAACAACTTTTGAGATCCATCAATTTGACTACACCCCTTTTGGCTTAGGTTTAACATTATTTATAACTTTCATGTTATGGTCTGTTTTCTCTTATTCTATAATAGACTTCGTTGTTAAGAAAAATAAACAAAAACCTTTATAAATCTAAAAAATAAAGATTATACAATCAATGGAGGTAAAATGCCAAAAAAAGATAATTCAAAATTAGTTGCTATTATCAGTTATCTAACTTTAATCGGTTGGGTAGTAGCATTAATTCTTAATACGCAAGACAAGACAAGACAAAACTAGGTAGTTTCCACATTAGACAATCTTTAATGTTAATGTTAGCTGCAGTTGTCCTAAGTTGGATACCCGTTATAGGATGGATAATCTCTATAGCATTATTCATATTCTGGATAATGGGCATAGTAGCAGCTGCTAGTGGAAAACAAAAACCTATTCCAATCCTTGGTAAACCGTCCCAACAATGGTTCAAAGGACTATAACTTCTTTTTTATTAAACAATAATAGTTACAAAAGTGATCAATAATAAGATTAATAAGAAAAATATAAGAATCTTAGATAGAAACTTAGCTAGACTAGCTATTAAAAAGATTATAAAAAGGAATGCTATTAAAGATACTAATTTAGTTATTGCAAACATAAAAAAGGAAAGGAGTATCTGAATATAAATCTTGCTATTAAGGCATTCTTTTTTCTAAATCAGTACCTTTCTGCTCCGATGCTTTCTTAGCTTCAGCCTTTAGATCAATTCCAAGATCTTTTAAAGCTTTAATATGAGCTTGCATTAATTGCTCAACTACATTAAGCATTTTCATCAATTCTTCTCTCTCTTTACTTAGAGTAGCCAGACTTCCTTTATGAAAGCCTATTGTTTCTTCATTAGCCATATTATCCCTCCTGTTTAAATTTAGCCATTTGCTTTATTATCGCTTGATTGACAAAATCACTTTCGTCAGCAAACAACTTTGTTCTCTGAACAAACTCTCTTATGCTGTCCATAAGCTGCTTTGGTATCTCAATCTTTTCAGTTTCCATATTTATCCCCTTTTTAATGCAAAATAATAAAACAAATACATAATTAGCGCTATAATCAATAGTATATAAAACATTCTCTTATTGCTAAAAAATCCAAATACCGGAAAAGGTCCAATAAAAATGCCTCCAGCGCTTTTTATATCGCTATTCTTACCTGATATTATAGAACTTATGAATATCAACCCAATATCTAAAAACAGTAAAACAACCCCAATTACCAATAGCTTCTCATTTAACATTTTGAATCCTTGGTTTTATCTTATTAGAATGACCAAAATGTATCAACATATCTACTTTAAATTTGTCTAAATCAGGCACATCACAGATACCATAACAACTATCAGCATATATCAAACATTCAACCTTAGTCTTTTCTTCTATTTCTCTAGCTATCTCTGTAGCCTTCTGTTTCAAACCATCAGGCAGCTGAATACAGACCCTATTACATTTATTTTTTTTAATTTCTCTAATAATCCTTGAAAGTTCTAAATCATACATAGTCTTAACCAATAAAGAAACTTTAAAAAAATAGCGTTTTTAAAAATCTCTATATCTATTTCCACCGCTTCCACCAAAGAACATGGCATAGCTAGAAGATGCAAAAGATCTAGCCAAAACATAATAACCAAAGGTTCTCAATAACTTGTCTATAAACATTGACTGTTTTTTTGAAAAATAAAACAATAACCTAATTATTATCTCATGCTCTAGAGGCAGATTCTTATTCATAGCTTTTTTAACTACTGTCATATTAATCTGATTATATCTAACTCTTCTAACAAACCACTCCTGAACAAGAGACAACGGAGTGTATCTAGTTTCGAATGAAACCTGTCTTTTCCTTATAGCCCTTAAAATACTGTCAATATCAGGTTCACATTTAATATCTGTAATACCATAACCAAGCATCTCTTTCATATGGGCATCGCTCCCAACAACAGCAGGCCTATTATGCCTTATAGCCAGTTTCTTATTTCTATTATTTGAAATCCTATCTAAACTTAAAGAATTAAATATTTCAATACAATCAGCTTTCAAAGCATTCTTCTCAGTCCCCTTTCCAAATATATTAAAAGGATGAGGGGCAATAGCTAATCCGCCTTGCTCATGTATTTTATCAATTGTCTCCAATAAAGACATATCTTCTTTTATAACTTCATTAATACCCAGAGCTATAACTTCTCCTTTATTAGTCAAAACTTCTTCTCCAAGTAAAACAAAGACCCCATACTTCTCAGAAAGTTCTTTAAATTTATCTTTAACTTTGATAGTATTATGGTCCGTAAATGCAATCCCATCTAACCCAATTTCCTTAGCTCTTTTAACCATTTCCTCTGGAGAATCAAGAGCATCTATAATACCATAAGGATTATAGCTATAATGGGTATGTGTATGTAAATCAAATTTCATGTTTCTGAAAAAAGATAATCTTTTATAAACCTAATGCTTTAATAAAAAATAGATCAGTAAGAGATTTGTCAATTCTATAAACCGAAAAGTATATAAGGATAAGTAACCAAAATTACCAGATGGTAAAAAAAATTACTAAATCAGAGATAATAAATATATATAAGAACAATTATGATAAGAAATATTACCTCAGAGAACTAGCATCTTTTTTACAAAAACCTCATCAAACAATTAAACCCTATGTAGAATCTTTAGTTAGAGAGAATATCTTAATAAAGGATGAGAGGAAAAATATCACAGAATATGGTCTCAATTTTAAAGATAAGAAGATATATGATTATCTAACGATTGCTGAAAAGGAGATACTAATGCAGAGATTAAAAAAGGACGTCATCTTACGTGTCTTATTTGAAAAACTTTCTAAATTCTTCAAAAAGAACACATTCATTGTTCTCGGGTCTTCTGTAGACAAGATGTCAAAAGAGTCAGATATCGATCTATTGGTCATAGGTAAGGGAAATATATCAAAAGAGATAAAGGATTTTGAAGATATCTATAATAAGAAAGTACATAAAATACAAACAAATTCAATAGAGAAAATGACGCTAACTCTTATTAAGGAAATCTATAAAAAACATATAGTGTTCAATAACACAGAGTCCATTATAAGATTTTGGGGGGAACTTTATGAGGAAAATAAGCTGGTATAAAAGACAAAAAGAAAGGGATAAAGCTAGTTGATCCTAATGATAACGTCAGTGAAGAGTACTACAAAAATGCAGGAGAGAGCTTTAGAGTACTAAGGAGTATAAAAGAAACCGGATCAAATATGCGGCTTTCTACCACCAAGTACTACATAGAATACTTTGCAGTTTACTCTGTCTTCATGAAACTGGGAATTAAGTGTGAAATACATGATTGTACAATGTCTCTAACAAGATTCCTTGAAACGGAAAACATCATTAAACCAGGAATATCTAGAATATTAGAAAAGGATAAAGAATTAAGGATAGATAATCAGTATTATCTTAAGAACAAGCCAGTCGATATCAATTTTGAGAAGCTGTCATCATTTTTGCTTTCGACAAAAGAAGCTTTAAAAAAACTTAATACTAGTAAAACAAAGGATATAAGAAAAAAGATAGAAAAATTATAAAATGTTCACCAATAAAGTTTACCAATTATGCAGGAAAATTCCTCCTGGAAAAATATCGACTTACAAGGAAGTTGCCGATTCTTTAAATTCCAAGGCTTACAGAACTGTCGGTAATGCTCTAAACAAAAATCCACATTCTCCAAGAGTCCCATGTCATAGAGTAATAAGATCTACTGGAGAAATTGGTGGATTTGTTTCAGGGACAAAAAACAAAATAAAGTTATTAAAAAAAGAAGGCATTAAAATTAAAAATAACAGAGTAGAAAATTTTGAAAAACCATTATTTAGATTTTAAATTCAAATATTCAATATGGCTTAAAATATCATTTAACTCTTTTTCATCAATATCGAGATGTAAACGTTTAAGATGCTTTCTTAAATCTTTTATATTCTTTTCCTCCTTTTCATTTATCCCTTTTACGATATTAACCATATCCTCCCTATAATTCCACGGGAATATTACCCATTTCCATTCAATCTCTTCACCATAGAAATCTGGGACATATTTACTTTCTTTGATGTGATATAATGTTGCTGTCTTAATTTCATCTGGATTAAGCTTCTTTAAATGGTCCATTGCTAACTCCATGCTCTTTCCGGTATCTGTTATATCGTCTACTACCAAAATCTTTTTTCCATTTAAGTCCATATCTAATCCATGGGTTATTTTTGCTTCTCCATCTCTTGTTGCAGTTATTCCCCAATGATCTGCTTTTATTGTAAAGATATCTTTAATATGTAAGAAATCACCAAATAGTCTACCTGGAACTAAACCTCCCCTAGATATAGCAACTATTGCATCTGGGTAGAAATCTGATTTCTTTAATTTATCCGATGCATCCTTAGCTAGGTAATATATTTCTTGCCAATTAGATAAAAAATATTTTCTAGTTTTATTTGAATTTATCTTAGGTATCGTCTTTATTATTAATTTTTTTACTTTATCTACATTTTCATTGAATATTTTTAATATCTCCTCCCATGTCACTTCCCTTTCATCTTCTTTCCAGCAATCATAGTCTGTCGAGATTGCTATTGCGGCATAAGAAACATTTGCTTCATTTGCTAAAGAAGCCTCTGTCGCTATACTCATATTAATGACATCTGCTCCCAATACTTGAAACATCTTTGATTCTGATTTTGTAGAGAACCTTGGCCCTTCTATTGTTACAGCAGTACCTTTTTTATGATGAGGAATATCCAATTCTTCAGCTGTCTCTATTAATAAATCTCTTAATTCTTCATTAAAAGGCTTGGACATCGGAGTATGCATAGGATTGTATGGCTCGAATGATTCGTGGAATGAAGATTTTCTATGTTTTGTGAAATCTATAAATTGGTCTAGGATAACCAAATGCCCTCTATCAATCTCTTTTTTTAAAGAACCAACAGCCGTTGTTGCTAAAATATGTGTACATCCCGTATCTTTCAGAGCCTGTATATTTGCTCTATAATTCACATGAGAAGGAGGTATTGTATGCTCTCTACCATGTCTACTGATTAAAACTACCTCTGTCCCTTCTATTTTCCCCATCTTTAAAGGAGATGAAGGTTTTCCATATTTTGTATCTACTTCTAAATCTTTAGAATCCTTTAGAATATCTGGATTATCTAAGCCACTTCCGCCAATAATACCTATAGCCATTAATTTTGAGATATATAAGAAATATAAAAATTTACCGATTGATTTATAAATGAATTTATTTAAATCAGTGCATGAAAACATTAGCTATTGGAGATTTCCATGGAAAATTTCCGAAAAAGCTTTTTAATTTAGCAAAGAGAAAAGACATCGAGCTAATAATTAGTCAGGGAGATTTTTGTGGTAATGAAGAAAGATCAAAATTATTTTTTAAGCATGTTTACGGAAAGGACCTAGAGTTATGGCAGGTTATTGGAAAAAGGAAATCAAATCAACTGGACAGAGATAATTTTAAGGCAGGAATCAATATTCTAAAAAAATTAAACCAACTTAAAAAGAAAACTATTGCAGTTAGAGGAAATTGGGATCCTATTAATTGGCAAGATATAGGATTTCCAAGAAAAAGGGATGGATACACGAAAAAGTTTAACAAAGAAATTAATAAAATGAAGACTATCAAGATTATCGATTTTAAAAATTATGGGTTTTCTGGATATAATTTCGTCGGATATCCAAGAAGTACATATCCAGGAAGAGTAACTAAACATATCGAAAAGAAGATAAAAAAAGGGTTTAAAGAAAAAAGTGATAAATTAATTAAAAAAATTAGAGAAGATAATAAAAAATATTTTAAAAGATTAAAGAATAAATTTGATAATGAAACAATTTTTATCTCTCACAATTGTCCTTATAATACAAAACTTGATAAACTTAAAAAAGGCCCGATGAAAGGAGAACATTACGGAAGCTATTTAGCTAAAAAACTAATTAAAGATCTAAAACCAAAATTAGTTATTTGTGGGCATATACATGAAAACCAGGGAAAACAGCAGTTAGGTAAAACATTAATCGTTAACCCTGGAGCAGCCAGGGATGGTAAAGCTGCAATAATCAATTTACCAGATGACAAAAAAGATAAAATAAAAGTAGAGTTTATTCGTTAAAATATGAAAAAAATAATTATATTAACACTGCTAACCATATTAGTATCCGCTTGTACACAAACAATAACAGGATCTTGTCAACAACCTCAAACAGATTATCAAGAAGCAATACAGATCCTTAACCAAGGAAATGTAATACAGATAACTCAAACACATGCTTTATGTATAGATATAACCTTAAAAAACGAAACTGTGATACACACAGAAGAACCTGTAATAGACGACATTTTCAAAAAAATACAAGAATGTGGAGATCCTTGCAAAGACATAATAATAGCTACGGAATAAGCATTAAAAACTATAATCAAACATTTCTATATCTTTTCTATAAGCCTTAGCAATTACTTTTTTCATCTCTTCATCATAATATTCTCTATAATGCTTATGAGAACTTTTATTTTGGTGTGGTAAATTTCTTTTCTCAATATCCATAATTTCACAAATCTTATGAAAATCTAGCTGAAAATTCTCAAATTTACCCACAAAATCCACAACTAATTTACCTTCATCATTACATATCCATTTGTATTGTGGCCTAAAATGAAGTTGTTCAAGTATGTTATCATTAAAAGCTTCTATAACAAATTTTCTAAAATCCCCATTGTATTTAGAAATATATTCTTCATAATCCTTTTTATCCTCTTCATTAAGTCCTCCAGACATTAAAAAATGAAAAGCCGAAACAACTCTATCCCAAGGACTTCTAACAAAAGTAAAAGCAAAACAATTCTTATTATACCTCTCTTTATATTTAGCTATAGACAAATAATTTTTGTATCTAAGATTATGCCCTATAGCAGTTATACCAAAAATATCACAAATATTTCTAACACTCATTCCACCAGTTCTAGGAATATGGACAAAAACATATTTTCTTTTAAGTCCTGGATCAATCCTAATCTGCATACTGGAAGTAGAGTCAGCTTATTTATAAAATTATTTAATAATTTCAAACAATTTAGTCAAATTCAACTCTAAAGCAGAAACAGGCATCTCAACCCCCTGTTTAGTTAAACAATAAGGATCAATTTCCCCAAGTACAGCTATCTTCTCTTTTCCAACATAAACACTTGCAACTCTACCTTCTATAAAGCTTCCATGCTCATCTTCTCTAACATTATACTCGATACCAAGAGAATTGAATAAAGCATCTACTATCTGTCTTATTCCAGTATAATTGGATTTTTGATGACATAAAACTATTCCAAGATCAACATCTTCCTGAACATTGGTCTCTTTTCTATTATTCTTACTAAACACCATACCAATATCAAAGATATTTTGTGGATATTCACGATGCTTATTATTACCTAAAACTTTAATCAATCCAGGAACCACCCATGATCTTAAAGCACTATACTCAACAGTTAAATTATTCTTTAACCTAATAACATTATCTTCAATCTTCATATTTTTGCATTGATCATCTAAATTAGAGATATGATATGTACTAACCTCAAGTAAACCAAGTCCTAGTAATAAATCTGCTATCTTATTCTTGAAAGTAGCAAATTTGTCCTCTTCTGCAACAGTAGCAACTTCTGGAATTTCTTCTTTAAAATTCTCATAACCATAAGCTATAGCAACGGACTCTACCAAATCTATCTGATGCAAAACATCGGCTCTATAAGCAGGAACTAAAACCTTTCCCTTACTAAATCCAAAACCCATTCTTTCTAACAGCTTTTGAGTTTCTTTTTCTTTCAAATCCAAGCCAAGAACCTTATTAATATAATCTAAATCCAGCCTCATTTCCCTGGCTTCTAAATCCGGGGTTTCATACTTCTTTCCCGGATAATTTAAAGAGATAGAGTAAATAGTTCCACCCATATCAGCCAAAGCTGTAACTAAGATATTCAATAATTTTTTTAGAACTTCAAAATCA
The DNA here is from genome assembly GCA_964452525.1 of Candidatus Woesearchaeota archaeon. Lineage (GTDB taxonomy): Archaea > Nanobdellota > Nanobdellia > SCGC-AAA011-G17 > CAYFGV01 > CAYVLZ01. The sequence goes on from CAYVLZ010000002.1 coordinate 119,803, forward strand.
AAACCACTACACTCTATAAACACTTCCTTAGTATTGACATTTATCTTCCCGGTATTATGAGAATTAATAATCGGAGGCATGGATAATATCTTATCATCAGCATCAACAAACACCGGATATTTATTTAACCCCTCCAACAAATGACCATAAGCTTTTCCAATCTGATGTTTTTCTAAGACCTGTTTAGCTGTCATTTCTTTATCAGATTCCAGAGGCCTAAATTTAATTTCTTCTGGCTTCAATGCCTTATATTTAATAGGACATTTAATCTTATCAAAAGGATAGATTCCGATAGCAGCTTTTTTTCTATTCCTACAATAACTAATATGTAACTTTTCTTGAATCTGAATTATCTCCTTAATCTTTTCATGATCAAAATCAAGATTTTTAACAATAGCGCAAGCAGTATAAGGCCTTACTCTATTAACAGATCTATCAATAATTACTTTCTCTCCAGATTTTTTAACACTATAATGTTTTAATCCAGTTTTCTTGCCAATAAAAGATGAAAATGCCCTTGCAAAACCCTGCTCAGATAACAAATCAGGTCTATTAGGAAATACTTCTACAATTATCTCATTCCCTTTCACATCTTCTAAATCAGTTCCAAGATAGCTGATTCTGTCTTTTAGCTTTTCTATTCCAAGTTTCCTTCCAACTAACTTTTCAAATACTTGTTTATTTAATTTTACAGTAGGCATTTACATCAACCATTGTTTTACTTCTCTTAATTGTTTTAAATCATTCTTATACAAGTCTCTTATATCTTTCATATCATAATAATCCATAATTGTTCTTTCCAGACCAAGACCCCAAGCCAACACAGGAATATCTTTTCCAAGTAAAGGTTTAACAACTTCTGGTCTAAATATTCCACTTCCTCCAAGCTCCATCCATTTCTTTTTAATTGGATGATAAACATCAACTTCAGCTGATACACTAGTATATGGAAAATAACCAGGCCTTACTCTAACTTTTTCAAAACCCATCTTACCAAAGAACTCTTTCAAATAACCAATTAAATTTCTAAAATTAACATTCTCATCCACTACTATACCCTCTACTTGTATTAATTCAAATAAATGATTCCAGTCTACAGTCTCATTTCTAAAACATTTACCAACAGAGAAAAATTTTCCAGGAATATCATTACTTTTCAAAGAAGCAAGAGTCTTCGCACTTAAAATCGTAGTATGTGTCCTTAAAACATTTTTCTTAGCTTCTTCCGTACTCCAAGAATATTGCCAACCCGTACTTCCAGTAGTCCAACCATTTTCATGAGTTTTTTTAACTCTATCAACTATTTGTCCAGCTGGTAATTTTCCCTTTTCAGGGTCTTTAATATAGAAAGTATCCTGTAAATCTCTAGCAGGATGATCTTGGGCTGTAAACAAAGCATCAAAATTCCAAAATGAAGTATCAAGCAAATTCCCCTTCATTTCTTTAAATCCAAGCTCTAACCATATTTTCTTAACATAATCAATAGCCTGGCTTATCATATGTCTCTTAACTGGATATATTCTAGGAACATTAATCTTAACATCATATCTTCTAAATTCTTTACCTTTCCATTTTCCACTCTTTAACATAGCAGGGGTCAAAACTTCTAGAGTTTCCTTAGGCATTTTTCTTCTAAGTAAATTCTTTCCAAGAGTCGTTAAAGAAGCAGAGATATCCTTGACTAATTCTAACTTAACTATTGCCTTTCTTCTTTTAAGCTCTGTTAAGGCGTGTTTCTCTTCTGCACTCAATTTTTTGATCTCTAAAGGTAATTTTTTAATGAATTTTTCTTCTAAGAATTCTTTGTCTCTTATCTTCCTTCCATAATCTGTTAACATAATCCTCATTCCAGGAAGAAGCTTGATAGCTTCCTTTTTCTTTAATAAACCAAGACAGACATTTATTTCTTCATATGTTAAGTTAGCTTTTTCTTTGATTTCTATCAAAGTTAATTTATCATCCTCTAAAGATTTAAGAAAACGCTTCTCTGGAAGCCCAATCTTTAAATATACCTTGCCATTGTGGTCTAAAGAAACAAATTCTCTTAGCTCTTTCTTCAAAGTAACTATCTTCTTATTTTCAAGCCACTGCAACGCCCTTACTATCTCTACATCCTTTAATCTAGTCTTCTTCTCAATGTCCCGAATCTTAGAATATTGCTTTAAAACCGGTAAAACCTTCCTTTCCAGCGGATGTAGGCTTTCCAGCAGCTTATCAGTACTCATACAGTAATATACAGATAAGCATTTTTAAAGTTTTGGGTTTAGAACTTTTTAATTAACCGATATTCAAGGCTTTTGATAGCAGAGATACCATTTAAATGGCCACCACAATCACAAACTTCATCTGGATGTATCTTTTGGTAAATAGCTCTATATTGTCCACTTTCACCAATAACAGTAAGGGAAACATGATCTCCGCCTAAAGCAAGAACCCGGCATTGTCTAACAATTTCAGGAGTCATCTCTCTATTCTCATCAGTAATGTTAACAATATTTCCTTTAGTGTCATATTCCACACTTATCTGAATTTTTTTATCTATTGCCATTTTAAACTCCTACTTTTTTCCAGCTTGATTCAAATAAATTACTCAAAGCATTTACAAAGAAAGGACTATTTACCCAAATTCCTATGTCATAACTCTCATGAACTTTCTCATCATCATTAATCATAAACAATAACTCTTTATCATCAACTAGAACAAATCTTGCATTAGTTTTAACATTTCTAACATCTGCAAAGTTTAATTGCTTAACTAATTTCATATTTTCTTTGTTAACTGGTGCAGCTATTTTAACTTTAACACCCTTATCAGACAACTTCTTTAATAAATTTCCGAAATTATCTCCTTTTCTCATTAATCCCTTTCCACTAGTTGCAATTACAACGGATTTCTTAGCATTTCTAATCATACCTTCCATGTGACTATAAACATTATTCCTTCCTCTAATAGCCCCAGATATGGTCATAGGATCAATATGATTAACTCCATTCTTATACAATAAATTTAATTCTCCAAATAAATTAGTTTTACTTACGTCTTCTATACTTTGAACTCTTTCTTCAGCTCTTTTCTTAAGATCTTTCTTAACTCTATTTACTATTTCTTTAGGCTCAACTGCTATGTACTTAATGGGCTTACCAAGTTTCATAACAACAAACCCCCTCTTTTCCAAACTTTCTAGAACATCATAACTTCTACTTCTAGGAACATTAGATATATCACTAAGCTCTCCAGCAGTAGCTATACCCTTGCTAAGTAAGGCTGTCCATATTTTAGCCTCATAAATATTAAGATCGAATGCTGATCTCAACTTTTTAAGGAAATCTTCTTTAACTATCATTTTTTATCACAAGTTAAGAATAACTAAGTCATTTATAAAGCTTTCGTTTTATAACTACTTTACAGTAATACAAACAGTAACATTTATAAATGACTCACATTTCTTTAAAATATGTCGTTTAAAAAAATATATCAGGAAATATCCAGAATAACTGGGAAACCAATAACTTCTCTAGATGATATTAGGAAATCGGATACAGAAGAGAATTCCAAAGAATTGTTTTTTTATCTCGCTGGAATGGCAGATGCTGGAAAGTATAGATGCTCAATATTCTGTGCAGAGCAAGCTTTAAAACTATGTAAGAAATACAGTTCTTTAAAAGAATTCACAGAAACAGCAGAAAAAATGTTAACGGAAACTAGTGGTGAGTATCCTTTAGAAACAAAATAGAAATTAAATCTTAAAAATAAATCTATCTACTTGTTTTCTTGCTTTTGCTCTATTTTCTTGATGCTTTTTTAAGAATCTATTTACTTTATCTATCAATATCTCTTTTAATTCAGAAGTTAATAATCTCCCAGATTTATAATCATCATGTATTTTATTTAATTTCTTATCATCCGGCTCAAAAAACATTCTTAAATACTGGTAACTAACATCTATTTCCGGATTCCCACCTTTATCTCTATGCTCTTTTACAGTATCTTTTCCACCTGAAAAAGCATATTTCTTTATCTTTCTTTCAACTTCCTTGCTACTATCGGTGGTATAAATAGTATCTGCTTCAGAAGAAGCGCTCATTTTCCCCTCTACACCATGTAAACTAGGTAAAAACATCGAATGTATAATGGCTGGCTTATAATAACCAAGCCTAGGCATTACATCTCTTGAAACTCTAAAATGAGTGTCCTGATCAACCCCAAGAGGAATTAAACAAGGAATATTCTTGCCTTTCAACACAGAAGGTAAAAAAGCAGGAACAGCTTGCATAGCTGTATAAAAAATTGCTCCAATATTGGTATTGTTAGTAAACCCAAAACTAGCTTTTGCAGTTGAATATGTGATCTTTTTAGCAACTTTAACAGCCTCTCTATACATTATTCCTGCATGCTTTGTATCAATTAAAAACTTAGTCTTGCTAGGCTTAAAACCAAGAGCAATAACATCCAACATATTTTCATTAGTAAATTTTTCAGTATCCTTTAAAGTTAATTTTTCTTTAAACAAAAATTTCTCTTCATCTGGAAACTGAAACCATAAATCTACTTTAAAATTATCCTGCAACCATTTAGCAAAAACCCACGGCAACAAATGTCCTATATGTATGTTACCAGAAGGTGCTCTTCCCGTATATAAGAAAAATCTATTCCCTTTTTCATACTCATCCAATATCCAATTCATATCCCTGTGACAGAAAAAAACATTCCTTCTGAGCATAAAATGTAACTCTTTACAGCGTTTCTTTATTCTTCTAAGTAATCTATCATTTATCCTTTCGGTACCAAATTGTTTAACTAACTTATCATAATCAATCTTTCCAGAAACTTCCCAGGGTGTTACTTTCTGCATAAACAAAATTAAATTTCCTTCTATAAAAACCTTTCTTAAATCTTTCTAATATGAGCGCTGGTGCAACCCTTAAGATAAGCAATAAATAATGTTGCATCATGTCAACATTATGAGCAATAAGTTTGCTTATCAACTCTACTTTTTGTGTTGCATATGTTCTGTTTCTAAGAACAGAACCATACTTTCTCTTAATACAGAATATAATATTCTCCACTGTAGGTCTCCTTCTATAGAGTTCTTTATCAGTATCAACTGCTATGCTTAATTTCATGAATCTCTTGGTTTTTCTACGTCTATTCCATACAGTTCTATAGTAATAGCTCTTATTTTCTAATTCAAATCCTGTTGCATCTACTGCAACAGTAACTGCTTGCCTAATACCAAGCAGTTTATTTATCTGTTTTCTTATCTTATTAACAAATCTTACAATAGTGCTATGAACAGGCACTCTTGTTAAACCTAGATAGAGTCTCATATCAGAACTAGCTCTTAGTATTGAGACAATTCCTTTTGTATTTGTCTTTAGCTTTTGCATAAGCACATATATTGCAAATTTCTGATGATTGCAATATATCTTATTGCTATACTTGCTAAAATGCCTAGGAAGAGCTTTAGCAAGCTCTAGTGCATTATCAATGCATTGTTACCTAAGCGGGACTTGAAATGACTAAAAAAATTAGTTTTTCTTTTTTCTAGGTGGTTTGTCCCAATAAGCAGATTTACAATTAGGGCATAGAATAGGATATTCTTTTTTTCTTGGTATCCATTTGTGACCACATCGTTCACATTTGTAACCTTTAACTTCTATTTTTATCTCTGCCATATGTAGATATAAATGCTTATTCTTTATAAAACTTACTTTTTAAAGTATTAACTATATAGTAACTAATTAACTACCGAAATATTTATATAGTTTACTTACTTATATAATTAGTAATTATAGAAGTAAATGAGAGGACTCCGAAGAGCCCTCAGATTCCACCCGCAAAGATGAAATCCAAAAATATAATAAAAAGCAAGTATAAAAAAGTTTCTTGTTCTAGATGTAATTCTAATAAAGTTAAGAAAGATGGATTAAGAAAAACACAAAACAGAGGAAAGATACAAAGATATTCTTGTAAACATTGTTCTCACAGATTTGTAATTGATGACGGATTTTTCAGAATGAGAAATAACTCAAAGAAGATAACTTGTGCTTTGGATTTATTTTACAGGGGAGTTTCAACAAGAAAAGTTCAGGAGCATTTCAAGGCATTTTATCCTCAAAACTCATCACATAAATCTGTCTACAAATGGGTTGTAAAATATCCGGATATGATTTCTAATTTTACAGATAAGTTAAAGATTAATTCAGGAAAAGAAATACAAATTGATGAAATGGAATATCACAGAAGAAAATATTATAATAAAAAGGGAGTTAGCAAGGAATGGTTTATTGACTCTGTTGATTGTAAAACTCGTTATATGGTTAGCTCAAAATACTTTAAATCACGAGGACAAAAAGAAATTAAGGAAGTAATGAACAAAGTAAAATACAAAACAGAAGGTTATGTTACAACAATAACAACAGACGGTTATACTGCTTACGAAAATGTTGTTAAGAAAACTTTTGGTTGGAGCAATAAAGAACAGAAATATTTGATAAAACACAATAAAGTTACAGCTTCAAAAGGCGAGGGTTTTAATATTATGATTGAGAGATTGCATAATTCAATCAGAGAAAGGACAAAGACTTTCAGAGGTTTTCATGGAAGTGCAGAAAGTGCAGAAGCAATCATGAAAGGTTATGAAATATTTTATAATTTCATTAGGAAACACCAAGCGATTAAGAAACGCCCTTATGAGTTGGCTATTCCTAATCTAATATTAACTTCTGAAAATAAATGGTTGGAGTTGATTAGACTAAGTAATTCAAATCATTCCAAAAATTAATCCTGCGATAGTTGAATAAATTACAACTAAAGAAATATAAACTGCAGTTTTCTTTGTTCCTAAA
>CAYVLZ010000003.1:0-120591 GCA_964452525.1 Candidatus Woesearchaeota archaeon
GAAATTCCTCTACAGGTTAAAACCTGTAAGAGTTTCCTTTCGACAATAATGAAAAAAACAATATTGGTAGGAATATTTACAACAGTATTCTTAGCGAGCTTAATGCAAGTCAATGCAGAATCTTGTGGCGGGGAAATTCAATGTAGTTGTGGTGACACCCTAGTAGAAAGCTACACCATGAACGAAGACCTACTCTGTGGTAGTCCGGGATTACAGATTAGATACGCTAACGACATAGTCTTAGATTGTAATGGTTATAAAATAACAGGTAATACTGAATATGGACATGGGGTTTATGTTTATTATTCCGAGAATACAACTCTTAGAAATTGTGATATAGATAATTTCTTTCATGGGGTATTGTTCTCATATTCAGATTATAGCGTTTTAGAGGATTCCACGATTGAAGAAAGGATATCCACTAGCGGTTCTAATGGAGTAACATTTAGTAGGAATACTATAGAAAACGCATTCTTATGTGCAGGAGAGAACCATATCATTGAAGGAAATACCTTCAACTCTGCCGGCGGACTCCAAAATGTAGCACTAAATTTAGAATGTAGTGGAGCCAATATAACCGGAAATACCTTTACAACTTCCAGTAGGGGGGGAATAGGAATATACAGTCAACAGGCATCAACCGGAAATACCATAGATGAGAACGTCATAGAAGGATTCTCTACGGGAATAATGTTAGGTTCCGCACTGCAATCACCCAGTACAGATAACATCATAGTGAACAACAACATAACTGGAAACGATTTGGCAGTCTTAATAAGTAAGGGAGATTTAAACATTCTAGCAAATAACGAAATAGATTCGGGATCAGTAATAATAAACGAACCACCAATAGATGGCGGAAATGGTTTTGATTTTGTTTACTCTTTAAACAACATACTTTACAACAACGACATCTGGGATGAAAGCAATACATGGGATATAGAAAATAACTTATATTGTTATGATGGAATTGAAAACACTTATCACTTCACAGCACCAGAATGTACACCAGAAATACAAGAAGATTGTATACCTACTTGTAATCTAACATTAGATGATGGTGGTGGCTGGTTCGGCGGAGGAAGCTTATTAGAAACAGGATGGCAGGAATGGAATTACAAAGATGCTATACATAGGACACTAAAGGCACACCCTCCAGGGACAGGGTTAGAACCAGTAAACTGGCATGTACACACATTGCCAAGTAAATACGAAGTCTTCGTGTGGAAATTTGAACATCGATTCCAAGACCTAATGGCAACTAATGCAAAATACACCATCACGCACGCAAGAGGAACAACAGTAAAGTACATAGATTGGACAACACCGGGAAACGAATGGATTAGTTTAGGAACTTACACTTTCTTAAACGACCCAGAACAAGGAATAGAACTAAGTGACGAAGCAGATGGTTATGTGATAGCAGATGCTTTAATAGTTAAAAACATAGGCCCTGCTGACAGAACACACAAACTCGCAATAAAAATTTGATTCTTTTTTCTTTTTCTTTAAAGAAAAACATTTAAACCAATAAATCAAAATTTCTTTATGTTATTAATCATCTTGGACGGAGCAGCAGACAAACAAAACAATTCATCATTCAAAAAAGCAAAAACTCCTAACTTAGATTTTCTAGCAAAAAACGGAAAAACAGGATTAATGTACACAATAGACAAGAAAATAGCTCCAGAATCAGATCAAGCAATGCTATCTCTTCTAGGATTCAATCCATATAAACACCATGGAGGCAGAGGGCCATTAGAAGCTCTTGGTTACAATTTTAAAATCAAAAAAGCGATATACATAAGATGTAACATGGGATTAATAAAAAATAATAAAATCATAGACGTCCAGCAAAATCTAACAGAAAAACAATACAAAAAACTAAGAAAAGCAGGAATTCCAATATATAAAACAGAAGGACATAGATCAATCCTAATAATAAGAAAAAGCCTCTCTCCAAAAATATCGAATTCTCATCCAGGTTATAAAATAATAAAAAATTATGTTTCAACAGCAACACCAAGAAACAAACCGTTAAAAATAAGAAAAGTCAAACCCTTAGAAAGAAAAGCAAGACCAACAGCAAATTTAGTAAATTCTTACATAGAAAAAAGCAAAAATATTCTAAAAAACAAAATAATCCTGACCAGAGGTTCAGGGAATCAGTTACCAAAACTAAAAAAATTAAAAAACTGGGCATTACTAGCAGACACACCTGTAGAAAAAGCGATTGGAAAGATAACTGGAATGAAAATAATAAATAAACCAAAATCAAACAAACAAACTGCATTAAAGATAATTAAACTATTAAAAAAATATAAACACCTCTACGTTCAAATCAAATCTCCAGACAGATTCGCTCATCAAGGAAGCCAAAAACAAAAAATAAAAGCAATAGAAAAGATAGATAAGGAATTCTTTAAAACATTAAGAAAATATAACATTAAAATCCCGATAATAGTAACCTGTGATCACGCTACACCTCCAAAATTAAAAGCACACTCAAATGACCCGGTTCCATTACTAATCTATGGAAAAGGAAAAGATAAGGTAAAAGAATTCAACGAAAAAGCCTGCAAAAAAGGCTCATTAAAAATAGTAAAGGGTATAAATTTACTAAAGACCATACAAAAGCTTTAAAAATCTACTTCTATTTCCAACCATATGATAACTTATGAGGCCCTATACGAGATGTTAAGAAAAGAGAAGACCTTTCCAGAACTGCAAAAATTACCAGATACCTTCTACAAAGATGTTTCAAAATATCTTAAAGAAAAAAAGAGAATTCTAGAGTCTCAAAAAGGAAAAGACAGTATCTTTGCTGAAACAGAAATAAAGAAAACAAAAACCCAATTAGAAAACATAAAAAAGATATTAAAAGAATTATACGCAAAAAGAGAATTAAAAATAACACAACTAGCAATCTCAGCCTCAAAATCAGCATCAGATATAAAAGCAGATACACTACTAAATGAAGAAGAACCATTGTATGAAAAAATTTTGGAGATATTAACAAAAAGCAGAACAGACACTTTTAATAGCCTTTTAAACAACAGCCAAGAATCCGAAGAACCAAAAAGCATAAAAACCAATCAAAAACAAAAACTAATAAGGTTTTCACAACCAGTACCAAAGTTCGTAGGAACAGATTTACAAACATACGGTCCTTTTGATAAGGAAGATGTTTGTTACATCGAGCCAAAAATAGCGGATTTATTAATTAAAAAGGAAAAAGCAGAGGAAATATGAAACACGTAAAAACCAAAAAAGCGTATTGTAAGAAGTGTAAGAAACATACTACTCACAAGATTTCGCAAGTGAAAACTGGAACAAAAAGATCTACATTATCTAAAGGATCTATACAGAGAGCTAAAAAAAGAGGCAGAGGAACTGGATTTGGTAATCTAGGAAAATATGGAAGCAAACCAGCAATATCCAAATGGAAAAGAACAGGAGCAAAAACCAGTAAAAAAACAGGCATATTACTAAAATGCCAAGTCTGCAACACTTCCCATATAAAATCATTAGGAAAAGCAAAAAAATTCGAATTAAAATGATCAAAGAACCTGAAAGCAAATTCATAAAAGTACGTTGCTCATGCAAAAACGAGCAAATAATATTTGACAAGATATCCACAGAAGTAAAGTGACTTGTCTGTGGAAAAACTTTAGCATCCCCAACCGGAGGAAAAGCTAAAGTAAAAGCAAGCATCCTAGAAGTCTTAAAATAAAATGTTCTATAAGAAATCTGGCATTCCAGAAGTTTGGGAAATAGTAGTCTGTACAGTTAAAAGAGTTCTTCCTACCTCTGTATTTGTAATTTTAGATGAATACAAAAATTTAGAAGGGATGCTCCATATATCCGAAGTATCCGCAGGAAGAATAAGAAATATCCGTGATTATGTGAAAGAAGGTAAAAGGGTTGTTTGTAAGGTCATAAGGGTAAATCCAGAAAAAGGACATATAGATCTCTCCTTAAGAAGGGTCAACAAATCACAATACATAAACAAAATATCAGAATACAAACAAGAACAAAAATCAGAAAAACTATTAGAAGGAATAGGAAAGGAATTAAACAAAAGCCTAGAAGATATCTACAAGGAAGTTGGATATTCATTAATAGAAAAATACGGATCTTTAAACCAAGCTTTCCAAAAAATAGTATTAGACCCGGATGCTATAAATGAACTAAAGATAACAAAAAAGACAAGAGAAATTTTAGAAAAAACAATAAAAGAAAAAATCAAACCTCCAGAGGTATCTGTACAAGGAATTTTAACATTACAAACAAACGAACCAAGAGGGATAGAAATCGTTAAAAAAATACTTTCAAAAATACAAAAAGGAACTATAAAAATTTCTTATTTAGGAGCACCAAATTATAAAATTTCTGTAACAGCCTCTGACTATAAGACAGCAGAAGGAATTTTAAAAAACGCTCAAGAAGAAGCAATAAAAGAAATAGAAGCAAACAAAGGCACAGGATCATTTACAAGAAAATGAAACATATCTTCAAGTGCAATTCTTGCCAGCTCTACACCATGAAAGAAATATGTCCAAAATGCAGTAAAAAAACAACAAATCCAAGGCCTGCAAAATATTCTCCATTGGACAAATATTCAAAGTACAGGATTAAAGCAAAATTAGAATCCGGATAAATTCTTCTGTTCTTCTTTACTATTCAAAATAAGTTTACCATATTCTCCATCATAACCAGGCCTTATTTTTAATTTATCTTCTCTATTTTTTATTATAATTGGTGCTAACTTATCATCAATTTTCTTCAACTCGTCAAAACTTACATGCAACAAAACATTAAATTCTGAACCAAAGCTGCCTATCAAATTATTATAGATATCCCAAACTCTTTTAGAAGCCAACATCTTAATACCATAAACAGCCGAAATAATCTCGTGCAAAGGTATTAACCTTTTATAATCCTTAAAATTCTGTCTCTTATAACCTTCATCTCTATCAGCCAATTCTTCTACTCTATTTAAAACTCCAATAGTCAAATCTCTCCCACAACTAGGACATTTACCTTCTAATTTCTTACTTTCAGCAGGAGATAAACAAACATTACATCCCCTATGCCCATCAAAATGATATCTGCCATAATCTGGAACGGTTTCAATAGTCATCTTTAATCCATTTCCAGTTCTAATAGCATTTAAAATATTCTTATAACTCAATTCACAGTCAAAAACAGTAGCCTCCCTACCCAAACGCCAGGGCCAGAAACTATGACTATCAGAAAAACTAACTATGTTATATTTATCTAGATTAGACAATCTCCAATTCATCGGAGGATCACTACTCATACCAGATTCAATTGCATGAATATATTTACTCCTTTCCTTAAAACATTCTTCTACAGAATCAAAACCAGATTTGCTTCCGAATATAGCATACCACGGCGTCCATGCATGCGCTGGTATTATTTCTATATCTCTGCTAATCCCCACCATCATATCTACTAATTCAATACTAGTAAACCCAAATATCGGTCTCCCATCATAATCTAATCTTCCTTTCTTAGCCAAAGCCTCAATAACCTGATCAGCAATTTCTTTTCCAGGAACCAAAACAACATAATGAATTCTTCTTCCCTTTCCTTCCTGACTGTATATTAAACTTAGTTCGGTTTGCCAAATAAAAGGAAATTTATTTTTACTCCACAAAATACCCTTATCATCTTCTTCTAATTCTTTTTTAATCTCCAAATTCCATCTAGGATGTTGAAAATCTGCTGTTCCCAATAAACCAATGCCTTTAATTCTAGCATATCTCTCCAAACTTTCTAGAGTAATTTGCCTACTACAAGCTTGACTAAATCTGCTATGGATATGCAAATCTGAAATAATCATAAGATAAAGAAAGAGAAATAATTAATAAAACTATGCTTCAAGTATCTTCAATAATTTACTGTTAGTACCGACATACTTGTAATCCAAGTAAATTTCAATTGCTCTCTTATAACTAGCTCCTGTATCTTCTACGTCCATCGTACAAACCAAAGTTTTCTGTCCAGCATCTAACCTTATCTCCCCTTCATTACTATCCTGTCCAAGGAAAGTACAAACTACATCCTCTGGCAACACTCTTACTTTAACTCTGTTAATCTTGTCTGCTCTTTTAACAGCATCATCTAAATCAATACAATTGCTATCTAATGCATAAACATCTCCAACCCCTTGATTAGCTATATTTATTCTAAACATCACCTGGCTAGTTCCTCTCAAATCTTCAGTAAAACTAGTAATCTGAACAGGGGCGCTACTTACAAACCCTTCCTGTGCTTTTTCCCCATCAACCGTACATATCTGCTCTCCATCTGCTTCCTTAATGCTTCTACTACTAGCACAAGCAGTAATTCTTCCTTCGGTTTGATAAGGATAACATACTTTAGTAAACAACTCTGCTTCTAAAAAACCAGCAACACTCCTGCTATACTTTAAATTACCCATCTCCATAATTTGTTCTCCTCCCTCCTCTATCAAACCTTTTCTTACACCTCTTAATTCCCCAGATACAGTCTTATAGTCAGAACTCAAGCTATAATCCTGCATAGGCAATCCATATAACCTAACCATAACAGTATCACTTGCTAAATCATACTCACCATTATTCATAACCCGGACTTTTACAGGAACAGTATCATCTACACTAAACTCAGAAATAGGGGACCCTTCAACGAAATCAATATCCACTCCACTAGAACCTCCGACAAAAGGACCTTCAACAACAGGTTTTTCTTCCTTACAACCAGTTATCAAAATCAAAAGTGCTACAACCAAAATAACTTTCTTCATCATATCATCCTCCTAAACAAGATCTTGCCTAAATTCAAAAGGCACAACCCTTGAACTTGTTAAAACTTCGTAACCATACCTCATATTAACGATTAAAGTATCTTTATAATTGGGATTGGTAGTACTTAAAGTTACCTGTGCGTTACATTCTATCTCTCTAACATTATTTTTCATTAAAACATTATCAACTCTTATCCTTCCGTCAGGTTCACTCGGAATACATTCAAAAGTTCCAGGAGTTCCAGCAATACCAATGTCTAAATTCATCAAATGTTTTTTATTAAAAACTTCTGGCCCCAAGGATTCTATAGCAACAACATCTCCCTCACTTGCTTTCTTAATCTTCATTTTCAAATTAACTGCGGTTTGTTCACCCAAAGAATAGATTCTAGGCTCAATACTAGTAATAGTTACCGGTGCTAATTCTTTCTTTGTAATCTTAACGCTATTAGGATCACAAATCAATTCTTCAACAGGTAAAGTTGGGTCTTTATTCAAACATATGTCAGCTAAAACTTCGGTTTCCATGGCATAACTTAATTCTGCTAAAAGCTGCATACTCTCTGTATAAGGGGGCAAATTGTCATAAATGTATGTTCCGGAATCTGGGAAATAGACTATTTCTTTATCTGCTCTGATACTTTCTTCTTTTCCCCTAATTGAAAAATCCTTACAATCCTTTCCTTGAACGCCTCCAAAAGTATCACTCAAAGTATCATAAATACAAACATCTCCATTGACATCCCTTTCAAGATTATTTATCAATTCTAAACCAACTCTAAATGAAGGGGTATTAACGGGAATATTAGTAAAAGTATCCGGAATAAACCCTGGAATGAATCTCATATCAACTCCACCAACATCCGTACCTTGCTGATTACCATAAAGATTACTACAAGAACTAATAAAAATTAATAAAGCGACTAAAACGATCAAGTACCTCATCTTTAAATTTTTCATATATCAGAATATAAAAAACTTTCTATGAACTATGCACTTAAGCATTGACCCTCTTGCAACACGCATCCTCCCAATTTACAAGGATCATCTTCACAAACAGCAACAGGATAATTACTACAATATCTCCAACCCGGAGGACATGTTTCACATCTAATTAATTGGTAATCTTGTCCATAGATAGGTCTACATCCAACAGTATCTTCGCAAGCAAGAAGATCTAAATCTTGACATAAATCTTCTTCAATCTCCCTTTTTAAAACAGTAACAACTTCTTTCTTCTCATCTTCATAAACATAATCAGTTTCAACATGAATCTGTGTCGCAAATAAATATTGATATTCAGGAACATCCAACACATCAAAGTCACAACTAAGAACAATCCTGTCTTTATATCTTCTCCTACATTCTTCACTAGTTATACCATATGCTAATCTAACAAAAGAGCTTTCTCCACAATCAATATTTACTTTATTCTTTAAAACTTGATCTGTAACCTCATAAATACTAAACCCATGATAATCCACCATGCCGGTATTTCTAAAATCGCAGAAGTTTATATTCTCATCCAATTCAATGAGCAACGGAACATGAACTCTTAAACTCTTAACTTCATCCAAATGTCCGCTCCATATACTCTGTCTTGTCAAAGTTACTTTAAGATTACTGGGAGTATCCTCAGATAAAGGTTGACTTTGGTGTATTCCAATTCCAACATTGATAGGTCCATCCGTTACCCTACTCTGTGTTCTATCATCAGATTTCAGATGGGGATCTCGGATACCATACTTATCAAAAGGGTTTTGGCCGTTTCCTTTTATAGATTTTAAGACATCGGAATCCATAAGATAGACTGTTAAAAAGGCCTTACTAACAAAATCATAAGCAACCCTTAATGTAGCTGTCCTACTTTCCTCCTCCCTTTCCTCCTCCTTATCAACATCAAAACCATCATTAAAACTACAACTAACTGTAGTAAACTCTTTTCCCTGATCCTTGTAAATTAAATATTCTTCAGGCTCAACAACAACATTACCATCATAATCTTCCAATTCACAAGTATATTTCAAAGTAGTCTCATCCTTAAGACTGAAAGCTTCAATCTCCCCCACAATCTTAATAGGATCATAGCTAAAGTAATGGGGATTCGTACTTTCAAATCCTTCTATATTGACTCCCAAATCATCATTGTATTCATTTTCAATGACTTCCGATTCCCATATAAACTCATTTCTAAGTTGTGATTGGCCTCCACTCCATATCAAATCCCACGTATCAGATAGTCCCCATTCTGCAACCTTCGGAACTCCTGTCTCTTCAAAAGCCACCAAACCCCTCTCAGTTATGGTCCCAGCAGTACCGGTCCTAATCGACTGGACAACAAATATGATAAAGAAAACAAAAGCAACTATAATAATAAAACCAAGAAAAAATTTCAATACTCTTCCAAAAGCACCACTCAATCTTCCACCAAACAAAGGCTCTCCAGAACCAACGCCCTCAACATATCTAGCACTCCTTCTAGTTCCTCTAACAACTCTAGAACTCTTAACTTTATCCCATTTGTCCCTATAAGGCTTAGTCCAAGAATCTTTAGCCATAACTCACCTCTTATTTCAAATCAATTCTCAAAGTTCTGATCTCAAAATCTCTCAATGGTAAAATCTCTAAATCATTAGTACCTTCATTAATATAATCAGATATGTCCTTAACATAAGAATCCCCAGTAACATCCATCCTAATGCTTCTATCATTAATAACAATATCTGCAACTTTGCTATCTCCATCTAACTTCATTTCAAGTATAGCATCCTTCTCCTCGGTTAATACGGAGTCATATTGACTATCACTTATGAAAAATGAATAACTCCTAAAGCTACTTTCTTTTAACACATTCTTAACCATTATGGAGTCTATTAAAAAATCTCCCTCATCAATTACAAACATAAGCTCATTAACTCCTGCTTTAATGTAACTCTTATCCAATGTCCAAGTCCTATGCTCCCTTACACAACCAAGAGTTCCGCTTTGTATTTGATTATCATTCAAATAAATCCTTAAAAAACTCTGTCTATCAAGATCATTACAATAAATAAAATACTCTAAGGTGCTTCTTTCTAGATTGGATTTCTCTTCATCACTTAAAACAAAAGTTCTAGTTTCGCTACTATGAACTCTTTCAAATTCTTTTCTAAGTTTTAAACTATGCAAATCATAATAATTTCTATCCCAGAATTTGAAACCTACAGAATCCGAATACAATACAAGCTCATTAGTCTCTCTAACCAAATTCAAAGGTAAAGCAACTTCAGAATAACCACCAGCAGGACCTCTAAAGATAACATTATCATTCATTTCTATTACCAAATCACCACTGGCCCTCTCAACAATAAAAGTCAGAAACAAATCATTCAAATCCTCTATATCCTTAATATTAAATGTAATTATCCTATCTTTATTGCTGAAAAAAGACCTACTAACAGACAAACTACTGAACAACGTTTCACTTTCAGGATCTTCTCTAGAAAATAAATTCATAGAACCAACATTGTGCTCTATTTCTCCAACCTTGGTGGGAGTAACCCTCCCTGGACTCTCCAACAAAATGTTAGATGTCCTAACACCAACTCCATCAACTGAAGAGGTTTCATTCAATAAGGCCTCTCTATCTTCCGGAGGAATCAATAGTAAATAAAGAACTATAAACAAACCTATCAAAATAATCAGAGTATTGACCTGTCCTTTCTTCATAACTTAAGAATTAGTTCCTTTATATATAAACTTTACTCTTATAAAACTTTAGCGAATTTAATAAGGTGAGGCTTCATTAACAACAACCTAAGTAGGATTTTTGAAGGTTCGTCTCTATCATGTTTATATAGTAAATCTCTAACATCCTTATCATTCATCAACTGCAATAATTTATCATAATCTTTATCTGAAAATCTAGAAAGGATTTTTCTAATGAGTAAACCGATCATCAATTCTTTGTTTAAACCTCTCAACCCTTCCTTATAACTTGTTTTTTTAATCAAAGATTCTGCCAAGATCCTAGAAGCAGTTAAGCCTGGAACTAAACCTCCTCCAGTTGTAGCTTTAACTTGGGAGGCAGCATCACCGACGAGATAAAAATTATTCCTACTTACATTTACATTCCTATCATAAATGGGAATTAAACCGCTTTGATATTCGATAACCCTCTTTTTATAATCTTTGCCAACCCTATTAATTAAAAATTTATCAAAATACCTTCTAGGATCGGTCCTCATCGCTAAACCAACCCTAGCCATCCCTTTTTTCTCTGGAACAACCCATGCAAAGAAACCTGGACATAAACTACCAAAGTAAGTTTCGAAACAATCTCTCTCCACATCCAAATCAACAACAGCTTGAATACCATAAAAATAATTCAATTTCTTTTTATTCAAAAAATCATAAATTTTAGACAAAGGACCATCAGCACCAACCAAAACATCTCTATTAAATTCTTTCTTCTTACTTCCTGATTTAATAAAAATCCTATCCTTATTAGATTTTACAAAAGTATGACCTAAAAGAAACTCTGCTCCAGCTTTTTCCGCTTTTTTATAGAGATATTTATCAAGCTTAACCCTATCCAAAACAAATTCGTCAACTTTTAACTCAACTTTGTTATTCTTAGAATAAACCTTAACTTTTTTCAATCTATTAAGGACAAAACTCTTATCAACATCTATGATCTTGGATAATCTAGTAGTAGTTATCCCTGTGCATTTAACAGGCTCTCCAATCTTTTTGTGCTCTTCGATAACTCTTACGTCCAAACCTTTTTTAGCTAACAAATATGCAAGATTACTTCCAACAGGCCCTCCGCCAATAATATTTATCATAAAAACAGATAACACGAAAACATTTATAAATATAATTAATAGGTTTTTCTTATGATAGATTATATTCTTATATCAGTAGCTTTCATCTGGATCATTGCTGCTATTATTTCTGACCTTAAAACAAGAGAGATACCCAACTGGTTAAATTACAGTTTAATAGCAATAGCAATTTCATTAAGAACGATGCAATCAATAACCACAAAAGACCTTTACTATTTCGTCTACACTCTCATAGGATTATTCATATTCCTAGCAATCTCCTCATTAATGTACTATACAAAACAATGGGGTGGTGGTGATGCCAAATTACTAACAGGACTCGGTGCAATATTCGCCACATATCCTCAAAGTTTATTGAAATTCTTTGATCCAAATTTAAACATCCCGTTTTTAGTTAGCTTTTTTATAAACTTAATAGTAATAGGTTCCATATACGGACTGATATATGCGATAGCACTATCAATTAAAAATAAAAATGATTTCTTAAAAGAGCTTAAGAAAACTCCAAAGAAAGGTCAAAAATTCGTGATAATAACCTCCTTAATATTAATAATAACATCCTTCATATTCTCAGATATAAGAACCGTATTAATCCTAACAACAATTACTTATCTAATTCTGTATTATTTAATAATCTTAATCAAAGTTACAGAAAAGGTATGCCTCTTCAAAAAAATACCCCCCGAGAAACTAACAGAAGGCGATTGGGTTACTGACTCAATCTATGATGGAAAGAAATTAATTTATTCTTCGAAAAGCCCTTGTGTAAATAAAAAACAGATTAAACAAATAATAGAACTTAAAAATAAGAAAAAATTAAAAGAAATAACAGTTAAAGAAGGAATACCTTTCACTCCCTCATTCCTATTTGCATTAATAATCAGTTTAATATATGGTAATATTATCCTATTGCCCTTCTAACGTCCGTAACTTCTGCAGATTTAACTCCCTCTAAAGATTCTATGGATTTTTCCAGAGGATCAGGACTTCCCTTACTTTCATCCATAACAAAAATCAATTTTAAAGCCTTTAAACCAAAGGCTATAGCTTCGGTTTCAACTTTTCCCACCTCCCCACCGAAATCACTAATCTTGATTTTTGCTTCTTTTTCTAATTTATTCAAATCAACACCAGGATCTTCAGGCATTATTTTTATAGTAACAACAACCTCTGCCATTTTAGTTCGGTCCAATAAATCCACAAGAGGAACACTTATACTTTGCTCCGATCTTCCTACAATGATTACATCTTATCATTTCCGACTTGCCACATTGAGGGCATTCAAATCTTACAGAAACTGTATTAAGAACATTCTTATTACATGAGATACATAATTCTTTGCCTTTTACCATTTGAAAATCAAAAGATATATATTTATAAAACTTTTGAATCAAATCCGAGCTCCCGTGGTCTAGTCTGGATAGATTTATTCCCAGAAAGGATACAACCCCGCGGAGGTTGTGGCGCCGGTTCAAATCCGACCGGGAGCATCTTCAAAAAGTTCTAAAAGATCTAGACTTCTAACCTCAAAACATTCATAACTTCTACAAGAATCTAGCCTATTTTCGTAATCCATACAAAGGCCATTAGAGTCAAGATTAGAACAAGCATCAACAACAGCACCATCTAACAAATTCAAAGCCTTAATTTCTCCAGTATCTGGATTGGAACCACAACAATAGCTCAACTTTCTATAAATATTACAACCCAAACAAATATCCATAAAAAAAAGAAAAACGACTTATTAATAAATCTTATGAAGATCAGACATCGTCTATACCCCTCTCAGTAATCTTAAACAGAACTTCATCTTCTGCCAGGTAACTACTATCAACTAATTTAGCAACTCTAGTTCCTTTCTTACCTTTTCTTAAATAAATCCTAGGATTCATACCGTGGGCAACTATATTCCCCCCAATAGGTGCTGTAGGATCTCCAAAAAACATATCTGGTTTAGACATGACTTGGTTAGTCACATAAACAGCAACATTATGCACATCTCCTAATTTCTGTAGGGCATGTATGTGTTTATTCAACTTCTGTTGTCTCTCACTTAATCTCCCCCTACCAATATACTCTGATCTAAATAAAGACATCAAAGAATCAACTATGACTAATTTGATGGGCAGCTTCTCCTTAATTATCAAATCTCCTATCTTCTCGATCAACATCATTTGATGATCACTATTAAAAGCCCTGGCAACCTTAATATTAGACAGAACTTTCTTATAATCTAAACCTTTTGCTTCTGCTAACTGTTTAATTCTCTGTACTCTAAAGGTACTCTCTGTATCAACAAAAACAACCATGCCATTTAAACCACCTTTGTCCTCGGTCAATTGTGTATTTACAGCTAACTGGTGGGCTATCTGACTTTTTCCTGAAGCAAAAGCTCCATACATCTCTGTTATAGTTCCTGTTTCTAAACCCCCACCAAGCAATCTATCCAATTCTTTACTTCCAGTAATGATCCTCTTTATTTTCTCTGCTCTCTTCAAGAGATCTTCTCCACTTTCAAAACCAACATTTAATTCTTTCCTAGCAAAATTAATAATCTTTCTTGCAGCAGGCTCGCCAACACCTGCTAATTCTGTAATTTCTCCGGGACTCGCAACAGCAATGCTCATTAAAGTTTCAAAACCTCCTTCTCTAAGTTTCTCAGCAGTAGCTGCTCCAACACCAGGAAGATCACTAACTGTAAACTCTTTTTTGTCTCCTTTAAGTTCAGTCTTCATTATCCTCACTTCCTTTATCGTCTAACAATAATTCCTTTAAAGCTTCAGATAAAACTACTTGTATCTTGGGTATATCGTTTCTACGTAAATTAATAACAGAATCTCTCCAAACGCCGTCCTGTCTCCAAGATCTTCTCAGACTAACAGTTTTAAATTCGATCTCTTCCCCAGTCTCTTTTTTTCTTTTATTTTCCCATATGGCTGCTTCTATAGAACCTGTGCGCCATTTTTTTATAGGCCTTGTTAAAGGTTTTTCTTTTTCCACTTTAATACCTCCTTATCGGATCCTATTTCACTCAAAAAAAGTTTCCTTTCGGATCTTATTTAACATAAGCAGTAAATCTAAACTAATTTATAAACATTACGCGGGTCCTTGAAACATGAGATACTAGATCGCCAGAATTCGGAGAGTATAGCCTATCCCCAGTAAAAGCAATATCAAGAAACCCTTTTCAAAAAGACTGCCAGTCCTAATGAACCCTTTAATTCTAAAGTTAGAAACTGGGTGTAAGAAATTGATACCATTCAAAGTTAAGCCATCTATCAAAAGGTGGCCAAAATATCCAACCGCCATCGCAACAGCAGCCTCCACAAGACCATGATACAGAAATACAAGATACAGCATAAGAATAGGAAAAATACTATGAAAAATTCCTCTATGTTTAAAAACAAACTTTAGTAAAAAAGATAATCCCTTAAACTTTCTTCCTATCCAGCTTTTATGATGGTCTATGTCAGGCAAAACTCCAAAAAGAATAACTAAAAATAAAAACAAAAAAATATTTTCAGGTTTTAAGAATAATGAAAAAACGATTCCGATTAAAACAGAAAACAAAAGATGTGTCTTAAACATCATTTTACTTCTTCAACAATATCCAATGGATCAATATCATTAAATTCTCTGGCTATAAACTCCAGTCTGTCAAACATATCATTTCTAACAACTCTTCCAGAGATACATAACTGCTTCCCCAACAACTCTTTCTTAGCTAATTCGAAATCCTCTAACATTCTGTCATCAAATAAATTTTCAGCCTGCTCTCTAAAAGCTACGACCCTTAAATTATCGGTACCGTCATCAAAGAAGAGATTTACAACAGGCATCTTCTTACCTACAACAACACCATGTTCCTTACATTCATGTTTTTCTCCATTAACGTCTACCTTTTTGTTACACTCCGGACAGGCAAAATAATACTTAGGCTCAAATAATTGAACAATAGTTCCAAAAACTTCTGCAGTATCCCCCTCTTTCAATTCATTTATTTTTTTCTTAGAAGAATTAAATTTAACCGTTTCTACTTTCTCTCCTTCAGGATTAACAACTATCTGTCCTTTACTACCAAGATGCAATTCAACGTTTCCATTATTCTCTCTACTATAAGCATTTCTTATTCTTATTATATCATTAATTTTAATCTTATTCTCTTCTACTTGCTTGATGTAACGCTCATCCCATATCGCCAATCTAGTAACTCCGGTCTCATCACCAACAACAAGACTAACAACCCTTCCCTGTCTATTCTCCTTGTTAAACTCAATAATATTAAAGATATTGATTACCCTTGCTAATAAACTAACAGCACCCATGCCTGCAAAGAGATCTTTAACCTTTAACTCTCTCTTTGGCAAGTCTTCAAATAATTTAATGCCCAATTGATTAGCTACAATGTGTGCTGCTCCTTCTTTACTAACCAAATCAGAAAGCTGTTTTATCTTTTCTTGAACCTTCTTTTCAATTTCTTCTTCACTTATCTTAGTCTCTTCTTTAATCTTCCTAACAATCTCTTCATAACTTTTATTAAACATCTTTCTTAATGCCTCTACTGTTATCTATTGCAAAACTTATAATCACCTCTTTTTCCCCATAGAAATTCTTTAGCTTAGAATCAGAAACAACTTCGAATATAAAAACTTTATTGTCCTCTTTTATATGAAACATATAACCATTATAATTTTTAGTTTTACTCTCCCAGCATATTAAATCATCACATTGTGCTCTGAATTCTTTAATATCTTCCAGCAAACCAACGAAACCATCAAAATCAAAATCTACGTTGAATGTAGAATTAGAATTTACAACATTAACAATCCCCTGCTCTTCCAATATAAATTCTCCAACAGTTTTAACATCTAGATTACCACCGAATTCAAGACCATATTCAAAAAAATTAACTTCTGGGTAATCCTTCATATAATTTTTTAATTTTTTGTTAAACTCCTCTTCAAAATTATTTTCTATACCCTCTCTATCAAAATAACATCTTTCACTAGCACTCTCTAAGTAAACAACGTCCTTGTAAACACCGCACTCAGAGTTAGTACCAGCATTCTTAACTATCTCCGAAATAGAATCAAAGATTGCATATTCAGCAGCACGCTCAAAATATAAAAAAACCGCTTCGCCTTTATTATAAGAGTTAAATAATTGGACACTTCTATTTCCCACCAGACTGGTTTCTGGATTGATATCCTGAGTAAAAAATAAAAAAGTAGCGTAACTCAATAAAACAATAGTTAATAAAAATAACAACAAAGCGAATATTCCTTTCTTATTCATTTTAAGGACTCCTCAATCTCAATTTGAAAAGCTCTCCAGACTCAACAGACAATGTAACATTTATCAATCCCCCACTCGGACCAGGAAAAAAAACACTAGATTCAACTATATCAGCAGAAGATAAAATCCTGTGCTCAGAGACATCTATATCTCCATAAGGCTCTGAAACACTCCCTTTCTTAACACCGTAATCCAGATGAACATTCCATCTTCTGTTATATATATCTTTAAAGGCATCTTTAGTCTCTTGCTCTATAAGATTCTTAAAATAAACCACATCTGCACTATTCCAAGCCCCGCCACCAGATTTTTCATATTCATTTAAAACATTTTGATAATAAGAATATAAGTCTATAGTCTCCATATCTTCTTTTACCCCATCCCTATCTAAATCTACTTGAACCGGAGTTCTTAAAACATTAATGAGTGTTAAAGAAGTCCAACCTGCCTCATTAGCTTCAATCACCTGCTCTTGACTTACAGAAGTTACATTACCAACTAAAGTTATTAGTAACCAATAGCCAAAAAGAATAACAATTAAGCCGATAAAGACATAAAAAGTCATCGTCATATCAAAGATTCCTTTTTTCAATTTAACCTCACCATACTAATCTGTAAAAAACCATTTTTAATTCCGTTATTATCTTTAATCAAAACATACTGGTTCATAAAACCACAATCGACACTCTTATGTTCCTTAGCACTACATTTATTTAAATTAGTTTTAAGAAAATCTGTATTAACTAAAGCATCTGCGATAATGTTCTCTTGTGAATCAAATAGCTCTATTTTAACCCCCTTATTCTTGCCATAATCCACGCACCCACCAATACGATTCTCATTAATATTTCCAATATCCACCACGCCAGGATAAACTCTCTCATCAAAATAAGCTAAACAATCTTCACTATACAAAAGACGATTCATAATAACACTCGTTTCCAGATCATAGGTTTCTACATCTCTAGAAACGTAACTACTAACTATCAAAACGATGACAGCCAGAACCATAACCACCATGATTACTCTAGGAAGAGTCCAAAGCTCTTCCATGACTAACTGATGACTCCCTCTTTTATCCATAAATAAAAACTGATTAAACTGCTATATAAAAATTACTAAGAGACACTTACATCCTCACATCTACTAAGAAGCCTAGTATGCAAATCTCCTCCTTCCTCAGAAAGCAATACAAAATGTACTAAAGCAGGTCCTGGAAGTAGTTGTTGTTCAAGATAAAGACCATAACTAACAACATAATCTTTAGTTAGATCTATCTTACCTTCCTTATAAAAATCTTCAACTTGATCCCTCATTTCCACATGATTAAAATCGTCCCTTCTGTCCAAACTAAAGTAAGCATCAGCATCAAATAAATAATCCCAATAAGTTCCTTTAAATGGATAAGGAGCATCCATATCCATCATATGGTCATTTAATTCTTGTATGGAAATACTTCTAAGTCTTCTAGCCTTATCTCCAAACTCCAATACAGAACAGTCAAAACAATAAGTTCTATCCAAATAACCTGCGCATTCTACCTTATCAAGACCTTCCCCTCTAGACACATACCACATACAAGTATAAAGCTGCTCTGCTATCTGATCCATAACTTCTTTTTTGTTATCAGCATCTATCTTAGCCAATTCTGTTTTACAATGAAATTCAAAAGGAAGAGGATCAGGAAGACACCTAACAGAACCTTTGAAAGCTAAATTAACACTATCCTTACATCCTCTCTCATCAGCAGAAATGCTTGCAAATAAATTTTGATTAAAGAATAAAAGAACTGCTCCGCTAGCCAAGATAATCACAATATAAACAAGCGTCATACTAACTCCTCTTTTACTAAATTTTACAAACATATTCTCGGTTTTTCAGGCAAAAGATTACAAACTGAATCTTTAACTATCACATTCCATAGGAGATATAAAAATACAAAGATCAATATCAAAATAACTATTGTCTTAAGTACCCCTTTTGTAGATTCCTCCATAAAACTTATCAGATTAAAGTCTATATAAATCTTACTTCGCGCTTATTTTAAAACTATTGCCAGATTTATTAAAAGCTAGGATCTTAGGATTCTCAAAATTCAACACACTGTCGTAATAAACACTCTTTCCACACTCAAAAGAACTTCCTGCCTCGCTATCTTTTTCCTTAACATAAACAAAACACCCTTCCTTACTATTAAATTCTATCAAAAAATCTTCATTAATTTTATATTCAACATAAGCCTCCTCCTTGCTCACAACAGTATCATGTAAAAAAGCTAGATTAGATGCCAGCACTTTCTGTTTATGTAACGTGTCAGAAGCAGCCTCCTGAACATAAGCAGAAACGATTACAAAAACAACCACTAACAAAAATACATAAAAAACCCAGAGTATATTTCTTTCATCAAGCATTCTTCAAAAACTCCCTATATCCAAGAACTAAAGGAACATAATTAGCTGTTTCTTCAGGAACATTCTTGCAAGAAGCAAAACCAATATCAACATCGCAATTATTATCAACTCTTCCCTCCCCCCAATTATAAGCAGCTAAAGCCAATTCTTCATCACCATTATATCTCTCTAATAAAAAGTTAAGATAAACCTCTCCAGCCTCCATGTTACTTTTAACATTAAATCTTTGATCTAAAGCTATTAGCTGCTCTCTTTTCTGATCTTCATTTAATAAACCATTATCCAGTATATGGTCTCTTTTAGCTATCAAATCTTCTGCATAAGAATTATCACAACCACTACCCTTATAACCTTCATAAACATAATCAACACCGTATTGTGTAGCAGTAGGAGGCATAAGCTGCATTACACCAACAGCCCCGCAGGGGGAAACCGCATAATAAACTCCGCCATAACTTTCTTGCATCACAAGAGCCAAGATCAAATCTTCATTTTCTTTATTATCTATATAAACAGAATAAGAATTCAACCTAGCCAAAGTTCTATCATCTATCTCCTTTTCTTCATATAAAGGCCTCCCGATAAGAGTTTCATCTCCCAAAAGTTTAGCATCACCAACTTCTAAGAAGTACAAATTCCCATTTTTATAATAAACATATCTATCTTCAACACGCACACCATAATAATCATCATCTACATCAGCAGGAAGGGTAAATTCAAAAAAGTAATAGTATCTCGGATAAATTTCCAAACTAGCAACATAATCTTTACCATTATTTTCAAAACAAGCAAAAGGATAACTATCTTGACAACTAGTATCTTCTAAAACCTTCGTAACATAATAAATTTCTCCATTAAAACCGATAGCTTTTGTATCAATTAAATTATGCGAATCATCGTATAAAGAAATCAATAAACTATTTTCTTGTTTCTCTAAAACCAAATAACCACTTTCCAAATAAAGATTAACATCGTAAATGCCTTCTTTCTTAAGAACCTCTTCAAAGAAATAACTTAAATCTTTAATTGTATTTTTGGTTCCAACAGAAGTTGCATGAACAGCTCCCAGGTTTATCTCCACAATATTATTTCTCTTATTAAGGGTAACTTCCAAAACGCCGTCCTGACCTTCTAAATACACTGGTCCAGAAATACTCTTAAAATCTATTCCCTTAAAGGTTTGACAAAAATTATATCTTCTGCAATCATCTTCGCTTAATTTATCTTCATCTTCTTCTCTATAACATAAACATAAACAAGATCTTCCAACACATTGTGTAGGCCTCTTAACTACATCCAGGTTAACAGAATCAAAAGAAACAACATCGCACCTTTCCTGCAATTTAAGAAATAAAACCTCATTACTATCAAATTCTCCATCAACAATACCATCAACAAATTCGTTAAGTAGATTAAAACTATTTTCACTTGCTCTGCATTCATCAGGAGAAGGAAATAAGATGCCTACAACAGCACCAAACACATTAAAAAAAACCAGAATACCTCCAACTACTAAAAGAACGCCTATTATCGCTTTCAGCATCATAGTAACGCCTTTTTTCATTTTGGATTTACATCTCCAAAAAGATTAACAGAATTCCGAATCTGTTCTTTAATAATCAAAAAAAATGCTCCAATAGAATCCCAAAATATAAACAAGATAACCAACAAAACTAACAAAGCCAAAACTATCGTAATTATAGTACTCATAGAAAGTTCTGTACCTCTTTTATTCATAAACATGATTTAATAAAAGAATTATTTAAAGGTTTTTATTGACAACTGACTCCGCAATTGACATCTAAAGATGCTGTTGTTCTCTCTCCACCAAAAACATTCGCTCCTCTTCCTGCAGCGTCTTGAGAACAATAATATCTTATCAATTTACCGTCACCATCCTTATCAGGATTTCCATCTCTAGGATTTAAATCTACGCCCTCCTGATAACTAGTACAATAAGCACTCTGCCTTGCATCTTCTGGAGTCATACTTTCAGCCAAACTACACCATTGCTGACAATTCTGCCTTGCTAAATCAACTGCAATGGCTTGTTGAGGCAAGAAAATATTCTTCAATCTCTGGCTCAATCCAGTACTTCCTCCCAAGAATATCAAAGCAATAACCAATAAAACAAGTAAGGCTAGAATTATCACTACAATCATAGTCATAGATAATCCTTGACCCTTTTTAGTCATATAAACACCTCTCAACTTATTTGTAAATATTCTTATTTAAAGCTTTCTATTTGCATTCCTTAAAGCTAAGGCTATATTCTGGAAAACATAAATAAATTTCATTATTCTTAACATATCTATACAATTTAAAAGTACCTTGAATCTCACCAGGACTATCTTTAGACAACCTCTGTGCAATCACATCTAAAACACTTTTATCATTTCCTTCATAAGCATAATAATAAAGAATTCTATTATCTTTCTTAAACAAAGTTATCTTGAATTCTTCTGACCCGATATCTTTTCCAACATGTCCTTGAAAACAATGTTTAATCCCTGTTACAGTTTTAGTATAGCCTTCAGTAGAATCTATAATTATCTTATTACCACTCCCTGAAATAGTAATCTCTTCATCTTCTCCCAAATTCAAGTTGATACCAGAATCACACAAACAAGCACTTCCAGAAATACCTTTACAAACACCATAAGCATCTGAAACTAGACTACTAGATTCTTCATTTTTTAAATCATATTCGTCACTAAAAGGATTCAAATCTTTTAACTTATCAACAAAGGGATCATAACTAAAAATCATGATAAATATAATGGCCACTACAACAACAAGAACAATAAACAAACCCACTAGCTTCTCCATAGTTAATTTTTGAGTCATCTAACCACCGAACCTAAAAATATCTTTTAAATTTTCCAGAAAACTAAATAATTTATCCCTCAAAACCCAAATAATAAAAAGCACTGCCAAAAGAAACGCCACAGCTATAACAATCTTACCAATATAATCTAACTCCATATCCCCTCTTTTCATACTTTTAAGTATAAAACCCTCTATTTAAATATTATTATTAAAGATTTCCAGCCAATCCAGATAATATAGCGTTTGATAAACTGTTAAAGATTATAATAACTAAAAAAGTCACAACAGAATACAAAGAAACACTCCTAATCAGATTTTTACCAACAGCATAATCTTGACTTAACTTATCACTTCCATTTTCGATTCCGTTACTTAAAACACTCAAAATATAAGCTATCATCACAACATACAATCCGACAATGATCTGAAAATAATAACTGGGAATAGTAGCCTCAACATTAAAGAAAACAGCCATAGCTCCCAATGCTCCAAACTCTTCTCCAACATCTATGCCCCCAGTTAGATCACCAAGTTTAGCAAAAATATTTACAATCATACTTGCTATTCCAACAACAACGCCAGCAATTATTGGAGCTAAAAAACTAATCTGGCTTTTCATACTACTAACTATTTCTGCCAACAAATCTTTTAATCTTTCATTAATCCTTCTAATTCTAGAGGCATACTCAGAGATACTAGTGAGACTTTTAGCAACCACTTTAGGCCCTTTTTTACTGCTTTCAATTAGAATTTCCATACTACTTTCTATCAAAGGACTTGGATAATCTAGGATAGCCCCGTTCTTATCATTAAAAACAGCATCCTCAATATCCATACCTAGATGAGTAATGTTATTACTAACTCTCCTAAAAAAATCTCCAGTAGGAGTTCCTTTCATTGTTTCTGAAACTCTTCCAAAAGCCAATTCAACAGGCATCCCTTCTCCAACCCTATTTCCAAGTTGAAATAAAGAACCAGAAAACTCCTTCTCTAAATTCTTAATGTCTTTCCTTTTCTTAACCAACTTTCTACTTTTCTCTCTATAATAATATCCAACGCCCAAAGCAATACCTAAAGGAATCGCTATACTAAATAATAGAGCACCAACACCATAGGGCTGCCCATTTCTATAATCCAAAAACATTCCAACTCCAGGGAACTCTAAATCAAAACCAGGGTCAAGATAATTTAAAACTAGAGGGGTTACCCCTATGACCAAAAACAAAGCTACAATGATTACAGGCAAAAACAAACTGCCCTTGCTCTTAAAACCGTAACTAGTCTCCCCATAACCTGTTGGTCTTTTGCCCAGCAAACTCATACCTACAGAATAAACCAAAATAGGTAACAAGATCAAATACAAACCTATCATTAATCCAAGTTTAACCCCTACAGAAATTTCCTGCATAAAACTAGTGACCAAAGGCAGTATAACCAATCCAAGAATAGGCAAAACAACCCCTAGCATATGTAACATAGTTATAGGATTCTTTAAATCATGTGCATAATAAAGCATCTTCTCGTAAGTACCTTCCAAAATGGTTTCTAAACTCCTATCTAAAAGCTCTAATCTTCTAGCTTCGCTAGATTCATATAGACTACTTTCAACCATATGGAAAGAGTTTACAAATTCCAAGTTCCAATCTTTCCAAGTTACTAAATAATTATCCAAACTTTCTTTTATAGTAGGAAATCTTCCTGTTTCGACATCCCAAAATATTTTCCTTAAGTCTAAACTTAAAGGCTCCCCTATATGAATTGCTGCAAATCTAACCGCATGTTCAAGATTGCTAGTGTGTCTCAGGTAAATGACGATATATAAGATACAAAGCACCATCTGGTTACTTGCTCTCAGACGCCATCTCGCAGCAATGTAATTCGGAAGATTAGTCAAAGGCTTCAACAACAACAAACTAAGTAAAATCAGAAAAAATGCAACATAAGGGATTAAAGAAGTCACATCAACAAGATAAGAAGTAACACCCAATAAAATCCAAACTAAAATTAAAAAAGAAACAACAAAAGTTCCGAAACCAACCGCAGCACTCGGCTCTATATTTAAATGAGCCATCTCTATACTTCTTCTTAATTTCAGCTCATTCTTCTTACTTGGATTTATTCTAACTATCTTACCAAAAGAGTTACACAAACTCTCATAAATAGAAACTCCTGTAGACAAAGCTTCTTTCCTAAAAATTTCATATTCCCTACTAAAGTCAATATTAAAATCTTCAACAGCACTCTTAACTTCATCCAGACTATCAAATTTAGATTTATATTTCTTTAAAACCTCGTCCACTTTTTTATCTTTAACCATCTTAACTAACTGCAAACTCTTTTTTAATTTGTTTCTTCAACCAGTCATTCCACTCAAAAAATATTCTCTTACTCTCCATCTTTCCGACTTCCTCACTAACAGAATTACTAATAATATGAAATTTATCATTTGCATTTATGACAAATCCTGCTTCCAACAATCCGAGATTTTTACTTCTCACAGCATAATCAACCAATGTTTTCTTAATTTTAGCTCTTAACATAATATTATCCCAAACAGCATCCCAGTCACCTGACCACTCTTTAACATTTGATGCTATGCTTTTAATCACGTCACTATCCCCGTTTATTAGATTGTCAGTAGGTTCTAACTTATCTGTGTTGGCATTATACTTTAACAAATCTACAAAACCACCTTCTTTCAAAGGATCATTCTCCCACTCTTTTCTAACTTCTGTCAAACTAACAACCCTTCTCGTACTCTTTAACCTATCTGCACTCCTTACAGGATTAGCTACAACAATCACATCTGTAGCTTTAAAACTAGTTTTAGGAACGCCAAGATCATTAACCACCCTATCAAAAACACCATAAGGACTCTCACCATGAATGGTTCCTGCAACAACATTAGCTAAAGCCCCAATCCTCATAGCTTCGTACAAAGCTTTTGCCTCAACAGACCTAACTTCTCCAACAATCAAACTAGAATCACCCATTCTAAGACTTGTTCTTATTCCTTCGTCAGCAGAAATCTCACCACCCGTAGGCATCAGAGCACTTCTAACTTTCATAGGCTGAACATTATAACCATTCTTTCTCAAGAATTCAGTAGGTAATTCTAAAGTGTCCTCTATAGTGATTACCCTATATTTTCTCATAATTTCGACAATCAAACTTCCAAGTAAACTAGTTTTACCAGAACCTCTAGTTCCAGCTATCAACATGGTTCTAGATCCATCTATTAAAAAACTCAACAAACCCGCAGTCAAACTATCTATCATCTTATTATGCATAAACAAAGGCAATGTCCAAGGCTTATCCCTATGCCTTCTCAAAGCATAACCAAGTCCAAGTGGATTCAAAGGATTAGTAATCACAGCTACCCTGGTTCTCACCTCAGGCAGAATCAATTCGGTATCTAAAACAGGGTTAGCTTCGTCCAAAGGTCTCCCACTAACCAATCTGAATCTCGTTGCCCAACTGTCTCCATCTTCTTTACTGGGAAGGATATTAGTACTACATTCTCCATAATCACTATGGACTACAAATATAGGAGAGTCTCCAATAGGTCCATTAATAGTCACGTCTTGTATCTTCTTATCGCTCAATAAAATCTCCAATAAACCAAAACCGACTGTATACCTGACCAAAATTTTTGCTAATTCTTCTATTTCTTCATAAGAAATATCTAAACCTTTCGCTTCCACCAATTCAGTAATCAAATCTCTTCCAATATTGAAGAAATTATATCTCATTTTATCCGGATCTATAAATTCTTCAGCAGACGGTTTATGCTCAGATAAAACATCCCTCGCCAAATTCAAAAGTTCATATTTATCTTCAGAAATCTTAAATTCAGGAGGAATAACATGGTACCTATATTTTATGTCTTCGTCAGTTTTAAAAATCATGACATTAGTATCTCCAATGTCGTAAGCATCAATCTCATCCGCATCTAAAGGAGGCTCTGCCATAAGTCTAGCGAACATAAAATCGGGAGTAATTGTTGCTCTAAAAACACTTTTATACAAAGACCTATCACCAATAACATATCCAGAAAGGTCTTCCTTAACCATTTTTATCAACTTAGTCCTATCCAACAACATAAACAAATAATTTAATAAATCCAAGAACTGCTCTTCTGCTTTAAGTTGATCTGGTTCAATGGCACGTTTTAATTTTATTTTTTGCTCTCTGATTAATCGCTTTAATTCAACGTAAGCTCCTATAGGATCACCTTTTAACAAATTTAAAACAACATAATGCACCAAAGAAATTTTCTCAGAATAATCAGGAGCATATTGAACATCGTACCAACCAGAAAGAGTAAGAACTTTTTTCTGTTTTATTAAATAATTATAAAGATTAGCTATCTCTCTCAGAATATTTATTTGTGGTTTGCTATATTGGTAGTTTTTTCTTAAAACAAAAACAACCCTGCTTGCCCTAGGAACAGTTATCAGTTTATCAATAGTATCGGACATACACAATTTACTACTTTCTAAAGAAGGGGGAAAGTTTTTACCACGATAATTCACTCTTAAAACTTCTTCTTTCCCCTCAGAGATTATCTCATAGTCCTCTTTTTTTCTTACGGAAGGCATATTAACTACTCCGATAAAATAACGCAACTTTTATTACTTAACTGTTATATATTAAAATAGTTTTCGATTTGAAAAATGAATAATATTCAAGAACAAAACCCCATGACAGATGTCCATGATAGAATTAGACTTCTAGAAAGTAAATACACTCTAATGAGAGACAGGGTTTTCATGATAAATCAAAATATGATAGAAGAATACAAAAAACTAATGCAAGAATTAAAAGAAATCAACACAGACATAAAACAAATAAAGAAAGAATTATTCAAAATAAAAGAAACTACCAAAGACGTAGTAGAAGAAATGAGCTTCTTTGCAAGAAAGGAAAATCTAAAAGTTTTAGAAAAATATATTAATGTGTGGAATCCACTAAACTATGTAACACAAGAAGAATTAGAAAAAATACTTGAAGAAAAACTAAAAAAGAAAAAAAGGAAAAAGAGGTAATATGGTTCCTCCAATAAACAAAGTTCTAGATATGAAAAACCAAGGATTTACAAACAATCAGATAATTAATGAGTTAAAAAAACAAAAATATAGCAAAGAAGATATAACAGAAGCCATAGCACAAGCAGATGTTAAAAATGAGATAGAAGCACCATCACCATATGAATCGTCAATCAACCCCCCCCTACCAAGAATGCCAAGAGATATACAAAACCAAGAGGATAATAATCTAGATTATTATGACCAACCACCTTTACCTCAAGCGCCCATGCCGTCAGCACCGCCACAATACGACGAATTGTCCTTATCAGAAGAAGCTCCTCGATCAATGATAGCTCCCTCCCCCTCACAAACAAAGCAACAATCACAACTACAACCACAACAAGAATTTTTAAACCGTGATATGAGTGAAAGGATACAGGAAATAGCAGAATCGATAATACAAGAAAAATGGGACGACTTTATGGGAAAAATAGGTGATATAAATTTATGGAAAGGAAAAATAGATACCGGATTAATATCTGTTAAGCAAGAACTAATAAGAACGAATCAAAGATTCGAAAACATGGAAAAAGCAATACTCAGTAAAACACGTGATTATCAGAGAACGATGGAAGATGTCTCATCAGAGATGAAAACGCTTGAAAAAGTATTTGAAAAGATAATTACTCCTCTTACAGAGAACATAAAAGAACTTTCTAGAATAACAAAACAGCTTAAAAAGAAAGCCTAATCACTCCAAGGTTTTGATAAGTGTTTAGTAGCATAAGCCGCAACAATTATAATAAATACTGCTCCCAGAACCCTTGGATGAAAGATTGTTTTAATTGTCTCACTCCGAGTGGTTTTGTCTCCATCTCCGTCCCCGTCTCCATAAGGAGAAAAGATAGGCCCAAATGCTTGTCCTATGGAGATTGCTAATAGCAATATAGAAATGATAACGATGGTTGCCTTTCCCCCTATCTCTTTCCACAAATCGTCAGGCTTACTACCCATAAACATGAATATTGCGAATAACAAAGAGATAAAAATGAACAAGATAACAAACCAAGGGACCACGATATTTATCAAAGTCAAAGTAGATCCGCTAAACAAAACTAAAACACCAATGCCCAAAGCTAATGCCCAGTTAATATATTTATTATCACTAAGCACATTGGACTTCTGCAAAATGGCATATGAAAGAATCATGACAAATAAGAAACTAAAAACCGGAAGAAAAAATTCTAATAAACCGACATCTAAAAAGGTTGCCATAACTAAGATCCTCCTGCTCCCTTAAAACCTTTCATAAAATCTTCAAAACCTTTTCCAAATCCTTTTCCACCACTGGGCTTTTTATTAACCAAACTTATTATCAAAACAAAAAAGCCTATAACCAATAAAAAAGATTTGGATTCTGGAGTAAGGTATAACCAATAAGGAAGGTCTATACCGTAAGGCCCATAATAACTAGGAGTCAAAGCCCAAAGCACCGCAATAATAGAGACGATAACCGCGAGCCCCCAAGCCCATCCACTAAAACCTTCTTCCGGCTTGCCTCCAAAAACACCCAGAGTTAAAATAAAAATTAAAGCAATTATTATAAACAACGCCATCTTACTGAGATATTGGTTAATTAAAAATGTTAAATCCGTCTGAACAACAACTATCAAACCGATAATCAAAGCAACTATAAGATTTATGTTTGATTTTGGAGATTGGTCAGGATTTTTACCAAATAAAAATGTCTTCTCCAAGATAGCATAAATGATCGTAAAAACTAACAAGAAAGGTAAAAAAACATCAAAGAATCCCATGCCTTCCAACTGATAAAAAATATCATAAAAACTCACCATATTAATCTCCTCCAGCCTTACTATGACCTCCCTTGGTTACAAAATAAATAGCAAAAATTACCACCAACAAAAAAATGAAACTAGACACAACACTGCCTCCCCAATTTAAAGCAACATAATCATAAAAGAACTTAAGCCAACTTTCTCCACTAACGCCCTTCTCAATAGAACCCAAAAAGATTAGTATAATAGCAATCAAGAAGAAGGCAACAAAAACTCCATATAGCCCCTTGTGTTCTGTTCTAAAATCCATTTCTCCAGTTTTCCAGAATACCCCTATGAGGAGTAGAAAGGAGATAGAGATTATTACAAGTAAAATAACGTTTGGCAATGCCTGTGTCAAAGCATTGACAATTTTATTTGTAGCAACAACCAACAAACCCACAACAAAAGCCACCATGCTATTAAGGTTCTTTTTAGGCTTACCGTCTTCTTCTCCAAGAATTTTAGTCTTTTCAAGAATAGCAAAAACTATAGTAAAGACCAACAAGAAAGGCAATACTATATCAAATAAACCAAAATCACGTAAGAAGATTATAGCGTTCTCTAAAGGGCTTGCCATAGCAAATTTAGAGTTTAGTACTATTTAAAAGTTTCTACTCTTCTTCTTCTTTTTCCTCTTCAAAACTTGGAACTGCGGCCTTGCTAATTATCATTATAGAACCTACAGCCTTAACCAGTTGATGAGGAACTATAACACCTTTAGCTCCGCCCAAAACTTTATTCAGAAATGAGTTCTTCGTAGCTTTAATTCTCCAACCAAAGACCTTATTAGTAGCCAATATACTTTCTTCAACATCACCAAAGTATTCTCCAGTATCGGTATAAACCTCCATATCATAAATATCATCTAACGACTTGGTTTTTATCATCTTTTTACCTCCTCCCAACCAACAATCTTTTAAACTTTATATATCTTTCTCTAACTATGATTAAATATAAAAACCTTACTATTATAGGTACCTCGCATGTTGCTATTCAAAGCATAAAAGAAGTAGAATCCACCATTCTAAGAAACAAACCAGAAATCATAGCTCTTGAACTAGATCAGATAAGACTAGCTGCATTAACAACTAAAGGAAAGAAGAAATTGGGTTTTTCTTCAATAAAAAAGTTCGGTATCAAAGGACTTATAATCAATACTATAGGGGCCTATATAGAAAAAAAGATTGGAAAGATAGTAAAAGTAACTCCAGGGTCAGAGATGTTAAAAGCCATTGAATTAAGCAAAAAAACCAAATCAAAAATATATCTTATAGACCAAGACATTAGAATAACTTTAAAAAAACTATCTGATTCAATAACAAGAAAAGAAAAAATTAATTTCTTACTGGATCTATTAAGAAGTGCCTTTAAAAAGACGGAAATAAAAATAGATTTAAGAAAAGTGCCTAGTAAAAAGATAATAAGAAAACTTACATCGCAACTTAAAAAAAGATATCCTTCTATATATAAAATCTTAATAAAAGATAGAAACAAGATAATGGCAAAAAACTTAAATAACCTAATCAATAAATATCCTGATAAAAAGATACTTGCAATAGTGGGCGCAGGCCATGAAGAAGATATTGTTAATTTAATTAAATGAAATTTAAAAACCTAGAAATTAAACATCTGCTCATAAGCACAATAGTTTTAGCTTTCGTATTCTCATTCAGGGAATGGGGAACAGAAGGGTTCAGTGTAATAACAGGAATAACAAATTGGATCTTATATATTTTAGTCGTAGCAATAGCATTAATCTTAAAACAAATAGGACACAAGATAGTAGCAAAAAAGTACGGCGCATCATCAGAATTCAGAATATGGTCCATAGAAAGATATGGGCTATCAAAAAGTAAAAAATTTCCAAAAAGTTTTGTAGGATATAGAATTCAAACTTTCCCCCTAGGATTAATTCTTTCTATAACATTGGCATTCGTATCTAATGGATTGATAAAATTCGCTGCAGTCACGTCTTCAAAAATAAAAGAGAAATACAGATTGGGTAAAAAATTCAAGAACCTTACAGAGTTTGAAACTGCAGCAATATCCTTGGCAGGACCTTTGACAAATCTCTTCTTAGCAATAATATTCCAAATAACAGGAAATCTTTTTAATTTTGAGAGGTTCGTTATTGTAAATTCTGCTCTAGCAATGTATTCCATGATCCCATTATCAAAACTAGACGGGTCAAGAATCTTTTTCGGATCAAAAATACTTTACCTTTTAAGTTTCATATTCATTTTCCTAATAGGGTTGCTCTTACCAACAATAACAACAACCTACGCCATATTGGCCTTAATAATGACTGCTATAATTTTAATTCTGATATACTTTTACAAACCTCAATAAAAACTAAGAACGGCTTTTTGGATAAGCCATATAAAAGCAATCCATGTAATCAAATTAAAATAACCGAATATTGCAAATATGATAACAACCCCGACAAGAATATCAATAACACTCGGAATGGAAATAAAAATTATGCCTTTGATAATTAGATACATTGCTACAAGCCAAGCAAGAATATCAATATTGAAAAAGCGGGTGAGAAGTAATATCAAAGCGGACAACAAATCCAATATTCCTAGCAAAGCTAACATAAAAGTACGTCAAAATGTGTTTTATTTAAAGCTTTCTTAAATCAAAAATAAAACAGCCAAGATTACAACTATAATCCCGATTATCCACCAAGTTTTTTTATCCATACCTTTAACACCACATACTGATATTTAAAACTTTCTTAAGGAAAATTAACTGTAAGTAAATAAAAAAGATTTCTAATCTTATAGTGATATCGGACTGTAAAATATAAATAAGAAGGACTATTATGA
Organism: Candidatus Woesearchaeota archaeon; assembly: GCA_964452525.1. Taxonomy (GTDB): domain Archaea; phylum Nanobdellota; class Nanobdellia; order SCGC-AAA011-G17; family CAYFGV01; genus CAYVLZ01. Next base: position 31,878 of record CAYVLZ010000003.1, read on the forward strand.
AAGGATTATTATAGATATCAAGAATATATATAAGGGTGTTTAATCAAAATAAGAATATGAATAAGGCTCTCAATATTCTTAAGATAATGAAAACAGAAAAATGCGACTATGAAGAAGCAGTTGAAAAAGAAAGGGAAAGAAAAAGTCTAAAGGAATTCTTTTAATTATTGTTTTTGTTTGGGTTGTATCCTTGGTAGATTGATGTGTGGAGGCAAATTAACATCTTGTGATAATTCTAAAGCCTTAATGCTTGACTTATGTAATACGGCGTTTATCAATAATGGAGTTAATGTTGGTAAAACCTTCTTATTTTTCTTCCATTCTTTCAATACTTCCTTTATAATCTTGGTGTCGTCCATATATAAGATATGTCCTTTTAAAACAATAGATCCTATCTTAGGTTCATAATCAATCTTATATTCGAAACCAAATTTTAAGACGTCCTCAGAACCCTTAAGAACTAACTGCTCCTGCTCAACACTCTTTATACCTACGTCATTTTTAATGTTAAATTTACCAGTAATCTTATCTTTTTTTTCAACAGTTATCTTATCAAAATTAAATCCTATTATTGGCATTTTATTTTGTTAACTCTAATATATTTATAAAGCTTTTTATTTAAACCAATTACCGAGACTCTGTTGTCTATCATCTTCTTTACCAAAGACAGATTCTATGTGCATTTTAACTAGATCTAAAACTTGTTTAGTGTAATCGGGTAACTCATATTTATCAGAAATCTCGATACTAGGTCTCAAATATTTAGCTATAGATCCCTCCGAGATAGTGAATATTAACTTGCCCCCGCATCTCAAACATTTTCCCAACAAAGGAGGCCGCCGATATTTGTCATTACATTTAACACACCTAAATTGTTGCATTGAAAATTTTCTCAGATTCCCCCTTATATCTCTTATAAAATGCCTTTCTATTACCAACTTCGCTACATCCGACTCGTTCACCGCTCTTATCCTTTCAGCTAAATCCATCTGACCAAGCACTTTCTCCTGCATCGTAGGTAAAAACTTATAAGCACTGCACCTAACTCCATGATTCATATTAGAAACATCATGTGTAAAGCCAAATTTCTCATACTGTTTTTCAGTCCCAAGTCTATCTCCCACCTTCTCCATATCAACCTCCCAAGGCATCTTATACTGTTGACATGCCTCATAAAAGTCCAGAGGATATCTCCAGACACAATCCATATCAAATATCATATCGTCTACCTCTGTAGAAATGAGATTAGAAGTTAGAATCAAAGGAGAATCTTGAACCCCTCCTCTATGGGAAGGCAAATACTTTCTAGAAAAATTTAGCAAACCGTCCATCAATAAAAAAACACAGTTTTCATCACCATCACAATCTCTTCTCTGAGCACAATGCCAATAAGGGTGTGCATAACAACCCTGTGTTCTAGAAAAACCAATTATTCTACCAACAATACCAGCAGAAATATGCGGAGCCAAAGCAATAACAAGGTGCCCGACAATATCCTCTTTATTCTTTAAATTATAAAATTTCTCCATCTTATAAAATCTTTCTAGAATATCGTCTATAAACTTACTAACTCTAAATAAAACAACATCTGCTCCCTCCTGATCAGAATCTCTACAAGCAGGAAGGATTACATCTTGTGGTTTGATCTCTAAAACTTGTCCTTCATGAACCAACTCCTCACCGTAAATATCTTTAACATAACCGAGTTCTCTTAATTTTTTAACGCTTGTACCTATCTCAGCAGGCTTAAAATGCGTAACCGCCATTTCTGTCATATCATATCTTATTGTACCATCTTTGTTGACAAAAAGTTCACGGGTTGCTCTCAATAAACCTTTAGCCAAATTCTCTGGTATATGTTCTTCGTTAGACGTCCCTCTAACACCCTTGACCAAATCAGGAATTTGTTTGATGCCCAGATGGTTTTTGGCCTTCTCCAAATAATATCTAATATCAATATCTTTTTTCTTATATGTCAAATCTCCAAAATTAGTTTTACTTTCTCTTAATGAGGTTTCTTTACCACAGTTCTCACAAACAGGGTAGATAGTATCAATTTTACAATCATTGCAGTATCTATCTGGAAAATCTGCATTTACTTTTCCAAGGTCCATGGCAGACTGAAAACACCTAAGCCTTCCACCTTCTTCACCTACCGGAAATAAAACATGAGGACTCCCCGTTAGTTTTCTGATTTTGGCTTTTTCTGGTCTGCCCATCCTAGCACCAATAGAAATCCCAGACTTATCTCTAAGTATAATTTCAGAAAGAGAATTAACAATTTCTAAAACGTCTTTTCTCTCTGAAACAGATTTTACAATTTCTTTAACATCCAGGCCTTCATTAAAGAATCCCAAACTAGCCATAAGAGCTTTGGCCCAATCCTTATCAATTAAAACATTCTCTCTTGAGACAACAATATGAGGAACTCCTAAAAGTTCTAAAACTCTTTTAGGATTTATGTTAGCGTCTTCTAATTTATAAGACAAAGGAAGGATGATTTTAGATTCGTCTCTTTTTATTATAGCTTTATTCAACCAATCAACTAATACAAGAAATTCCTTGTGGTTTATATCTTTCCAGTGAAAAGTAAACCTTGGGTGTAAAGGAACACGAAATTGTTTAGAGATGTTATAAGCATGATCAAAACTTATTTTAGTAGTAAGAGGGTATTGAAATAGTTTTTTAGATAAAGGTAAATCCAACCCCACTTCCTCTGAAACCAAACTCTCGTTTGCTTTTTTCTCCAACTCACGAATCCACCACTCTTCACAATAACCAGGAGGAACTAAAACATGTGCCCTGTTTAAAAAATCTCCATAACTAACAAGAATGTCTCCAAGAAATAAAATTTCCTTTACATCTTTAACGTACTTTTTTGCTTGTTCTTCACTTTCCAAAAACAAGACATTTTCATTATTTAATTTAACAATTGGTCCTTCTAAAGAATCATTAACACTCAAAACGGTACTTTTACCAGGCCTCTCAACTTTCAATTGAGTGCAATTAGCAATATAATTCTCTAAAACAACCATCGTAGCAGGATGTATTGAAGTAGAACTTAACCCGCTGGTTCTCCCCCTACCATATCTAAGTCTAAATCCGCCCTTACAAAGCGGATGTGTCAAAACAGGTCTGCCTGCAACGATATCTTTGATATAAGTATAATCTGGTTTGATTCTATCTCCGCTCTCCTCTTTTTTCTTCTCTTTTGCTTTGATACTTTTTTGTAGTTTAACAAAATCCTCTAAAAAATCCATACTTTCTATTCCAAAATCTTTTTTCCATCTTTCAAATTTACCATAAAACTTAGCAGATTTCTGAGTTAAACCTTCTCCGATAACCAAAGCGACACCATTCCTAATCCTATCCGATTCTATTCTATCTAAATTTTTATAATTAGAGACTTCAATTTTTTCAGAAGGATCCCCGTCTATTTGAACAGGCAAATTCCGAATCATAAAATCTACTTCCTCTTCGGAAGGAAAATATTGTAAATTAGTAATCCTTTCATGAAAATCTGTAACTTCCGTAACCATTCTCTTGATCTCTTGTTCAGATGGATCATACTCTTTGTAACCCATCTTCTGCCTAACATAATCTGCTAAAGCGACAAAAGCGCAATTAGCAGTAGTACCTGCGCTTCTTATCGGCCCAGAAAAATACAGAGAAAAATAGGGATTTCCGTCTCTTCTCTTTTTCAATACCAACCTAGTAAATCCTTCAAGAGGGCTAGCAACGACTCCATTTGTCAAATAAGCCAAACCAATCCTCAAACCAACCTCCATGGCCTCTCTTTCGTCTTCAAAATCACAAAACTTTTTTTGAGCAACCTCTAGAGCAACTATGAAAGCAACTCTCCAATCCTGACTACCATATTGTTTCTCCAATTCAATAATCCTTTCGGGTATTCCTCTTTTAACTATTTGGGGTGCAACAACAGAAATTAAACCCTCTACCCTTTCTGCCATATTCTTAGCCAAGATTATTTCTACTCTCTTGTCGGGATCATAACCCTTAAGCCTAGCTTTATTGGCAATTGAATAAGCTTTTTTAACTTCTTCATCCAAATTCTCAAAATAACCTTGCATATCTTTACTTGTTTCCATCTTCCACACCAAAATTCATTATTCTTACCTCTCTTGTCTTTAAATTTAAAACAGGGACCTTTCCAGGATCAGGGTTATTTCCGGTTTTTTCCTGAAAATCGGTCTTAGATTGCCAGCACGAACAATTCAATGTTATAACATTGTTAAAAGAAGCTACATCTGTTCTATGCATCTCGCCACAAACTAAGACATCGGGAACCTTGTCAATAATTAAAAAATCTTCTTTGGAATCTGGAATATATAAACCACTTTCATGAGTAGGGGATAGGTGCCTTTTTTGTAATAAATAATTTAGAATTAACCGAGGGTTGTCCCTAGAATTATTAACTATCAAACTTTCAACATTATCAACATAATAATGAAAACTAGCACCATGATACATTAAAATATCAAAACCATCAAAATCTTCTTTCTTATGTATATTTACTAAAGCAGGGTTACTAACGGGTACAACATTCGGCAAATCTAAAACACTCTTTGCGTATTTCTCATCAAAAATAGGTTGGGGCTCAGCCAATCTCAATGCATCGTGTTGACCTCCACACATAATAATCGCAATATCTTTTCTAATTTTTCCAAGATATTCTGCTAGTTTATCATACTGCTTTATAACATCCTTAATTGTTAAATCTTCTTCCTGGGTGGGATAAACGCCAACCCCATCAACAGTATCTCCAACTATAAACAAATATTTAACCTTTTCAGAAATTTCTTTCTGTTCATCATTTCCCAGGTTGCCGTTTAACCAATCTATAAATTTTAGGAAATTTTTTTCCAAGAATTCGTTAGAGCCAAGATGGATATCTGAAGTGAAAACAGCATAAACTTCCTCTTTAGATTTTTTGGCAATATTACTTACAGGTATCCCTGGAAAATAGATATCGTTAGCAAAAACAATTTTATTACCAACCATGCCCTTTATACCAACAACCTCATCTAAAACAATATCTTTAGCAACCTTATATAAATCATTTTTATTTTTATTAATCAAAACACTAATCTCCCCCGTAATATCTTCTAGTTTTATTAAAATATTACCATTTTTAGTCGTATTCTTATCCATCACAAGCCCTATCAAGGAAACCTCCTCTCTTTCGTTTTTATTTAATAAACGAGTTATAGATACGGTATTTTGCAGCTCCGATCTATTCATTAAAACCTTTCTGAGAAAATTATATCTTATCTTATAATAACTAACAAAATCCTGAACCGTTCTCTTAATTGATTTTTTATTATAAGATTTAAGACTAACCACCCCCTTACTAGATTCTTGTGACAGAATAAACTGTGGTTTCCCGCCATATAAAGAGCCCAAAAAAGCTTGGTAAACCCCATTATCTCTGCCTTTCTCAAAAAGAAATCTAGATTTTTCAAACTCCCTCCAATTAACTTCTCCCAAGAAGTTTTTTTTCAAGATTAAATCATGAACATCTTTATTTACAACTACCAAGGTCTGTCCTTTAATGTTATCCTCGACCCTTTCTAAAAAAGAGGTCTTATTATCATTATTCATTCTATCCAAAATATCTGGACTAATCAGATATCCGTTATCCAAAAAAAATTCTACAACGCTCATATGCCCAAGGTATCTTTTATATCTCGAGAAAGATCTGGCAATGTAGAAGATGGTATTGCTAAACTAATCTCTTTAGTTCTACCATATCTACCTTTACTAATAACTCTTGCATTAAGAATCCCAACCATATCCAACTCTGCTAAAATATCTGAAACTCTTCTCTGTGTTAAAGGCTTTAATCCGGTTTTAAAACAAAATTCTTTATAAGTATCATAAACTTTGCCTGTAGATAATTTAGTATTCTTCTCAGACAAATCAATCAAGGACAACAAAGTAAGTTTAAATTGTTTTGGATGCGTATGCACCATATCTAATAACCTATCTCTCTCTATTTTCTCTTCAGCAGTGTCGATATGATCGATAGTTATTTTATTCTGATTTTTTCTTTCACATATCTCCCCTGCAACCCTCAATAACTCTAAAGCTCTTCTAGCATCGCCATGTTCTCTAGCAGCATAAGCAGCACATTTCTCGACTACTCCGTTCATTATTACTCCTTTTCTAAAAGCCTTCTCCGCTCTATCTCTCAAAATATCCTGTATTTGTATAGCATTATAAGGTGGAAAAACTATCTCCTCCTCAGATAAAGAACTCTTAACTCTTGGATCGATATTGTTAGTAAACATCAGATCATTAGATATCCCAATTAAACTAATCTGCACATTTTTTAATTCAGAATCTAGTCTTGTTAAATTGTAAAGTATTTCGTCTCCAGCTCGATTAACCAACTGATCAATCTCATCCAAAATCAATATCAATAATTTCTTTTCAACATCAATTGTATCTATAAAAATTTTATAAACTTCATCAGTGGGCAATCCAGTAGCAGGAACTTCCTTACCAAATTCTCTCGCCATCTGAGCAATTAAGCGATATTCCGTATCAGCAACCCTCTTTAATTTGCAATTCAAATAAAAAGTCTTCAAAGGGATATTCCTATTCAAAGCTATTTTATTGATATTAGAAATAACATGTTGAATGGTTAATGTCTTACCTGTACCAGTCTTACCATAACAAAAAATATTACTCGGTTTCTCCGATCTTAACGCAGGAGCCAACATACTAGCGACATGTTCTATTTGTTCTTCTCTATGAGGGATATTACTGGGAGTATAACTAGCCTGCAAAACCCTTTTACTGACAAATAAAGGCTCTTTTTTTAAGAAATTTTCAAAATAAATATCAAGATTTGTCCCCACCATGGGAGCTTATTGAAATGATTTGAATATAAATATTCCTATGATATAAAATAGACACCCTGACCTATATTTCTTATGGAACATATAAATCAAAAAAATAAAGCCAAAAGCCCCCATTAGTTCTAATGAAACTAAAGGATAGTAACAATATAAAATATAGATTTGTTATTATAAATTTTATTATATATATTATATAATTTAGAAAAACTTAAATAATAAAATATAAACGCAATTATAAAAAACGTTAAATTCTGACAGGAGAAGCTCTATAAATACAAAATTAAAAATTAATTACTAAACAATAGAACCCACATATAATCCCCCATACCTTAAAGAACATTATAATCTTCCAGAAGAAAATAATGAAAAGTCATTATTCCACCATAATGGAGCTCCAAACGCAATTTTCAACAAATAACTTCTCCATAAGAAATAAAGGTGTGAGGGTATAACAAAAACTTTATTAGATACTAGAGCTGGAGATTGCTTATGTCTAAGAAAAAAACAATATCTATAATACTTCTATGGGCAATAATCTTAATAATCGTCCTGTCTTATGTAACCTATTTGGACGCATTATCCTTACAAAAAACCTTCACAAAAGAAAAAGTAATCTTTGTTCTGGACAATAATGGAAGGATAGAAACATCGCTCATAATAGATTTTTCTAAAACAAATGAAGAAGAAGCTTTCATATTCTTGACACAAGAAGAACAATCAGAAATAGACTACATGGTAAGGGAAAAAAATTACGGATCATTAATCATAAACGATGGAAAAATCTTTATCTTTAAAATATCCGTTATAGAAAATCTACTAAGAGATGATTTGTACCTAGAAGATTTGATGATAAATAAAGAACAAACCCTAGAAATCCTTACTTCAGAAAAACCTTTAGAAACCTATAAAACTATGACCCACAGGATTCCAACTGGCTTAAATGATCAAGAATTTAAAGCAAAACTTTTTTATAGGACGTTACAAGAAATAATGCCGGATCCAGAGGACATGGACAAATCCATATCTTTTTTCGAAGAATATAAAAAAGAGAACATAGTGGTTTATCCAAAAACAATGTTTTTTAGATTCTTAAAGATATTTCCCATATCAACACTTACGAGGGTAACTTAGAAACCTTTATAAATAAGTAAGTATTTACAAACCACATAAGGTGAATTACCTATGGAAGAAGATAAAAAATACTCAAAACAACTTCTAGGAAAAACTGTTGTCAGCAAGGCAGGAAAACGTTTTGGAGAGGTAGGATCTATCTTATTCGAAACCAGAACAGGAGAACTTTTACAAATAATTTTAAAAAACCCTACAGGATTCACCGAAGGACTCGAGTTAGAAAGAGATAGAAATAACAACTTACTTATACCATTCAGCGCAGTGATTGCTGTAGGAGACTTTGTAGTTGTTTCCGAAGAAGATATAATATAAAAATAATTCACAAGCTTTTTAAACTTTCTAAATTTTTATTCAATAAATATGAATCTTAAATTTAAAAATACATCTGAGATAGAGGTACCTAAAGAGACCTATAGGCAAGTAATAGGTCAGGACGAATCAGTAAACATAGTCAAGAAAATAGCAAAACAAAAAAGAAACCTGCTTCTAATAGGCACACCAGGTACTGGAAAAAGTTTACTCGGACAAGCGCTAGCAGAGTTATTGCCTAAAGAAAAGGTACTAGACATACTTTCCTTCCCAAATCCAACAGACGAAAATCTGCCAGTGATTAAAACCTTGCCACAAGGACAAGGAAAAGACTTAGTAACGAAAAGCAAAATACAGTCTATGAGCTCTGTTAAGAAACAAAGCATAATAATGTTGATCATAATAATAGCGATTTCTCTATTGCCATATTATTTTTGGAAAACCGGGGCCATATCCGATGTTATATACGCAGCTTCTTTAATTTCAAGCATGGTTCTCGTTATAGGGGCAGTATTATTTTTAAACATAGGTAGGAGGATGAAAATGAATGAGAAATCTCCAGTACCCAAATTACTGATTGACAATTCAAAAAGAGAAACAGCACCTTTTATTGATGGAACAGGAGCACATGCAGGAGCATTACTTGGAGATTGTTTACACGATCCATTGCAATCAGGTGGTTTAGGCACTCCCGCATATGAAAGATTAGTTCCAGGAATGATTCACAGAGCCAACGGCGGAGTATTATTCATAGACGAGGTAGGAAACTTACAATTACATTCCCAACAAGAACTTTTAACAGCAATGCAAGAAAAGAAGTACCCCATTACAGGCCAAAGCGAAAGAAGTTCAGGTGCGATGGTTAGAAGCGATCCAGCTCCAACAGATTTCATTTTAGTAGCAGCCGGAACTCTCGATACAATAAAGAGGATACATCCTGCACTAAGATCTAGAATAAGAGGATATGGTTATGAAATCTATATGAACGATACAATGGATGACAATCAAGAAAACCAAAACAAAATAGCCCAATTTATAGCACAAGAAGTAACTAAAGATAAAAAAATCCCACACTTTACAAGAGAGGCGGCATTAGAAATAATACAGGAAGCAAGGATAAGGGCAGGCATTTCAGGAAAACTAACTTTAAAATTAAGAGAACTTGGAGGTTTAGTAAGGGCAGCAGGAGACCTAGCAAGGGAGGAGAAATCCAAGTATACAGAGAAAGAACATGTTACTAAAGCAAAAAAATTAGCAAGAACCCTTGAACAACAACTCGCAGACAAATATATTGAAAACAAAAAGAAATATCAAGTAATAATAACCAAAGGAACTAGAATCGGTAGAGTCAACGGTCTAGCTGTTATGGGATCAGAAAACCATTACTCCGGAATTATCCTACCAATAGAATCAGAAGTTACTCCTGGCGGAAAAAAATCAGAATTCATCGCAACAGGTCAACTAGGAAAGATAGCAAAAGAAGCAGTAAAAAACGTTTCAGCTATAATCTTAAAATACTTCGGAGAGGACATCAAAGAAAAATATGATATTTTCTGCCAATTCTTACAAACAGCAGAATCCGGAGTGGAAGGAGACTCCGCTTCAATAGCTGTCGCAACAGCCATAGTATCAGCATTCAAAAAAGTTCCAGTAAGACAAGACACAGCTTTAACAGGTTCCTTATCCGTTAGAGGAGAAGTTCTTGCAATAGGCGGAGTAACTCAAAAAATTAGAGCAGCTAAGGAAGCAGGAATAAAAAGAGTCATAATTCCAAAAGCAAATGAAAAAGACGTTCTACTCTCTAAACAAGATTTAAAAGAAATCAAAGTAATAGCTGTAACAAAGATTTCAGAGGTATTAAAACACGCTTTAGACTGGAAAGGAAAAGAAAGAATTCTTAAAAAGATGTCAAATTCACAATAAAAAATACAAAATAACAGGCAAAATTAAACAACCCATTAAATGATTTCTACCAATGCCTTTTAAAGCGGGAACCATGCCAACAAAAGTTGACACAATTAAAATAAAGAAACCTAAAAATCCACTTAACAACAAAACCAGGACAGAAATCAAAACAACAATAACCAAACAAGTTTTCTTATAGCTAATTTTTGATATAAATTTAGAAAACACTTTAGCAAGTTTTAAGGTAAGAAAGGTAGCTATTCCGGCAACTAAAAGAGAAACACCCAAAAACAAAATAAAAGTTTCAAAATTAAGACTCCCTATGATCTTAGACACAACCAAAATAGCACCGTTTCTAGATTTCTCGATTGTATAAAGAGCAATAAAACTAATAACCATAACCATAGTGTTTATTGCACCCAGTAAAACTAAAAAACCCCTTGTACTTATTTTTTTAAAACCAGAAGAAGCCAATATTGCAGCTTGCGCAGCTCCTAAACCAGGAAGAAAACCACAGAGTGAAGAAGCAATAATCCCTCCACCCAACGCCTTACCAACCTCTTTTTTACTAATCTTTTTTTCTTTAAATTCTTGCTTAGGCAAGGTTGTTTTTTCATTAATGCTCAATATCAATGTACTTGTCCCAAATAATCCACTTAACATAGGAAATAGAGGTTGTTCTAAATTAGCTATATTCAAAACTGCCAATCCGAGAATACCAGCCATCAAAAAACTAACCAAGGCCCACATCTTAAGTCTATCTTTCAATACTAGGAAAAAAACAGAAAGTATCAGGATATAAGCAATGTAGCCACTAACGAAATCATAAAAGCCTTTAACTGTAAAAAGAAAAACAGGGACTAATATCAATGTAAAGATCAAACCAAACAAAGAACCCATGGTTGCTAATTTTACAGCCTCATAACCCCTACCTTTTAATAACAACCTATGCGCAGGCAAAACACTTAAAGCAGTATCAGCATTCGGAGCACCAAGATAACAACTTGGTAAAAAATCTAAAAAAGTATGCGTAACTGCCATAGAGACAATAAAAATAACAAGAATTAAAGGAGAAGTGTATTGTAATAAAAATACAGAACCAGATAAAACCAAGAGGGAAACAAGATTTATATGTATTCCCGGAATTAAACCTGTAATACAACCAGCCAAGATACCCAATCCAACTGCAATCAATATCTCAAATAACATTCAAATAACCTTTATTAAATCAGCATTAATCTCAACCAGATCATTATACAACATAACCTCTCCAACAACCTCTACATAGTCACCCTCCTTTAAATTAAAATTTAAATCACTAAAAACAACAACAGGCACATTCCCCGTCTGATCTTCTACAGTAATCAGGGACACATTCCCTGTCTCATAAATAGAAGTTATTTTACCATTAATTCTAACCTCTTTCTCCACCATCCCCTCATCAATACCTTCTATGTTGCTTAAAGGAAATTCCGACCTCTCAGCTACAGCTATGATGATGAGAATTCCAATTAAGGAACAAATTAAAGAAACCTTAAATAAATCCATCTGAAGCGCAAAATATTTATATTTAAAAAAATTGTGGTTTCTATGAATAAGCTGGATTTAGTCAAAAGAAACTCTATCGAGATAATAGGTGAACAAAATGTTTCTATGTTACTTAAAAAGAAAAAACCAGTTACCTACTGTGGCTATGAGGCCTCTGGTCCAGTACACATTGGGCATCTGGTAACAATGACTAAACTTCTAGATTTACAAAAAGCTAATTTTAAAGTTAAAGTCCTTTTTGCAGACTGGCACACCTTTCTTAACAGAAAAGGGTCCTGGCAATCAATACATAAAGAAATTAAAACTTGGAAAAAAGCTTTCAAAGCAACAGGATTAACAAAGGCAGATTTTATTCTAGGAAGTTCTTTTCAAAGAAATCTTGACTACATAGATGATATTCTAAAAATGTCTCTTAAAACAACTATTAATAGGGGCTTAAGAAGTATGCAACAAGTTGCCAGAGATGTAGAAAATGCAAGAATAAGCCAGGTCCTATATCCGCTAATGCAAATTGCAGATATAAAATATTTAAAAGTAGATCTAGTTACAGCAGGAATAGAGCAAAGAAAGATACACATGCTTGGAAAAGAACTCTTCAAAGAGATAGAATATAAAGATCCTGTATTTGTTCATACCCCTTTAATCCCTTCGCTGAAAGGTTCTGGAAAAATGAGTTCTTCTGATTTATCTTCAATGATATCAATCTATGACAACGAAAAAGATATCCATAAAAAAATAAAACAAGCTTATTGTCCTCCAACAACAAAAGACAACCCGATACTGGCAATAACAAAATTAATAATATTTCCAAGAATATCAAAATTAAAGGTAGAGAGGGATAAAAGATTTGGAAAAGGCGTAACCTTTAACAATTATGAAGAACTAGAAAAAAATTATATAAAAAAACAACTTCACCCCTCAGATCTTAAGAATACGATTGCAGAAAACTTAACAAAAATTCTCTTACCAATAAGAAAAGCTTTTAATAAGAAATAAAAAAGAATATAAACAACAACAACTTCTCACAAAATTATGGATTTTAGTGTAAAAAAAACAGGTGATACTAATTATTCCTCGGAAGAAGAAAATAAAAATTTAAAACAAACTATCTTCCATTTAAAAAAAGAATTAAATCGGTTAAGGGAACCCCCTTTACTGGTATGTAAAATAGTAAAAATAATAGGAAACAAAGCAATAGTTCAACTTCCAAACGGAAACAGATTCTTTGTAAACATCGCTAACGATCTAATAACAAAACTAACAATTAATGATAGAGTACTTGCTGAGCAAAAATCTCTAGTTTTAGTGGAAAAATTAGATTCTTCAAAACAATTTGACGTAGAAAACTTTGTAATTCTTGAAAAACCGAAGATTTCATGGAACTGCATCGGAGGTTTAAGCGAACAAGTGAGAGAAATAAAAGAAGTAATCGAACTTCCACTAAAGAAACCAGATCTCTTTAAGAACATAGGAATTGAACCGCCAAAAGGAATCTTGTTACATGGACCAAGCGGAACAGGAAAAACAATGTTGGCAAAAGCAGCTGCCGCATCAACAAAGAGTACATTTATAGAAATTGTGGGTTCAGAGCTTGTACAAAAATTCATCGGAGAAGGAGCAAAATTAGTAAAAGATATTTTTAACCTAGCAAAAGAAAAAGCACCAAGCATAGTCTTCATTGACGAATTAGACGCAATAGCAGCAGAACGTATAGACCTGGGAACTTCTGGAGAAAGAGAAGTTCAAAGAACCTTCATGCAACTATTAAGTGAGATAGATGGTTTTAAACCTCTGGAAAACGTAAAAATAATAGGAACTACAAATAGAATGGATATTTTAGATAATGCAGTGATAAGGCCAGGAAGATTAGACAGATTAATAGAGGTTCCCCTACCAGATACAAAAGGAAGAGAGGAGATTTTAAAAATCCACACAAAATCTATGAGTTTGGAAAAAGTAGACCTTAAAAATCTAGCATCAGTTATAGAAGAATTCTCAGGCGCAGAAATTAAAGCATTGTGTACAGAAGCAGGATATTTTGCTATAAGAGATTCAAGGAAAAAAGTTACAACAGAAGATTTTATAAAAGCCATACAAAAAATAACACAACAAGAAAGTCTAGAACACCTAAATATGTTCGGTTAAAGAAACATTTAAGAACAACATTCTCTCTCTCTATAACAGAATCAATAGATTTTTTAAATTCAACAACTTCTTTGTCCTGTTGATCTTTTTTAGTAGTAGTCTCTTCTGTAATTTTTTCTTTTTCATACAATTCCAATTCATAATCTAATCTTTCTAGAACATGGTCTTTAATATTCTGTGCAAATGAGTTGCCTATGTTCTCTTGGAGTCCTTCTTCAGTAGGGAAGTTATGACTAAGAGACATTAACCCACTAGGATAGTGAATTCTTGAACGATATCTCACCTCTTATTTGCCACCAGAATATCTGGTTGTAGTTTTTATAACTTCTACCATCATAACCCCCTCACCTTTTAAAAACCAAGGTGGAGAAGGCTTAACTTCCCCATCTATTTTTTTCTACCCAAAAACCAATTCAACATTAAAACAACAAAGGAAGAGTTATATTTAAATATACCTTTTCATTAGAAAAAGCATGAGTCCACTAATAGAAATAATAATTATAATAACTTTCATACTAGTAATTTACTGGGTCCTAGTTGGAGAAAGAAAATTTAAAGAAAAAATAAAATGAAGATAATCCAGGTACCTTCTTCTCAAGGCGGTTTAAAGAATATTGGTAGCGAAAAAGCACCATTTCTGGTAGTAAAAGAACTAAGAAATAACAATTTAAATGAATTCTCAAATCAAATAAGCTTTGAAACAGATACCGTAGACATAATTAAAAACAATATAGAAGAAACAAACCAAAATATATTCGAAAAAGCAAAATCAGCCCAAGGAATTTTCCTTGGTGGAGACCATTCAATAACATACTCTCTCTGTAAGGCTCTAAAAGAAAAAAATCAGGACCCCGGATTAATAATTTTAGATGCACATCCCGATTGCATAAATAACTTTGAACCCCCGACACACGAAGATTTCGTTAAAGTCTTAGTAGAAAAAAACATCATCAAACCAGAAAACATAATTTTAGTAGGAATAAGAAACTGGCATGAAAAAGAATATTCTTTTCTTAAAAAAAATAAAATAAGATATTTCACATCCAAAACACTATCCAACGATATCCAAGATTGCTGCGACACAATAATGGAAAGTGCTAGAAAATTTAAAGCGCTACATTTAAGCATAGACATAGACATTGTAGATCCCGCTTTCGCTCCAGGAACAGGACACCCCGAACCAGCAGGAATCTCTAGTAGAGACCTTATTTATTTTATACAAAGATTGAAACTATTAAAAAATATTAGATCATACGACCTTGTAGAGATAGACCCTACTAAAGATATAAACAATCTAACCGTAAAATTGGGAGCAAAAATAATTACTGAACTAAAATGAGATGCTTTATCTCAATTCCATTGCCAGAAGATATTAAAGAAATTTTGATACAAACACAAAAACGGCTGTTTGGACACGCAAAAGTAAGGTGGATAGCAAAGAAAAACCTACATTTAACAATTAAATTTCTTGGAGAAATTACAGAAAAAGACATTAAAGAAATTAAAGAGAGATTATCTAAGATAAAATTCGAATCAATAAAAACAAAACTAAATGCTCTAGGAACATTTCCAGACCTTTCTTACATAAGAGTTATATGGGTCAATCTGACCCCAGAAGAGAGAATAATAAAATTACAACAAAAGATAGACCAAGAACTTTTATATAAATTTCCACAAGAACAAAGATTTTCAACACACATAACTCTAGGAAGAGTAAAATTCATTAAAAAGAAAAAGGATTTTATAAAACAATTAAAAGAAACTAAGATACCGGATAAAGAATTTACAATAAACGAATTTCAATTAATGAAAAGCACTTTAACAAAAGACGGACCTATATATAACGTTATTGAGACTTTCAAAACCGAAACCTAAAAATTTATATAACCGATTCATACAATCCAATATATGAAAAAAGGTTTTAAACCAATAACGCTTTTAACAGCAGCCACAATATTGATTCTAATTGCTCTAATCTTCTTTTCAACAAAAGGGTTGAACAAAGAATGCGACGCTTTAAAATATAGCGGGCAAGTAAAAGACAAAATCAATCTAGTGTTCCTTCCTGACAATTATCAAGATACAAGTATCTTCTTAACTGATGTAGAAGAGTTCTCCAAATCTCTGCTATCGTTACAACCTTTTGTAAACCATAAAGACGATTTCAATATATGTACAGTAAAAGAATTTAAAGATCTTGGATGCAAAGATGAAGGAGCGATAATATGTGACACCAGAAAAGTAAAGAGAGCTGCTTCAAAGTGCCCAAATGACTTCATAATCGTTCTTCATCGTAGGAGCAAGATACAAGATCTCGTAGATCCCTTAAGATCTGCTGCATACCAACAAATAACATCTATAAACACAGCAGACGACCCACTAGTGCTTGCTCATGAATTTGGACATTTGCTCGGAGACTTCGCAGAAGAATACATAATTAATCAGGCAGAAATAGACTGGGATGCTCCAAACTGCGACAAAGATAAAAAAGAATGCTCAAAATTCAGTATAGTTGAAGACTCTGGATGTTTCCTAGGGTGTACAACCCACGATTACTCTAGAAGCATAGAAACAGGGATAATGAGGGATTATTGGAAAGGGAAAACTTACGGCTCTTACAACGAATTTATCCTGGAAGAAGAATTAAAAGATAAAACACAGGATAACCAAGATATAAAATATTCTCCTATCAAAAGAATACAAGAAAACGAAAAACCAGACAACATCCTAATCCTAGATTTAAATATTGGAAATGATACAATAACAATAGAAAATAAAGAAATCGGAAAAGGTTACGCTCCAAACATCGATAAACAAGGTTACTCTTATTTTCTAAAATCAGAGGAGGGAGAGATCCTTTACAATTTTAATTTTGGTTATCTAAAAATAATAGAAGAAAGAAGCTCAGCAAGAGGTATGAACGGGACAATTAAAACCATAGAAAACATTACCTTAGTAATACCTTATTTGGAAGAAGTGAACACCATAGAATTCAAAGACCCACAGAACAATTCCTTAAAAGAATTTTCATTGAAACAAAATGCAATCTTAACTCCGGGACAAAGAATAAAGTTGACATTTGTTAACCCGTACAAAGAAATATATCTGTATAATGAAGACAAACAAAAACTAGATAAAATAACTCTCGATTGTAAAGATTTTTGCTCAGGAAAATTGTCCCATCTTTACACAATACCAAAATGGGAAGAAGGAAACTACTTTATAATGTACAACAGAGAAGGATGGAGAAGATTTAATTTCCAAATATCTAATACAGTAAAAGAAAGGATTGAGGAATTAGAAATAAAATGAAAAAAGGACTTTCAAGTTTAGTAGTAACCTTATTGTTAGTAGCATTTGTAATAGTAATAGCAGCATTAATCATGCATTTTCAAACAGGACTTGTTAAAAACTTGCAAGAAAACTCAGGAGATGTTGAAAAAATCTGTTCATCAGAGGTTAAACTAGAGGTTTTAGAAGGTTGTTATAATCAAGAAAATGTAATAATAACTATACAAAACAAAGGTAAGAGAGACATAACATCAGATACTTTGTTTAGACTATATGGAGAAGAAACTTGTATCTCTTTACCAGAACCTTTAGAAGAGATTAAAACATTTGAATCAAAACAATTAATCTTAACAAATAACTGTGGAAAACTAAACAAAATAGAAATTATCCCCAACATAGAAATAGAAGGAAAAAGAGAATTCTGCAATACCCAAATAACTTCTTTCAATATAGCATCTTGTTAATAGTATCCCTTATCAAATAAATCTTTAATACTCTTAGCTTTCTTCTCACCAATTTTCTTTACTTTTTTCAAATCATCTTCTTTAGCATTGACAACTTTCCTTACACTCTTAAATCGCTTCAATAAAGATTTAGCCAATACAGGACCGACCCCAGGTAAACTCTCTATTATTAGCTCTTGTTGCTCTTTTAAAGTTAAAGGCTTCTTTCTACTCAACAAACCCAAATTTCTAATAGGTCTATCCAGTCTTTTAGCTAAAGTTACAAGAAATGCTGCAGTATCTCTATGGTTTTTAGTGTGGATTATAGGAATTTTATAATCAATAGCAATAGCAGCCAACATACCCCTTATAGCATTAGGATGAACATTTCTCAGATTATAGATATTATCATTGCCTTCTATTATCAGGAGAGGCATCTCAAAATTCTCCTTAAGCTCAACCAACTGTTTCAATAACCTTTTATCAATCATAGAATTAATGAAGTCTTGTTGAGTCTTCTTCTCCACCCCAATCATACCTAATCTTCCATCTAAACCTTCTCCATAAAGAACAAAATCACCAGCAATTAATTGTTTCTCTTCGACATCAACACCATGTTTCAATAATTCCTTAAGTATTCCAGAACTTCTTTCCCTATAGTCAACAATGACTTTAGACATTTTACAATTTACTCTGCCTTTCACTTCTATTCTGCATACTATGCAAAGTCTTTTTCATAAGTTTCTCCTTACGATACGCACTCCAATAATAGGCTTGGTCTCTGGTATTTTTGGTTAGTAAAAAAATTATCCTACCTGGTTTAATTCTTCCAACCCTACCAACCCGCTGTATTTTTCTTATTTCACTACTTACAGCATCATAAAATATTGCTAATTCTGCTCCACCAGAAATGTTTAATCCTTCTTCCGATATACTTGTCCCAATTAAAACATTATATTTCCCTTCTTCATATTCCTTTATCGTTTCTATTTGTTTTTTCTGTGTTATACCTTCTTTCTGGCCCATCAACATTACCGGGTTTACACCCTCTAGATCTTCTAGCTTTTTGTATATGGCCCTCACAGTATCTCTAAAATTTGCAAAAATTATGACTTTTGAATCTGGATTTTTACTTAGTTCTTCTTTAACCAAGTCACTTAGCTTCTCGATCTTAGGATGGACAATTCCTGATTCTAGTAAATGTTTTCCAAAATTAAGAGCACTATTAATCTCTCTAGTATTTAAAACCACCTTAGCAGCCTTCGTTTCTTCTTCTTTCAGTTTATCCAGAAATCTAATAAAAGAACCAAGACCCTGGGTTTCTAATAACTCCAGAGCATGATCAATCTTCAACAACTGTGCAGTCAATGATACTCCATAATAAGCACTGACATTTCTTCTCTGAATATCCTTTCTAAATCCAGCCTGCAACTTTAATAAATCCTTCTTACTCACAACACTCAAAGGTTTACTAAAACCAAGTTTCCTAAGGCCT
The DNA here is from genome assembly GCA_964452525.1 of Candidatus Woesearchaeota archaeon. Taxonomy (GTDB): domain Archaea; phylum Nanobdellota; class Nanobdellia; order SCGC-AAA011-G17; family CAYFGV01; genus CAYVLZ01. Next base: position 51,029 of record CAYVLZ010000003.1, read on the forward strand.
TTTAATTTTTCTTTATAAACCCCCTTAACAATGCCATGAATTTTCTTCAAACTTTCAGGTAATTCAACCTCTACCAAATCAGCTTTTTTCTCTTGAACATACTCCTTTATCCTTTCATCGCTATCATCTAGAATCTCAACTTTATCTATAAACAAGTTTTCACAAATTTCATCTATCTTTTCTCTAGTTCCTCCTGGAGAAGCAGTCAAAGCTAAAATTCTGGGATTTTCTGCTTGCTCCAAATATTTTTTAGCAACTACCGTATTTGCAAATTTTTGTCTAGACCTATGAGCCTCGTCTATACAAAGCATAGAAAATTCATCTAAACTAACTCTATTATTTTCTAAATCTTTCTGAATAGTCTGGGGCGTCGCAACTATTATCCTAGCATCACCATATAATTTTTTTCTTTCTCCAGGACTTATTGCACCAGTTAACAAAATTATATCTTCTTTTCCGACTGTACTACAGTCTTTAAATTCTTCATATATCTGGTTAGACAAAGGTTTGGTAGGAGAGCAAATCAAAACTTTAGAATCTTTATATTTATTCAACCTCTGAACAGCTAACATAATAGCATTCTTAGTTTTACCAGTTCCCGTGGGCAAACAAACCAAAGTATTGAAATCTTTACTAGTCTCAAAAATATCCGCCTGATAAGACCTAGGTTCAAAACCTTTTATTTCAAACATAACACCAAAAATCAAGATAAGTTTATATACCTTTGTTTAACATTATTCTTGTGATATATAGGATTTAACTACATTTTTCGTTAACCGAATAACTTATATACACCCATAATAAGTTAGATACATGCCTCGCATCTCTGAGAAAAAGACTCTAAAAATAAAAGAGAAGATACTTGAACTTCTATTCGACAGTTCTCCAAGATCTTTATTTACCTCAGAAATAGCCGAAGAACTAGCTAGAGACGAAGAATTCATAAAAAGACTACTAAGAGAATTACACAAAGAAAAATTTATCTCTAAAATTTCTAAAAATAATCGAGGAAAAAACTTTCTTGCTAGAAGAAAATGGCAGCTGTCTCAAGAGACATATAACGCTTATAAGAAGCTAATCTAAACAATTATGCACTTTTTATTCATTCACTATGCACATCCTATGCACTTATGCAGTTCATAAAATTATTTAAACAATTATTCATTCACTCAAAAATATGTTTAATCCTCGAGAATTTGAAGAAAACGTAAAAAGCTCCTTCTTAAAAGCAAAAGAACACATAGAAAAGCTAGAAAGAGCTGTAGAAGCTCAAAATGAGCGGATTAAAGCCCTTGAAAAAAGAATTTCGCAGTTGATAAACACTAAAAAACCCGAAAATAAAGAATCTGAGGACCTAGAGACCCTAAAAACACCAAATCAACAAGGTTCCAGTGGAAATGATGGGGTCTATTCATTCATTCATTCATTCACTAAACATTCATTCAACAATTATGCACTAAACACAAATGGCTTTAAACAGGACCTAGAAAAGGCATTCTCAAGCCTTACAACACAAGAATTCTTAACTTTCCTCACAATATACCAATTAGAAGAGGACTTAAACAGACAGCCCTCCTATTCTGATATCTCAAATAAACTCAAACTTTCAGAGGGATGTATAAGAACCTACATAAGCAGCCTAATAAAAAAGAAAATTCCTCTCACTAAGTCCAAAATTAACAATAGAATGATAACAGTAGGTATCCCTAAGGAATTCAGAGAACTTAATCTTAAACAAAAATTACTCTCACTTTTCAATAGATCTGATCCAGAACAGACTAGATTATCCGATATTTAGCTATTTTTACTAGAATTCAACAAAAAACTCTCACTTTTTATTCTTTTTTACCTTAATTTCCTTCTTAATTTGCTTCAAAAGGACGTTTTTTATGCCCTCACTTATATAAAATCGCTTACTCCCGTCCTTTTCTACACTCTCTTTAATTAAATCCTCACTTTTCCTTTTTATGTTATTTACTTGTCCCCTTATCGTAGATTTGTCCTTACCCATTACTAAAGAAAGATCATTATAATTTAATTTTAAATCAGTATTTAAAAGCGTCCACACCAAAGCCCTTTCCATCATAGTTAAACTTTTCAAAATTACACTTAACTCTCCCGTTTGGACGCCTGTTTTAGCTGTTTGGACAGGTGTTTGGACACGGACAGATGTCCGTTTGGAACGGACAGGTGTTTGTTTGGACACCCTTTCCAGATCTACAAATTCTTGTCTACCATTTAATAGAATTTCTATGGTTCTTAATCGATCATCTAGTTCTTTTATTTTATCACCATGATCTTTTTTAGCGACGTCAAAATGATTTACCCAATCACTTAAATTTTTAAAATCTTTTTTAATATTTTTAAAAGAAACATCTAATTTAGAATGTAAATCTTGCCATTTTTTATCATCTTTTTTCTTACCAAACAACCAAAAAACCATATCTATAAATTAATATACTCCTTATTAAAGTTTTTGATAATATTCATAAATTAAAATTAAAACTTTTAAGCAATAATTAAACTATTTTTAACCAAAAAATTTATTAAATCAACAAATAAGATCAATAAATGAACAAAGAAAACAATAACAGAATCAAAAAACAAGCCGAAGAATTTAGAAAGGAAGTAAGAAAAAACACAATCACCGCGATATCAGCAGGATTGGCTTTCGTAATAGCTTTATTTTGGAGAGATGCTATCCAACAAGCAATAGACAGAATACTAATTTCTTTAAATCTAACACAAGACGCTTACATCTATAAGATATTAGCAGCATTAATAGTTACGATCTTGGCCGTAATGGGCATAGTTCTATTAGCTAGATTTGATAAAAAAGAAATAAAAGAAGATAAAAACTAAAAGTTTTAATCAATAATTAAATGCTCCTAATATGTCTTAAGCGAATGTTATCAAGCTACAAAGATAGAGGAAATAAGGAATAATAAACCCACAACCCCTAGGACAATCCCTATGATTGATATTCTTCTTCCTACTGAAGCTTCGTTCCTTCCTATTCTTCTTAGAGAAACAAATCCAAGAATCAAAGCAACAAATGGTGACAGGATGTAAATTAACAAAAAAATACTGCCCAAAGAATATCCATATGGCCTATGTGTTGTGCGTGTTGCAAGAAGGATAATTATGGTTAGGATAGAAATTATTCCGAAAACTAGAGAAGTTATTGCCAGATTAGGGGTCTCCTTTCCCATTCCCATATGAGATCTAAAGAATCTGTATATTTAAATTCTTCGCTTAAGCATTGTTATGGGAATACTGGAGTAAATTATTTTAACCCAATGTAGTTCCTAAGATAAGCTTTTGAGAATTCTCCGTTAGTTTACCTGTATATTCGCAACCCAATACAGTAGGAATCGCTATCCCATCAGGGTAGTGGATACTGATGGCTGCCATAACTACGGGGAATTGTGAGATTGAACGACCAAATATTCCCAAAACATTGTCTCCAGTCAGAGTTTGATGGCCCATTGAAAACTTCCAGAGATCTAAGAACTTCTGAGCTTCCTCTCTATTTTTTACTTGTTTAACTTCATTTACATCTATTTTTAAACCATATTTGCTTTCTGAAACATCTCTATAGTATTCTAACTCTTTCCTACAAGTAGCTACTAGATTAAAAGATGGTTCTTCAGACGAATCGTCTTGGTAGGTTGTTGTTCTAGTTCCCGTTATTTTTTCCTTTATATCTTCTAAGCTAAAGAAACCAGCAACGTCCCCTATTAATACGATAAGTAATAAAACCGCTATTACTTTATACCAATTGGTTCGTCTTCTTCTTTTATAATGATGGGGTCTCCATCTTCTTGCCATATAAATCAATAGATTTTACCTTATTTAAGAATTCTGGTATTTAGATTAAAAAGTCTTAATCACGAGAAATCTTATAAATACCCACTGTATAGGTAAAATAGGGGGTCATAAGGTGGCATTGAGCCAAAACGTGTTAAACGCATTAAACCTTGTTGGATTAGCCTTGACTTCTTACGGAGTTATGTGGATTTCAATAAAGAATAAAACAACCCATTTGAAGTGGGCTACAGCAATCGCGGTCTTTTTATTCGTAATCCTTGCTTTTATGGAATTATTAGGGTTGTAAGAGTTCTGAATTAGTTCGCCTAACCTACATTAAGGGAACGTTTATATACTAGTTCTGCTATTTTAAGCCTAAAAAGAGGCCAGAATGCTAAAAAAACTAGAAACTGAGCTCAAATTAAGGGGTTTCTCCCAAAAGACTATCGAAGCTTACTTGCTTCATAACAAACTCTTTCTGGAATACATCAAAAAAGATCCAGACAAAATAGTTGAACAAGATGTCAAAGATTACCTGGCTCATCTGATTACAGAAAAAAATATCTCTCCCAGATCAATTGCATTAAAAAGGGCTGCCATAAAATTTTTCTTTCACGAAATCTTAAAAAAAGATATAGTCAATCTTAAGACACCGAAGGCATCAAAACCCACTCCAACAGTTTTAACTAAAGACGAAGTTAGAAGACTAATAGAAAGTGCGGGGTCTAGAAAATCAAGATTAATGATACAGATGATATATTCTTCAGGGTTAAGAGTATCCGAATGCTGCAACCTCAAGTTAACGGATCTAGAACTAGAAAACAAAATGGGTTGGGTAAGGAAAGGTAAGGGAAAAAAAGACAGAATGTTAATATTGTCTGAAAAATTAGCCCAATCCCTGGAAAAATACATCAAAACCCTGGACGAAAAAGAAATCTACTTATTTCCTGGAAAGAATCAAGGGCTTACACCAAGGAACATACAACAAATAATTAAGAGAGCTGCTAGGAAAGCAGGAATTAAAAAGAAAGTAAGTCCACACACGTTAAGACATTCTTATGCTACCCATTTGTTGGATAAAGGTGTTGACATAAGATTAATACAAGAGCTCCTAGGCCATGCTCAGTTATCTACGACACAGATTTATACACACGTTTCTAAAGAACAATTAAAGAGGATTAAGTCTCCCTTGGACGATTTATAGTTTATCGACGGAAAACAAAAGGCTTAAATACCTATTTTTCCATATAATTACCTAGTTTTTAGAGGGAAAAGGAGGTGAAAAATGGCAACAAAAGTTAAATCTGGAGAAAAAAGAGCAAAGGGTTGGCTTTACTTTGTTAAAGGTAACAACTTAGAAGTTTACAAAGCAAAGATGGCTCGTGGTAGAAAGAAGTCAAGAAAAAAAGCTAAGAAGACAACAAAAAGAAGAACAGCAAAAACGTCTAAGAGAAGAACAACAAAAAGGAGAAGATAAAAACTTTTAATCTTTGATTAAATTTTTTATTGACAAAAACTTTTAGTAATAACTTAAAACTTTTCAATTTAGTTTCTTGACTCTTCTTAGACTAAAGATTAAAATATATTAGCAATAATAAAAACTTTTATTTCTTTTTGAAGAACGTAGTTAATTCTTTATTATTCTTTTTTGGAGAAATCTGAACCTTTCTCCACCCAACTAACTCTAGCCGGTCTTTACTCCCACAATTAGGACATTTTACAGGTTTCTCTTTCTCTGTCGTATTTGACATCCATTCCCAGTTGCATTTGTGACACAACATGCTATATCTAAATAACCCTCCACCAGTTAGCTGAAGTTTTCTAGAACTTAATTTCATTACCACTCCAAAAAAGATAGATATTAAAATAGCAATAATTAATGTGAACAAGAAAGTATTAGAAATAAAATACCTCAGCCCCAATGCTGCATAAGTTATAGTTAGAGAAAATACAAATACAAGAAGAATTAAAACAATATCTTTATTCATAAAGAAAGAAAGTTGAGAAAATATATAAATCTAACCTAAATAACTAAGATCTTTCTTATCTCTCATAACAGTAACCTTCTTACTCTTATCTATCAAACCCTTTACCTTGGTTTCGAATTCAGTAGCTTTCTTTAATAAAGGTTTATAATCCACTTTCAATCCTAAGTACTTATCAAGCACTTCTATAACTTTTGCTGCAGCTCTTGAATCTGGCAATCCTGTTTTGGTTTCAGCAAAGATGCACGATAAATTAGTAGTTTTTAATTTGGTTATTAAAGCAGCAGTAACACCTATAACAATACCTTCTTTTAACTTTTCAACCTCGGCTTTGTTCCATCTCTTTTCATTTTTGGAATAATAAAATGCTTTACCTCCGCCGCCAACTCCTATTGCCCCAACGCCTTCTAAACTTATCAATTCTTTAGCATTTAACATCTTACACAAATCTCTTAAAGCTTCAGCAACCTTCCATTCTAAACCTTTTATGTTAGTCAGAGCATGCAATATCACCAGGTTATGTTTTTTATCATAAAATATTCCTAATGGCTCTATAGCTCTCCCATCATGAACAACCAACAAAGGAGATAGATCTTCTAACCATATAGAACCGATAGGTTTAGCATCTAAATGATCAATTAGAAATTCTGTTGAAATTGTTCCTACTAGTCCAAATCCAGGAAAACCTTCTACTATTGTAACGTTTTTGGGTTTTTGTTTTAATTCTATCTTCATTTTATACAAAAACAAAACTTTTTAATATTTATATCTTTCCTTTTTTGTATGGGCCCGTAGCTCAGTGGCAGAGCAACTGACTTTGGTTGAAGCTCTTATTACCTGAGAAACCAGTGAAGTCTGACTTCGGTTAATAGGTCGCGGGTTCAAATCCCGTCGGGCCCATCCATAAACTTAATAAATATCCGTCAAGACTTGTTCTTATGGGAGATTTAAAGGAACTATTATTAAAAGAGTTAAAAGATAAGAAACTAAGCCAAGAAGAATTAGAAGAAGAACTTTCAAAGAACATAGAAGATAAAGAAGTGGTTAAAAGGCTAGATGAACTTGTTCTGGCTGGAAAAATAACATTTAGACAGTACGGGAGTTCACTTATAAAGAAGTTTGATGGAAGCTGGAGAAGAAAAGCTTTAGATTATGACAAGGACCAGATTCTCTTAATGAGTTTTTATTATCTTTTTGCTGGAATCCCCGACAAGATAAAATACTTTCTTATTAGAAATCCGATACATTTTTATTAAATCTTTTTTTAAACAGAATTATGCATGATATCAGAGATTGGATTAAAAATCTTAGAGAAACTAAAAAATTAATTGTTGTTGAGGGGAAAAAAGATAAACAAGCCTTGGCCAGGTTTGGGATTAATAACACCATAACAATAGCCAATAAAGCTACTTACAAATCTATTGAGGAGATCTCGAACAAAAACAAAGATTGCATCTTGCTTCTCGATCTTGATAAAGAAGGAAAAAAACTATTTTCAAAAATGAGACACCATCTTCAGAAAAACGGAGTTAAAATAGATAACAAATTTAGAAACTTCCTTTTCAAAAAAACAAAATTGTCACACATAGAGGGCCTTCCTAGGTATATAAAAAACTCATAGAATACTTCTTACCCGTTCTATGTGCTCAGCAATTTTATTACCATTATCAGTAAGTTTTATTGTTTTAATTCTCCCCTGTTTTTCAAAACAAACAAGTTTTGCTTTCTCCATCTCTTGGAGAATTTTAACAGCATGACTATAAGTACAATCCACTTCTTTTGCCAAAACACTACCATACCTGTTCTTACTACTGTTTCTCAATGAAACAAGAATCATTGCAGGTTTCTTTCGAAAAAATACCTCAAAAATATCTTTTTTTCTAGCCAATATCATACCCCCACATGTTAAATAGTATGTCTAACTATAATTTAAAGGTTGCTATTTTGTAAAACATACATTGTAGTATATATATTTCTCATAATATGTATCAAAAGATTTATATAAACATTTCTTTCTTCTTACAAATATGATAGACATCAAGCTTATACGCGAAAATCCCAACTTAGTTAAACAAAATATAAAGAAGAAATTCCAGAATAAAAAGCTTCCTTTAGTAGACAAAGTTAAAAGATTAGATGAAGATTGGAGAAGCTTAAAAGAGAAAGAAGATAAATTAAGAGCACAAAGAAATAAAATTTCTATACAAATAGGAGAAGCCAAAAAACAAGACAAGTCAGCTAGAGATTTAGTCAAAAAAGCCAAAGGCATTCCTATTAAGATATCAGAATTAGAAGAGAAAAGAAAAAAATTAGAGATACAAATAACAGAAATTATGTATAGGATCCCAAACATGATTCACGAATCGGTTCCTATTGGAAAAGATGACTCCGAAAATGTAGAAAGAAAAAAAATAGGAAAACCAAAAAAACCAAATTATGAAGTATTTAACCATGCAGAATTAGCAGAAAAATTAGGTGGGGCAGATTTCGATACTGCAAGAAAAACTTCTGGAAGAGGTTTTTATTTCTTAAAAGGAAAGTTAGCTTTACTAAGTTCTGCTATGACCGAGCTTGCAAAAGAGTATATGCTTAAACAAAGTTTTGAATACGTCGAGCCTCCTTTAATGATTAGGAAAAAAGTTGTAGATGGGGTAATGTCTTTTGAGGAAATGGAAAACATGATGTATAAAATAGAAGGTGAAGATCTTTATCTGATTGGAACCTCTGAACACCCCATGATAGGCATGTTCATGGACAAGACAATCAAAGGCAAAAATCTTCCAATAAAAATAACTGGATTTTCATCTTGTTTTAGAAAAGAGATAGGGGCACATGGTTTAGATGAAAAAGGTTTTTACAGACTCCACCAATTTAACAAACAAGAAATGATAGTCATCTGCGAACCAAAAGATTCTTACAAGTGGTACGAAAAAATGCTGAAATACACTATAGATGTCTTTAGAGCAATGAACATTCCTGTAAGGGTTTTTGAATCTTGTTCAGGAGACCTAGCGGACTTAAAAGCTAAGGGCTGCGATGTAGAAGCATGGTCACCCAGACAAAAGAAATATTTTGAAGTAGGTTCATTGACAAACATGGAAGAGGCACAAGCCAGAAGATTAAACATTAAAATAGATAATAAGGGAAAGAGATACTTCGCTCATACATTAAACAACACAGTTATTGCTGTTCCTAGGGCTTTAAGATTTTTCATGGAAAATAATCAACAAAAAGACGGTTCAATAAAGATTCCTAAGGCCCTTCAGAAATACACGAAGTTCTCAAAAATAGATAAACGCTAATTTTATAAATCCCTGGAATTTTAGCAGAGATATGGCAGAAGAAAAAGATATCTATTCAGACGAATCTAGGGAAGAACTCGGAGATGGAGATGAAATAGACGAAGTAGAAGAAGGTTTCATGAAAGGTTACAGTGAAGACCACATGGCAGAATGTGCAAACTGTGGAAAAATATTAGAAAGAGATGTAGTAGAAGAAGAAATAGAAGATGAAACCTATAGATTCTGTTCTGAAAGATGCGCCAAAAAATTCGAAGAAAAGTTAAATAAATAAATTTTTTTCTTTTTTAAAATGAAAAAACTGAAAATTTTAGCTGCTGGTGACTTTCATGGAGACTCTCTACTAGCCAAAAAAATGGCCAGAAAAGCGGAAAAAGAAAAAGTCGACTTAGTAGTTCTCTGTGGGGATCTAACAACAGCAGATGAAAAAACCGAGAATTTGATAGGACCCTTTGTTAAAAAGAAACAAAAAGTTCTACTGGTTCCAGGAAATCATGAATCAATCGCAACTGCAGATTTTTTAGCAGATATCTATGGTATTAAAAACATTCACGGATATTCTGTTAATTATAAGGACGTCGGAATCTTTGGTTGCAGTGGTACGGATCTAGGAATACATCAGATGAAAGATGGAGAAATTTTTAAATTACTTAAGAAAGGCTTTGATAAAGTTAAATATCTTAAGAAAAAAGTCATGGTTACTCACGTACATCCTAGAGGTTCAAAGATGGAATTCTCTGGATTCGAAGGTTCAAAAGGGATAAGAAAAGCAATAGATAAATTAAAACCAGACGTATTACTTTGTAGCCATATCCACGAAGCCGAAGGTATAGAAGATAAGATAGGAAAAACAAAAATAATAAGTGTAGGAAGGAACGGAAAAATAATTGAAATCTAAATCTTTTTAACCATATAAGCACCCTCCAATTTATATCCTAAACTTCTATAATAATCTCTCACACCAACGCCAGAAATAACAGCTATTTTATTACATCCCTCTTCTTTTGCTACCTCCCCTGCTTCTTCCATTAATTTTCTCCCAATACCTTTATGCTGCCACTTTTTCTTTTCTAATTTCCCAATATCAACCTGCGGCCCATAAACATGCAACTCTCTTAATAAAATTGTTTTACCTGTAAACTCTTTTCTTAAAATTTGAGAAGGTATCCTTAATCTACATATCCCGAATAAAATTTTATCAGAATTTTCTGCACTAATAAAGATTTCTTTCCCTTTGCTAGCTTCGTATTCTTTTCTTTTAGTTTTAACATCTTTCTTTACTTTCTCGCCTCTTAACAATCTAAATCCAACTTCTCTACACCTTATACATTTACATTCAATCTTTCTCTTAACCAATTCATTAAATAGAATATTCCTTAAATCAATCCTTTTTGTTCCAGAAACCAAATAAGAAAAAGGAATTTCCCTCATAACCCTCATAATTCTGCAATGTTCCGGAACTATTCTCTTAATTTTTAAAATTAATTCTATCAATTCTTTTTCACTATATGTTTTATATTTTCCCCCTTCATAAAGTTTAACTAATTTAGCACCCTTAATGACCTGGGTTGGATAGATTTTAATTTGATCGGGTTTAAAATCACTATCTTCAAATATTTTCTTAAACATCTCAAAATCATGTTTAACATTAGAACCTGGAAGATTAACCATCATATGATAACCAGTCTTGAAACCAAAATCCTTCAATAATCTAGTAGCTTCTAGCACATCTTTAACAGTATGACCTCTTTTTATTTTTTTATAGATTCTATCATCTGGAATTTGAACTCCAATTTCACACCTAGTAGCCCCAAAATTCAACATTCTATTAATCTCTTCTTTACCGCAAACATCTGGCCTTGTCTCAATACATAAAGCAACACACCTATGTTTAGCTTTCTCATTTAATTTCTTAGATTTCTCTAAGTCAACCTTAGAATTATTAAATGCGTTATAACATCCAGTAATGAATTTATTCTGATAACCTAAAGGATAAGAAAGAAAAGTTCCACCCATTATTATTAACTCGACCTTATCAGTGGGATGCCCCATTACTTTAAAAGCTTTTAATCTAGCTTTTACTTGTTTATAAGAATCGTATTTCAAAGCAGCTGCTCTTAAAACAACAGGACTATCAGGAACATATGATTGTGGAGTATCGATAGAAGGACAATATAAACAAGTCCCGTGATCACATTTCCTAGGTTTAACCATCACAGCTAAGGGCGTTACACCACTAATAGTCTTAGTTGGTTTCCTATTCTTAATTTTATTAGTATAAGCCATATCCAGAAAAATCTTATAAACTTTAAAAAACCTTTCCATAAGTATGAAACAGGACAAGGTATGGGATTCGATAGCACCACAATGGTATAATTTCAGACATTGGCCATTTCCGGAGATTGTTAAGGAACTTTCAGAAAAATGGAAGCCTGGAAAAATTCTTGATATTGGTTGTGGTAACTGTAGAAATCTAATGCCTTTCGCTAAGAGGGGATTTGAGTGCTATGGTATAGATTTTAGTGAAGAAATGATAGATCACTCAAAAAAATATTGTAAGAAACACAAACTTAAAATCAATTTAAAAGTAGCAGATGCAAAAAAAATTCCATTCAAGGATAATTACTTTGACTACTGTTTATTTCTTGCTTCTTTAAACTGTATTGAAGAAGAAAGAGAAAAAGCTTTACTAGAATCAAAAAGAGTTTTAAAAAAAGACGGCCTAGCTCTAATTACTGTTTGGAATAAGCTAAAAAAAGAATTCTGGTTTAAACCGAAAGATATTTACTTAAAATGGGGAGAACATGAAAGATACTATCACTTGTTTACACCTTGGGAACTAAATAGATTATTAAAACAAGTTGGCTTTAAGGTTCTTGGAAAGAATATTTTTGGAAAAAATTTAATTTTTATTGTTAAAAAATAAATAAAAACGAAAAATATATAAAAAAATAATTTTCCCATCTTTCTCATGAAATTTCCAATTTTTCTAAGAGTAGATCATCCAAGATTAAGAGAGATAGTAGAATCTTTTGATAAAGAAATAAGCACTGATGAGCTGGAAGATTTCAACAGAATAGCAAGCGACCTTAAGTTGGGACATATTGGATACGTCAATTGTATGGAAGGGTCAAAAACTTATGAAGAATGCTCAAATGATCCTAGATATGTTAAAAAGATACACGAGGTTTACTAAAATTATAAATTCCTTCTCCAAAACCTTTAAATAACTTATCTGAGACTTTGCATTTCTATGGTCCAGTTGATTTTGACAGAAAAGCCTCAAGCAAGTTTAAAAATAGCTACGGCTCTGGCAGAAGGAAAAATTTCCAAAGATAGCTATAAGAAAGTCCCTTACTATGAAATAACCCGCAAAGGGAAAAAAATAATTGTTGCTTGTGCAGTAGGCCATTTATTTAGTTTAACTGAAAAAGAGAAATCCACAAAATACCCTGTAGAAGACATAAAATGGATAGAAAATTACAAAGTCTCAACCCAAGCCAAGTTTACTAAAAATTACGTAGATGTATTAAAGAAACTAGCCAAAGAAGCAGATTCCTTTATTGTTGCTTGTGATTATGATATTGAAGGTTCCACAATAGGAGCTAATGTTATCCGTTTTATATTCAAAAAAGAAGATGCAAGAAGAATGAAATTCTCTACTTTAACCAAAAATGAATTAATTCAGAGTTACGAACACTCCATGCCCCATTTGGACTTTGAACAGATAGATGCGGGTTATGTAAGACACGAACTTGACTTCCGTTATGGTATTTCCGGATCAAGAGCATTAACAAATTCGATCAAAAATGCAACAAATCAGTACAAAGTAATGTCTACTGGAAGGGTTCAAGGACCAACATTAAAGATAATTGTAGAAAGAGAAAAAGAAATCCAAGCGTTTAAACCAGTTCCATTCTGGCAAATATCTCTCAATGGATTGATTAAAAAACAAAAAATAATTGCTTGGCATGAAGAAGATAAATTCTGGGAAAAGAAAAAAGCAGACAAAGTAATAGAAAAAACAAAAAATCAAGATGGAATAGTAAAGAAAGTTAAGAAACAAAAATTCAAACAACCCCCCCCAACACCTTTTGATCTAACCACCTTACAAACAGAGGCTTATAGGGTTTCTAGAATTTTACCAAAGGAAACTTTAGAAATAGCTCAAAATCTTTATCTTAATGGTTTAATTTCTTATCCAAGAACTTCATCTCAACAATTGCCTCCTTCAATAGACTATAAGAAGATTTTAAAAGAAATTTCCAAACAGAATAATTACAAAACTTTGTGTAACACCCTTCTAAAAAAACCATTGAGACCAAATAACGGAAAGAAAAAAGATCCTGCACATCCCGCTATTTACGCAACAGGAGAGATTCCCAAACAATTATCACAAAGACAATTTAAAATCTACGATTTAATTGTTAAAAGAACCCTCTCTACATTTGCAGATCCCGCTATAAGAGAAACAGCAGAAATAACAATAGATGTTAATAAAGAAAATTTCATTGCCAAAGGGACAAGAACAATAGACAGGCAATGGCATCTTTTCTACAATCCTTATGTTTCTTTCAAAGAAGAAGAGCTTCCAGAAGTAAAAGAGAAAGATTCTGTAAAAGTAAAATATATCGATTTATTACAAAAAGAAACTCAACCTTCAAAAAGATACACACCCTCTTCCATAATAAAAAAAATGGAATCTCTTGGAATTGGAACAAAAGCAACAAGAAGCAACATCATTGAAACACTTTATCAGAGACATTATATTAAAGAAACAGCCATAGAAGCAACTTCTCTAGGAATTAAGACTATAGAAACTCTTGAAAAATATGTTCCAGAAATCATAGATGTTAAATTAACAAGACATTTCGAAGAAGAAATGGAGAAAATTCAAGAAAGAAAGAAAAAGAAAGAAAAAGTCCTTGAAGAAGCTAAAAAAACTTTAATTAAAATATTTAAACATTTTAAAGAAAACGAAATAAAAATTGGAAAAGCATTATCAGAAGCTAATATTAAGACAAGAGAAGAATCAACGATTGTGGGAAAATGCGACAAATGTAAGAATGATTTAAGGATAATGTACTCTAAGAAAAACAGACAATATTTTGTTGCTTGTTCTGGTTATCCCAAATGTAAAAATACCTTTTCTTTACCAATGGGATTACCAAAACCTACCGGAAAAATTTGTAGAGAATGTGGCACCCCAACAGTTTTTATAATTAGAAAAGGTAAAAGAAAGTTTGAATATTGTTTAAATAAAAACTGTAAATTAAAAGAAGAATACTTCAACAAGTTAAACTCTAAATAAACCGTTTTCTTTAATCTCAAAATTAATCTCTCTATTTATTGGTTTTTTTAATATTGCCTTTCTGTTTTCATTTTTCTCTAATTCGATTAGATAGGTACAGGACTCTCTTATTATTTCTCCACCAACCACCCTTGTTGAATTATCTTTAATACTAGTATAAACCTGGTTTGTTATTATTACAGGAATATCCTTGGAGATATCATTTAACATCCTTACTTGGCTTATTAGCATTCTATTTGCTAGAACCGGCTTACTTTTGACTAAGGTTCTGTATCTATTTCCAATACTATCTATTATCACTAAAGAAGCTTTTTTACAAATTTCTTTAACATTCTTTATCTTTAATTGCTGATCTTTAAAACTATTAATTCTAAACAGAAGAATATTTTCCAATAATTCCTTATAGTTTTCTCCAGCTAGTTGTTTAAATCTTTCAATATTAAATTCATTTTCCGTATCCATAAAAATAACTTTTTTACCATTCTTAGCTTGCTCTATAGCTGCTATTTTTGCTATTGTTGTTTTTCCAGTAGCAGCAGCCCCGTATAACAAGGTAGTATTTCTATATCCGCCAAGAAGTTCGTTAAAAATCTCGCATCCAGTTTTAATCTTCATCTACATAACTAATACTATCAGATATTAATACTTTTATATTCTTAAATTATTATCTTCTTCTCTTCTTCTTAGTATTCCTGAAAATATAGATATACAATATTGGAAGTATTCCTGCAGTGTTCAATATGAACATCACTATGAACCATATTTTCTTGTTGTCTCTACCTGCATACCATAGTGCTATACCCTTCCAAATTGCCGACCATATTATCAGCAATACGAATGCTGCAATATATCCTGATGCCCTATTGATTTTCTTAAAACAGGGGTTTAAATACTTTTTTAAATCAATATTTGTTAACAAAAATATGATAAAACAGATAATCTTTAATGGAAAGGAGCTTGGACATCTTACTGAAGAATTTGGAAAAAGCATATTTGCTGCTACAAATTTACAATCTTTAGAAAATTTTTTTACATTACGTCCTCTAAATGAAATAGAGATAAAAGAAGATTCTGGATCATCTAGAGTAACGACTTATGAGCAATTTAAAGAAGAATATTTCCAAGATATCTGTGGTTTTTATCCTAGTTGGGAAGATTATATTCTTAAAAATCAACCGGTTAGAACTAAGAAAGAATATGAACATCTATATCAGAATTATTTATGAAACCTTTAACTATAAGCTGTAAAGTAAACGCCAGTTCAGAATTAAATTAATGTGCAAAGCCCCCAGCACCAAAACATTTATATACCAGCGGTATATACACTAAATATATACAAAAATGGAAGACGCATTTAACAACACAATACTCTGTAATAAATGTAATAAAAGGACGAAGAAAGTGGTAACTATAAAAGACGGCTTTAAAATAAGAACTCTTGAATGTCCAGAGTGTAAGAAACAATGGTATCACCCATTAGATTTGCAAAGATATAAAAACTTCAGGACATTAAGGGATAAAGAATTTAGAGTAAAATTAAGGATGGTAGGAAACAGTTTCTGCGTCTCAATACCAAAAGAAATAATAGAATTTGAAGAAAAATTCGCTAGGCTAGAAAAGGAAATTGACAACCTAATAAGAATGTCCTTAGAAGAGCCTGGAAAACTAAGTTTATTTTTCCAAAGAGGAATCAAAAAATGAAAGAAGTTAATCTAAAAGTTATGGAAGCATTTCAGGAAGAAGCTTACAAAGGTATAGTTAGAATAGACTCTCAAACTATGAAAGAGATCGGAGTAAGATCAGGAGACATAGTTGAAATTGAAGGTAAAAGAAAAACTTTCGGAATAGCAGACAGAGCCTATCCAACCGACGTTGGAGAATCTATAATCAGGATGGATGGATTATTAAGAAGAAATGCAAGAACAGGTATAGGAGAATTTGTCAAGGTAAGCAACGGTGAAGTAAAAGAGGCTAAAAGAGTTGTAATAGCACCTTCGCAACAAGGGGTAATGATACAAGCAGATCCTACTGTATTTAAAAACGGTTTACTTGGGAGGGTTGTAAGTAAAGGTGATGTAGTTGCTTTAGGTGGAGCAAAAAGAAGAAGATCCACGATGACCGGCTCTCCATTCGAAGATATTTTTGATTTCTTTGAACAAGGCTTCATGGGCATGGGTAGCCTCGGAAGTTTAAAATTCATAATAGCAGACACCAATCCAAAGGATGCTGTAATAATCACAGAACAAACAGATGTTAAATTAAGTCCAAAAGCAGTTGAAGTTACAGAAGAAGTTGTTCCAGATGTAACTTATGAAGACCTCGGAGGATTAAGTGATGAAATAAGAAAAATCAGAGAACTAGTAGAAGTTCCATTAAAGCATCCAGAACTATTCTCAAAATTAGGAATTGAGCCACCAGCTGGAGTTTTATTATATGGTCCACCTGGTTGCGGAAAAACTTTACTTGCTAAAGCTGTTGCTAATGAAACAGAATCTAATTTCATACTTGTTAATGGTCCAGAAATTATGAATAAATTCTACGGAGAATCTGAAAAAAGAATACGTCAAATATTTGAAGAAGCAGAACAAAAAGCACCCTCCATTATTTTCATAGATGAAATCGATGCTATAGCTCCAAAAAGAGAAGAAACCCGTGGAGAAGTTGAAAGAAGAGTTGTTGCCCAGTTATTAACAATGATGGATGGTTTAAAGACCAGAAAAAACGTTGTTGTTATAGCAGCAACCAACAGACCAAATGCTTTAGACCCAGCATTAAGGAGACCAGGAAGATTAGATAGAGAAATATCTTTCGGTGTTCCAAATAAAAAAGGAAGATTGGAAGTTCTTAAAATCCATACAAGAAATATGCCTCTTACTAAGGATGTAAGCTTAGATTATTTAGCAGATATCACTCATGGTTTTGTTGGAGCAGATCTTTCAGCTCTTGCAAAAGAGGCTGCTATGAGTGTTTTAAGAAAAGTACTTCCAAAGATAAAGGTAAAAGAAAAAGAACCAATACCTCAAAAGGTAATTGAACAATTAAAAATAACACAAGAAGATTTTAAAGAGGCATTAAAAATTGTAAGACCCTCTGCACTTAGAGAGGTATCGGTAGAGAAACCAAATATAAAATGGGAAGACATTGGAGGCTTAGAAGATCTAAAACAAGATTTAAAAGAAGTAATAGAATGGCCATTAAAGCAAAGCGAAGCCTTTACGAGATTAGGAATAAGGCCCCCAAGAGGAGTTCTCCTATATGGTCCTCCGGGTACAGGAAAAACAATGTTGGCAAAAGCAGTAGCAAATGAATCAGAAGCTAACTTTGTATCTGTCAAAGGACCAGAATTATTAAGCATGTGGGTGGGAGAATCAGAAAAAGGAATAAGAAAGATATTTGAAAAAGCAAGACAAGCAGCCCCGTCAATAATCTTTTTTGATGAGGTAGATGCCATTGCAGCAAGAAGAGGATTAGAATCGGGAACAAAAGTAACAGAAAGAATAGTTAATCAGTTATTATCCGAAATGGATGGTTTAGAAGATCTTAATGACGTAATAGTTGTAGCAGCCACTAATCGTCCAGACATGGTAGATCCTGCTTTGTTAAGGCCAGGAAGATTCGACAGAATAATCCTTACTCCAGTACCAGATAAAAAAAGCAGAAAAAAGATATTTGAAGTTCATACAAAAGGTATGAAACTTTCAAAAGAAATAAAATTAGATAAGTTAAGCGAACTAACAAACAATTACACCGGCGCAGACATAGAAGCTGTTTGTAGGGAAGCAGCAATGATAGCACTAAGAGAAAGTATTTCTGCCAAAGAAATTAAAATGAAACACTTTACAGAAGCATTAAAGAAAATAAGACCCTCCATAACGGAAGAGAACATTAAGAAATATAAACAAATAGAAGAAGAATATCTTAAAACAGCAAGAGGCGCAGCCATCACTCAACATCCAACCTACTTTGGTTAGATCTTGGTGGTAACTTTCTTACCCACGATTAAGCTATGTTCGCTTTGACTTACTAAACTACCTTTCTTCTTTTCTATTAACTGCGGATATCTGTAAAGAATTTCACTTCTCTCCAGAAGATTTAAAGCAAAACTAACTTTAAAGCTATCAAATTTTTTTAATAACCATCTTTTAGCAAATGGCAATTCCTTGTAGTTTTCTCCAATGTACATTATTATTTTCCTAACATTAGGATTTCTTACTGGTTTAATATCAGCCAATCTATAAATATCACTTGGCTTACCATCACCGATTATTCCTGCTCCTGTACTTGCAAAAGGTTCTATTGCAATTTTCTGTCCTTCTTTCAGCTCCGTATCATCTCCATTATCAAAGTTAGGAATCGTCGGCTTGTCATGTATTCTATATTCTCCCAATCCGTGTCCAGATAAATTTCTTACAGGAGAAAAACCTTTACTCGTAATAACTTCATGTATTACTTTTCCGATTTCACAAACTTTAACTCCCGGATTAGCCAATTTTAAAGCAGCCTCTAATGCTTCTTCAGAAGCTCTAACCAATTCAGTATTATTTCCAAGATCAACACTGACAGCAGTATCTCCTATAGCTCCATTAAACTGAACTCCAACGTCTAATTTAACAAGATCACTTTCTTTAAATTTCAATTCATCTTTAACAACAGCAGTATAATGTGCAGCAATGTCATTGATAGAAACATTCAAAGGAAAGGCCAGATTACCCCCGAGTTCGATTATCCTTTTCTCAACTTTTTCAGTTACTTCCAAAACACCAGTATCAATCTTAACTAGACTTTTTGCATAATCTCTTGCCTCAGCAGCTATTTTTCCAGCAGTTTCCCAATCTTTCATTGAAAATCACCCAACTTACTTTGTTCCTTGCCAGATATTAAATCTTCCTTTTTATAACCAAGAACATCAAATATTCTTTCTACTGCAGGCAAAATTTGGTTATTAATATAGTAATCAGCATCATAACTTTTAGCGTCATCTACTACGGAGGCCCTATCTCTAATTCTTCCACTACCTTCCGTAACTACATACTTGATAACACTTCCTACTCCGACAAAAATTCCTTTATTTCTCATCTTTTTGGCAACTTCTACATGAGGTCCAATTAATTCATAATTTTCAATACTTTTTTTTAATTGAGTTCTAATGACCATATCTTTAATATCAATCTTCTTTTCTTTTATATCATCAATAATTTTCCTTACATAATCATAAGCCTTTTCCGGAGAATTTTCCTTTAATAAAATCTCTAAAACCTTTTTCTGAACTTCTCTAGCAATCAAACTCCAATCTCTTCTTAATGTTTCAAAACCCCTAACTTTTATCCTATCATCTTTTGAGATTAGAGCATATTTCTTTTTAGCACCCTGTGTTTCCCCCCTTTTTGATACAAAAATGCCTCTTTTATAAAAATCCTCTAAACTTATCTCCATTAGACTTGGCAAATATTTATTTACCTCGTCCAAGAATTCTAAAGCATCTTTCTCACTTTTCCTTCCGAGAACAATAAAAATCGAATCTGTATCGGAATATATTACTTCAAACCCCTTTTCTCTAGATTTATCTATTAAATCTTTAATATATTTTCTTCCAAAAGCAGTGATGGCTTCAGCACATTCTCTACAATACCATCTTGCTCCAAAGAAACCAAAATAACCATATGCAGCGTTAGCTACTGTTTTTAATGCGTAATCTCTCGCTTCCAAAACTCTGTCGTCCCTACCTTTCTTAAGCATCTCTTTGACCCTTGCCCTTCTTGTTATTACATCTCTAATAGCAATTGGAATTAACCCTTCTCTTTTAGTTATAAAATGATATTTGACTTTTCTGCCATCAATATTTATCTCCGGACTTTCATAACCTTTCTTTTCTTTACTTAAAGTGCTTCTACAAATATTATGCGAAACAATGATACTCGGATACATTGACTGAAAATCAAAAACAGCAACTTTCTCATACAATCCCGCTTTTGGCTCAAACACAAATGCTCCCTCATATTTGTACAAAGCCCTTCTCATAGCAACTTCATTATTTTTAGGACGATTAGGAATTATTTCATTAAACTCTTTTGCTCTTTTCATCAAATATCTCTCAACTAGTTGACTATAACTAGATCTACACACATCATACATTGGTTGGCTTATTAACTTAGTTAGTTCTTCTAGATTAGGTAAAATTCTCATCGTCAACTCTAGAGCCAACCTAGAATCTTGTAAATTGTATTCACAATATTCTCCTAACTTTTCACTTGCATTATCCCATATCACTCCAATGGCCTCCATATCAGCATCTAATTTATCAAGATTTAATATTTCTCTTGCTACATTTCCAAGACCATAATTATCAAGTTTCAAAGAAGGACCCATAACACCCTTAAAGAATTTGAATACATCTAAATGTACAATACCTTTAATCTTCGCTTTCGACACTGACCCTCTTTTGTTAATTGCCAAATTAGATTCACTAAAACTTAATTTTACCTCATTCTTGCCTGCTCTAGTATTCAAATAAGGAAAATCAAAACCATCGCTGAAATAACCTACAAGATAATCAGGATCACATTCTTTAACAGTTTTATTAAACTCTTTTATCAATTCACTTTCATCTTTAACAAACTTTACATAGTTTTTAGCTTTCTTAAACTTCTTCCAAGTTATCACTTCTTCAAATCCATCATTTCCTTTAAAAGAAACCATGATTATTGGATCTCTTTCAGCAACAGGATATCTTCTTTCTTTAGTATAAGCTTCTATGTCAAAAGCAAGAATTCTTGGTTTAGAAAACGATTCACCTTCTAGCTCCTTGAGATTATTACATTTAACAATAACATCGACATCTAAATCTGGTCTTTCTACAAATTCTCCTTCAACCTCGTAAAGTAACAAAGGAGTAATTTTTTTATCAAACAGGTAGGTTCTACTAAACAGAATATCATTCTCTAGAACTTTGTCTACCTCTTTAAACTCTTTTATTATTTTACTTAGATTGTCAATGCTTCCCAAATGATTTACTTCTACCTTTATTGCCCCTACACCCTCTCCCAGATATTTCATATTCTTAACTTCAGTATTTATGATAGTTCTCTTGCCCTTATAATCAAAATCCATCCCCTGTATCCTTTCACTTATCTTTACAGTATCAGAATCTTTTTTAGTAATTACATAGAAATATGGCCTGTATTTTTCGTCCAAAACACAAACCTTCTTCCCATTAGTCGTTCTACCGAATAATTGAACAACAGGAACGCCCTCTAAATCCGTTTCATAACTTACATCAACAATGTAAAATTGAAGCTTAACCATGTCCCAGGTAAAGAAATAAGCCTTATAAAACTTTTTAAAAGAATTTATTTAAAACCTGATTAACAGCTATTTGCTCTTTTTCTGGTTTGAATAAATAGGTATTTTTATCATCAAAATAACCACATCTAAACTTCTCTAATCCTATTCCAGTCCTTTTACTTAACATTAAAGCATAAAACAAGGTTTGTGTAGATGCATATTCTTCTTTTTCAGCTTTGGGCTTATAATCCCACACCCATATCTTACCATCTTCTACTCTTAGAATATCAATATGTCCTGTCAAAGGCCTTTTACTGTTAAATCTCATTTCAAAGTCGTCTATCTCATCATATTTTAACCATACCGGAACCTCTATAGCAATTGTTTTGGGATCGTTCTGTAACAAAAACATCTGTACCTTCATATGGTTGGATTGATAAGAATCATCCCTTAACCCATGTTTACTTAAAGAAGAAAGTTCATGACCCCTAGCATCCTTTAATTCAACTCTTGTTTTAAATTTTAAAGCAGAACTTCTTGGTCCAGAATTGAAATAATTATCAGGACACTTATAAAACATTTTTTCTAAATATTCCCTTAAACTAGGAAAATCTTTACACAGCCTACTTGTTCTTGTATGATTAATACTATAAAAGTAAAATCCCCCAGAGTGATCCAAAGAAATTTGCTTTATCATATTAATCTTTTAAACAACTCAGATATAAAGATTATTATGGTAAATTATTTAAATTACATTTCATTATTCCAACTATGGGCGTACAAATAACAGAGCTTCTTCCAAAAAAAGAAATAGAGATCGAAAAGCTTGCTGGCAAAAAATTAGCTTTAGATGCTTCCAACATACTCTATCAGTTTTTAACTTCAATAAGACAGAGAGACGGAACCCCCCTGATGGATTCACAAGGAAGGATAACATCACATTTAATGGGCATTTCCACAAGAGTTTCCAATTTAATTAATTCCAATTTAAAGTTATTTTTCTGTTTTGACGGTAAACCTCCCTTATTAAAGGTAAAGGAGCAAGAAGAAAGGGCTTACAGAAAGGAAATAGCAGAAAAGAAATTAAAAGAAGCTAAAGAAAAGAGAGATATTAACCTAATGCAGAAATATGCTAAACAGACTACTCGATTAACCCCTGAGATAATTAAAGAGTCAAAAGAACTGTTGCAAGCATTTGGAATCCCCATAATCCAATGCCCTGGAGAAGCAGAAGCACAAGCCGCTTACATATGTGAAAAAAGAGATGCTTATGCGGTAGTATCCCAAGACAACGATTCTTTGCTATATTCTACCCCAAGAATGATCAGAAATTTAACATTATCACAAAGAAAAAGACTTCCGTCTGGCGCAACAATAAAAGTTAAACCAGAAATAATTGAACTGAAACAGGTTCTTAAAAAATTAGAAATAAATCAAGATCAGTTAATTGTCTTATCAATCCTGATAGGAACTGATTATAACATTGGGGGTGTAAAGGGAATCGGTCCTAAAAATGCTTTAAGATTAGTTAAACAAAATAAAAATTTTGATAAACTCTTTAAAGAAGTTAAAGCAGATTTTGATTGGAAAAAAATCTTCGCAGTCTTTAAATCAATGCCGATAATGAAAAACTACCAACTAAGATGGAAAGATCCAGATATAGAAAAAATTAACGAAATTCTTGTTGAAGAACACGACTTCCAAAAAGAAAGAGTCGATAAAGTTACAGAAAAATTAACAAAGAAAAAACCAAGTCAATCTTTAGATAGATTTTTTTAATTATGCGGCCTTCTTTATTTTTTTCAAATCTTTTTCCAAGTTTTTTCCTTCTTTTACCACATCTTTGGCCATTCTATTGCTCTGCAAAACAGCCCTCATCGTTTTAGCATAATTAGCTCCTATTAGATGCTTTATAATTTCTTTATCAATCTCCTTGAGCACACCCTTCTTCCTTTTCATAACCTTTATCCTCTTCCTTATATCTTCCAAATATTCATTTAGCTCTTTGACAGCCGAATATCTCCGTGCAGGATGAACATCTCTTCTCCCAATATATTTTACAAGATCATTAATTCTGTTTGAATCTTCTTTGGATACTTGCAATCTACGAACTTTGGGTAGAATACCCACAATCTTTTTCACATTTACTTTTTTATTTCTTAATTCTTCTTGTTTATTTCCAGCTAACATTATTGCTCTACTTAAAACTCTGTTAATCCAATTTATATTGTTTAAAAGGTAGTTTACTTGTTCCTTCATCTCATCTATATCTTTTCCTATCTCTTCATCAATTACTGCAGTAGATTCAGAAGAATCTTCCCTACGATCTTCTTCCTGCATTCCTTGTCCTGGTTGAGGTCTGTCCTGTGTCACTGGTTCTGTCTCACCACGTTGACCCATCGGCCCTCTAGGCCCAAGACCTCCTTGTGGTCCCCGAGATCCGGGCGGTCCTCCTTGAATAACAACCCTATCACCCCCATCCCTGTTCCTATTACCTCTTCTCATTAGACTAATCAATCCCCAAATAATTAAGGCAGCCACACCTATAACTAAAATAACACCCAGTACGTCTTTTATAGTTCCAGAAAGATTTAATCCAGATAAATCTCTTAAACCATATAACAAAATTAAGAAAGGTACTGCAGAAATGATTCCAGAGATTATTTTGCCCCACCCGGTGTAGTGGGTTATGAAAGAAAACAAAGCAACCCAGCCCATCAGCATTCCAACAAAAAATATTCCGGTTCCTCCTGCGATTAGAAGAGGTCCACCAAAATATCTCACTTCATACAGAACCAATCCAAGAGACATGAATATTGCGATCCCATTATATAATGCAACAGTTGCTCTTTCTTCACCAAATTTCTTCTCAAAAACTAATCTAGCTAAAGCACCAAATATCAAAAAATAAATAGCAAAATCAAACCACTCAAAATAACTCTCATACATATAAGTTAGGCTATAAAAATCAAAACCCCAAAATTGAGCACTAGCAATAGGAATTAATAATAAGGATAATAGACTAAATAGTAAACCAAACCTCTTTTTCTCTATCATACTATTAAAAATAGCCTTTTAGAAATATTTAAATGTTTCTAACCAAAAAATTATTCATAATGAAACAAAACCTTAAAACGAAATTAAAAAATAAACTTACTAAAGAGCAATTAAATCTGCTTCCAAGATCTTTTGATGTGGTCGGAGACATAGTTATATTCTCAGATTTTCCAAAAGAATTAAAGAATAAAGAAAAGTTAATCTCAGAATATCTAATAGAGATACACAAAAATATAAATGTCGTAGCTAAAAAGACAAAGAAATATTCAGGAAGATACAGAACACCAAAATTAAAAATTCTTGCAGGAGACAAAAGAAAAACAACAACACATAAAGAAAACAAAACCAAGGCTAAATTGAATGTAGAAACTTGTTACTTCTCTCCGAGATTATCAAATGAAAGATTAAGAATAGCTAAACTAGTTAAAAAAAATGAATCTGTTCTTGTTATGTTCTCTGGAGTCGCAATTTACCCTTTAGTTATTGCTAAAAATTCAAAAGCAAAAGAAATTTATGCCATTGAAATAAATCCAGTAGCTCATAAATACGCCCTAGAAAATGTAAAAATAAATAAAATAGACAACATTAAATTATTCAAAGGAAATGTTAAATCGGTTCTACCAAAGATTAACAAGAAGTTTGACAGGATTGTAATGCCACATCCAACAAATGCCGAAGCCTATCTAGATCTAGCTACCAAGAAACTAAAAACAAGGGGAACAATACATCTCTACTATTTTTCTAAGTGCGAGACTAAATACAAACATTTTAAGAATTTAAAAATAATGAAAGCCGTTAAATGTGGCCAATATTCTCCGAGAAAATATAGGATTTGTTTAGATCTAAAATTAAGTGATAGAAGCCCTTAAAACTAAGAATTCTAGTATTTGAAACCTCTGAATTCTGGAAAAAGAAGCCATATATGACCACTTTAGAGTAGTATAAAATAGAAAGATTTATAAATAAGTATTACTACTACTATTATTACTATGAATAAGAGGTAAAAAATGAAATGTTTTAAGTGTAATTATAAATGGTCAAATAGGACTAAAGATCCAAAGTCTTGTCCTAGATGTAAAACTAGATTAGATTATGGGAGGATTAAGAATGGTTAACTGGAAAGAATTAGGAAAAGATGTCTTAAAAACAGGAGGCACCGCGGTAGGAGCTTATGTCATTGGAGAAATGTTTAAAGATGCAACACCAACTTACATTGCTGAAGCAGTTGATGTTGCTAAAGACCTTGCAGTTGGACTTACTTTAAGAAAGGGAATTCAAGATATAAATCACGATCATCTAAACGGATCAGATATAATGGATAAAGTAGTTGACGCAGGTACTTTTGGTATGTTGGGAACAGAGATGTTAGATAATATGGCTGATTCACAAGGTTTAAGAGATTTGACTAACTACTTCGGGATTTATACTAATGACACTCTAGACGCTCTTAAAGGAATCTTAGATGAATATGGAAATAAAATTAGGGGTGCATCCAGTCTTGCATATTTACTTAAAGATAGGATAGCCGATGCATTTAATTAAAGTCCTAAATCTAACAATTCTTTTCTTTTTATTTTTACCGCAGTAGGAGCTTCTCCTCCATGCCATGTAAATCTAGGTCTTACCCTCATGGGGTATATTCTTTCACTGTTATCGTCTAGAATAATAGCAGATCCTTTTAATCTTGGCAAATCATTTAAATATCTTTGAATATCTGCTGTCAAATAAGTTTGCATTATACTGTTCAATGCATCAATATCTTTTCTAGCAGTAACCCTATGACTTAAAACAATATCACTCTGTGTAATAACATCTTTATGAATTTCACCAGGTTGTTGCGTTGCTAATACCATAGAGATTCCTGGTTGCCTTCCTTCTCTAAGTAATTGAACTAAAGCATCAGTAGCAGCTGTTTTTCCTTCCTTGGGCAACATCTCGTGAGCTTCATCTATTAACATCCAAACCAAAGGCATTTTTTCTTTCTTAACAAATTCTTTCTCATAACCAAAGTGACTTTTCCCAAGCTCAACAGCTTTTAATTCTTCTATTTTTCTTACAATCATTCTTTCCATAAGTAATTTTCTTGCAATCAACCCAATAACCAAGTTTTTAATTCCCCAAGCACCAGCAACCCTTGTATAAACACTAACATCCAAAACACTAACTCTTCCTTCTTTTATTATATCTTTAATTTTAGTCCCTTCTTTACTAAATACCCCCCATGCCTTAGCGGCAATGAACCTGTTTTCAACAGCATCCTTTATTCTTTTCTCCTCTCTTTTATCTTTTTTAATTAATTCTAAGACATCATCCAAACCATACTCCTCCCTAGATTCTCTTAACTCTGTTATGATTCTCTCAATGAAAACACCCATAGGACTATTTAGTTCAACACCAAAAGTATGACACCAATCATCAGCATTTAATTCAGAGGTTTTAAGTGAAAATTTAAAATCTACCGGAACACCTTCTTTTTTTTGTTTTTGAAAATAACCAGAAGGACAATAAATGTCAATTGTTCCAAGTTGCTGAGGTTTTAATCTCCATCCTTCTAACAATTCTTCATCTCTGGTATTGGCATATTTCATCGTCCAAAATATTCCCATCGTATCCAAGATTAAAACAGAAAGATTCTGAGAAATTTCTTCAGGTAATTTAGACATCTCTTCAGCTATTACGCCTAAAGAATAAGATTTACCAGACCCTCTTTTACCTGAAACAAGTACAACATGAGCCTTTGCAACATCTAAGTAAACATTATTGCTAAGAGACGTAGTTTGACCCATTTTAACATAGTGTCTACCCAAAAACACAGTACCTTTATCACCTAATTTTTTCCTGTCAGCCTCGTCTCTGCCGACAATTATCTTATAAGGCATAGTAAAAATAACCTGTAACAATATATTAACCTTTCTTTTATCATACTAACGTAAGCTTTATATAACTCCTAAGATTTTTAATGGAAAATGCTAAACCAATTTAAAACTTTCATATTACTAGCTGTTTTAACAGCAATATTATTAGCAATAGGACAATTAGTGGGAGGCTTATCCGGCCTATATGTAGCAATTGTAATAGCCCTATTGATAAATGTATTAAGCTACTGGTACTCCGATAAACTAGTTCTTAAGATGTACAGGGCCCAACCAGCTTCTGAAACAGAATATAAAGAATTACACGACATCGTAAGAGACGTTTCATCTAGAGCAGGAATTCCTAAACCAAAAGTATACGTAGTTCCAGCAAACCATGCTAATGCTTTTGCAACAGGAAGAAACCCTAAAAATTCTGCAATTGCTGTTACACAAGGAATTTTAGATCTATTGAGCGAAGAAGAACTAAAAGGTGTCTTAGCCCATGAAATTGCTCACATCAAGAATAGAGACATCCTAATCTCGACTATAGCAGCGGTCATAGCAGGAGCGATCTCTTACATAGCTTTCTTTGCAAGATTCGGTGCTATCTTCGGTGGAATGGGGAGAGATAGAGAAAGTGGAAACATACTTGCTTTATTAGCCCTAGCCATAGTAGCACCAATAATAGCTTTGATAGTGAGATTAGCAATATCTAGAAGTAGAGAATATTTAGCTGATTCAACTGGTGCTAGAATTATCCACAATCCCCTCCCCTTAGCTGACGCTTTAGCAAAATTAAATACATCTTCAAAAATGAATCCCTTAAAAAAAGGTAATGAAGCGACAGCACATATGTTTATAGTAAATCCCTTCTCAGGGAAGTCCATACTTCAACTATTTTCTACACACCCCAACGTTCAATCAAGAATAGGAAAATTAAGAAGCATGAAATTTTAACTTATTCAGCTTTTTCTTCACCTTTCCCGATCACCTCAATTTTACCAAACTTTCCCGCTGTTAATTGCATTTCTCCCTGAAATTCATTAACATAACCATTACTAATTTTAACTTTATCGCCTTTTTTGATTTTATCAACATCATCATTCCACAAAGTTAATTTTACTTCTCCGCTGTCATCTTTAACAGTAGCATTTGCTACCCTGCCTTTATTCCCGAATTTCTCAAACTCTCTAATCTCTCCAATATCTACGATTTCCACTTCTAGTTCTACATTGCCTTGTCTTGGTTTTAAGTCCGCAATTTTCATTTTTCAAGAGAACAAAATTAATTATATATAAAGATTCTTATTCTACACTAATTACTATTTTTTAACCATTCAACTTCTTCGTAGTCCAAATCCAAGTCTCTTGCTACATCATCTTTAATCAAAACATGTTTAATATAGGGTAGAAAATCTTTGATTACCCTTTCTTTACTAGAATGCGTTTTAACTGCTATCTTTTCAGCAATGACCTTTCTCTTCTGGTATTTCATCTTAGCTTTCCATAGTTTTAGAATCCTGGAGGTTCTTTTATAAGATACAAAACCTTTTTTCTCATGCTCTTTGGACAATGATACTCCCGCTGTCATTAAAGCATTTTGATAAACAAGGAATCTCCAATGCTGCCTCCTTAAGATCCTGCCTCTGAAAACATCAGCTCTAGACAAACATTCATAGGCTTTCTTCAATTCTTCTCCTTTATATTCTAGTGGCAAGTTTTCATCAATCCATAAAAAACTCTCATCAAGATTCATATCAACTTTATCCAAGACTTTTAAAACTTCTTTGTCTCTATCCTGGAGTATATTTTTAAGAACTTTAAATACTGTACTCTTCTTGTTCCTATCACCAAGGGTTAATAGATCTTTCATTCTCAATTCTTTTTTTCCCAAAGAAATAGTCTGTAAATCATTAATGGCACTTCTCATATCACCTTTAGAATTATCTATTACTCCCTTTAACACCAGATCATCACATTTTATTTTTTCATTTTTACAAATCTTCTTTAAAATTTTAAATATAAACTCTTTTTCAAATTCCTTAAACTCAATCATTAAAGATTTATTTCTTAATCCAGATAATTTACTCTGCCAGGGGTCATTAGCAGTTAAAACAACCGGCCAATAGCTATCAACAATTAATTTAATTAGAGCTTGAACCCCTCCTCGGTCTTTGGTTCCACTTAATCCATCGATTTCATCTACCAAAATCACCTTTCCTTTACTAAACAAACTTTTCTGCTTTAAAGATTTTCCAACAATTTGATTTATAGAATCTTTATTTCTAATATCGCTGGCATTTATTTCTAGAATTTCATAATCCAAATTTGAAGCAACAACATACAAAGCAGAAGTTTTACCACTCCCTGCCGGACCATGAATTAAAACACATTTTTTTCCCTGATGATTGTAATTAAAAATAAAATCCTTTAATCTTTCTAAAGCAATATTATATCCAAAATCACTTAAACTTCTTGGTCTATACTTATCAAACCAAATCTTCATTTTATCTTGTTCCAACAAAATTAGATAAAAAAGCCTCTAACTGTAAAAATTCATCACTGCCTTCCACCATTCTGAATTCTACTTCTCCACATTTATCTATTAAATTTACTTTATTTTCTTCTTTGATGTCTAGATTCCAAATCTCTTTTTGGATTTGTTTAATAACATCTAATCCACTTAATCCATGTTTTAGCATAACATCCAAAAGCAAATCTCTAGCTTTTATAAAATCACCTTTAATTGCAGTATCCAAAACATTAATTATCTCCTTAGGTTTTGCTTCACTAATTATATCATAAATTAGTTCTTCTGTAATGTTATTCGAAATTGAAGCGCATCCTTGTAACATATTTTCAACCCTTCTAGCATCTCCGTTAGAAACATCATAAAGAGCATCAAATGCTTTTTTGCCAACTTTCAATTTTTCTTTTTTTGCTATAACATCGACTAATTCCTGAACATCCTTCTTTTCCAGTAACTTAAATCTAAATACTGTACATCTGCTCTGAAGAGGGTCTATTAACTTGCTACTATAATTACACCCGAGAATAAATCTACATGTCCCAGAGTAATTCTCCATAGTTCTCCTCAGAGCTTGTTGCGCTTCCCTTGTCAAACTATCACACTCGTCTAAATATATTATCTTAAAAGGAGCATTCTTTACGGACTTAGTTCTAGCAAAATCCTTAACTTTATTTCTAATAACATCAATCCCCCTTTCGTCACTAGCATTCAATTCAAGAAAATTTTCTTTCCATTCGTCTTTAAATAAAGATTTAGCAATTACCAATGCCAGAGTAGTTTTACCAACCCCAGCAGGACCCGCAAATAATAAGTGAGGCATGTTCTTTTTCTCAACAAAAGCAGAAGTTCTTTCAACTATCTTATCCTGTCCTTTAATATCTTTAAAGTTCTGAGGACGATATTTCTCGGTCCAGATGTAGTTGCTCATAATGGAAGAAATAGCTCTAAATTTATATATATTTGTATTCTAACAACTATAAACCGAATGCATCCATCATCTCCTTAACTTTTCTGGATTCTGAAATCATATTCAATCCTTTTTCAGTGATCTGATAATAAACTCTATCACCTTCATTAACCATAGATATTAACTTTTTCTCTTCCAATTCTCTAATATACTTCTTCAATCTTTTATGAGAAAGATTTCCCCCATAAAGGATGTGCGTAGGTTTAACCTTGCCTTTATTTTGCAATAAGATTAAAATATCCTGTATTATTTGAAACTTGTCTCTTCTTTTTGGCATAATTAACCCTCATGAACAATAAGAATAGGTTAAGATAACCTACTATCTGGAGAAGATGCCCTACTATATAGAACTTTTCATTATATATCCCGAATACGTTAGTCAGGTGGGCAAGGGTTATTAAACCAAATATTAAAAATACCAATAAAGAATTCGTAGTCTTCTTTTTAAACCAATTCTGGCTGGTATAGTATAAAATAAATACCAGTAATAAAATACTAATTAGGTTAAAAGCTACTAGTGATCTTCCTATGAAAGAATAAACAGCCAAAGCCAGAACCAAAGTAGCAATTAAAGCAGATATGCTTTTTCTTCTAACCTCGGAATAGATGAATATAAATAAAGTATAAGCCCAGAATATAGACAAGATATAAAAAAAATTAAGCATATGAGCAATAGGTAAAAGATATGCGACATCCACGTGGCTGTAGTATGTATAATACACAAATAAAGATGCTGTAACAAAGGCAAATATCAAAGAACTAAATCCTAGGAGTAGAAAAGCTCCAAAAAAATATAGAAATTTCTTATTTGATGTAAGCCTATAAGCCTTCTTTCCTATAGCAGCTACAATGAAAGCAACAAAAGCTACAAAGAACTGTATTAGAGCATCTAGGCCATAAATTACAGCAGGACCCCTTAATCCGATATGCATCTTCCCATAGAGCCCCGTTTATCATTTATAAAGCTTATGAACCTCTAATCTAGACTGATATTTCATAATGTATTTATAAATAAGCACCCATGTAAAATTAAGAAATTATGGAGGTGATACCCAAAGACTATAGGCGTTCCTGCAAGGAATGAACATCCCTGCTACCCCGGTCCTAAGATGGCCGGGGATAATGAGCTTAAATCTTTTCATCATCTTTTTCTATTGCCTGGAAAGGTTATAGTCTCCGAATGAGTATAAAAACCTTTCCGGGATTTTTCCTTCTAACAACAAGATTTTTAAATCATTACATTCAATCAGCTTCTATGTATGACACAATAGAGATAGAAAACAATATATTAGAATTTTGGAACAAAAATAAGATTTTCGATAAACTAAGAAAAAAGAATAAAGGAAAGAAGATATTTTCTTTTATAGATGGCCCCATTACAGCAAACAATCCCATGGGAGTACATCATGCATGGGGACGTACTTACAAAGACATTTATCAAAGATTTAAAGCAATGCAGGGCTATGATCAAAGATTCCAAAATGGATTTGATTGTCAAGGACTCCATGTAGAGGTTGAAACAGAGAAAGAACTAGGTTTCAATAGTAAAAAAGATATAGAAAAATTCGGATTAGATAAATTCTCTGAAGCTAGTAAAAAAAGAGTTTTGAAATACGCCGATATACAAACGAAACAATCCATTAGACTTGGTCAATGGATGGATTGGAAAAATTCTTATTACACAATGAGCGATGAGAACATAGAACACATCTGGAATTTTCTTCATAAATGTCATAAAAACAAATGGCTTTACCAAGGAACTAAAGTACTCCCTTGGTGCCATAGATGTGGCACTTCGCTAGCCCATCATGAACTAGTAGATGCCTACAAAGAAATCTCACATTTGTCCGCCTATCTAAAGTTCAGAATAAAAGGAAAAAATAATGAATACCTATTGGTTTGGAGTACAACACCCTGGACTTTCTCTTCAAATGTAGCTGCAGCAGTAAATCCCGACCTTAATTATGTTCAGATTAAAAAAGCAGGTAACATTTATTATATAGCAGAGAAAGCAGCGAGCACAATTGGTGGAGATTACATTGTCCTAGATCACATAAAAGGAAAAAAATTAATTGGTTTGCAATATGAATCTTTATACCCAGATTTTGAAGCACAAAAAGGAATAAAACACAGAGTCATTCCTTGGAAAGATGTTGGAGAAGAAGAAGGAACGGGAATAGTGCATATCGCTCCTGGTTGCGGAGCAGAAGATCTAGAAATAGGAAAAAAAGAAAAATTACAAGAGATATGTCCAATAGATGAAAACGGATATTTTCTAGAAGGTTTCGGTTTCTTGACAGGAAAACACGTTTCAGAGATCACAGATCAAATAATAGAAGATCTTGGTAAAAGAGACATTCTATTCAAGACAAAACCCTATAAACACCGTTATCCCACTTGTTGGCGATGTAGCACAGAGCTTGTATTTAGACTAGTAGATGAATATTTTATTTCTGTTAACAAAGTAAGACCTTCTCTTAAAAAAGAAGCTAAGAAGGTTGAATGGTATCCTGAGCATGTTGGAAAACTGATGCAGGACTGGCTTAATAACATGAGCGATTGGGGTATATCCAGAAAGAGATACTGGGGGTTACCTTTGCCGATCTGGAAATGTGAAAACGGGCACGAGATAATAATATCCTCTAAGAAAGAACTTGTTAAAAAAGCTAAATCAGGAATCAAACAATTAAAAGAGCTTCATAGACCTTGGATAGACGATGTAATATTAAAATGTCCAGATTGTAAGGGGGATATGCATAGAATCCCTGATGTCGGAGATTGTTGGTTAGATGCAGGAATAGTTCCCTACTCCACACTACATTATCTTTCAGACAAAAGATATTGGAGAAAGTGGTTCCCCGCAGAATTAATTATAGAAATGAGGGAACAGGTAAGATTATGGTTCTACTCCCTCCTATTCATGTCGGTTACTTTGGAGGGAAAAACGCCCTATAAGAAGGTACTAAGTTACGAGAAGGTTAATGATGAACTGGGAAGACCAATGCATAAAAGTTGGGGAAACGCAATTTGGTTTGACGACGCTGTTGAAAAAATGGGAGCAGATGTTATGCGTTGGATATACACAAAACAAAATCCTATGTTTAATTTGAATTTTGGATATAAGCTAGCAGAGGAAAATAAAAAGATATTGACGATGTTATTTAACATATCTAGATATATTGATCAAGCTATATCTTTAAACAAATACAAAAAAAGCAAACCTAAGAAACTACAAGTAGAAGACAGATGGATACTCTCAAATCTCAATACTTTATTATCCGAAGTTACAAAGAATCTAGAATCATTAAAACCACACGTTGCTGCTAACCTAATAGAGGATTTCTTCACAGAGAGATTATCTAGAAGATATATACAATATATTAGAGACAGAGTTCAAGGCACATCTGGTGAAAATAAAGACGCTGCCTTATACACATTATACGATTGCCACCTTACATTACTTAAGATTATAGCACCTTTTGTTCCATTTTTAGCAGAAGATATCTATCAGAAATATTTTAGAAAATACGAGAAGAAAGAAAGTATACACCTGTTTGATTGGCCAAGACAAAATAAAAATCTAATAGAGAAGAAATTAGAAGATCAATTTGAAATAGCAAAAGAAGTAATACAGACCATTTTCTCAATGAGAGAAGAAGCTAAAATCGGTGTAAGATGGCCACTAGGTTCTGCTACAATCATAACTAAAGAGAAAAAAGTTATTTTAGCGGTTAAAAAATTAAAGAAGTTAATAAAAGACCAAACAAATGTCAAAGAGATTTATTTCCAAGAATCAGGAAAGGGGTTAGAATTTAGATTTGGAAAGTTAAAAGTAAACACACAACTAACTCCCGAACTAGAATTGGAAGGATTTCATAGAGAGTTAAAAAGAAGAATCCAGAACAAGAGAAAAAAAGCAGGCTTACATAAAAAAGACAGAATAGAATTAGAAATAATTTCCGACTTAGACCTAGAGAGGTATAAAGATGATCTAAAGGAAGCTGTTGGAGCAAAAACTTTAGAATTTATTGAAAAAAAGAAGAAGTATAAGTTCTCTTCAAAAGAAAAAATAAAGAACAAGGAATTTAAGATAAGTTTTAATGTAATATAACTACTGATTAAAGATAAAGTTAATCCAAACCTTTTATATAGTTTTCGATACTCTTATAAAAAGTATTTATAAGGGGGTTTAAAATTGGTAAAGAAAGAAATTAAAATAGTTAATATTGTTGCTTCTGCTTCTTTAGAACATGACATTCCTCTAATCAAACTTGCAGAAGCATTGCCAAATACAGAATATAATCCTGAGCAATTTCCAGGATTAGTTCTAAGGATAAAGGAACCAAAGACTTCGGCATTAGTATTCAGTTCTGGTAAGGTAGTATGCACTGGTGCTAAGTCTATGAACAAGCTTAACGAATCAATTAAACAGATAGTTAAGCATATAGGCAAAATAGGAATAAAAATTAGAATTAAACCAAAAATAAAGGTCCAAAACATGGTAGCTTCTGGGAAGGTAGGCATGGATCTTAATTTAAATGAATTAGCAATTAAGTTAGAAAACACAGAATATGAGCCAGAACAATTCCCAGGACTTGTTTATAAGCTTCCTGGAACAAGAGCAACCTTTTTGCTTTTCAGTAATGGAAAAATAGTATGCACTGGTACGAGGTCTGAAAATAAATTAAAAGAAGCAGTTAATAAGCTAGTTACGAATTTAAGGAAAATAAGTAAAAAATAAATACTTATTCCAATTCCCCCTACCATGGCGGTGGATGCTCAGACCCAAATAGAGAAATTTAAGGATTTTATAGAAGATTCATACAAACAAGAATTGCATAAGATCATTAAAGAAGGAAAGCCCGCTTTAAACATAGATTTCTCAGAATTATTAGCTTTCGATATAGACTTAGCAGAACAACTCCTTAACGAGCCCGAAGAAACACTGAAGGCAGCAGAAATTGCTCTTGATCAGTTAGACACCCCAAGATCTTTAAAAGTACGCTTTTTTAATCTACCAGAAGGGCAAAAAATACTAATCAGGAACTTAAGAAGCAACAATCTTAATAGCCTTGTAATTATTGAGGGGATAGTGAGACAAGCAAGCGAAGTAAGGCCCCAAGTTACCTCTGCTAAATTTGAGTGTCCAAGTTGCGGGAACACCATTTCCATATTACAATTGGATACAAAGTTTAAAGAACCTACAAGATGTAGCTGTGGTAGAAAAGGGAAATTTAGACTTCTAAGTAAAGAATTGGTAGATGCCCAACGTTTAACTATAGAAGAAGTCCCAGAATCCTTGGAAGGTGGTGAACAACCAAAAAGACTATCTGTTTTCTTAAAAGAAGATCTTGTAGAACCGAAGATGGAAAAAAGAACTACTCCCGGAAGTAAGATAAGAGTAACTGGAATCGTAAAAGAAGTTCCCATCTTACTTAGAACAGGAGCACAATCTATAAGATATGATTTGATGGCCGAAGCCAATCATTTAGCTCCAATAGAAGAAACATTCGAAGAGATAGAGATAGATAAAAAAACAGAAGAAGAAATAAAAAAATTAGCAAAAAGTAAAAACATATATAAAAAACTGATAAAATCCATTACACCGTCTATATTCGGACACGAAGATGTAAAAGAAGCACTGATTCTTCAATTAATGAGCGGGGTTAAGAAAATAAAAAAAGACGGAACTGTTACCCGTGGGGATATGCATGTCCTTTTAGTCGGAGATCCTGGTAGCGGAAAGTCAGTTATGCTTTCATTTATATCAAAAATCGCTCCAAAAGGAAGAATGGTAAGTGGTAAGGGTGTTTCTGCAGCAGGAATTACAGCAACAGTTGTTAGAGATGAATTCTTAAGAGGCTGGGCATTAGAAGCCGGTGCTATGGTACTTGCCAACGGAGGAATAGTCATCGTAGATGAGCTTGATAAAATGACCGCAGAAGACAGAGATGCATTGCACGAAGCAATGGAACAACAAAGAATAACCATAGCAAAAGCAAATGTTCAAGCTACCTTAAAAGCCGAAACCACAGTATTAGCTGCAGCTAATCCAAAATTTGGAAGGTTTGATCCTTACCAACCGATAGCATCTCAAATAGATCTTCCTCCAACACTGGTTAATAGATTTGATTTAATCTTCCCAATTAGGGATCTTCCCAATAGAGAAAAAGATTCAAAAATTGCTGGTCATGTTTTAAGTCTCCAACAAAAACCAGAAGAACTAAAAACAGAACTTACTAATGAAATGTTAAAAAAATATATCGCTTATGCTAAACAAAAAATATTTCCCAAACTAACTAATGAAGCTGTAGATGAAATAAAGAAGTTTTATGTAGAATTAAGAAATTCTGGAACGTCTACTGAGGAAGAGATAAAACCAATACCAATCTCAGCAAGACAACTAGAGGCTTTGGTAAGATTAGCTGAAGGTTCAGCTAGGGTGAGGTTATCTAATAAAGTCAAAAGAGAAGACGCAAAAAGAGCTATAGGTATTTTGAAGAAATGTCTAATGCAAGTCGGTTTCGATTATGAGACGGGTAAGATAGATATAGATAGAATCTCTACAGGAATCAGTGCAGCACAAAGGAGCAAAATAGTAGTGATTAGAGAGATAATTAATGCTTTAGAATCAAAAGGCCTCAAACAAATCCCGATAGAAGAAATAATATCTCTTGCCTCAGAAAAGGGAATAGAAGGTAGCAAAGTTGAAGAAGTTATAGAAAAACTTAAGAGGAGTGGGGATTTGTTTGAACCCAAGGCAGGGTATTTAAGTAAGATTTAATTCTAAAATGAGGAACATAAGGAGGAACACAGCAAGCAAGGTATGGATTTCGAATATAGTGAATAACAATTACGTCAAAGGAGATTCTGAATGGGATCCAAGTTACATTAGGATTAAAGGAAAGAACATATCAAGAATAAGTGTAATAGCAACCGTGACATCTAAATATGAAAACGAGGATAAAACTTTTAGTTCTCTTACAATAGACGACGGATCTTCCCAGATAAGAACAAAAACTTGGAGAGAAGATTCTAAGATCCTAAAAGATGTAAACGTAGGAGATATTGTGCACATTATAGGAAAGATTAGGAGTTATAATGAAGAAAACTATATCAATCCAGAGGTGATAAGGAGATTAAAAAATCCTAATTGGGAATTATTAAGAAAGTTAGAATTAATTAAAGAATTTGGAGTACCTAAAAAAACAGAAATTAAAAAAGAAGAAGAAAAACAAGTACTTGTAGAAGAGGTAAAAGATTCTATTTCTGAAGGAGACAGACAAAAAATAATCTCCAACATAGAAAAACTAGACTCCGTTGAAGGTGTTAAAAAAGCAAGATTGATAACCGAAACAACTTTAGATAGGGAAAAAGCAGAGAGCATACTTCAAGAACTCCTTAGAGAAGGAGAGATATATGAGGTAGAACCAGAAAGATTTAGAATTACAGAATAGATAATATTTATAAACATCTTCTTTTTTCAAACAGTATGGAAGATTATGAAAAACTACTGGATAAAGCATACTCCAAGATTCCGAAATCTACTCTTGCTAAAGAACGTTTCGAAATTCCAAAGGTTAAAGGACATATAGAAGGAAACAAAACAATAATTACGAATTTTAATCAGATATGTTCGATTCTTAGGAGAGATCCGAATCATCTACTGAAATATCTACAAAGGGAACTCGCTACACCCGGAAATATCATAGGACATAGACTTATTCTAGGGAGAAAAATACTTTCTTCATTAATAAACTCAAAAATACAGAAGTACGTTGAAGATTTTGTTTTATGTAGCGAATGTAGAAAACCAGACACCAAATTAGAAAGAGAAAACAAAATCCTGATGAAAAAATGTATGGCTTGTGGAGCAAGACATCCGATAAAGGCTAAAATATAAAATGTATGTCAAATTACATACTTTAAAAGATAAAAAAGTAGTTGCTATTTGTGACGAAGATTTGATAGGAAAGAAATTTGAAGAAAAAGAATCAAGACTAGAAATATCAGAACGTTTCTATAAAGGAGATAAAAAAAGTAAAGAAGAAGTGGAAGAAATTCTAAAAGTTGCAGAAAATATAAATATTGTTGGCGAGAAATCAATAAAAGTAGCCTTAAGAATTAAAGCTATTGAAAAAGAGGACATAAAAAATATCAAAAAGATACCTTATGCTAACATAATTACCCTTTGAATATGAATATTTATACTAATGATGGTTACTATGAAGCAATATTTCAATTAAGACCAGAAGATCAAGAAGTAATAAAATTCATTAAAAAACAACTTGAGAAAAAAAATATTAAGATTTCCAAAGAGGTCAAATCCAAACACGGGATAGACTATTACCTAACATCTAGGAAGTTTGCTGTTTCTCTTGCAAGAAAATTAAAGAAGTCTTTCAAGGGAGACATAAAGGTATCAAAATCCCTCTACAGTGTGGATAGGATGACTAGTAAAAGACTTTATAGACTGACCGTTTGTTTCAGATTAAGAAAAGAAGAATAGCAAAGCTTTTTAAAAACAACCTTTTAATCATTTCTATGGAAGAAGAGCCAATAAGAATTAAAACACCAAGAGGAAACCAATCTCTCGGCTTAGTAGAGCAAAGATTAGGAGCAAGTAAAATGCGTGTTCGTTGCCTCGATGGAAAATCAAGAGTATGCAGAATTCCGGGAAGATTGACTAGAAGACTCTGGGTCAGGGAAGGGGATATAGTTTTAGTGGAACCCTGGGAATTTGGAGGAGACGAGAAAGGAGATGTAATCTATAAATACAGACCAAATCAGATCCAGTGGCTTAAAAGAAAAGGTTACCTTAAGAAGTTAGATGAAACCGATGAGTTCTGACATGTTTCAAGAGGAATTAAAGATACCCAAAGATAGAATAGCCGTACTTATAGGTAAAAAAGGATCCACTAAAAGAAAATTACAAAAATATTCCAATACAAAAATAAAGATAAACTCCGAAGAAGGAGAAGTAGTGATAAGTGGAGAAGAAAACCTTAAAGTTTTCCTAACAAAAAATATTATCAAGGCCATAGCTAGGGGTTTTAATCCAGATACAGCAATAAATCTATTAAGAGACAATATGTATTTAGAGATAATAAACATACCTGACTTCTCAAAGAAATCCAAAAAAGGACTTCACAGAAGGAAATCTAGAGTAATAGGCACAGAAGGAAAAGCAAGAAGAAACATAGAACGCCTTACAAATACGAAGATATCAGTCTATGGAAAGACTATATGTATAATTGGGACCTATGAAGATATTTCTAATGCCCGAAAAGCCATAGAAATGTTATTACAAGGATCTCCACACGGAAATGTTTATAAATGGTTAGAAAAACACAAGAAAAAAGAGATGGAAAATGAAGAAATCTAACCAATCCAATATTTTAGCTTACGAACTAGCAAAACAACAAAAAGAAATCAGTGTAGCTACATTTTTTGAAAGAAATAGACACCTCCTTGGTTTTGATAACCCGAGAAAAGCTTTATTAACAACCATAAAGGAAGCAGTCGATAATAGTTTAGATGCTACAGAAGAAGCTAGAGTTCTTCCCGAGATAACCGTAAAAGTAGACAATCTTAACGATAACAGATTCCTCGTGATTGTTGAAGATAATGGTCCAGGAATTATTAAAAAACAGATACCAAATATCTTTGCTAAACTTCTTTATGGGTCAAAGTTTCATAGATTAAAACAACAAAGGGGCGTACAAGGAATAGGGATCTCTGCAGCAGTTCTATATGGACAATTAACTACAGGAAAACCAGCAAGAATAACATCAAAGATAAGTCCTAGAAAGCCTGCTAATTATTATGAATTGCAT
Source organism: Candidatus Woesearchaeota archaeon (assembly GCA_964452525.1). GTDB lineage: Archaea > Nanobdellota > Nanobdellia > SCGC-AAA011-G17 > CAYFGV01 > CAYVLZ01. The sequence continues at coordinate 91,959 of CAYVLZ010000003.1, forward strand.
ATTGATACTCAAAAGAACGAACCAGAGATAGTTATAGAAAAGGAAGTAGAATGGAAAAAAGATCACGGGACAAAAATAGAGATAGAATTAGAAGGAGACTATCAAAGAGGTAAAAGATCTATTGATGAATACATTAAACAAACAGCGATAGTCAATCCACACATTACTCTTACTTATATTAATCCAGACAAACAAAAGCTAGTATTTACTAGGGCAACAAAAGAATTGCCAAGATCTTCTAAAGAGATCAAACCTCATCCTTACGGAATAGAGCTCGGAATTTTAATAAGGATGTTAAGAACAACAGAGTCTCGAACTTTGCAAAGTTTTTTAACCTCGGACTTTTCAAGAGTAGGAAATAAAACTGCAAAAAAAATCTGTGAAAAAGCTGGACTTTATTCGAACACAAAACCATCTAAACTAAACAGAGAAGAAGCAGAAAAATTACTAAAAGTAATCAGAGAAACCAGATTAATTTCTCCTCCAACTAATTGTTTAAGTCCAATAGGAGAAGATCTTTTAGAAAAAGGACTTAAGAAAGAAGTAGATGCAGAATTTTATGCATCTACAACAAGACCCCCATCAGTTTATCGAGGAAATCCTTTCGTAATTGAATGTGCAATAGCTTATGGAGGATCTATAGAAAAAGAAAAACAAATAAAATTATTGAGATTTGCAAATAGGGTCCCCTTGCTATACCAAAAAAGTGCTTGTGCTATAACAAAATCGGTTTCAGCTACAAATTGGCGTCCTTATGGATTACAACAGTCGGAAGGAAGTCTTCCATCAGGACCAATTATATTGGTTGCTCATATTGCTTCTGTGTGGGTTCCTTTCACATCAGAGAGTAAAGAGGCCATAGCACACTACCCAGAGACAATCAAGGAATTGAAGTTAGCTTTACAAGAAGTAGGAAGAAAACTAGGTTCCCATATTAGAAAAACTGTAAAAGCTAGGGGGAGAAGAGAAAAAATTAACTTGTTTGAAAACTACATACCCGAGTTAGCAACATCTCTATCGAAGCTTACAAAATATAAAAAAGAACCTTTAATAAAAAAATTAAATTCAACTCTTAAGAAAGGAGTACCTGATTTAGAATTAAAAAATGGTGAAAAAGGATAAGACTAAAAAACAACTAGAAAACTTAGGAGAGCAGATTGTTAGAAAGATAAATAAAAAACAAAATCCTTTTTTAGAGGTCCCGGTGAGATCCTTATCTAATGTTTCTTATGATAAGAAAACAAGAACAATAAAACTCGGATCAAGCAAATTAAAAAGATATTTCTTTAACGTATCTCACGCAAAAAAATTCTTACAGACATTAGAAGTAGCAGCAGTTAGCCATAATTTATTGAAAAACAAGAAACATGCCAGTCTTAGAGATGTATTTTATATGGCTAAAAGAACCATACCGAAGACAAAAGTAAATTTAGTAGATGATCAAAAAGAAACAGATTCTGTAATAGAAGATCTAGAGCTAGTTACAGATTCTCCCAGAGAACAATTGCATATAAATGCAAACAAAAACGGATCTGTTGCAGGAAAAGTAATAGTAAAAGATAAAGGAGATACCATCGATTGGTCTAGACTTGGAAGTGGAGGATGGAGTATACCTTCTAACGTTGAAGAAATCAAATTCCAGAGAGTAACAGCAAAGTATATCCTGTACATGGAAAAAGCAGCAGTATGGGAAAGATTACACGAAGATAAGTTTTGGGACAAACAAAAATGCATAATTATGTCTTCTCAAGGACAGACAACAAGAGGAATCAGAAGATTAGTTCAAAGATTACATCAAGAAAAAAAACTTCCCATCTACGTTTTAACAGATTTTGACCCTTGGGGGTTCTATATTTATTCTGTATTGAAATTCGGTTCAATTAGTCTAGCGCACCTTGCAGAAAAATTGGCTATTCCAGATATAAGATTCTTAGGAATAACAGCAGACGACATAGATAAATACAAATTGAGAAAGCATTTCATTAAGCTAAATGATAAAGACATATCTAGACTTAAACAAATTTCAAAGTATGAATGGTTCCAAAGTAAACAATGGCAAAGACAGTTTAAGATGATGAAAGAATTTAAATGCAAAGCAGAAATTCAAGCACTCTCTTCTAGAGGAATTAGTTTTATTTCTGAAAAGTATCTCCCAGAAAAAATAAGGAAAAAAGATTTCTTGGACTGAAGCTACGTAGAAACCTTTTTAAAGAAAATATCTTGTTCAATCTATAAGTCCCGGTAGCTCAGTGGTGGAGCACTCGGCTGTTAACCGAGCGGTCGCAAGTTCGAATCTTGCCCGGGACGTTCTTTTTAGAAACCTATTTAAACACAGGAACCATAACACATTTATGTGGTGGATATACGTTTCAATTTTAGTTGTAATCTTCCTTCTAGGAATAAGAATAATAAATCAATATGAAAGGGGAGTTAAATTCAGACTTGGTAAGTTTGTAGGGGTCCTTCAACCAGGATTCAGATGGATAATTCCCATAATAGAAAGAGTTCAAAAAGTTGATATAAGAGTTATCACCGTAGATATTCCGTCTCAAGAGGTCATGACTCAGGATAATGTTCCTATAAAAGTCAATGGTGTTGTTTTCTTTAAAGTTTTGAATTCTGATAAAGCAGTCTTAGAAGTAGAAGCTTATCAATACGCTGTTTCACAATTAGCTCAATCTGCATTAAGAGATATGTGTGGGAAAGCTGAGCTAGATAAAGTGCTTGCTAAAAGAGAAGAAATAGGAAATAAAATCAAAGAAGTAGTAGATGGGGAAACAGATCCTTGGGGCATAAAAGTTACAGATGTAAAGATAAAAGATATAGAACTTCCAGAAAACATGAAAAGAGCAATGGCACACCAAGCAGAAGCTGAAAGAGATAGAAGAGCAAGAATAATACTTGCACAAGCAGAGGAACAAGCAGCAAGAAAATTACTTGAAGCCGGAAAGATTATTGATAAATCACCTGCATCACTTAAATTAAGATTATATCAGACTTTATCAGACATAGCAGCTGAAAAAAACTCTACAATAGTATTTCCGTTCCCAGAAGAGATGTTAGAGATGTTTAAAAAATCATCAAAAAAGAAATAAATCACTGGTTAGAGTACCATAACTTCTTAAGATCTTTATTTTCTAAAATTAAATTTTCTTTAGCTCGTATAGAATAATGATATCTGTTATGGTATTTCCCTCCTTCCATGAATTTCTTCTTGAAATGATTCAGATTTTTACCAACAGCAACACCACAATTTAAAAATTCCACATCTTCGTTCAGTAACCTTCTAGCCTGATTTACTTTCAAGAATGTTCCTAATCCAGAATATCCCCTTAAACATTTATTAAGAATACTAAATCCATATTTGTTATCTGATGGAGAAAGGATACACAGTTCCATTCCAACCACATCATTTTTATCCAAGATCAAAGTACCAGATATCTTATTGTTGCCTAGAAAATTATTAACCAATAACAATTCATTATGAATTTTCAGTTTAAGATTATATTCTTTATTTAATTCATCTTCCCATTTATGTAAAAAAGTTTTAACCCTCTCAATATCATCTTTCTTAACATCAACAATATTCAAAGAACTATGTTTTTTCAAGAATGAATTATAATTTTTTCTCACCCCCTTAAAAGCACTTCCTTTCATACTAACTACTTTATCAACATTTAGAAAAAACTCTCTTTCTTCAAAATTCAATAAACTTTCATTAGGCAAATTCTCCGTAAAGGAATATCCTAAATGATCTGTTTTATCTTTTAAGATCTCCATGAATTCTTTATCTTCGTCGTGTTGGTCAAATAATATCCTTATATCTTTGAATCTTTTATCTCTAAAGAATACTAATCTGTCTCGACCTTTAAAATTAATCAGATAAGTTTTTTTATCATGTGAATTAAGAAAAACCTGTATAATCGGAAAGCAAGCAAAGAGACTGAGATTCTTATTTCTTTTAAAATAATTATCGATCCTACTCCAGTCTTCTTTTCTAATTCTATACTCTTCTTCCAACATATTAATTCTAAGTACTATGCGTTTTTAATATTTTTTAATTTTCAAAAACTTTATAAACAATTTTCATATATTTCCCTTTAAGGGCCTGTGGCTTAGTCTGGCTAGAGCACTCGACTGATAAGCTTGGATTCTCATTTCCACGGAGGTGAGACTTAAGAGCCTTGCTCTTGCTAAGCTCATAGATCGAGAGTAGGAGACTACCGATAAAGGTCGCCGGTTCGAATCCGGTCAGGCCCACTTTACAGTAATGAGAAAAACATTTAAATCACTAATTCTAAAATTCTTCATAAAAGGAGGTGCATAAATTGCCTAGAAAAAAATCAAAAGCAATCAACAAAGTTAATAAAACATCATCAGTATGCCATCCCTCAGGTTGGTGGTCAGCTAAAGGAATCATTTTATTGTTATTCGGTATTCTGCTTTGGGCAGGAATATGGAACTTAGAAACCGTAATAGCACTAATCTTGGTCTTAGCGGGTATAAAATATATTTGGTACGGTTGTGGTTGCTCATACGGATAAACTACTCAATCCTTGTACCATTAGAAATGTCCTTTTCTGGAATTAATAAAACTATTTTTTCTTCTTCAACTGCAGCGAGTAACATACCTTGACTTTCAACTCCCCTGAGCTTTACAGGTTTTAAGTTAGTAATTACAACTATTTTTTTACCGATTAAATCTTTTTCTTCATAACCATTCTTAATCCCAGCAACGATTTGAATTTCTTCCCCAACATCTACTTTAAGAATATATAGTTTGTCCGCATTAGGATGGTTTTTAACTTCTTTAATTTCACCGATACGTATATCCAACTTTTTCCAATCTTCAAACTCTATCATTTTAAATAACAAAAAAGAAAAAAATTATCTCTTTTTAGTTAAGAAAGCATAAACTCCCACTAGACCAGCGACTACAAGCACCCAACCAAGTACAACATTTAAGGTTTCACCTATTGCAGGAATTGCAACACTTCTACCAGTCATAGAAAATCCAATTATAATTGGTACCAATGTTATTACAAAGGCTACTAAGATTCCAAGTGCTCCGAATTTCTTCTCAGGCATCAATATCTACCTCCCTAAATTATAATAAAATCCTAGGGTTATTAACGTTTATAAGTTTTACTATCCATTAATTTCTATATATTTTTGTATACTTCTATCATAAGTCTTCTCTACATTTTCAGGAAAGAAACACGCAGGAAGTTCTCCGTTTTCTCTATGGTGTTTAATGCATTCACAACAAATTCCTTTCCTCGGACAACCAAGATAACTGCAATTACAATCCTTTAAGTTAATATCCTTTTTACATTCCATTTTTTATTCCGGAACTAAGAAACTATACACCTCTTCTTTTTTTCCTAGCTGTTTACTCATTTCTACTATGGTTTTATACAAATCTAAAGCAACCCTTTCATCTGTGATACCACACTCTTTGATTACATCAACATAAAATTCAACAGGCAAATCTCCTTCTCTTACTCCGAATTCTACATAAGCCCTTCTAATCTGTCTATGTTTACTGATAGACTCTTTTAATATTTTTCCATATCTTGGGTGTTTTTGCGTGAATTCGTCTATACCCAATCTGATAGCTCTAGCTCCTTTAACAGCCTCATCACTCCATCTTAATCTTCCTACCAGATTAGAATCCTTAGGCAAGCAGTGATTTTCCACTTCTTTCAGTCTTTCATAAGCTTCTTTACCGGAATTTTCAAGTCTTCTTTTACTTTTATCACTAAAGCTTCCGGTAGGGCTTGTTAATGTTTTGAAAGCAACCATTCTCTCAACAACTTGCTCTAGTTTATTTTTCTTTACCATATTTTAAAGAAATCAAAAAAACTATTTAAATCCTTCTTTCTTATTAACATTGTGCGTTAGTCGTCTAGTGGCAGGATGCGACCTTCCCATTCTATGGAAAAAGGTTGCGACCCGGGTTCAAATCCCGGCTAGCGCATCTTAATTCACATAGAAATAATCCAAAGATTCTTCTATACTGCTAACCTCTTTTACCTTTATCCCCGCTTCTTTACTTACATCTATTTTTATAGGTATTTGTTCTACTGTACAGATTTGGGTAAAGCCCACTTTTTCGCAATGTTCCCTTGTCTCATAAACTACACCCTCGCTTTGTAGCATAGGAACTAAAAATAGATCATAACCAGCTTGTTTTGCTGCAGATGCTTTCTCAATTATTCCTCCTACTGGCCCTATTGTCCCATCGTGATTTACAGCACCAGTAATCATAACATCATCTCTTAACGGTCTATTCTCTATTACAGAAACAGTTGCAACAGTCAAAGCAGCACCAGCACTTGGACCTCCTATTAAAGAAGCATTAGTATCTACATCAAATACAAGATCATAATTATCAAGACTTACTCCTGTTACATTGGAAGCAACATTCTTAGCAGTCCTTATACTATTCTGTGTATCTACCCAAAAAAGCAAAGTATCTATATCGACCAGAGTTCTTCCTGTTCCTGGCATTACTCCTACTGTAAGAGTCGTAGAAACTCCGTTACCTTCATTGTCTACTGCAGGAACTCTTAATGTAGAGTATCTAACATCTTCTCCTACAAACTCTAGTTCTTTTTCTACCTCAACCTGTTCCTGCACTTCCAACTTATTACTTACACCTACAAAATATCCCGCTAGAAATATAGATATTATAAATATAAAACTGATTACAACAAAGGTATTTATTTTTTCTCTTTTATTTCTTCTTACAATTCTTCTTTTTTTAATCATATTCTATTAAAATACTTTGTAACTATTTAAGTCTTGTGGATAAATCATTCAGAAAAATGCTCCTGGCGGGATTTGAACCCGCGTCTTCGCCTCGAGAGGGCGAGATCCTTAACCGGGCTAGACTACAGGAGCTTATACTTACAGAACTATAGTATTTTATAAAATTAACCAATAGCCCCGGGAGGATTCGAACCTCCGCCAATAGGTCCAGAGCCTATTATCCTTGACCACTAGACTACGGGGCTTTATTTTCTTTAAATAATGATTGTTTAAAAAACTTTATAAATTTAAACAATCAACCACAAGTATGGATTTCATAAAATCAGTTTTTACAAATAATATAGATGAATCTACACACAAACAATTTGTTAGATTCGGAATGGGAACCTTTGAAAATAGAGCATTGATTAAAATAAAAAAAGGAAAAGATTCCTTTAATCTTTCTACAAGTTTCGAGTTTGTAAATGATATAATAAGATTGATAGCTGATAACATAGAAAAAGCGAGCATAAATGGAAAAATAATCAAGAATAAGAAAAAAACAGAAGTTGAAGAAGAAGTATCTTCTGAAAAAATTAAAAATTTGTTGAACCAAAACGATTGGTTACTAACTGATATATCTTCTGATAAGATATCTTTTAAAACAGCAAAATCCTTACCAAAACCTGGAAAAGCATTAAAAGATAATTTCTGCAAGACTACACTTCCATTGTCATTCTTGGAAGAATTTGCTTTTGATGTCAAACAAGATTTCAAAAAATTAACAGTATCACACACTTTCATAATAGAAGAAATAAAAATTCCAGAAGAATACAAAGATAATGCTGCTTTAGCAAGGGAAAAAGCAACCAGAAAAGGAAAAATCGTTAGAATCCTTAACATCGATGGTAAGGAAGAAAGAAAAGAAATTGGATTTGAAGCTTAAAAACAAAAACTATATAAATAAAAATTATTCTTTAAAATTTACCCTACTGAAAAAAGTCGCTAGTTCTATCCATAGCAAAAGCTTTAAAAGCATAAGATTTTGCTAAAAACTAAAAAATGGGACATCAAAGCGGAAAGTCAAGGAAACCTAGAAGTGGAAGTCTTCAGATATGGCCACGAGTTCGAGCTAAAAGGAATTATCCTAAGATAAGGTCCTGGCCAGAAAACAAGACAAAAAAACTCTTAGGTTTTGCTGGATACAAGGCAGGAATGACACATGTGATAATTATCGACAACCAACCACACTCTTCAACAAAAGGGGAAAAGATATCCATTCCTGTAACAGTGGTCGAATGTCCGCCTTTAAAACCTCTTTCTATCCGACTCTATAAACAAACCCCTTATTCTTCCAGAATCATTTCAGAAATACCTGCTAAAAACTTTAACAAAGAACTCTTTAAGAAGATAAAACAAGGCAAAAAACAAAAAGAAGAACCAAAGACCAATCTAGAGGACGTATCTGATGTAAGACTAAGTGTTTATACCCAACCTAAGATGACAGGAATAGGAAAGAAGAAACCAGAAATATTTGAATTAGCTATCGGTGGAAAAAACACTAACGAAAAATTAGAATTCGCAAAATCCTTACTAGACAAAGAGATTAAGGTAACAGATGTTTTCAAAGAGGGAGAGTTTATAGATGTTCATGCAGTCACTAAAGGCAAGGGTTTCCAAGGACCTGTAAAAAGATATGGTATTTCTTTAAAATCACACAAATCGCAGAAGAAAAGAAGATCCGCAGGAAATCTTGGAGCATGGACTCCGAAAAAAGTAGACTGGAGGATGCCTCAACATGGACAGAAAGGATATCACACCAGGACCGACTATAATAATCTTGTAATCAAAATAGATTCCGATACAAAATTAATAAATCCTAAAGGAGGATTTGTAAATTACGGTTTGATTAAAAACGATTACGTTTTGGTAAAAGGTTCAATTCCAGGACCAAAAAAACGTTTAGTAAGATTAATAGAACCCATAAGAATGAAAACTCCGGCCCAGAAACAAGATATATCTTACATAAGCATAGAATCAAAACAATAAAATGAAAGCAGATATTTTAAGTATCGAAGGAAAAAAAACGGGAACAATAGATCTGCCTAGTCAGTTTAACGAAGAAATAAGACACGATTTAATTCAAAGATCTGTTTTAGCTTTACAATCAAAGAAAAGACAATCTTATGGTTCTTTTAAAGAAGCAGGTAAAAGAGCTTCAGCAAAATTATCTAGAAGAAGACACGATTACAAAGGTGCTTATGGAAGAGGCATGTCAAGAGTACCGAGAAAAACTCTGGTAAGAAGGGGAACACAATTTATCTGGGTTGGGGCTGTTGCTCCAGGAACTGTTGGTGGAAGAAGAGCACACCCACCTAAACCAGAAAAAGACTGGAAACAAAAAATCAACAAGAAAGAAAATAGGAAAGCTATAAGATCCGCAATTGCTGCGACATTAAGTAAAACATTAGTAAGAAAAAACGGATTCTTTTGTGAAAATATCCCTTTGATAGTGGAAGATGAGATGGAATCTTTAAGCAAAACGAAAGAATTAAGGAGAACTCTACAGAACCTAAACTTAATAGATGACCTTCAAAGAATCTCAATCAAAAGAGTAAGAGCAGGAAAAGGAAAGAACCGAGGAAGACCTTATAGAACTAAAAAAGGACCTTTAATTGTAGTATCAAAAAATTGTAAGCTAATCAATGCCTGTAAAAATCTTAAAGGCATAGAAGTTTCTAAAGTAGATTCCCTAAACACAGAAGTTTTAGCGCCAGGAACCAATCCTGGTAGATTAGTCATATGGACAAAACCATCAATTGAGAGATTAACCAGAGAAAAATTATTTACTGAAAAAAGAATAAGCGTTAAGAAAGAAAATAAAGAGAAATAAAAATGGACCCCTACAAAATAATAAAATATCCGCTTGCAACTGAAAAAGCAGTTAGGATAATGGAAATGGAAAATAAATTAGTCTTCATAATATATCCTAATGCAACAAAAAAACAAGTTAAAGAAGCAGTTGAAAATGCGTTTAAAGCAAAAGTCCTTAAAGTCAACACACTCTTTACACCCAAGGGGGATAAGAAAGCCTATGTCAAACTATCCTCCGAAACTCCTGCAATAGATATTGCAACCCAATTAGGAATAATGTAAAATGGGAAAAAGAATAATAACTCAAAGACGTGGAAGAGGAACACAGACCTACAAAAGTCCTAGCCATCGCTATAAAGGACCAATAAAATATAGAAAATATGACGATAAAGAGAAAACAACTCGCATTAAAGGAGTTGTTAAGGATATCGTTCATCAGCCGGGATATTCTGCGCCTTTAGCTGAGATACTATTCGAAAACGGCGAAAAGATATATATGTTTGCGCCAGAGGGAATGTACACAAACCAAGTAATATATTCTGGAGATAAAGCTGAACCTGATCCAGGAAATGTACTCCCCTTAAGAAATATACCTTTAGGAAAACAAGTATTTAACATAGAATCAAATAAAGGAGACGGCGGAAAGTTTATAAGAAGTTCCGGAACATCAGCAAAGATAGTTTCCAAATCTAAGAATACTGTAACGATCCAATTTCCTTCAAAGAAAAGCAAAATCTTAAACCAAGATTGTAGAGCTACAATAGGCGTTATCTCGGGGTCTGGAAGAAAAGAAAAACCCTTTGTCAAAGCTGGAAAAAGATATCATGCTATGAAAGCAAAAAACAAACTTTATCCGCAAACTTCTGGAGTAGCTATGAATGCTGTTGATCATCCCTTCGGCTCAGGACGTGGAAGACATATAGGTAAACCTAAAACACCTCCAAGAAATGCACCACCTGGAAGAAACGTTGGTTTATTAAGAGCAAAGAAAACTGGAAAGAAGAAATAAAATGGCAAAAGAATTTACATTTAGAGGAAAAAAAATAGGAGAATTAAAACAAATGTCTCTTGAAGAGTTTGTAAGGCTGATCCCTTCTAAAAAGAGAAGAAGTTTATCTAGGGGGCTAACCAGTGCTAATAAAAGATTACTAGACAAGATTAGAAAAACTAATTCAGGAAATTATAAGAAACCGATAAGAACACCTTGTAGGGACATGGTTGTTATTCCAGAAATGATAGATATGACCATTCATATCCACAACGGTAAATCTTTTATAAATGTTAAAATCCTTCCAGAAATGCTTGGACATACTCTAGGAGAGTTTGTTACCACGAGGCAAAAGATCAAACATTCTGCACCAGGTATAGGAGCAACTAGATCTAGTGCTGCTGTTTCAGTCAAGTAAGAATGGAAAAAGAAAATAAACTAGGCGCTAAAGAAAAAACAGAAATGCATAATGAGAAGATTAAAGAAAAATCTGAAGTAGAAAGGAAAATACAAATGAGGAAAGAAAAAAAACCAGAATCTAAAGACAATAAAGAGCACACAGCGAAAGTTTCCGGAAGAAACTTACCCATATCATCAAAACATTCAAAGGAAGTTTGCAGTTTCATATTGAACAAAGATCTAAACAAAGCTAAACAATTACTTTCAAGAGTAATTAAGAGAGAAATTGCAATACCTTACAAGAGACACAATAGAAAACTTGCACATAAACCTGGGAAAGTTGGACCCGGGAGATATCCTTTAAAACCAATTGAACATATAACGAAACTACTTAACGCAGTAGAAGCCAATGCAGAAGATAAGGGAATAGATACAAAAAATCTAATAATCTGTGAAGCAAAAGCAAACAAAGCAACCCAACAATTACATTACGGTAGGAAGAGAAGAAGATTAATGAAAAGAACACATATCGATATAGTTGTTAAAGAAAAATGATAGAGAAAAAAATACTTTCAAAGAAGATGAAGGAATTTGAAATAGAAGAGTACATCTCTAGAATAATAGATAAACCTGGATATAGTCATACCGAAATCCAAAGAACCCCCCTGGGAGAGAAAATAATTATGCATACCTCCAAACCCGGATTGATAGTTGGAAGGGGCGGAGAGAATATAAGAATGCTTACTGAAGTTTTAAAGAAAAAGTTTAACATGGAAAACCCTCAAATAGAGGTTGCAGAGATAGAAAATCCAAACCCTAACCCACAAACTGTTGCTAGATACATAATACATACATTTGAAAGATTTGGTCCGAAAAGATTCAAGTTTGTAGGCCACAAAGTGCTACAAAGCATTATCGATGCGGGCGCCATTGGAGCAGAGATAGTAATATCCGGAAGGGGACTTCCTGGCAGGAGGGCAAAAACTTGGAGATTCTTTGAAGGTCATCTAAAGAAGTCTGGAGATATATCTGAGAATTACATTAAAAGAGGTTTCTCCGTTGCACGATTAAAATCGGGATCTGTAGGAGTGAAAGTAAGCATATTGACCCCCGACATTATTTTACCAGACAAAATAGTTTTCAGAAAAGAAGATCTTGAAAAAGAAAAAAAGAAAATAGAAAAGGAAGAAACGAAAGAACCAGAGAAAGAAGAAACAAAAAAGAAGGATACAGATACTAAAGAAACTAAGAGAGAAGAGAAAAAATCGTCAAAAAAGAAAGCAACTAAGAAGAAAGAAACAAAGAAAAAAAATGGCAATACTAAGAAAAAACGAAATAAAACAACTAAATAAAGAATCTTTAGATCAAAAGTTATCTGATTTGAAGAGAGAATTAGTCAAAGTAAGATCTCAAATTGCTCTCGGAACTTTACCTGAAAATCCTGGAAGAACAAAAGAAATTAGAAGAACTATTGCTAGGATAATAACACTCAAGAAATCAATTAAAACTGAAGGAGGTAAGAAGACTAAATCATGACCGAAATTTGTCCTAAGTGTGGATTAACAAAACAATTATGTGTTTGTGAGACAATTGCCAAAGAAGAACAGAGGGTAACAATAAAGACCTTTAAAAGAAGATTTGGCAAGTTAGCTACCATCATCGAAGGAATAAATAGAAATGACATAGCATTGAAAGATCTGACAAAAAAGCTAAAATCAAAGCTTGCTTGCGGTGGTACTGTTAAAGGAAATACAATTGAACTTCAAGGAGATCATGTAGCAAAGGTCAAGGAAGAACTAATAAAACTCGGTTTTAACCCAGAAACAATAAAGACGGAATAAGGATATACATGGGAAAATCAGAGATCATAAAACACGAATTGATAGGCAATAAAATAGAAATTATAGATTCCAAAAACAAGTGCTTAATTGGTATTAAAGGGTCCGTAATTGACGAGACGAAATATACCCTAGTCATAAAACAAAAAGAAAAGATAAAAAGAATAATCAAGAAAGGAACGATAATTAAGATTAATGATATGATGATAGAAGGGGAAAAATTAGTAAGCAGACCTGAAGAAAGAATAAAAAAATGAAAAAAAATAAAGATATCGGAATTGGAATTAAATCTCCTAGGAAATCTTGCAATGATAAGAAATGTCCGTTTCATGGAATTTCCAAATTAAGAGGATCTTCGTTTGACGGGGAAGTAATATCAAAGGATACTCACAGAACAACCGTGGTGGAATGGAATAAGATCGTTAAAGTTAAAAAATACGAAAGATTCGAGAATAGGAGAACTAAGGTAAAAGCTCATAATCCTACCTGTGTTAATGCTCAACTAGGAGATAAAGTTAAGATAGTTGAATGTAGGCCTTTAAGCAAAACAAAAAAATTCATAATTGTTAAGAAATTTGAAGAATGAAACCATTAAAATCTAGAGTTCCAAAAAGCGTACCTCGTGGTGCTAAAATAGAAGTTTGCGATAATTCGGGGGCTAAAATAGTCAGATTAATCTCTATAAAAGGTTCTAAAACTGTTAAAGGAAGATATCCTGCAGCAGGGATAGGAGATCTTTTAAGAGTTTCAGTACTTAAAGGAAACCAGGAGATGAGAAAACAAGTTGTACCTGCTGTCTTAGTAAGACAGAAGAAGGAATTTCGGAGAGCAGATGGAACTAGGGTAAAGTTTGAAGACAATGCGGTAGTTATTTGTAAAGACGATAAAGGAAATCCGAAGGGTACTAGATTTAAGGGTCCAATAGCAAGAGAAGTAACAGTAAGATGGCCTGCCATTTCAAAGGTTGCAAGCTCAATTGTTTAAAATGAAAAAGAAATTTTCAAGATACTGGAAATCAAGTAAACAACCTAGAAAGAAAAGAAAATACATTAGTAATGCTAAAGGGCACATAAAAAAGAGATTCATTTCATCCAACTTATCAAAAGAAGACAGGAAAAAATATGGAAAAAGAAGCTTAACCCTTAAAAAAGGAGACAAGGTTAAGATAATGAGAGGGCAATTTAAAGGAAAAATTGGAAAAATAGAGAGAGTAGATGTTAAGAAACAAAAAGTTTATGTGCAAGGAATAGAAAATGTTAAAAAAGATGGAACAAAAACAACCCCTCCAATACACTCATCAAATTTAATGATATCTGAATTAAACCTTGATGATAAAATAAGAAAGAAGATAATAGAAAGAAAATGAAAAGACACTTATCGAGATTAGCGTCTCCAAAGATTTGGCCAATTGAAAGGAAAGAAATAAAATGGATAGCCAAACCTCGACCAGGACCACACTCCATGAACAACTCAATAACACTCAACATATTGTTACAAAATGTTTTGAACATAGCTAAAAATACGAAAGAATCTAGAAGAATATTAAATAAGGGAAATGTAAAAGTCGATGGTATAATAAGAAAAGACCATAAGTTTCCAACAGGCATGATGGATGTAGTATCTATAAAAGATGACAATTATCGTATCTTGCTGGATAAGAAAGGCAGATTTATTTTACATAAAATAAGCAAAGAAGAATCTAATTTAAAACCTAAAAAAATCGTAAAAAAGACCACCCTCAAAAAGAAGAAAATACAAATAACATTTTTTGACGGAACAAACAAAATTATAGATAAAGATAATTATAAGGTAGCAGACACTTTGATACTTGATCTATCTAAAAAAAGTGTAAAAGATCATTTAAAATTAGAAGAAGGAAATCTGGCGTATTTGTTATCAGGAAAACATGCAGGAGAGCTTGGAATTATTAAGAGGGTAGAAACCAATAAAGATCTAAAACCAAACAAGATATTCTTATCTAAAAATAAAGAAAGTTTTGAAACTCTGAAAGATTACGCTTTTGTTATAGGGAAAACAAAACCAGTCATATCATTACCACAATGAATACTATGAGACAGATTAGGATAGAGAAAGTAACGCTTAACATAGGGGTAGGAACGTCTGGAGATAATCTGGAAAAAGCAACTAAGTTATTAGAGAATATTAGTAAAAGAAAACCAGTTCAGACAAAAACTATGAAAAGAATTCCTTCATGGGGGTTACGTCCAAAACTGCCTATAGGTTGTAAGGTAACCTTAAGAGGAAAAGAATCAGAAGAATTACTAAATAGATTATTTGATGCAGTAGAAAGAACCCTAAAGCCTTCAAACTTTGACCAAAATGGAAACTTTTCTTTTGGAATCAAAGAGTACATAGATATACCTTCCGTAGACTATGATCCGGAAATAGGAATAATCGGACTAGAAGTATCAATAACCTTAGAGAGGCAAGGATTTAGAGTAAAAAGAAGAAGGTTGAGAAAGACAAAGATACCTAACAGACATCTTATAAAAAAACAGGAGGCTATTGATTTCATATCCCAAAAATTTGGAATAAAAATACAAAATGACATCTAAAGATCATAAGAAGGCTTTCAAACAATTAAGAAATAAACCGATAAAACTTAGAAAATTTATAAAACACAATAAACCTAAAGAGAGAAAATTCGGAAGAGGATCAAGAAAGTGCAAAAGATGTGGAAGGTTCGGAGCACACATACAAAAATATGGAATAAATTTATGCAGACAATGTTTCAGGGAGGTAGCTAAAGATATAGGCTTTAAAAAATATAGTTAAAATGTCATTAAACGATCCATTGGGAAATGCTTTATCTCACATTCTAAATTGTGAGAGGGTTGGTAAACAAGAATGTATAATAAAAAACACCTCGAGGATGATGGACAATGTTCTAAATATCCTAAAACAACACAAGTATATAGGTGAGTATGAGAAGATAAAGACTGACAAGGGAGAAATGATAAAACTTAATTTAACAGGAACTCTAAACAAATGTGGGGTAATAAAACCACGTTTCCCAGTTAAAAAAACAAATTTCGAAAAATACGAAAAGAGATACCTTCCCGCAAAAAGTTTTGGTATCTTGATAGTATCAACTTCAAAAGGGATTATGGAGCATGATAAGGCCATAAAGGAGAATCTTGGAGGAAAACTAATAGCTTATTGCTACTAAAAATGTCGGATAAAATTAAAGAAGGGATAATAATTCAGGAAGGAATCGACATAGAAATAGAAGGACCTACAATAAATGTAAGAGGCAAAAAAGGAGAATTAACAAAGAGATTGATACATCCAAAGATAAAGATACAAAAACAAGGAAAAAACATAATGATATCTTCCGATAAACCAACCAAAAGAGAAAAGACAATGATAGGAACATTCAAATCGCATATCAACAACATGGTTGTGGGGGTTACAGATGGTTATGTTTACACTTTAAAGATTTGTTCAGGTCATTTTCCTATGACTGTAAATTTGGAGGGAAATGTAGTAACAATTAAAAATTTTCTAGGGGAAAAAGTTCCTCGGAAAGCGAAAATACCCGAAGATGTTAATGTAAAGATACAAGGCGATCAGATATCTGTAGAAAGTTTAGATAAAGAGAAAGCAGGGCTTGCTGCAGCCAGAATAGAACAAGCAACAAAAGTAAAGGGAAGGGATAGGAGAGTCTTCCAAGACGGAATATACATAATCTCCAAAGCGGGAAAATCAATAAAATAAGATGAGAGACAATACTTCAAAAATTAAGTTCAAGAGAACAGATTCAAATAAAAAGAAATTCAAAAACAAATGGAGAAAAGCTAGAGGCCTACATAATAAAATAAGAAGAAAGGTAAAAGGTCATAGAAAACAACCTAGCATAGGTTATGGATCACCAGTCTCCATGAAAAATCTTGATCCTTCTGGGTTTCTTCCAGTACAGGTCAGCAATTTAGCAGATTTGGATAAGATTAAGAACGAGGGAAAGTTAGCAGCTCTAATTTCAAAAAAGGTAGGCCAGAGAAAAAAAATAAAGATCCTTGAAGAATGTAAGAGAATGAATATTAAAGTATTGAATATAAAGGATATAGACAAATTCATTAATCAGGTAAAAGAAAACATGGATAGTAGAAAGAAGAAGCAAAAGAGAATAGAAGATAAAAAGAAAAAATCAAAAGAAGAAGCCTTGAAGAAATCAGAAAAAAAGAAGGATAAGAAGAAAACGGAAGAAGAAATCAAAAAAGAAGTACTTGGTGCTGAAAGAAAACAACAAAAAAGAATCCTATCCGAGAAGGTAGATAAATCATCTAATATCGATAAGGTTAGACAAAAAATAGTTCCAGGGGAGAGACCATGAAACTTAGAAATCAAAAAAGAACTGCATCAAAAATAATCAAATCTAGTCCAAAAAGGATAAGTTTTGATAAAGATCGTTTGGATGAGATAAAAGAGTCAATAACTAGAGTGGAAATTAAAAGACTAATAAAAGAAAAAGCTATTACTTCCAAACCGAAAAAGGGGATATCTCGAGTAAGAGCTAGAAAAAGATTATTACAAAAAAGAAAAGGAAGAAGGAAAGGAGAAGGTAAAAAGAAAGGAAGATCAACAGCACGATTATCTAGAAAAGAGATGTGGATAAATAAGATAAGAGTACAAAGAAGATTTTTAGAATCTTTAAAATCTAAGAATCTTATAGATACCCGAACTTATAGAGATCTATACAGAAAATCTAAAGGGAATCTATTCAGAAGTAGAAGACATATTCAATTATATCTAGAAGAGAACAAGCTTATTAAGAAAGATGGCAAGAGATAGAAAATATACGGTCAAGGTTAGAAGAAGAAGAACGGGTAAAACAAATTACAATAAAAGAATATCATATATTAAATCATATAAACCAAGATTAGTTGTTAGAAGATCTAATAATAATATACAATGTCAAATAATAGAAGCTAAGGAAAAAGGAGATAAGGTATTATACTCAAGCAGTTCACACCAGCTAAAGAAAATCGGATGGAATGCTCATACAGGGAATATACCCTCCGCATATCTAACCGGATTACTTTTGGGAAAAAAATCTAAAGCAAAAATAAAAGAAGCAATTATAGATTTTGGATTGCAACCTTCTATCAAAGGTTCTAGATTATACGCTTTAATAAAAGGAGCTATAGATGGAGGATTAAATATAAATTGTTCAGATAAACTTTTCCCAAGAGACGACATCATAAAAGGTAGAAACATATCAGAATATCTCAAATCTTTTACGGAAGATAAAAAAACAAATCAGTTTTTAAATTATAAGAAGGCTAATTTAGACCCAGAAAAATTTGTTAAACATTTTGAAGATATAAAAAAGAAAATAGACAATCTAAAATGAAAGATGAACAAAAAAACGTTGAAATGACTAAAAAAGAAGTCAAAGAAGTAAAAGAAGAAGCTAAAGAAGAATTTCAAGATTGGATTCCTAAAACCAATCTCGGAAAACTAGCTAAGGAGAGAAAGATAAACATAGATGAAATAATAGATAAAGGAATTAAGATTCTAGAACCGGAAATTGTCGAAATTCTTCTACCCAATTTAGAACAGGATCTTCTATCGATAGGCCAATCTAAAGGCAAGTTTGGCGGAGGAAAGAGAAGCATATGGAAGCAAACACAGAAGAAAACAAAAGAAGGAAATAAACCTAAATTTGCAACTCTTGCCATAGTAGGAAATTATAAAGGTTACATTGGAGTAGGGCATGGAAAATCTAAAGAAACAGTACCTGCTAGAACACAAGCAGTTAGAAAAGCAAAACTAAATGTAATAAAAATTAGGTTGGGTTGTGGTTCATGGGCCTGCGGATGTAAGGAAAATCACACAATCCCTTTAAAAGTTACAGGTAAATGCGGAAGTGTTAGAATAGATTTGATTCCAGCCCCAAAAGGAACAGGCCTTTGTGTTGAAAAAGAATTAAAGAAAATATTAAACTTAGCAGGAATAAAAGATGTCTACTCTAAGACTTATGGGAAAACAAAAACAAAATTAAATCTTATATACGCTTGTTTCGACGCTTTAAAGAACTTGGGAAGAACTAGAATGAAATAAAAATGGTAAAGATTGCCGTAATAAAGATACGTTCAGAAAAAGGAGCTAAAGAATTAGTGAAAACTACATTAAAACAACTGAGGTTGTTTAGGAAAAATAGTTGTGTGATAATTCCAAATAAACCTGCTTATTTGGGAATGATTAAAAAAGTAAAAGATTATGTCACCTGGGGGGAGATAGATCCAGAAACCTGCAAATTGTTATTAGAAAAGAGAGGGAAATTACCTGCAAAAAAACAACTTACAGAGTCCTATATGAAAGACAAGACCAAACTTGATATTAACCAGTTTGTGAAAGAGTTTTTCGATGGGAAGAAAGATCTTAAAGATATCCCCGGATTGAAACTATTTTTTAGATTGACTCCGCCAGTCAAGGGTTTAGAGAGAAAAGGGATAAAAATACCTTTCTCACAGGGGGGAGCTTTGGGATATAGGAAAGAAAGAATAAACGATTTAATTAAAAGAATGATCTAAGATGAAAAAAAGAAAAAAATCAACGAAGATGCGTGGAAGAAGCAGCCATGGATATGGATCAAAGAAAAAACACCGTGGAGCAGGAAGTCGTGGAGGCAGGGGCATGGCTGGTTCTGGAAAAAGAGCAGACACGAGAAAACCAACAATACTAAAGTTATACGGAAACGCTTACTTTGGAAAATCAGGATTTAAAAGACCCCAAAAGGTAAAAAAAATCAAGAAGACAATCAATGTTTCACAATTAGAAAGATTAACTCAAAACTCTAAACAAGAATCTGGATTTTTGATAATAGATGCCAACAAACTTGGATATACCAAAATTCTTGGTGGAGGAGAATTAGCAAAAAAGATTAAAGTGACCTGTAAAGAATTCTCAAAGAGTGCAGAAAAAAAGATTAAAGAAGCTGGCGGAGAGATAGTAAGATGTCAATGATAAGAAACATACTTCTGAATCTCCCAGAAGTTAGAAGACCTGAACAGAAAAGACTCCCTTTTAAACAAAAACTTAAATGGACAGCAATAATACTATTCGCGTTCTTCATCCTTTCTGTAATTCCTTTGTTCGGTCTTGGACAGAATGCGCTTGCACAATTTGAACAATTATCAATAATACTGGGAGCGAGTTTCGGTTCTGTTTTATCTCTTGGAATTGGACCAATAGTAACAGCATCCATTGTATTGCAATTACTGACTGGTTCAGGTATTCTAAAAATAGATCTAACTACCTCAGAGGGCAAGAAATATTTCCAAGGTCTTCAGAAAGTTTTAGCAATATTTTTCATCATTTTTGAGTCATTTATTTTTGTATTCATGGGAGGTTTAGCACCAGACGCAACACTCGCACCAAACACATATGCCGTCATGGAGTTCGTATTGATATTCCAACTCTTCCTAGGAGGTTTGATGATCCTTTATATGGACGAAGTAGTAGATAAATGGGGATTTGGATCTGGAGTTAGTTTATTTATTGCAGCAGGAGTTTCATCTCAAATCATAGTTAGAGCATTCTCTCCTTTATCATCTACAGGTGTTATTGCTTTTGGATCGGGTCAACCCCCCGTGGGAGCAGTGTGGGTATTCTTAAATTCAATAATCAATCAAGACATTTCAGGAGCTTCAATAGCTTTCTTCGCTATAGCCTTTACAGTAATAGTATTCTTATTGTCTGTATACGCACAGGCGATGAAAGTAGAAATTCCCTTATCATTTGGAAGAATCAGAGGTTATGGTATGAGATGGCCTCTGCATTTCATATACACTAGTAACATTCCAGTCATATTAGTAGCAGCTCTATTAGCAAACATACAGCTGTTGGCAAGATTATTAGAGAGATGGGGGAACCCTTTCCTAGGTACTTTTTCTGGTAATGCCCCAGCCTCTGGTTTAGTAGCATGGGTAGTTCCTCCAAATATAGTTAGCAACATAATAACTGGCCAGTTTACTGCCCTTAATCTAGCTCATGGAGCCGTTTATGCTCTATTTATGATGGGTGGCGCAGTCTTGTTCTCCATATTCTGGGTTCAAACAGCAGGAATGGACGCAAAAAGCCAAGCCAAGCAAATAATGGCGTCAGGTTTACAGATACCGGGATTCAGAAGGGATATCAGAGTATTGGAAAGATTATTGAAGAGGTACATTGGCCCTTTGACCATACTGGGAGCAATTGCAGTTGGTTTATTAGCAGCAATGGCAGATTTAACAGGAGCATTAGCTAACGGAACAGGAATCCTGCTTGCAGTTATGATAATTTATAGATTATATGAAGAAATAGCCCAACAGCATATGATGGACATGTATCCAGCATTAAGAAAAATGATGGGGGGATAAACTTAAAAAGAATTAAATTTTAATCTTAAAATGGTACTTGACTCATTTTTTAATAAAATATTCGGGTTTTTGATAGGTGCAGATCCTTTATTAGGAATATTAACCATATCTTTTCTTTTAACTTTAATAATAACAATTTTGTATAAAGTCTTTACGGATCAAGAAGCTCTTAAGACTATAAAAGATGAACTAAAGGATATGAGAGAAGAAATGAAAAATTTCAAAGATGATCCTCAAAAAATGATGGAACTAAACAAAAAATCAATGCAAAAATCATTAGAACAGATGAAGCATACAATTAAACCGATGCTAATAACCATGCTACCTTTATTAATCATATTTTCATGGTTGAGAAGTACTTATTCGGAGATTGGACCATTAATATTAGGTCTGTCTTGGTTATGGGTTTACATAATCTCATCCGTAATTTTTAGCATAATATTGAGAAAGATATTAAAAGTAAACTAAAATGAAAGATAAATTCAAAACCAAATCCGTAAAAAAAATGTATAAAAGAATTCCTGGAGGAAAGACCGTAATACATTATAAGAAAGAGAAACCAGGCATACAAAAATGTGCAGAATGCAAAAAGCCTCTACACGGAATCCCCAAATTATCAACTTCCAAACTTAGTGGCATGCCAAAAACTAAAAAAAGACCACAAAGATCCTACGGCGGATATCTGTGTTCTAAATGCAGCAGAAGAAAAATAACGGAGAAGATTAGAGGAAATGCTTGAAATAGGAAGACTATGTTATAAAATATCTGGAAGAGAAGCTGGAAATATAGTAGTAATAGTAGATCATCTAGATAATAATCATGTTTTAATAGACGGAAATGTAAAAAGAAGAAAATGCAATATTTCCCATTTAGAACCTACTGAGAGAATCCTAAAAATAAAAAAAAGAGATTCTACAGAAAACATACATAGAGCTATGTCGGTGGCCAAAATCAAGGTTATTAAAAAGAAGCCAAAAGAAGAAAAGAAAGAATCTTTAGATAAAATATCTAAAAATAAAAAACCCAAAAAGAAAAATGAAAGAAAACGAAAAAGAGCTTCAACAAAAGTACGTTGAATTACAAATTTTGAGTAATACTGCCAACCAGATGGAGCAAAATTTAAATCTGATGGAGTCGCAAATAGTTGAACTCAAAAGACTTAATGAAAGCCTAGAAAATCTAGAAAAAGTCAAGAAGGATACAGAAAGTTTTGTTCCTATCGGTGGGGGCATCTTGGTTAAAGCTCAAATTAAAGATACAAAAAAAGTCTTACTTAATGTGGGAAGTAAGGTATTAACTGAGAAGAAAATACCGGAAACTAAGGAATATATAGATAAACAAATAAAGGAGCTAGAAAGATTACTTTCACATTCAAACTCAGAATTAGAAAAGATAACATCCCAAATAGAGAATTTACAAAACGATATGCAAGAACTTTCTAAGTAGATTACATATAGTTTATAAATAATGACTCATTCTTGTCTCTTATGGAGTCAAAATTCCTAGATTTTTACAGTAGAAGGGATATACAAAAGGAGATAGTCTTTAATTCTAAAGATCGAGAAGTGGCTGTAAAATTCTCAGATAAAGGTTTTGGAAAAAGACCAGATGTTCTACAATTCGAGAGTGATGTCTTAGAATTTGCAAAACAAGGTGCGACATCTTTTCACATTTCTGAAGAATTATGGCACAATCCCCTTGAACTAGAGGCGGGGATGACAAAAAAACAACTAGACGAAATAAGAAAAGGTTTTGATTTAATACTTGATATAGATTGCCCGGACTTGGAGTACTCTAAGATTACAACATACTTACTAACCGAGGCTTTAAAATTTCACGATATAAAAAATTTATCAGTTAAATATAGTGGAAATAAAGGATTTCATATTGCAATCCCCTTCAAAGCTCTCCCCCTTTCAGCGAATAATATTCAAACAAGATTACTATTCCCCGAGGCTCCAAGAACAATAGCGGAATATTTGCAAGATATGATAAAAGAACATCTCACTGCAAAAATCTTAGAAAAAGAATCCCCAAAAGAGATATCTAAAAAAATAAATAAAAAGCTGGGAGAGTTGATAAAAGAAGACAAATTCAACCCATTCTCAATAGTTTCAATAGACACAGTTTTAATATCAAGTAGACACATGTTTAGAGCTCCATATTCTTTTCACGAGAAAACAGGCCTGATAAGTATTCCATTGGATCCAAAAAATGTGATTAGATTCAATGCCCTAGAAGCTGAACCTGAAAAAGTTAAAACAAACATAAGGTTTTTGGATGACTCTAAAATAAAAGACCAAGAAGCCACAAACTTATTTTTACAAGCATTAGATTGGAAGCTAAAGAAAAAACCAGAAATACAAAAAATAAGAAAATTTAATGCTCCTAAAAACGCTGTAAGATCAGATTTCTTCCCGCCCTGCATAAAAATATGTTTAAACGGGATGAAGAATGATGGGAGAAAAAGAGCATTATTCGTCTTAGTAAACTACCTCAGGAATGTAGGCTATTCCATAGACCACGTAAAAAGTCTAATAGATAAATGGAACAAAAAAAACTACCAACCCTTAAATGAAGGTTATATACAAGGTCAGATTAGTTGGCATAAGAGACAGAAACAAGCCATATTGCCTCCGAATTGCCCTCATGTTTCTAGTACGCAGTATTATAAAGAAATAGGGATCTGCCACCCAGACAATATGTGTAAATTAATTAAAAATCCAGTAAACTATACAACAAGAAAACTTAGAATTCTAAATCAAACAAGAAAATAGCAAGTTAGAAAACAATTTAAACCCACCCTGTTCTATTTGAAGGTATAGAAAATTGAAAAAATGATCAACAAAAAAAGTAAAAAAATAATTATTTTTTCACTATTAGTTATTTTAATAATTTCTTTAATGATTCTAGTCCGAATTATAAGTCCAGAAGAGATAGTAGATAGAATTGGAGTACGAAATGGATATATTCTTGCTTTTGTAGTTTCTTTTTTCGGAGGTTTTTCTGCTGCAGGATCAATTTCTTTTATTACCCTTTTAATAACACTTGTTGCAGGAGGGATTAATCCCTTTTATTTGGCTTTGGTATCTGGAATAAGTCTAGCAATTGGAGATATGATAATGTTCTATTTAGGATCTAAGGGAAGGGAATTGATTAGAGGGAGATTAGACAAAAAGATAGATAGCCTAGCCAACATCTTCAAACAAAAAAAAACGCTACAGAAACTGATTCCGATTCTTACTTATCTTTACATTGGCTTTGCACCTTTGCCAAACGACCTCTTAATACTCTTTCTTGCAGCAATAGAGTATCCTATGAAGAAAATGAACATCATAATAATCATGGGAGATCTAACCTTTGCCTTGGTGGTTACCTTTTTAGCTGCAAAAGGCATCATGTTTTTTATCTAATTAGCTATATCTAAGCTACTCTAGAAGCTTTAAAGTTTAGTTTACTCAAAAGAAAGATTTATAAATATAAGCTATAAACTAGCTCTCATGGGGAGAATAAAGCCAACATTAATCAAGAGAACATCTAAAAAACTGTTTGATAGTCATAAAGATAGATTCAAGAAAGATTTTAATGATAATAAAGGAATAGTGGAAGAGTTATTAGAGATACAATCAAAGAAATTTAGAAATGTAATAGCAGGTTATATAACTAAATTGGTAAAACAACAGAGATCCTAATCATTTTAACAAAAACGTTGAACAGGAGGTAACAAAAAATGGCAGAAAAAACAGACGACCACACAGTATTTGTTGGAAATAAGCCGTTCATGAATTATGTTACTGGCGTGGTTATGCAGTTTACAACCCAAAACGCAAAAGAGGTAGTAGTTAAAGCTCGGGGTAAATTTATTGCCAGAGCAGTAGATATAGCAGAAGTAGCCACAAAGAGATTTTTAGAAAATACAGTAAATATAAAAGATATTAAAATAGACTCAGAGGAATTCGAAAACAAAGAAGGTAAAACAGTGAGAGTTTCCACAATAGAGATATTGTTAGCAAAAAAATAATTCCTCTTTTTTCTTTTTTCCTTCTGGGGAAAACATTTAAATATTGATTTTTATGAATAAATATAAAAAAGATGGGCAAGAATAAAATGGATTTACATAAAAAATTTACCCTTGCAATTGCTTTATTTTTAATTTTATTGTTAGGAGGCACATTTGTTTATTCTTCTATTGAAGGATGGAGATATATTGATTCAGCATACTTTACTGTAGCAACGGTGACCACTGTCGGATATGGAGATATTGTTCCACAAACAGATATAGGAAAAATATTCACTATGTTTTTTTCTTTTATTGGAATCGGAATGGCATTTTATTTTTTTACATCATTTGGAAAATATATTTACAAAAAAACCTTTCAGAATGAATTAATAAAACATCATAACAAATTAATAAAACAAGTTAAATTAAATATTCATAAAAATTATAGGCTAAAAAAGAGATAAGCAACCATGGAAATCTTCATAGAATTAAGTATAATTATTAGCATAACTGTTTTAATTGCAGGAATAATGAGGTTGTTAAAACAACCTTTAATGATTGGTTATATTCTTGCAGGAGTAATTGTCAGTCCTTATCTTTTAGATATTGTACAATCAACAGAAACTATAAAAGTTTTCTCTCAAATAGGCATAGCATTGCTTCTTTTTATCGTTGGTTTAAATTTAAGTCCTAAAGTCATAAAAGAAGTTGGAAAAGTTTCTTTAATAACAGGGATTGGTCAGATTGTTTTTACATCTTTGCTTGGTTTTTTGATGAGTACATTATTAGGATTTTCAGTAACCGTTTCATTATACATCGCAATTGCCCTAACATTTAGTAGTACAATTATAATTATGAAGCTACTATCTGATAAAAGAGACCTAGAAAAATTATATGGAAAAATTTCAATTGGTTTTCTATTGGTTCAGGATATTTTTGTGATAATCCTTTTAACGGTAATTTCTTCTTTTATGGGTAACTTAAGTACAACTAATTTATCTTTTGGAAGTATTTTAAGCGGAATTTTGCTAATTGGGGGACTTGTTTTAATAAGCATTTATGTTCTACCCAGCTTATCGAAATTCTTCGCCAAATCACAAGAATTTCTGTTTTTATTTTCAATTGGATGGGGGTTAGGTTTAGCAGCACTATTTCATTATGTGGGCTTTTCAATGGAAATAGGCGCTTTAGTTGCAGGTATTGCTCTTTCTATGTCTCCTTTCCATTATGAGATTAGTTCAAAGATGAGGCCTTTAAGGGACTTCTTTATTATTTTATTTTTTATACTCCTTGGATCTCAGTTGGTTTTCGGAAGCATAAATGAACTCATTGTCCCAGCGATAATCTTCTCCTTGTTTATTCTTATTGGAAATCCATTGATTGTTATGATTTTAATGGGTTTGCTTGGCTACAAGAAAAAGACAGGATTCCAAGCAGGACTTACAGTAGCTCAAATAAGTGAATTTTCTTTAATTCTTATAGCATTAGGAGTTACTGTGGGTCATCTAACTAATGAGATATTATCACTCGTTACAATCGTTGGATTGATAACTATTTCAGGTTCAACATATATGATATTATATTCTGATAGAATGTATCCGTATTTATCTAGATACCTCTCCATATTTGAAAGAAAAAAAATTAAAGAAAAGAATAAAAAGTTTAAAGATTATGATGTTGTTTTATTTGGGTATAACAGAATAGGTTATGATATTTTAAAATCGTTTAAAAAATTAAAAAAAAGAGTCTTAGTGGTAGACTATAATCCTGAAACAATCGTTGAATTAGCTAAGGAGAGAATCGATTGTAGATATGGAGATGTAGATGATGAAGAATTTTTAAACGAATTAAATTTAACCAAAACAAAAATGATTATTTCAACAATTCCGGAATTTGAAACGAATTTATTATTGGTTAATAAAATTAGACAAATAAATAAGAAAGCAATCATAATAGTTATATCCCACAATATTGAAGAAACAAATACATTATATGATGAAGGAGCAACTTATGTTATAATGCCCCATTTCTTGGGAGGAAGCCATGTTTCAATGATGATCAATAAACACAAGCTAAATACTAACAAATTTTTAAAAGAAAGAAAGAAACACATCAAATATTTAAAAACAAAAAAGAGATTGGGTCATGAACATCCAAGGGCGGAGAGGCATAGGTGATTGAGTCTTATTTTAAAGAAGAATCTAACATAGTCATTAGTGTAATATCATTAGGTCTTAAATAAAATGCCTCCTCCCAGATTTGAACTGGGGATCCCCGCCTCATGAGAGCGGTGCTCTAACCACTAAGCTAAGGAGGCCTAAAAAAGATAAAATAAGTTTATTTTAAAAGATTTTTGATTTTGTTTCTAATCTCTAATAGCTCGTCTTTACTCATCTTTAGACTTGGTCTATCCCACCCAATACCATCGTTTTTGTGTCTAGGGATGATGTGAAAATGTACATGATTCACTATTTGACCAGCCAACTTTCCATTATTCTGTATCACGTTATAGTTTTCTGAAAATTTTTTAATTGCTCCACAAATTTTTTTAACTGTTACCATTAATTTGCTTAATGATTCTTTATCCATCTCGTCCAGGGTTTTATGATGTTTTTTAGATATTACTAACACATGACCCTTTGCTGCTGGATCTATATCAAGAAAAGCAAGAGTACTTTCATCCTCATAAATTTTATCTGAGGAAATCTCGCCTCTAATTATTTTACAAAATATACAATCAACCATTTTCACCCCCTAAACCGATATCAACGATAACAACCTTATTAATGAATTTATCTAATCCTGGTTTAATATCGTGTAAAGCTATGATCAGATCAGCATTTATAATTTTATCTAAAATTTTTCCATTTTCAGGATTTAAGCCTGTAGGAATATCTATAGATACTTTAAATGCTTTTGAATTATTAAATCTATCAATCATTGAACGCATAGGCTCTCTTATTCCACCTTTAACACCCGTACCCAACATAGCATCTATCAGAACATCACAATCTGAAAAATCATCTACAATAAGATCCTTAACTTGTTCATAATAAAATCTAGCTTCTTCGCTTAATTTTTCTTCTTTACCTAGAAAAATGATCTTAACATCACATTCTTTTTTTAAGTAAACTGCAGCAGCAAACCCATCTCCACCGTTATTACCCTGACTACACACAATAACTACTTTCTTATTTATCAAATCAATTTTTTTCTTAATTTCTCCATAAACCCCCCTTCCAGCATTATCCATCAATTCTTTAACTGGAATGTTTGATTCATTCTCCAATCTTAACATTTCTTTCGGTGTTATCATTTTAAATGGACCTGGCGGGAGTCGAACCCGCTGCGCTACATATAGGGGGCTGCCTCGCCTTTTAAGGCGAGGTGTTAGAAA
>CAYVLZ010000004.1:0-117129 GCA_964452525.1 Candidatus Woesearchaeota archaeon
ATACTTCATCTGGTGTTAAGGCTCTGTTGTGTATTCTTACTTCATCTATTACTCCCTGTAGATTCTTCGAATAATCTTCTGATGTTAATAAGAAGAAATTATTTGGTCTTGGATTAGTCATACCATATTCTAAAGGATATGTGGGTTGACCATCTACGAATAATTGAACTTTTCCGTACCCGAATATTACTGCTAGATGATGCCATTCGTTTTCTCTCCACGTTATTGCTTTATGAGGATGGGAGAAACCTTCTGTCCCGATATTTGTGAAGTATAATCTTCCTTCCTTAACATATATGTAGATTTCATTACCATCTTCGCCATGATAGAAAATGTAATGTCTTCTAAAGGGGTCCATATTATTCCAGTAAGGTTTTATCCACATTTCAATTGCACCATTCGTTATATCAAAACCCTCTGGTAATTCATATGAAAGTTGATCTCCATCTTCTATCTCTATTCCATTACCAAATTTCCCGGGAACTATTTCTATTCCAGAACTTTCTATTGGAGAATAACCTTCTTCGCTATTTAAATCATCATCAAAATGGGCTAGAAATATTTTACTTAGAATTCCAGAATTTAAGACATTATTATTTTGATCTAGGAATCTGTATTGGGAATTGAGTTCTGGATAAGTGTCAGAATAGGCACCATGACCGAAAACTACTTTGTCTTTATATGCTGGTGTTGTTATTTGTACATCTGATACCGAAGGAATAGCTTGTACTACATTTATTAATAGTAGAAAAACTATTGTAAATAACAGCTCTTTTTTCATTGTATTTATTTTGAATCGAGAATATATAAAATTTGTTATTGGTCTTTTGAGATAAATATAAAAAATAAAGCACCTGCTATAAGACTTAAGGTGTTATTAATTTGGAAACTAAAGAATAAAATCGTTAAAGGTATTGTAAAAAAGATTAATTCAATTAAAATTGATTTTATGGCCTTCTCCTTATTTTTTAGATATTTGTTTGCTTTAAGTGTTCCATGTGCTAAACCGAATATGAAGATTAATGATGATACTAATGTGTTGAAGTTAATAGAAACAAAAAAACTAATAGCTAAAGCTAAACCCATGTAGAAATAGGTTTTGTAGAAAAGCTTTGCTGCTATGAATCCTATAATGAAAAATAAAGGTGTATAGAGCACATTGGAGGCTGGCATAAGAAATATTATTACTAGGATTAATAAAAGAGATTTTTTAATGATTTTAAAATATTCTTTTCCAGATTTAAATTCCTCTGGCGTGAGAAAAGCCAGCCAATAACCAATTATTAGTCCAAGAAATGTTATTAATATTGTGGATATCATGGGAAGAAAAGATTAATTAAGTATAAAAATTTTGCTGATTTTATGAAATTTGCAGTAATTGTTTCTGAAAGAGATCCTGCAGGGATGAATATTAAAGAATGTTTATTAAAACTTTATGACTTTAAAAAGAAAGATGATTATTATTTCTACAAAAACATTGAATTACATACTGTTGGAAAAGAAAGTATTTATTGCGAAAACGTAGACAAAGAAATAAAGTCTGATTTTTTTGTCTTTGCAACGAAACATGAAAGCACTTCCAAAATTAATTCATTAAGTGTGCATACTGCTGGGAATTGGGATAAGGCACAGTTTGGAGGCAGAGATAGGGAATTATGTATGGCTCCTGCTAGTTATTTGAAAGCAGGTTTATTAGAATTAGAAAAAAGCAAAATTGGTGGTTTTGAGGTTATTCAAGAATGTACTCATCATGGCCCTTACATAAAAAAACCTAGCATTTTTATTGAGATTGGTAGTAGTTCAGAACAATGGAAGAGTAAAGAAGCAGGAGACGTAATAGCGAATACTATAATAAATGTGATTGAAAAACCTTTGACTAAGCAGAATGTGGCTTTTGGTATTGGTGGCATGCATCATACTCCCATATTTAAGAAGATAATTCTTAATTCTGATGTGGCTATGGGTCATATTTGTCCTAAGTACATGCTTCAATATTTAGATGAAGATATGATTAAACAAGCCATTGATAGGACTTCAGAAAAAGTAAACTTTGTTCTATTGGATTGGAAGGGACTTGGAAAGGAGAAAAAGAGGGTTCTAGGGCTGCTTAAAGCTTTGGATTTGAGGGTTAGACGGTCTGATAAAATTCTAAAAACGAAAGCTTTATAAATAATATATACTACTATTTAGTGACTATAGAATGGAAGATAATAATTTAGAAAAATTGATAGAAGTTTGTCGTGAATCTATTGAAGATGGTAGAAAAAGCGAGGCCTTAAATTATCTAAATAGGATAAGAGAAAATGCTATGACAGACTCTGTAATGGGGATTCCTAATCGAAAATATTTCGATGAAAATGATGATCTAAGAAAACACATTGAAGACTATACTATTGCAATGATGGATATAGACAATCTTAAGGATATGAATACTCGTTACGGCCATATAATAACTGACTATTTATTATCTAATGTTGGGAGCACACTTAAAAAGTATATAAGAAACACAGACATCGTTGCTAGATATGCTGGAGATGAAATTGTTATTATCCTTCCTGAAATAGATAAAGAGTCTGCACATAAAGTTTTAGATAAACTTAGAAGAAAGATACAGAGGGGTAGTGAAGGCAAGGTGACTGTAAGTATAGGATATGCATCCTCGGATGAGATTAAGACTAAAGATTTTGATACCTTGATAAAAAAGGCGGATAAAGCTCTTTTTATAGGTAAAGAATCTGGGAAAAATAAGATCGTTATGGCAACAGAGCATACTTAACCTTTGTCTTGTTCTAATTTAATTCTTAATTTTTTAGAAAATTTGTGAGCTAGATGTACCGGTTCTGGTAATTTGTGTGGGTGTTTGATGGAATTTTTTACTATTTCTACGCTTTTTTTAATGCTAACTTTATTTCCTGGTGATACGAATAGCGGATTTGCTTTTTCTTTTGTGAAAACTACTTCTCCCCTCATATCCTCGTCTATGTAGATTTTTCCTTCTTCCAATGTTCCATGAAGAAGTTTCTTAGCAATTCCTATTACAGGAATATCCAAGACAACACCCACATAGGAAGCCAAACCCATCTTTCTTAGATGAGCTATCCCGTGGCCCCCAACAATTAAAACATCTGGCTTATTTTCTAATTTGTTATATGCTTCTATAATTGCCGGACCTTCTCTAAAGGCAAGATATCCTCTAATGTATTTCATTGGAGCATCTATTATTGCATGTTTTTTCTCTACTATCTTTTCTAATTTAGAATCCATAACGACAATGTAAGATATTATTTTGTTATCAAAGAAAGCTTGATCTACTCCTGCTATTGTTTTTGTTTCTTTAATTGAATCTTTAATTATGAGTTTCTTTGATAATTTCTGTTGTTCTTCTTTAAGAGATCTAGCCATTTTCACCTTTTTGAATAAACGCCGAGGGTGGGATTTGAACCCACACATCCCGAAGGAAACTGGATTTCGACATAACTTAGCAGTTTCGCCTAGATTAACCAGCGCAATACCAGGTTATGCGACCTCGGCTTAGTAAGAATGAGTATCTATAAGTTATTTAAACTTTTTGGGTTTTGTTTTCTTTTTATTAAAATATTTAAACCAAACGATGTTAACTACAATAAATATTAATAACAATAAAGTAATGTTGTTCTTTTATTTATGTTAGATAGACTTGATTTTACACGATTGGTTATTATCCCTCTAAAACTGATATCTGTTGTAGTGAAACTAGTAATCTTATTTTTTATTTCAATTCTTTATAAACCTGACCAAATATGCTGTATTCTATTATTCCCACTATAAAGTATGCTGCTGCTCCACCAATTATAGGTATTTGAGTTAGAATTATCGCTATTATTCCTCCAAGAATTAGAAATAGTATCCATGATCCGAAGTATTTTCCAGTAAATGCTTTATTTAGTATCGTGTTGAAACTAAAAGCTTTTCCGAAATCATTTTTGTTTAAATAGTTTAGAGTAGCTATGGGGATTAGATAAGCTGCTATTATTGCTAAAACAGCTGAGATGATTATGTAAGGAAGAACTTGTGATACGGAATTGATTATGATTGATGTATTTTGCATTATTGTGTTTTCGATAACTTCTTCTGTTGCTCCTGATGGAACTAAGTTGATAAATTGTTTTATAAGATTAAATATTACTGATCCTGCTCCTATTAAGAAGATTATTAATGCTGGCAATAAATAGAGGAATGATATGAAAAAGGAAAGTAAACCTTTTACGAATAGGTCTCCAAACTCTGTCCACCTTGGTAATTTGTCTAGTGGTATCTTTCTCTTTGTGACCCCTGAAGCTTCTAAATAATAACCTCTGGCAAAAAGTCTAACTACTGGCAATAAACTTAATAATATTCCTATAATTAGCCTTTTAAGATCTAAAAAAGGTTTTTTTAAAGATGCACCATAATTTACCATTATGTCTTTTTAAGATGTATGGCTTTTTAAAACTTTTTATATTGATATAAGCATAAGCTTTAAAAAGAGTTGAACTTTTGAAGTAGTATAGCGGGATGGGGCAGCTAGGAGTGCCCGTCGGGCTCATAACCCGGAGGTCGGAGGTTCAAATCCTTCTCCCGCTATTTATAATGAATCTTATATTGGGTATTGATGAGGCAGGCAGGGGTCCCGTTATAGGACCTTTAGTTATGGCTGGGGTTTTAATAGAAGAAGAAAAAGAGCAAGAATTAAAAGGTCTTGGAGTAAAAGATTCTAAGTTAATAAATCCCAAGAGAAGGGTTTTTCTTTTTGATAAAATAAGAAAATTAGCCAGAAGATATGATATATTGATAATAGATCCTAAAGAGATAGACGACGCTTTAAATTCTGATTCCTTAAACTTAAATTGGTTAGAAGCCAATAAAACTGTTGAATTGATAAATAGGTTGAAGCCTAATAAAGTAATTTTAGATTGTCCAAGTCCAAATGTAGCCAAGTATAGAAGATATGTTTACGAATTGTTGGATGATAAAAATATTGATATTGTTAGTGAGCATAAAGCTGATTTAAAATATCCTGTTGTATCGGCTGCTTCAATACTTGCAAAAGTTACAAGGGATAGGGAAATAGAAAAAATAAAAAAGAAGTATGGAGATATTGGTCCGGGGTATTCTTCTAATCCAATAACTCAGAAGTTTTTAAAAGAGAATTGGAATAAACATCCTGAAATATTTAGAAAAAGTTGGATATCTTGGAAGAACCATAAGAATGCTAAGAATCAGAAGAAATTAGATGATTTTAAGGCTACATAAAATTTATAAATCTAAATAGGGGCAAAGAAATATGGCTATAGTGGAGAAGATTAGATTGAAGGGTTTTAAGTCATTTCCAAAGATGATCGAAGTTCCTTTTGGAAATGGTTTCTCCTGTGTTCTTGGACCCAATGGATCCGGAAAAAGTAATTTAGCAGATGCTATATGTTTCGTTCTTGGTAAAAGTTCTGCTAAAAGTATGAGGGCAGAGAAATCTGCAAATTTAATTTATAATGGGGGAAAGAAAGGAAGTCCTAGTAAGGAAGCTCAGGTAGATATATATTTCGACAATGCAAATAAAGATTTTTCATTAGATGAGAAACAAATAAAGATTTCTAGGATGGTTAGGAATAATGGTCAAAGTGTCTATAAAATAAATGATAAGACAAGGAACAGACAGGAAATTATAGATTTATTGAACTCTGCTAGAATTGATCCAGACGGTCATAATGTAATTTTACAAGGAGATATTGTTAGATTTATGGAGATGAAACCTATTAACAGAAGAGAATTAGTAGAAGAAATAGCTGGCATATCTGTTTATGAAGATAAAAAAGAAAAAGCTTTAAGAGAGTTAGAGAAAGTTGGAGAAAAACTTAGGGAAGTTGAAATAATACTGACAGAAAGAGAAGCTAACTTAAGGGAATTAAAAAAAGATAGGGATCAGGCGAAAAAGTTTAAAGAAGTTGAAAGCAAGATCAAAGATAATAAGGCAACTTTCTTACATGTTATGCTTAGGAAAAAAGAAGAGAGAAAAACAAAGATAGAGAAGATAATTAGAGAAAAAGAATCTAGATTAAGAAAGATAGAAGAAGAGATTAATGATGTAAGGAAAGATATGGATAGAAAAAGAGAAGAGATAAATGCCATAAACGTTGAGTTGGAAGAGAAAGGAGAAAGAGAACAGATTAATCTAAGAGAAGAGATCACAAATCTTAAGACTGATTCTGTTAAAAATCAAAGTAGAAAAGAAACTTTACAAAACGAGCTTAAAAAAATAGAGGAGAGAGGCAAACAATTAAGAGAGAACATAGAAGAGACCGAGGATAAGATTAAAGAATTAAAAAAGAAAAGGAAAAATTTAGAAACTGAACTTAATGTTTTAAGAAAAAACGTCGGAAACGTCGGGACAGTTAGTAGAGATGATTTTGAAAGAAAATTAAATGAATTGTCTAATTTAAAAGCTCAACAATCTAATTTTACTATATTTGAGGATGTGGCTGTTAACAAGGTATTGGATATAAATGGTGTTTATGGTACTGTTGCAAGTTTGGGGCAACCCAAGGTGGGATACACATTGCCTTTGGAAGTATCAGCTGGTGCCAGGAACAGAGCAGTAGTAGTTAAAGACGATGCTGTTGCAGAGAAGTGTATCAAGACTTTAAGAGAAGGTAAGTTAGGTGTCTTGACT
This sequence comes from Candidatus Woesearchaeota archaeon, assembly GCA_964452525.1. Classification (GTDB taxonomy): domain Archaea; phylum Nanobdellota; class Nanobdellia; order SCGC-AAA011-G17; family CAYFGV01; genus CAYVLZ01. The sequence continues at coordinate 6,683 of CAYVLZ010000004.1, forward strand.
TTTTTACCTTTGAATAAACTGAGGGATTTCTCCATAAGTAAAGATTCAAAAGAGATGAGTAAAATTCCAGGTGTTAAGGGTCTAGCTATAGACCTTATCAAATTTGAAAATAAATTTAAGAAAGTCTTTGGTTATGCATGTGGTTCTACGTTAGTTGTTGATGATGTTAAAGTTGCTAGGAGAATTGGGATTGGAAGATCAAGAATGGTAACCATGGATGGTGATTTAATAGAAACCAGTGGTGCTATGGTGGGTGGATTCAGAAAGATTAAGGCCAATAAATCTGGATTGAATAAAAGAATCAGGGAATTGGAGAAAGAAGTTGAAGAATTAAAACAAAAGATTATGGATCCTAAGACTGAGAAGGTAAAGGAAAGAATATTCTCCATTAAGAGTGAGATTATGACTGTTGACAATAATATTGATATGTTGATGAATGAGAATGAGAGAATTAAAAATATATTGAGAGAGCAAGAAAAAGAAAGAGAAGATTTTAGATTAGAGTTAAAAGAATTACTTGATTTGGGTAAGAAGAAAGAAAAAAGCTTGAAAATAAAGGAGAAAGATGAACAAAAATTCCATGGAAGACTTAAGAGTTTAGTTTCTAAGAGAAATAAACTACAAGAATTAATACAAAATCTAGAAAATGGTATTATGAATGATAATCAGAAGATAAGAAAGATTGAACAGGAAGTTAATGAGGTTTCTATAACTAGGGCAAAGGTAGTAGCTGAGATGGAGGGATTGGAGAGGGAGTTTGAAGAATTTAAAGACGGTAAGATCAGAAGAAATGTTGATTTTTATGTCCTTAAAAAAGAGATTGCTGAGTTCGAAAGTATAATTAGAAGGATAGGTAATGTTAATCTAAGAGCATTAGAAGTCTATGAAGATCTTAAGAAAGAACATGATAATCTATTGAAAAAGGCAGACAAACTAAAAGGAGAAAAAGAAGACGTAATATCTGTGATCAACGAGATAGAAGAAAAGAAGACTGGTGTTTTTATGGAGGTTTTTAAGAAACTTTCTGTTAATTTTAGAGCTATATTTAGTAGTCTATCTACAAAAGGGGAAGCTCTTTTGGAATTGGAAAATAAAGATGTTCCGTTAGAAGGAGGATTAGATATTAGAGTAAGGGTAAGGGGGAATAAATTTTTGGATATTAGAGGTTTAAGTGGTGGAGAGAAAACTCTAGCAGCTCTAGCTTTTATATTCGCTATACAAGATTTTGATCCTGCTCCATTTTATTTATTAGACGAGGTGGATGCTGCATTAGATAAACATAACAGTGAAAAGCTCTCTCAGTTGATTAAGAAGTATTCTAATAAAGCCCAATATATAGTTATTTCACATAATGATTCCGTAATATCAGAGGCAGATAAGATATTTGGCGTTAGTATGCAAGACGGTGTTAGTAAGATTTCTAGCCTAAGATTGTGACAAGGAATGGTATCTAGTACAGATAGTTATTTCTTCACAGTATTCTTCTAGGGGGTTTATACATTCCCTTATTGAATCTTCATAGAATCTATCAAATATTTTACAAAGAATGTTTGGGTTGCTCCTATGTCTAACATAGACTCTAAAGTTATCTATGCCCTTCAGAGAAGAAATTTTCCCTAGAACTCCTCTGGATCTTAGATAAAAGAATTTTCCCTCTTTGTCTTTAGACGAATCTAGTACTAATCTTACACCCCCCTCTTCAGAGATTCGTTTTGCTAAACCTGTTAAAGTTTGTTTTAGTTTAGCAGATAATTCTTTTTGATTGTATCTCATATTAATGGATTATTTCAAAATCTTCTTGTTGTTGTTTTTTCTTATGCCCTTTTTTGGGTTTCTTGTCTTCTTTCTTATCTTTCTTTTTTGCAGTTTCTTTCTTTTCTATTTTTTTTTCTTCTTTATCTCTTTTTGGTTTTTCTTCAGTTTCCTCTTTAATTGGTTCCTTGGGTTCTTCTTTCTTTTCTTCAGGTATCTCTTCTTCAATTTCTTCTTCAAAGAATTCGATTACTTTTTTATGGAATTTTGTTTTAATTCCTATTAATATTAAGATAATTATTACGATTGTTATTATTATCTGGTTTCTATAGCTAACTATAAAATCTCCCATCCTGCTTAATAACCCGGGTCCCGTTTCTTCAGTATCCTCTTCGATAATAACAGGTTCTAGTGATTCTAACTTTTCATAGATGATGTCTGCCTGTTCTTCTACAAATCCATTTAGAGTGACTGATATATCATAAAATCCATCCTTATCAATGTCTACTTTTTGCGTCTCTCCAACTTCAATTTCTGTTGAAGTCGTAGGAGATTCGAATATTAAAGAGATATGATCTTCTGTAATGTCAAGTAGTGTTACTTGGTATTGTTGTTCATTTATTATGAAATTAGAGCTTTCTTCTATGCCTATGAGCTGATTATAAGAGAAGGTTCTATCAAGGTTCGGCGTTTCTAATTCTTCTTCTGGAACTTCTACTTCTCCGAGTTCTTCTGTATCATTAATTTCTTCAACGGGTTCTTCAGGTTCCTCTGTTTCGTTAGGTTCTTCTATTTCTGGCTCTTGTTCTGGAGATTCTTCTCTTGAGAATAATCCTGTGAAGAAATTCTTAATTCTTGTCCATATAGAAATTCCTTCTTCTTCTACTTCTTCTGGAATCTCTACTTCCTCAATCACACTTTCTGTTACATCTATGTTGATGGTTTCGGAATCTAGGATGGTTGTATCTTTGAGTCTTACAGAGATTGTAGCAGAATAACTTCTTTCAGCTATCTGAGTTGATGGAGCAATATAGACATGAATAGTTTCTGCTTTGTTCGGTTCTAATTCAATTTCGTTTGTTAATGGAACTATTGTTGCAAATCCTATTGCAGTTCCAGAGATTTCTATGTTATATACTGCTGTATTGGTTCCTCTGTTTTCGATTATTATCGGAACTGTAGCAGACGAATCCACCGGGACAATTATATCATTGTCTTGTATTTGTATGTTTGGTTGGTAACATTCTTCTTGGGTCACTGTAGTGATAGAGATAGAATCTCTACTTGAAACTTGGCTAATGTCTGTTGCTGTTGCTATAATCTCTACTTCATAAGTTCCGGGACTTACTTCAGAACTAGGGTTTACACTTAATTCGATAGATTCTTCTTGATCGGGATTAAGACTAACTCTTCCTTGGTTTATAGAAACCCATTGTGGACCAGTTATTTCTAAAGTATATTCTTGGTCTTTTTCTCCTACGTTCTTAATAACTACATTATATGTGTTCTGAAGTGAACTACATATTTTATCTTGATTTTTCTCAATGTCTACGAGAACGCCTGTACAAGTTTTAACGTTTGCTTTGAAAGTATGTGAAGCTACTAGACTTCCTTTGTCTGTTGTTGCTCTGAATGGGATTTCAAAGTCTCCACTTATTCCATGTGATGGTGTGAATATCAAATTTACAGTTGAAGAAGATTGGCTTTGTACATCTACAGAATTTTTATCAAGACTTGCCCAAGTAGGCCCATCTATATCTAAATTATAAGTGTTGGGTGTTGTTCCTTTGTTGAATATGGTTATTGGAATTGTTATTTGTTCGTTCTCACAGAAACTTACAAAATCTTGATCTGTTTGAATCTCAAAATCGTAACAGGCATTTACTGTTAAGGTTGCTTCTGAGGATTTTATGGATGTTCCAAGTACAGGATCAACAACAACGGTAAAGGTATAATCTCCTAGTGCATCGCAAGAACCTGTTATAAAAGCTTCTATTGTTTCCGATTCAGATGGCTCTAGAGTTATTCTTGTTTTATCTAATTCTATCAGATTAGAAGCAGGTCCTTGTACAGATAGAGAGTAGGTGTTTGTAAATTGTCCTTGATTAACTAACTGGAATTGGAATTCTGTTGATTCGCAGGGACATATGCTTTTTTGATTTTCTGTAGCGGTTATACTATATCCTTGGCATTCTTTAACTTCCACATCATGAGTTAGAAACTTAACTTCTCCGCCAGAAGAAGCTATTATGTTTAAAGAATATGTTCCTGTGGGGGTTGTTGATCTGGGGGTTACTAATGTATAGATTGTATTTCTGAAAATTATTGGTGTTGAAAATCTAGATGCAGTACCTTCTATACTGGCTTGGAATTCAGTTCCAGAATCCTGAATCACATCTGCAAATATCCCTGTTTCTCCTTGACAAAGTGGTCCTGGACTTGTTTGCGGAAATATATCAAATGCCTTAACAGAAGATAAAAGTAAAGCAAATATTACAAGATAGAGGAAATATTTTGACTTTTTATCACTCATTGCTGAAACCTCGTTTTTATTACTTTTTAGAGGCAGACATCTATATAAATAGTTTATTGTGATTGAAAATATAAATTTAAATAATAAGGAAAAGTGGTTTTAAAGAAATAAAAAAGAAAAAGGTTTAGTAGTAACTTTTACCTTCTTCTGTTCTTGGTTCTTCAAACTCTTCGCTGCCTCTAGTTCTTCTTACTGCAAGGACTATTCCAAGGATTACTAAGATTATTAATAGTATAATGAATCCTATTTCCAATCCTGTTTTAACACTGTCCCATGCAGAAACAACTGAACCGTCTTCAATTAATCTAGCTTCTAATGTTATCTCTTCGGTAGTTGAATCAACTTCAACTTTAACAGTGAAGAAATTTGTACCTGTGTTAGCATCTTCTCTTGCTGTTACAAAGATTAATACTTCTTCGGTTTCTTCTGAGTTTACTGTTACGATGCTAGGTTCAATATCGAAGGTTGCCCAGCTTTCAAGACCAGCAGCAGATACTGTATAAGTTTGTTTTTCATCTGCAATATTAGTTAATGTGATCTTATATGCTGCTCCTTCTCCAAGAGCAATTTCTTGGACACCTGGACTTACGTCTATTACAGTTTCTCTACCGTCTTCAGCAGCTTCACCAAGAGTTAAAGTGTATCTCTTTTCAAGAACTTCGTCACCATCATCGTATTCAACTTTGATCATGACATCATGTTCTCCTGAAGCATCTTCAGGTATCAATAGATTCACTTGCTTAGTATCAGCATCTTCACAGTCATCATCATCGTTATCACAAGCAACTTCTGTATCAAGCTCATTTATGTAATCTGAAGTTGAAAGACCCAAAGTAGGTATGCTCATAGAAACTTTGATGTCCTCTTCAGTAGTCGATCCAAAGTTTTTAACTCTTACATTTGCGTAAAGTCTATCTCCAGGATTGACTTGATGTAAGTTTGGATCGAAGACGACATCTTCTATTGTTAATAGATGTTCTTTTTCTTCAACTCTTAGGATAATGTCATCGTATTCGAATTCATTAATTCTGTCATAAGCTCTAACTCTTAAAATATAGTCTATTCCAGGCTCTAAATCATCAGGAAGTTCTAAGTTAAGCTCTTTTTCAGAATAAACAAGACTTCCTTGTATGATGAAAGAGTCTGTCTCTTCTCTAACTTTATCTCTGTCGTAACCACCGAGCTCTGCTTCAATTCTAACGTTATCGATTGATTCATTGTCGTTCATGTTACCTTGCATAAATACATCAATCTCTAATGTTTCACCACGTTCAACATACATTGGTCCAAATGTTGAGACGTCATTGACTTCTACATCCGTTATTATATATTTAGGGTCACTAGAAGCCATTACTAGACTAGCGCCTAGCAACAAAAGTATTACACTAAATAGTTTCAAGTTTTTTAACATTTATAACCCCCCTTGTTGGTTAATTTTTGTTGTTATCCAAAAGTGTTAATCTCTTTATAAACTTTTTGGTGGTGTCAAAATCAAAGAATATTTGTAGTTACCAAATGGGGACGCCAGGATTCGAACCCAGAAGAGTCGGTATCTTCTAAAAAACTGGAGCCGACCAGTTTGCCGTTAGCTTACGTCCCCTAAGATAATTTTCAGGGTGATTTTATGTTTATAAATTTAATGTTAATCATTTGGTAATAAAAGAAAAAGTAATTTATTTTAATCTTCTAAAACAGGATACCATTGCTAAGAAAGCTACAAACAATACTCCCAAAAGTAAATAACTGTTGGCTGAGAAACTGGAATCTCTTACTACAGCCATACCAATGTATTCAAGCTTTCCCATAGTCAAAAATCCTGCTATGAAAATCAATGCTACTAATAAAAAGTTGTCTGCTTCGTTTTTCATTTTAACCATTTATTTTAGCTTTTTTAGCTTTTTCAAATGTTGATACAAGATCAATTACATATTTTCCACTTTCTAATTTATACACTAGTGGTTTTCCCTTGAACAAATCAACTAAGTCTATTTCATATTGTCCTGGTTTTAGAATATTGATTGACTCTAAGTCAAGAAAGACTGGTTTTGATGTATCTATATTTGCTCCCACTATGTCAACTACGTCTTTTTCTATTTGAGTTCTTTCTTCTTCACTTAACTTAAGTTGAGGTTTATTCATATCTTCTTTTTTAATGAAGAAGAAAAACTTGCTTCCGCAATCACATCCTGCTAATAATTCTTTAGAACCGTCTTTATGGAGTTTACCACATCTAACACATTGGTGAGGCATTTATTTCCTCCTTCTTCTTACTGAGTTAATTAATAACTCTATTTTGTTTGGGTTTTTCTTTATCTCTTTAACTATTGTAGCAGGACCTATGATTGTTAATCCCTGTCTGCTTCCAAGAATCATATTATACAATTCTGTTTTAACCTTATCTAATAACTGTCTATTTCCTTTTTTATTGGGGTAGATTGTACAAATTTCTACTCCTTTGAATTTTTTTGATATTTGTTCCATAGTATCTTCTATTAGTTGTGTTTCTTCACCAGGTTTTAGACGTCCTTCCAATAACACTATCTTATCTTCTCTGACGATTCTAAGCAGTTTCCTGATTTTCTCTTTTGATTCGAGACCTGCGTATTCGTTATAGGGTACATATTGCAAAGTTAGCATTTATTTCACCGCTTTTACTAATTCTTTATAAAAATTATCAACATTATGACCTTTTTGTGCTGATATACCTATGACTTTATATTGTGGGAATGCTGATTCTACTTTCTTAATATTTGCTCTTTTTAGATCTGTTTTGTTTGCTGCTATCAAAACTGGAATTTTTCTGGCTGCTAAATTACCTATAATGGTAATATTAACTTGTGAATATGGATTCTTTGTTGCATCTAAAACAACTGCTACTGCATCCATGTTATCAAGCCACTTTATAGCATCTATAACTCCTTTAGTTGCTTCTTTAGCTCTTTTTTGAGCTTTCTTTTTACTCATCCTAAATTTCATAAAGTCCTGATAGTCAATCTTTGTGGCGATTCCCGGGGTGTCTATTAATCTGAAAGTTAATTCTCTTCCATTGGATTTGATGTTGATTTTTTCTTTTTCTTGTACTTCTCTAGTCTCATGAGGGATAGCAGAAGAACTTCCCATCTCTTCTCCAAGCCAGTCTTTACAGATTTTATTCGCTAAAGTAGTTTTTCCAGAATTGGGTGGTCCGTATATTCCTAATTTGACATGTCTCTTTGTCTTGAATAAACCTAGAATATATTTGCTTATTATATCAGCTATTTTTTGTATCATTACTACACCCGCTTTTTAAGATTATATTTTTTGAGTATAATGATGTTTTTAAAGTTTTCGAAATCCTCTAGTGAGAACAACATCATACTTTCTCTATCTTTATTACTCCTGCTGGACAAGAATCTGCAGCTTGTTGGTTACAATCTACATCTTCAAGTATCTTTTCATACTTTCCATCTGCTCTTTTTTTACTTCCAATAAGATCTGCTTTTCCATCAGACGCCATTTTCCAATGTTTTGAGCAAACTGCTACACATGCTTCTGCACCTATACATCTCTCTCTATCATATATAATTTTACATTTCATTTTACCAGTCTATACTTACTATAGCCTTGCCTCCTTGTAGATATCTATGAGCCTCTAATGCTGCTTTAGCTCCATCTCCTGCAGATATGACTGTTTGTTTAAATGGAACTATAGTCACATCTCCTGCAGCAAATATTCCTGGTTCAGAAGTTCTACATCTATCATCTATTATTATCTCTCCTATTTTGTCTAGTTTTAATATTCCTTTTAAGAAATCTGTTTTAACCTCATAACCTATTTCTAAAAAGACACCATCTATCTTTAATTCTCTGATCTCTTTATCCTTTTTATTTTCTGTTACGATGGACTTGATCAACTTATCGCCCTGGAATTTTTTAACCATGGTGTTGTATAAGATTTCTACATTTTTAAGTTTTTTAACTCTATCTACTGTTATTTCATCCCCTCTGAACTCTTCTCTCCTGTGAATTAAATATATTTTTTTAGCAATTTTTCCTAATAAAACAACCGCGTCCAAAGCAGAATTACCTCCGCCTATAACAGCTACGGTTTTGTTTTTATAAAGCGGAGCATCACATGTCGCACATGTTGAAATTCCTCTTCCGATGAAATTTTTTTCTCCTGGTAAGCCCAGGGTTCTTGGAGATTTTCCGAAAGCAAGAATTAGTGCTTTTCCTTTATATTTTTCTCCATTAGATAACGTTACAACAAATTTTTTATTTGATTTCTTAAGTTTGATTACTTTTCCATAGATTAATTCTGCGCCAAATTTCTTTGCCTGTTTTTCAAAATTTTTCATTAATCTGAATCCAGGCATCGGTTCTATTCCGGGGTAATTCTCGATATGTGTAGCAAGAGTTGTTTGACCTCCAAGATCTACACTTATTATTAATGTAGACAGTTTTTTTCTACAAGTATAAATAGCAGAAGTCAATCCTGCTGGACCTGCACCCACAACAATTACATCATATTCCTTCATCTCTATTTTTTGTTTTATTAGACTCTTTTAAACTTTTCTATATTAAATATCTAATATAACTCTGGCTTTCCAACCATCTTTTGTTTTTTCTACGTTAAAAAGGTGTAAAGTTACTGCTTTTATGTCAGCCAGCAAGGTATGTTTTTTTGTGTCTATCTTTTCTCCATGAAGGATTGCTTTTAATCTGTATTTATCTTCTTTGTTAATCTTAACTTCAGACTTACAGAATATAATTGAATCTTTGTCTTTAAGGAATACTATCTCTGAAAGAAAGTCATAAAGAAGATTGTCTATTTCTTTATTATCTAGTTTAATTTCTTTCTTTATTTTTGGTTTTATCTTTTTAATGTCTGCTGAAGAATCAAAGACAGCTAGAGCTGAGTTCTCAAACAATTGATTAAGATTGTTTCCAAGAGATTCAAAAGCTATATCTGCTGTTGCGATATCTTCTAGAATTTTGTATTTTTTCATATTAACCTTTCATGTTACCTATTGGTGTTAAGCCCACTACTTTCTTAGATATCCCTGCAGTTTCTAAGGTTTCTACAACATCGTTTATATTCTTATAAGCTATTCCTGCTTCTTCAGCTAATCCAGCCATTGAAACAGCCTTAACATATATTCCTTTTCTCTCTAATTGTTTTTGTAGATGCTCTCCACGAACTTGTTTTTTAGCTTTTGATCTAGACATGGTTCTTCCAGATCCATGAGCAGTGCTTCCGAAAGTTTCATTCATTGCTTTCTCAGTACCAACTAAAACATGTGAACCAGTCTCCATTGAACCTCCAAGGATTATTGGTTGGCCTGTTTCCTGATATGTCTTAGGAAGCTCTTTATTTCCTGGTCCGAAAGCTCTTGTAGCTCCTTTTCTGTGAACTATAACCTTCTTTCTTTTTCTATTAACATTATGTTCTTCTACTTTGGCTATGTTATGAGCAACATCGTAAACAAGATTTAGTTCTAGGTCTTCTGGAGATCTCTTAAATATTTCCTGGAAACCCTCTCTTACCCTATGTAATATTACTTGTCTATTTGCAAAAGCCATATTTGCTGCACACGCCATTGCTTTAAAGTAGTCTTGTCCTTCCTTACTATTAAATGGGGCACAAGATAATTCTCTATCTAGAACTTTGAGATTATACTTTTTCATAGCAGAATCAAATACTTTTAGATAATCTGTTGCAATTTGATGGCCAAAACCACGACTACCACAATGAATCATTATAGTTACTTGATTTGGTTGTGTTATATTGAATTTTTTAGCAATGGTTTTATCAAATATCTGCGATTCTGGAGCAGATTGTATTTCTAAGTAGTGATTTCCAGAACCTAATGTCCCTGCTTGGTTTATCCCTCTAGATATAGCTTTTTCACTAACCTTAGAAAAATCTGCCCACTCTAAACTACCGTAGCTTTCTGTTTTTTGAATATCTTCTTCCCAAGCATACCCATTTTCCACACACCATTTAGATCCTTGTTCTGCTACTTCCTTAAATTGATTTTTTGATAATTTAACCAAACCTTTACTTCCGACCCCAGCAGGTATTACTTTAAATAAATGATCCATTAATTGTTTTAGTTTTGGTTGAACTTCTTTTAGAGTAAGATTTGTTGTAATAAGACGCATACCACAATTAATATCAAAACCAATGCCTCCTGGAGATATTACTCCATCTTCTAAGTCAAATGCAGCTACTCCACCTATAGGAAAACCGTAGCCCCAGTGTCCATCGGGCATGCAGAATGCATTTTTTTCTATTCCTGGAAGTGAAGCAACGTTGGTTATTTGAGTGAATACACCATCGTCCATGGCATTTAACAATTTTCTATCTGCATAGATTCTTGCTGGAACTTGCATTCCTTCTCTGTAAGAAGTTGGTAATTCCCAGACTACTTCACTTATTTGTTTAAGTTGTTTTGGTGGCATTTTATAACAGAAGGTTGGTTTTCTTTATAAATGTTTTTAGATATTTCTCCAGATAAATAATGTGAATAACCTGGAAGTCACAGTTGAACCGTCTGTTGAACTAATAACTATGTTTGATGTATAGACTGCTTTATCTGGAAGATCTTCTGGTTCTATGATCTCGTCTGTTAGGGTAATCAGTGTCCGGTAATTCATCGTGTATGGGACCAGATCATTATTGTCGATATATCCTGTTATACAGCCATTATTTCCGGATAAAACACAATCTCTTAGCTCTTCATTAGATTGTATTATATTCATTATACTTTCTTGTGTTAGTCTAATGTCGTCTGGAACCTCTGCTTCTTTAGCTTCTTCTCTAGGTAGGATAGCTAGTAAAAACGATAACAATATCATTACAGCTATTATTGCTTCTAAAGTTTTCAGATACCCTTTTTTATTCTTGACTACCATGTTTTAATATTAATTACTACAGGATCGTTGTTTAATACAGGAGTTAGAGTCGGATCTATGTTAAGAAGGTGGTCTGTCCATTGTAAAACGTATATTTTTTCTACATCATCCGTAGGTTCTTCTCCATAAGTAAAAATGGGTGTTGAAAGATCTGAGGGATCATATATATTTAATTGGAATTCTCTAGATTTTGGGTAATACCATTGTTGTTTCATATTAGAATAGTCGTAAGTTTCAAGTGTTGATAATTTACTTTCTGATATCCCTGTAAGAACTTCTGCTATTCCTATTTGGGGTTCATATTGGGTTGCTTGGAGAATTGTGTTAGTAGGATTGTTATATCCTGTAAACGTCTCATAAGATCTTAACAATATGAATCTGTTTATTTCTTCATCATCTAATAAAGAAATATCAAAATGTAGTTTAATTCCTTCGAAATCTTCAACTATTTCTGATTCTGTAACGCTAGAATCTTCTAACAATAATATATGTTCATTATCTGTTTGCCAGTTAAATGAAAAATCCATCTGTATCTGGAACGGGCCTCCCGGTTCACCTGGACTTGGAACTCCTCCACCGGTTCCCGATGCTAATGGAGCCCCTTGTGTGGGGTTATAATCGATAAATATAGGCAAGATTGTTATGTTTGTATAGATATCTTTCGTTAAACCATCTCTAATTATGGATGGTAGATAATCCTCATCAAATTCACCTTCCACTCCGGGTTCTAAAACTATGAATAGGAATAAAGAATATATTACGAATATCCCGACACTCATCGCAATGTCTATATATGTGAGTCCTTTTTTCATTTTAGAGTAGAGTTGTAGCAGTAGTTATAGTTAGGTAACCAATTATTGTGAGTATTAATGAGTGTTTTATCCCAGCTTTAACCTCCCCGTCTGCAAATTTACCAATCATTAATCCTGCAAATATACCTTGAATTACTACCATGGCTAAAAATATCAAATCTAGGTCAAGTGCTGTTGTTTGTTGCGTTTCCATTTCAACATAACTAATAAATCCTCCACGTAAGCCGTGGAATAGTGCCCCACTTATATCTCCTAGTTGTGGCATTAAATATATTTGAAGTACTAACATAATTGCTATGAATATAAAAAATATTACATACCCTTGAACTAATTGTGTGTATGCATTGCTTCTTCTTTCCTCTTTTATTTTTTTCATTTGTAAAACAGAGTTTGTAACTGCATGTAAGACTGTGTCTACATGGCCTCCACTCTGTTCGGCTTCTATTACTATGGATATTGACTTTTTAATAACTTTGTTATTTGTATCTTTAGCGAATGTCTTTAATACTTTGCTTAAAGGTATGCCCCATTCTATCTGGTTTGACATCTTTTTTACGTGTGGGGTTAAAGCACCATAATCTGCATTTGATATTTGCATAATGGCCTTGGGAACGGGCACTCCGGATTTTACAGTAGATTCGAGAGCTCTACTAAATTCTAAGAATTTATTCTCCAGTTCATTCTGTCTTTTGTTTTCTCTCAACATATCTATCCAGAATTGTATTGTTGCTAAGATTATTCCCATAGCTATAATAGGTTTTATGTATGGGGAAGATCTTAGAAAAATTAAGGATAATACCAATATAGCTGCGCCTAATATTAATGCTATCTGATGTCTTAGTTCTATTTTCATTTTAAAATTCTGGTTGTGTTATGCTTAGGAATACTAGAAATATTATATTTATTAAAGGTATGCCAAGAAAAGTCCCAAAAGAGGCCAGAGTATTTATTGAAATGCCACTTATTGAAGGTGATATCTTCTCTAAGATAGCAAGTGTTACCAGTAATAAAAGAGGGGCCGCTATAAGTATTCCAGTATAGATATCAGAATAACTGGAGATTTGAGCTAGATATTTTTTTTGATCTGATTGATACGTTGCAAGTGCGTCATCTGCTTTATCCTGTAAATATTTTGTAATGTTTCCTCCGGTCTCTATTGTTGATACCATTCCATTTAAGAGTTCTTTAAAGTAGTCCGAGGGTGTTGTTGAAGCAACAATCTTTAAAGAAGTTGTTAAATTATATCCAAATAGATGCATGTTATTAACTATTCTTTTTAATTCACTTTCCAATTCTGGATAATCCTTAGAATCTATTAGTAATTGAAATATTTTGCTTGGTTGTGCCCCTGAACCAGCTATTGCTGACATATGTATTGTTGCAAATACTAATTCTGTTCTAATTTTTCCGCGTCTTACCTTTATTATCGACCATGGGTAAATATAGATTATAACGAATGTTAAAATGGTTGTAAGTATTGCGAGAGGAATCGTTTTTAATATGCTGCCGAGGAAGAGATATATTAGCAATAAAGATATGGGAAGCGATATCATTGTTGAGAATACCATCATACTAACATAGGTTTTAGATAGCAATTTTATATTGGCTAATCTTATGGCCTCGTACAAGGGACGGAATAATCCTGGATATTTTTTAGTAAGATTAAATGCGAAATCCTCTACAAAAAGATTTGATATTTTTGCGTATCTATTCGTTTTATAGACTGTGTATTGTTGTGAAACTTCTTCCCTTAATTTCTCCTGCGACTTTATAAATTTTCGAACATCTTCTGGTTTTATATTTAACTCGTCTAGATTTTCCTTTTTAGTTTCTTTTTCTGTAGCTTTAACAGCTTCTTGTGTCTTTCTTAGAGATTTATCTTTTATTGGTATTGTTTCTACCTTCTTTGTAATTGCTTTTGTCGGAGTAGGCTCCCTCGTGGGCATTTCCTTATGAGGCTCCTTTATTATGTCATATATTGCGGAGTTGTGTTGATTTATTCTGCTCAATATCTGAGATATATTTGAATTATAATAATCTATTAAATCCTGATACGTTCTTCCTTTTAAAAGAGAATTTATTTGTCTTTGGTACTCTTGTCTTGAGATTAGATCGTTACTTCTTTTTTTATTTAATTCACTTAATTTTGATTTAGTTAAATTCTTATAATTTTCATATATAAGTGCTTCTTTAATAAGTTTTGATATGGCGTCTGCATGGTAGTTTAACTTGTTCATTTTTTCTGCTCTTTTTCTAGATTTTTTTGTATGTTGGCTGTTATGGCTACTATGTAATATTTTATCTTTTCCAGTTGAGATTCTAGTAACCTAAGCGTACTTTCATATTCTGCTCTGCTGCTGTATCTATTTTTGTTTTCTAAAAGCCTTCTCTTGTGTGCTATTAGATTGTTGTAGCTCTTTAAAGTCTCCTTTAGACTTGCAGCATTTTGTTGTATTACTTCAAGGCTCATCTTAGGTTAAATCTAGAAATTATATAAGCTGGATCTTTATAATATTCATTAATTATGCTACGTACCTGTTCTGGTGAGAAAACTTTCATTTGATACATTTTTATAAGAAGTTTTGTTCTTATGTCTATCTCTCTAGCTATTTGTTGTGCTGATAATCCGTGCTCTGTAATTATCTTATCCATAACTGAGCTTCTTGTTTTATGATCAAAGGTGTCTGTTCTTGGATTCCAGACGAAAGGTCTTGACACTGTTGCTTGTTTTGTTTTTTCACTTACGTTTACTATTTCTGTTATTTCCTTTACTCTTCTTACTGGTTTTCCACCAACTTTTGTTGATGTCATAACACATACCGTATCTAGAGATTCAACTAAGGATCCCGATAAATTGATTGGCGGGGTTTCTAATCTCCTTATCATTGTGTCTACATCGTTTGCGTGCATGGTTCCAAAACTGGGATGTCCAGAAGCCATTCCTTGGAACAATACATAAGCCTCAGCACCCCTTATCTCTCCCACTATTACATAATCTGGATTTTGTCTGAAACTTTCCTTCAATAGATCAAATAGAGTTACTTCTCCATATTTTTGTCCGATAATGTTGGCTAAACCAACACCAGCTCTTGCTACTGCTGGAAGCCAATTTGTATGATAAAGATTTAATTCTCTGGTGTCTTCTATAGAGACTACTCTTGCTTGTGGCGGTATGAAGAAAGCTAGACAATTTAGTAATGTAGTCTTTCCAGAAGCAGTCCCTCCGATGATCATTATGTTTTTTTCATATTCTATTAATAACCACAGATAAGCAAGCATTTGTGGAGACACAGTTCTTAAATGTATTAATTGAGTTGGTGTCCAAGGTCTTTTTGTGAACTTTCTTATTGTAAATGTTGGTCCTCTCGAAGATATGTCTTGAGTGTAGGTGGCGTTAACCCTACTTCCATCCGGTAAAGATCCGTCTAATAAAGGAGTAGCGTAAGATATATATTGTCCGCATTTTTGTGCCAGTCTCTCTACGAAATCTCTTAGCTCTTCGTTTGTTTTATAGACAACACTTGTTCTCATATTCCTGTATTTTCTATGTATTATGTATATTGGCAGATTAGATCCATTACACTCGATGTCTTCTATGAAATAATCTGTGAGTAAAGGTTCTATTTTTCCCATACCAACAAAATCTCTGTAGATATAGTACATTATCTTCAAATAAGATTCGTTAGAAAGTTCTATTCTTAATTCTTCTAGGAGAACTCTTATGTTTTTTTCTAGATATTCTATTACAGTTTCTCCTTGTTCTACTGACAAATAACTTATGTTGATTAGTTCTTTAATCCCTTCTTCAATTAAGCTTAATACTCTCTTTTCTTCTGGAGTCAATTGTGGCTCTTCCACCTCATAAACAAGTTCTTTATTTCTTTTGTCCCAGTAGATGTGTGCATAAGCATAGGGGGGTATTAATGCGTGCCTTAAATCTATTTTTTCTTTTCTTACTGTAGGAAGAGATTGCAATTTAGGTATTTCTTGTATTTTGAAATTTGGTCTTTGTTCTTGTTCGGGTTTTGGCATTTTATATCTCTGATATTTGTATTTTTGGTTTTCCTTCAAGAGTCTCTGATTCTCCTAAATTACTAACTAAGATGTCATAAGTTCCTGAAATCTGTGATAGCGAAGAATCTAAATCCAGAAGAGGATTATTATCTGGCGAGTAATCTAATCTCAAAGTTATAAGGTATACATCTTCGACACCTGTGGATTGGGTTGAAATGTAAAGTTTTCCTTCCTGAAATTCTCCTATGTTTGGTTCCGATTCTATATAACTGGATTCAAATGTCCATTTTATCTCATCGTTATTGGAATCTATTATAAAATTTCCACTTCCTATTGTTAATTTTAATGGTCTCCTAGAACCGGGGCCTTCTGAGTAGACTGCTCTTATATTTTGATCAAGATCTGACATTAAATTTTTTGTTTGTACTACTGTGTTTTTATCCTTTAATTGTTTTATAACTGGGAGTGATGTTGCTAAGATAATGGTGAGTATGATAACGCCCATGGCGAGGTAAAGAATTGCTGATACCCATATCTGAGCTTTTTTCATATTAAAAAAGAGAAGAAAAAAGTTTATCCTGGTGGACTATATGTTACTGTTCCTTCCGCACCAGATTCAGTACATGCTCCAGAAGGACAATCTCCTATTGTAATTACTGGGAAAACTTCAACTTTATCAATACCATCTACTATATCTGGATTATCCGAGTAAGTTACTTGGTAGGATAATGAATTGTATGGTGTTAATTCACCGTCAATTGGTTGTGGTTCCTCGGTAGCTATAGTTATGGTTCCTTCCCAAAGGACTATTCTAAATCCATCTATTGTTTGATCTGAATTGCTTGTTATTACTACGTTTACCGTTTCTCCACTATCTTCAGCAGATTCTAAGCTAACTCTAGTATCAATACAAGCAGATGCTATATCAGTTTCACATGCTGTCTCTTCTGTTGTAGTTCTTACAAATTCTCCTCCCCACCTCATTACAACTGCTGCTAGAACTATTGTAAAGCCAATTAGTAGAACAGTGGCAATCAATGGCGAGATACCTTTCTTCTTCATCTGTTCACCTCCTTTTATTAACATGATTATAAGTTTTTTCTAGTTTGTCTATATTTAAATGTTTTGATTTATCCGGGAGTTTCGCCGGTGCACGTTAAAGTTATCGTAGCTTGCTTTTGCTCACATGATGTTGGACCTTGAAGTACGGGTATTATTGTGGCTTTTGAAGGATTTTCAACTTCTTCTTGGTCCGCTTGTACTCCTGTGCTAATCTTTCCAGAAGTTGCTATATTTTGATTTAATTGTAAGGTTTGGCTGCCGTCAGCTCCTTCTACTATTACCCTAAACAATAATAAAGAAGCTGTTCCTGTATTTTCTATGTCGAATGAAATATCCCATACTGGGTCTCCTTCATCGTCTGTTCCTGAGTTACAAAAAGCATTGGAAACTCTTATTTCTACATCTGAAGCACATGAAAATTGACCCTCTGTTTTAGCAGCTTGTTTTTGGTATTGTTCTTCTACTACTCCACTATACCAAAACCAAATTAAAACTGCTACAACTACAACAAATCCTATTAAAAGAACTGTAGCAATTAATGGTGAAATTCCTTTTTTCATTTTACCTCTTTTTGTTATATTTTGTTATTGTTGGTATTTAAAAGTTTTGATTAACCTGTACACTCTCCTCCTGATTCCTCTGTATCGTATGATGCGTAACATCCCCCATCTTCAGGATGATCGCTACAACCATTATTATCATTATCTATTCCATCAGAACATTCACAATGTCCGTTAAGTTGTGCGAAGTTAGTAATGGTTGTTTTGCTTTCAGAGCATCTATAATCTTCATCATCTATTGAAATTATAGGTACTACTCCTATCTCAGCAACTTCAACAGGATCGCTAGTAGCGTCAAGAGAATCGCAATCTACTACCTTTTCCTCATCAAGATCATCTCCAAGACTTAACTGATAACTTCCAAAATCTTGGGGGGCAATGTTAAGATTTAATGCATAGCAATATCCTGTTGGAGAGTCTCCAGTTCTTCTATGGATCACTAAACTTTTAACAGTATATTTTCCTTTATTTTCTATATCTAAGTTTAGCAGAGTATCATCATGGTATCTACAGGTATTTACTCCTAGTCTTACATTATCACAGTAGATTTCCTTTTGTTGTGTTTCTCCTACTGGTAGATCTCTAACATGATTTATTGTCCAATTAGTAACTATTGCTCCCATAACTACTGCAAAACCTACTAACAATACCCAACCTATTAATGGACTAATAGCTTTTTTCATTTTAAAATGGGTCGAATGGTTTGTCTCCACCTTCATAAACCTGTTCTACCTGTCCCGTTGTTGATATTAACAGTACCTTTAAATCCAAATCTTGATCTTCATCCAATTCAAAGATGTGAGGTATTCCTGATATATTAAGATTTATTAGGTCTTCTTGTGGGAATGTGTCTGAAGAGAAATCTTCTCCAAAATTTCTTATTTCTAATGGAAATTGTGTTACAAAATCGGTTCCTCCAGTGTTTAATGTAATTTTATTTACAGTTTCTTCATTCCATCCAAGAATAGGTCCTGTATGGAGTTCTACAGGAACATCCATATAATTTTTCACAGTAACGTCATTACCGTCGGCATAAAGATATAATAAAGATATTGAAGGATTCTTTAGTTTTGCATAATCTAGAAAGCTAGTAGAAAAAGTTCCTAATAGAGTCACTATTTGTTCTTTGGAGGCACCATTTTCAAGAGCTTCATTGATTAAATTAAAGGATTCTTTAACATAATTTTTAGATAATTCATCAAAATCTTCAAATAATTTTGGTTCTATAACAAAATTTGTTTTAGATACTAACCCATAAATAGAAATTCCTGCAACGAGTACTATTATTATATAGAACTGACCTCTTTTATCCATAGAGATTATTAAAAATACAGGTATAAATAACTTTTGTTAGCCGAAATATAGCATATCCTTAAACTTAGTGTCTTTTTCTTCCCAACAGAGTTCCATTTTATCTACAATCCATTCTATCTCTTTTTTAAATTTTGGCCACTCTTTATATAATTTTTTAATCAAATCTACATCTGTCTTTTCATCTGGAGAAACATCTGCTTTTAAGAATTTCCTTGCAAAGATCATTATTTGAATATAAGTTTGAGATACTTTGTCTTTTTCTTCTTCTGTGAAGAATTTACTTTCATACATGGTGGATAAAGTGTCTGTGCTTGGGAAAAGAATAGATTCTGTTATTTTTGAGAATAAAACTAATTTTTCAAACATTTTTCTCCTTATTGCTCTTACAGAAAAAGAACTTTGATCTATTGTTGAGATTTCGAACTCTTTATTAAGATCTTTAAAACTAGGAAGATTATATTTTTTGCTTAGACTTTGATAATATTTTTGAAATGTCATTTAATTTTTAGAATTAATTGAGTTTTTAAAGTTTTTGAAAAAGCCCCAGCCGAGATTTGAACTCGGGATCTCAGCCTTACCAAGGCTCTGAGCAGTTTAAACTTGTGCTCTAACCGACTAAGCCACTGGGGCAATGCGGGAGACAGGATTCGAACCTGCGTAGGGACTAACCCACAGGATCTTAAGTCCTGCTCGTTTGACCACTCCGACACTCCCGCATACAGAGAAATGTTTTTATGAGATTTAAAAAGTTTTCTTTTTAGAAGAGCCCTTGGGGAGATTTGAACTCCCGACCTGCTGATTTCTCAAAGATACGAGTCAGCTGCTCTGCCAGCTAAGCTACAAGGGCATTATTTTATTTGATCTAAAATTTCTTGTTTCTTTTTTGGAAGATTTTTTTGACACTCTTGACATATGGGTTTTTTATTTATGTAAGTTCCTTTAATCTTTCCAAGAAAAGTTGTTTCTATTTTCTTACTGCATAAACGACACTTTTTCATAGAACTAGTAAAAGTAGTTAATATTTAAGCTTTATCTCCTTTATAGAAATCTGAAGTAACGTATTTAGTTCCTTGTTTTTCTTTCCATTCTTTTAATGGGATGGAGTATTTTTTTTCTATGGGTTCTCTAAATACAGGACCAGAATTGTAAGTACAGAAAGGATATATTAGACCATTTGGAGCTGAGTAATGTATTACGCATTTCTTTACCCTATCTACATTATAATTATAACAATCTTGGAAATGCATTCCTGCAACTAACATAAGTTTCCATTCCCTTTGATCGGTTTTGAAAACAACACTATGAATTAATCTGTATATCTCCATAAGATTTAGCCCTTTGATATCTTTTTTAATGTTTTTTCTTAATATGTATAAGAACATAAATCTTTGATATGGTTTAAAATGTATTTTATTATGTTTTACAAAATCGTCCAGTTCTCTAGTCATATTTTCTACGTCTATTATTTGTGTTATTGGAATTGTTTTCTTTGTTTTTTTATTAACAAATAAATAAGTTCCAATCCCGCAATTAGAATGACAACTAACGTGTATGGTCATATTATCACTTATATCTGATATGAACTTAGAAAATGGTAAAGTTATATTGAGAGGATACCAATCTTCCATGGCCTTTGCATAATCTGTTTGTTCTTCTACGTAGTAAGCGAGGTCACTTAAAGTATATCTTTGTTTTAGTCTTTGTTTTTCAGATATCCTTCCTGTGAATGCTACAGGTTGGTAGCTTATACCAGAAATTATGTCCGCATTGTCTATGGCAAATTGTAAAATTTTTCCTGTTTGATCTTCATTAATAGTCTTAACTAAGGCGGGGACTAGAATTACCTTTAAACCCGATTTTCTACAATTCTCGATTGCTTTTTTCTTTGTCTCCCAGATTTTGACGCCCCTAGTTTTCTTATAAGCATCTTCTCCCACACCATCAAATTGAAGATACACAGTATGTAAACCGTTTTCTTTGCATTTCTTTGCAAATTCTAAGTCATTAGCAATTGTGATTCCATTAGAAGCTATTTGTACGTGGGTAAAACCCATATCTCTAGCTGCTTTAATGCATTCTAAGAATCGGGGATGTATCGTTGGTTCTCCTCCAGAAAATTGTACAGCTAAAGTTTCTAGGGGTGAGTTTTGTTTTATTATATTTTGTAACATATTTTTAACTTGTTCTAATGTTAATTCGTATACATAACCTTGAACATTGGCATTCGCGAAACATATTGGACAACGAAGATTGCATCTATTTGTTAAATCTATATTAGTCATACAAGCTCTACTTTGATGCATATTGCATAATCCACATTGTTGAGGACAGTTAACTGCATTTTTTATTTTTTCGTTAGTTAAAGGTTTATAGTAGTCAAAAGATGTTTTCTCTATCTTTTTGAATAGTTCTGCATGATTATAAACTACGTCATAGAAATCTCCGTGTTCAGGGCATTTCTTTTTCATGACTATCTTCCCGTCTTCTTCTAGAATTTTAGCTTTTATTACTTTCTTACATTCAGGGCACAAAGAGTTAATAACCCTTGGTAACTCTGTATTTAATTCTTGCTTAGTTTGAGTTATTTGGTTATTTTCCAAGTTGACCCCCGCAGATATTTCTTAGATGTTTATTTATATAAATTTTTCGTTAGAATTAAAAAATAATAAAAAAATGTGAGGTTTAAAAAGAAATAGAAAGATTTTATTCTTCAGTATCTTCTGTTTCTTCACTGGAATCTTCGTCAGAATCGTCTTCACTGGAATCGTCTTCTGTAGATTCTTCACCAGAGTCTTCGCTAGTTTCTTCTTCTGTAGATTCTTCTTCGGGTTCTTCTGTAGATTCTTCTTGAGTTTCCTCTTCATTCTCATATACTAATGTTTTTTCTTCCATGGTTATAACCTCCTAATGAGTTATTTTAGTTGGAAGTGGAGCGTTTATAAAGTTTTTGATTATCCCGTATACTTGGGAAATCTATTTAAATAATCTATATTGAAGCCTTATATGGAAGAATTTAGGAGTTTAAAAGGAGCTAGAATCCGAAAAGGTATGAGTATTAAGGAATTTGTTGATGAGTTGGAAAGAGGGGGGTTTACTGCTAAGAGAATTAAAGAAGCGGTAGATATCTATAGGTTAATGTTGAAAGATAAAAAGTGTTATAAATTCGTTACAGCTGCTGGTGCATTAATTGCTGGAGGCCTTAGGAATACTTTTGTTGAATTCATAAGGGCCGGAGCAGTAGACAGTTTAGTTCTTACAAGTGCTATTGTTACACATGATCTAATTGAGAGTTTTGGCGCTAGGCACTACCAGGGCAGTCTTGAAAGAGATGACTCTAAATTAAATGAAGAAGGCATATTTAGAATGTATGATGTTTTTCTAGAGAAAGATGGATTCTCCAAATTGGAAGAAGGATTAAGAGATTTGTTGCCGAGGTTGCCACAAAGAAAGATGTCGCCAAGAGAGTTTTTAAAAGAGCTTGGAAAGGTAATTGACGATAAAGATTCTATATTAAAAGCGTGTTATGATAAGGGTGTAGATATTTACTGTCCTGCATTTACGGACAGTATGATGGGATTCCATGTTTGGATGTATAGTCAAGATAAAGAATTGGAAGTAAATTCACAATTGGATATAGGGGATTTTGTAGAAAGAGTCTGGAAAAAAAATAGGAAGGCTGGATTATTAAGTTTGGGTGGAGGGGTTCCTAAGAATTTTGTTCTCGGCATGATGCATGCTACAGGCAATGCCTTAGATTATATAATACATATAACAAGTGATAGGGCTGAGCATGGTGGTGCTTCTGGCATGCAGGCTGTAGAAGCAAAAAGTTGGGGAAAGGTAAAAAAAGATGCTGAAGTTACAGAGGTGAGATGTGATGTCACTTTAGCTTTTCCGTTGGTGGTTGCTGCCTTGTTAGATGAAATCGAATAAAATTTTTATTAAGACATTTGGGTGTCAGAGTAATATTGCTGATTCTGAGCAATTAGCAGGGTTGCTTGAGAAAGATAATCAAATTGTTGATAGCTTAGATAAAGCAAATATTGTATTCCTAAATAGCTGCTCTGTTAAGTCTGTAACTCAAAATAAACAATTAGAATTTATTAAAGACTTTCCGGATGATAAGAAATTAATTGTCGGCGGGTGCTTGCCTAAATCTTTAGACCTTAAAAAATTTTCAGATAAAGTTTGTGGAACACTCGATACTAATTCTCTATTAAACATAAATAATCCAAGAATCAGAAAGAATAAAGATATAGCAATAATAAATGTATCTAGAGGTTGTTTGGGGGGGTGTAGCTATTGTGCTACTAAATTGGCTAGAGGTTCTTTAAGATCTTATAGCATTGATGATATTAAAAAAGAATTTAACGTTGCTTTAAGAGAAGATTGTAATAAATTTTACATCACTGGGCAAGACACGGGGTGTTATGGTTTTGATATTGGAAATAATTTATCCGAATTATTGAGAGAATTAACTAATATCAAAGGTAACTTTAAAATAAGAGTCGGTATGATGAATCCTGAGCATACTCTTAAAATTTTAGATGATTTAATTGAAGTTTATAAATCAGATAAGATAATTAAATTCTTACATATCCCTGTTCAGTCTGGAAGTGATAAAGTTTTAAAGGAGATGAATAGAAATTATAAAGTAGAAGATTTTAAGAGGGTTGTGAAAGAATTTAGAAAAAATATTTCAAGAATTAATATAAGTACCGATGTGATAGTTGGATATCCTACTGAAACTGAAAAAGATTTTCAAGAAACATTAAAATTAATAAGAGAAGTTAAGCCGGAGGTTTTGAATATTTCTAGATTTAGTTCTAGACCCAAGACAGCAGCTAGTAAATTAAAGCAGATAAATAGTGGGGAAGTTAAAAAAAGATCAAAGATTTTGACGGAAGAATTTAATAAAATAAAAAATAAATAATTATTTTGTTTTTGATAGAGTTTTATTTGCGGATTCTAGTTTGCTCCAAGAAGTATCAAATAAATTTTCTAGAGCACTAGCAAAGAAAGGTGTTCTTACCCACACTCCTATGTCATATGTGGGATGGACATCTTTGTCATCCATTACCATGAACAAGACTTCCTTACCATCGACTATACAAAAACGTGCATTCATGTCTTTTATATGTTTAATTTCTGCGAACTTCAAGGCATCTTTAACAACTTGAGATGTTTCTTTATTTACTTGTGTTGCTATTCTTACTTTCACATTCTTTTTAGCAGCTCTATTTAATAAAGGTGTTAAAGATTCTAGTTTTCTTAAAAATCCTTTTGGGCTTGTTACTATCGTTACGCTTTTTTCTGCGTTTTTAATCATTAATTCTAAGTGGGAGTAGATATTGTGTCTACCACGAATAGCTCCGGATAGATCTGCTGGCTCTACAAATTCAATACCCTGTGAATGTAGATTATTTAATTCGTTTAGAACATCTGTATTTGAAAGTTCTTTTAATTTGTCTATACTTCTATCGGCTTCTTCTTTTATGGATTTCTTTACTCTCTCTAAAACTTCCTTAGGATCTACTGCTAGATATTTTATCGGTTTTCCAAGTTTCATTACAACAAAACCTTTCTTTTCCAGGCTTTCAAGAACATCATAGGCTCTACTTCTTGGAACATCTCCTATGTCTGAGAGTTCACCTGCTGTAGAGACACC
The DNA here is from genome assembly GCA_964452525.1 of Candidatus Woesearchaeota archaeon. GTDB lineage: Archaea > Nanobdellota > Nanobdellia > SCGC-AAA011-G17 > CAYFGV01 > CAYVLZ01. The sequence goes on from CAYVLZ010000004.1 coordinate 31,295, forward strand.
TCGAGAAAGAAGAGCTGTCCAAATTCTTACTTCGTATAAATTTAATCCGAAAATTTGCCGAAGCTTATTTAAAAATTCTTCTTTGACTATCATGCTAAGACCCCCTGGGATTCACCTTCTTTTTTGTTGTTACCACATTGTTCAAAAATATTTATTTCAATAATAGTGGTATAAACTATTAGTTAATAGTAATCCACTGGTATATAAAGTTTATTATGGTTGAATGGTTACTTCTTCTTTCCTTTTTGAGAATCATATAATTTTTTAACCCTCTCAATATCATCACAGTCCTTTAAACTTAAATCTTCTCTGTTACGTAAGAGTCTTGGGAATCTTAATGCAAATCCTGATTCGTAGGTTGGACTCTTTTGTATTTCTTCGTATGCCACTTCAATTATAACTTCTGGTTTAACTTTTACATGCTTTCCTTTTTGTTCTTTTATTAAAGGTTTTAGTATCTTTGTCATGTCTTTGAAAGAGAGACCTTCTGCCTTTTCTTTCAAACCAGTACTTGCTTTACCCATTGTAACAAATTCTTTGTTTTTCTTGCAAGCTAAAGTATAACTAGTAAGCCAACCTGCTCTTTTTCCTTCTCCATAATCTGCAGCAACTATTACTAAGTCAAGTGGTTCTAAAACTGGTTTAAGTTTAACCCAACCTTGAACGTATCTACCAGGTTTATATGTTGCTTCTATATTTTTTCCAATTAAACCTTCATGTCCTTGTTTGAGAACTTTATCATAAAATTCCTCCGCTTTCTTCTTTGAATCTGTTATTAATTTTTCTGTTAAGACAATTTTATATCTTTCTTGTTTAGTTATTTCTTCCAATATTCTTCTTCTTTCCTTAAAACTAGTTTGCATTAGATTTTTACCATTATGGTAAAGAATATCAAAAACAAATAACTGTACTGGAAGTTTTTTGATCATATCTTCAATATGGTATTTTCTTTTAATCCTTTGTGATACTGCTTGGAAAGGCATTAGATTTTTTGTTTTTGGATCATATCCTGCTGCCTCTGCATCTATTATAAAAGATTTCGCTTTAATATGTTTTTTAACAAATTCTACAAGGTCTGGGAACTGTTTTGTTACATTTTCTAACCTTCTAGTGAATAGAGTAATTTTATTGTTGTACTTGTGTATTTGGCAATTATGGAGTGAAATCATCGGGACACAATAGGACTTATCTTTTTCTACTTGAAGATTATATACTTTAAATCTGGGATCTGACTTAATCTTATTAATCTCCATTATCGATACTAGAACATGGTTATCTTTGATTGTAGCTGCTCTAGAGGACTTCGGAAAGTAAAGAGTATAGTAATTTTTACCTTTAATTCTTTGACGTCTTATGGAAGCAATTTTATGATTTTTTAGACACAATAATTGGGCGAACATTGCTAAGTCTCTCTCTTTTGTTGTTACACTCATCCTACCAAACCGATCGGTATGACCATCCGCTTCCATCCAACCTTTTAAAAACATATTAAATTGTTTATCCGAAATTCCATAAAACCAGTCTGGGAGCATCTTTCCTCTCCATTCTCTCCTAAAATGCTTTGACATCCATTGTCTAAGAGGCTTGTCTCTCCAATGTATTGATAGGTACCCTCCTTTGGAATAATATTCAGATATTTTATCTATTCTAAAATACTTCTTAATATTTTCTTTATAATAATCTGCTAATTTACGTTCCTTCTTACTATTAAACAATAATCCAACTCTTTCAGTATTATGGTAATTGTTTGTGAAACCATCTCCCAACCAGAAACCTAGGAACCTGAAAAAGAATTGGTTGATTTTTATATTTTTTCTATATCCTGAAGTATTTTTTAACATTAATCTATTTTTGAGTAGGGATTCTTTATTTATTTTAGGTATTGGGAATACCGCTTTATCCGATTTTTTTACTTTTTCTACAGATATCCATCTTAATTTACCATTTCTGAAAATTAAGATTTTGTGTTTCTCTGTTATTTTGAATTGATGCCCAAGAAAAGTTTGGACTTTGTATATTTTTTCATTCTTATCTACAGTTCTTTTATTTACCGCCTTTATTTTCTTGAATTCCCCTTTATGCGTAAGAACATAATCTCCTGTTTGTATATCTCTTACAGACAATAAACCTTTATCTTTTATGTACAAAGGAGTAGATCCTCCAATACATCTAAATCCATCAATTTTTTGATCAAAAAAAGTTGGTTTTCCAACAGCATCAAATGCTTCTTTTATAGATTCTACTTTTACCGCTAACATGGAGTTGATTGGATTTCCAGGTCTTATCTCTTGTTCTTTTGCTTTTAGTCCATGTTTTTGGAGCGATTCTACAACTAATACGAAGTCATTAGTTGTATCAAAAGTTTGTTGTGCAGTTTTTATGAAATAATTATATATATCTCTGTTGGTTTTTTCATTACCAGAATCTATTAATTTAATTTTATTTAGGTTCTTAGATTTAACGTCTTCTAGAGATTTTACTTTAAGAGTTTTTTTTGTTTTAATATCCTTATCATTAATGTTCTTGACTCTTGGTAAATATGTCCATGTTATGGCATCTCTTAATATTCCTGATGAGACACCCACCCTTAACTGTTCCATTATCGTTCTTACTATAAATTTTGCTTCATTTGGACTTGAAGATGTTAAGAGTTCTGTAACTAATCGTATTTTTTTGTTGACAGTTCCATGGCCTTCTAAGGTGGTTAACTTTCTTATATTATCAAATACTTTTTCAATATTTATATCTTTGGTTGATAGTGTTGTTTGTTTTTTACCCTTTATTAAATCTTCAGCAACTAGTCCAATATCACCTTTTTTAGCTAAATCTTTTTCCACCTTCTCTATTTGGGTGCCTGTGGCTGAGGATATTGCCTTAATCGCTAATCTTATAGAAAAACCTATCTTTCTTCTATCCCAGAGGGGGAAAACCTTTCCTTGTAATAGATATATAACCTGTTTTATGTCCTCTCTTTTGGTTTTTTTAAGAAGATCTGAAATTATGTATGTTTTTTCTAATCTTTTAGATGTGGATTCTAGCTTTTCATAACTTTTAACTAGCTCAGAGTACTTCATAAGAAGTTTTATATATATTGTTGAATAAAAGGTTTTTGGTATGAATTTTGATAAGGTTGTCAAAGATAGAAGGTCTGTAAGGAGATATAAAGATACTAAAGTAAGTATGGAGAAGTTAAATAAAATATTAGATTCTGCAAGATTTGCTCCCAGTGCAGGCAACTTACAGAACTGGAGATTTGTTGTAATTGAAAATGAAAAGAAGAAGAAAGAGTTAGCAAAGGCGGCTTATGGACAGAATTTTGTTGAGCATGCGCCGATTGTTATAGTTGTATGTAATGAACCAGAGGAGGTTGTTAGGTTCTATGGTAAAAGAGGTAAATTTTATGCTACGCAGAATTGCGCTGCTGTTGTGGAACATATATTATTAAAGGCAACTGATTTGGGACTGGGTAGCTGTTGGGTTGGTGCTTTTGATGAAGATGAGGTTGTAAATATCTTGAAGATTACGGATGATATAAAGCCAGAGGCCATAATAACAATCGGTTACAGCGAGGAAGATTATGAAATGCCTACTAGATATGATTTAAATAATTTGGTTTATTTTGAAGAATATGGAAATAAAAAGAAATAATGTTAGTAGAATACAAACGCTTATGAGAGCTGAAAACAAAGGTTTAAAGTACCTAAAACCCGAGAATTCAAAAGAATCGGTTTAGCTCGTGTTCATTTCAATTCAAGGCAACCTCAATAAATATTGTTGTGATGATCAAAGTCCTCAAAATAAATTTTGTATCTTAGGAATCTGAAGACTGGAACGAAGGAACCCACGTGAACGCGTTTATATTCCTTTAAATCATATTTGAGATTTTTATAATGATCCGGATCTGGAGAACTTATAACTTCTTCGATTTTCTTCATTAAAGCTTCATATTTGACTCTATCCTTCTTACGTAATTTTTTAAGAATTCGTTTGAGATTTTCGCTTATTTCGAATTCAATCATTCTCTATTACTTTCCGTAGTTCAGATACAGTATTGAACTTGTGATGTTTGCCTTTTATTATCTTCTTGAGTTTCTTAAGATATTCAGGTTTAACTTCCTTTATATCTCCGATTTGAGATTCCATAAACAACTCTATTTGTTTACTCATACTTATTCCATGTTTTCTACAAATTTCAGAAAATCTATTATAGGTATCTTCTTCTACATTAAAAGTTTTTAATACCATTTTGCATCACCATTAAATAAGATTATTTAATATTATTTAAATCTTTCGGTTCCAAAATATTTCTTTTAGCCCGAATTCTGAACTTAACTATTATTAGCGCATAACATTCATTAAAGATAGATTTAAAATAAAAAGAAAAGCTAATGTGTGGAAAAACATTAGCCAAAGCTTTTAACCACACAGCCACAAAATGAGTGGGTTATAAGGGGGTTAAAGAACTTTAGCCCACTCATTTGATCATGTCTATTCCGAGTTCTCTGCTCATAGTTACGGCAGCTTCCTCTCTTGCTTTTTGATGATCTACCTTTCCAAGTATGTATGGGGATTTTACACCTGTAACTATTGTCATTACCCTTAACATACCCTTCATATCATCACTAATTCTTGCTCCCCAGATTACATTTGCGTCTGGATCAAGAGCCTCGGTAACCATCTCACCGACTTTGCTTACTTCGTCAAGCAATAAGTCGTCACCGCCGCTAATATGTATCAGAGCTCCACTAGCACCTTCATAACTTACATCCAGTAGGGGATTTGTAAGAGCTCTTTTAACAGCTTCTTCAACTCGGTGTTCTGATGTACTTTCGCCAATTCCAATTACAGAAACATCACCATTAGCCATTATTGCCTTAACGTCTGCATAGTCTAGGTTAACTAGACTTGGAACTGCGATAGTTTCTACTATTGCCTTAATCATAGTAGAGATTAACTCGTTGGCTACTGCAAAGGCTTGCTTAACAGGTAAGTTTCCAGCTATTTTTACTAGTAGATTGTTGTCTATTACAATAGCTGTGTCACAAACTTGCCTTAATTCCTGCAAACCAAATTCTGCTTTATCAACACGGGCTTTTTCTATATTGAAAGGCATTGTTACGGTGCCTATTACGATTGAGCCGACTTCTTTTGCTAATTGAGCAACAACTGGAGCAGCTCCGGTTCCAGTACCACCTCCCATTCCCGCACAGATGAAGACCATATCGGCCCCCTTCATAAATTCTTTTAGATCATGAAGACTTTCTTTAGCGGCTTCTCTTCCTTTGTCAGCGAATCCACCACATCCAAGACCTCTTGTCAACTCTCTACCGATTAATATTTTTTTATCAGCAGAAATAACGTCTAGATGTTGTTTGTCTGTATTGATTGCACATACTTCTGCACCAATAATTCCTTTATTATGTAGCCAGTTTACTGCGTTTCCACCGCCGCCACCGACACCGATGACTTTAATATTTGCTTTTCCTACGTTAGAATCTGCAACATTCTCAGAGTTGTTTAATGCGTTTTGTATTAAGGTTTCCATTTTTGTGCTTTAATCCCCCTGTGTTTTTTATTATCAAAGTATATACTTAACCACAATAAATTTTATATTGTAGTTTATACCCTGATTCTTAGAAAGAGTTTACATTGCCCAAAGAACTCTTTTGATATAAGTTTAACTAAGAGAAATCTTAAGTTTATGCCCAAGAATCTGATTTATTTTGCCCGAATAAATCTAATTCTGAATTTTTATTAGCCCAAAATGTATCTTTCTATTAGTAAATATCTATATAAATATTATTGATATTCGACCTATAGTTTCTATAATATAAATTTTATTTAATCTTATTTTAGAGAAAGAGAAAATATGGAAAAAGGCATAAAGGAAGGTGATGTAGTAGAGGTTGTTACTTCTGATGAAAAGATAAAGGGGAGATATTTACCATCGAAGGATAATGTTATCATCAAACTAGATTCTGGTTATAATATAGGGATCAGTAGAAACAAGATCAAAAAAATAAAATTAGTTAAAAGGCATAGGGTAAAGAATAAAAAGTTGGACAAGATAAAACGTAAGAAAGGACTTCCTATTATTTCGATATTGCATACTGGAGGAACTATAAGTAGTAGAGTTAGCTATGAAACTGGGGGCGTAAGTCCTAAATTTAAACCAGAAGAAATTGTTGAGATGTTCCCAGAGATAGAGAAAATAGCCAATGTTAAGTGTAAGTTCATCAGTAATATATTCTCTGAGGATTTGAGGTTTGAGCATTATAATTTAATAGCTAAAGAAATTGAAAAAGAAATTAAAAGGGGTGTAGATGGAATAGTTGTTACGCACGGTACTGATACTATGCATTACACTGCTGCTGCTTTAAGTTTTATGTTAGAAGATTTACCTATTCCAGTATTATTGGTGGGATCTCAGAGGAGTTCTGATAGGGGAAGCAGCGATGCTGCTTTAAACATCATAAGTGCTTTTCAGTTTATAGCTAAAAGTGATTTCTCTGAAGTTGGGATATGTATGCATAATAGTATGAGAGATGATAACTGTGTTATATTACCTGGAACTAAGACTAGGAAAATGCATGCTAGTAGAAGAGATGCTTTTAGAGCAATAAATACCAAACCTTGGGCCTTGGTTAACAGAGAAGGGAAAATTCAATATATTAAGACTGATTTTAAGAAAAAAGACAAAAGAAAGTTGAAATTGAAATTGTTCAAGAAAGTAAAAGTCGGGGTTCTTAAGATGCATCCTAATATGTTTGCTGAGGAAATAAGTAGGTATAGAAATTTCGATGGTTTGGTTCTGGAAGGGTCTGGAGTAGCAGGTAATTTTCCAATTAATAAAACAGATAGATATACTGTAGAGAATAAGAAAATATACTTAGAATTAAAAAAATTGGTTAAAAAGATTCCTTTATTTGTTACTAGTCAGACCGTATTTGGAAGAATAAATATGAATGTTTACTCAACAGGAAGAAAGATGAAAGAGATCGGAATATTGGGAGATTATAATGATATGACCTCAGAAACAGCTTTTATTAAATTGGCTTGGTTACTAAGTAATTATAAAAAGGATAAAGTTAAAGCATTAATGTCCGAGAACTTAAGGGGGGAGATTCTTAAAAGAACTGAAGCTTATGATGACTTCCTAGGATGATTTCTATTAAAGATTTTTTAAACAAAATTATTTGGGATTCTAGAGAAAAACCAGAGGAATATATTGTTGTTTACTTTGACAGGATAGAGAAAAAGAACATCGAGGTTAAATTTAATGACTTGATGTTGAGTGGGGATTTTTTAATTGTTGATGAAGCTAGTATTCCTTTACATAGAGTAAGAGAGGTTAGGAAAAAGGGCAAGGTTGTTTGGAAAAGATTATAAATATAAGATTTATAAAAAAGATTATGGATTATAAAGAACTTGGATTGAAAGCCGGAGTAGAGATCCACAGACAATTATCAGGTCATAAATTATTCTGTAATTGTCCAGTTATTTTAAGAGAAGATAAACCTGATCTTAGAGTCAAAAGATATTTAAGGCCGGTTCTTAGTGAGATTGGAGAAAAAGATGTTGTAGCAGAATATGAGCAAGCTAAAGGAAGGTATGCTATATATGAAGCTTATGATGATAGTACATGTGAAGTGGAATTAGATGAAAGCCCTCCATTAAGTTTAAATGAAGAAGCCTTAGAGGTCGCTTTACAGATCGCTTTAATATTGAACTGTAAGATTGTGGATGAGATACAGTTAATGAGAAAACAGGTTCTTGATTACAGCAATACAAGTTCTTTTCAAAGAACAATGTTAATCGCAAGAAAAGGATATTTTGAAGTGGATGGAGAGAAAATAGGAATTCAGAGTGTTTGTCTAGAAGAAGATGCTGCTAGGAAGATTAAAGAGGACAAAAAGCATATTGTTTATAGATTAGATAGACTAGGTATTCCTTTAATAGAAATAGCAACAGAGCCCGATATTAAGACACCTGAACAAGCAAGGAGAGTTGCAGAGTATATTGGAATGATAATTAAATCTACAGGAAAGGCTAGATCTGGAATTGGAACAGTAAGGCAGGATGTAAATGTTTCCATCAGCAAGGGAGCAAGAGTAGAAATCAAGGGTGTACAAGATTTAAGAAGTATTCCTGATGTTATTAAAAAAGAGGTTGAAAGACAACTAAATTTAATAGAAAAAGGTAAAAAAATTAAGGAAGAAGTTAGAAAAGCAAATCTTGATAACACCACTTCTTATTTAAGACCAATGCCTGGTTCTGCAAGAATGTATATAGAAACAGATGTACCGAGTATTAAGGTAAGTAAAAAAATGTTAAAGAAAATTAAATTACCTGAATTAATAAGTGAAAAAGCGATTAATTTAGAGAAAAAATATAATATAAATGAAGTTTTGGCTAGAGAATTGATTAAGAAAAAAATAGATTTAGAAGCTTATGTAAATAAATTTAAGGACATAGATGTAGATTTCATTGCACATGTTTTGATAGAGATTCCTAAAGATATTAAAAGAAGGCATGGTTTGGATATGGGTAAGATAAAGAAAAAAGATTTCTTGGATATTTTGGGTTATCTAAATAAAAAAGAGATTAGCAGAGAAGCAGTTATGGAGATTCTAATTGAAATTGCTAAAGGTAAAAAGATTAATATCAATAAATACAAGAAGATTAATATAACTTCTATAGAAAAAGAGATTAAAGAGTTAATAGGGAAGAAGCAAAATTTAAGTGTGAATGCTTTGATGGGGCTTGTAATGAAGAAGTATAGAGGTAAGATAGATGGCAAGGAAGCTATGAGGATTTTAAAAAAATATAAGAAAGATTAGCAATTGCTTTCACATTCAAAGGCCTTATCTCCGTCATCTGGAAATTGTTGTAAGCAATCTTCTACACAAGATTTACATTCTTCAAATTGCTGATTTTCAGCTAACTGGCATTCTCCGTTTATTATTTCGCAACTAGCAAAGTTTCTACATTTGTCTCCCAATTGATAAACCTCTGTGCAGAATTCTGTTATGTCTGGGCCGCATTCTATTTCCAGACCATGGCAGTTTTCGATCTCGCATTCCTGGTTCATTGGTGAGTTAGCGGTTGGTAGATAGCTTTTTAAGGATTAACCTATTTTACTTTTTTATGGAATATCCACTAAGAGATGGGAAAGGTACAAAAGCAAAAGCGTTTAAGGAAATAAAAATGCCTGATGGAACTATAATTGGTGTTTTTGAGGGCAGTCGTGGAGCTAATCCAGATCACGATATTCTTCTTAAATATCAAGAAAGAGGTAAGAGAGTAAGAACCCCCAAACATATTCATTGGGTTATTGACCTATTGATTAAAAAAGAACATAATAAAAACCTCACTCTTAAATTTATGAAATATTTAAGAGAAATGTATGATAAGGTTGAAGGGTTTAAAAGTAAAGAAGATAGAGCTAAATGCGAAATAAAAGAAACAACTCATGAGAAATTAAAAGAATTTGATGAGTTAAATCAATATGGAGAGTATTCTGTTGAGTTTATAGGACATTTAATTGAATTAATGATTAAAATGGAGAAGAATACGCCGCCAGAAAAACCTGCAAGAGTATTTAAGGAATTAATGGATGCCATGATTCAAGAAAAAGAAATATTTGTTATAGTTTCAAAAGCTACCCAAATTAGTGGTAGATAGTTATTCAAAAATAATTTCTGTTTCATCTTCAGAAAGCGTTTTTTGAGCTTTCTTTAATCTCTTTTTTATTATACTCATATTTTTCTTATCTTTTTCTATTCCTATAGAATTTCTACAATAATCTTTAGCCACTGCTGAAGTTGTGCCAGAACCTACAAAGGGATCTAATACGGTATCGCCCTCAATTGTGCAAGATAAAATTATTCTTCTTAATAATTCTTCTGGTTTTTGAGTTGGGTGTGCTCCCGCCCATTTTTCTTTTTTTGGAGTTAGTGGGATATGCCAAACATTTCTTGCTTGTTTTCCCTTTGGATTAATTTCATCAGTAATATTGTCTTTTGTCCATTCATAATTAAATTTCCACCTTTTCCCATTACCATTTTTAGAAGCCCAAATTAAATGTTCTGTACTTTCAGTGAACATCCTACAGCTTATATTAGGTTGTGCATTTGGCTTAAACCATACAATACTATTATTTATTTTAACATCATTATAATGTTGCAGTATAAATCCAACCTGATAAATATTATGGAATGAACCAGAAATCCACAAACTTCCACCATGCTTTAGAATTCTTAGGGCTTCTTTAATCCACTGTTGGTTGAATTGAAAATAATCATCTTTAGAGAACATATCCCATTCTTCTTGCATAGTGATATGGTTACTGTATTTCCATCCTAAACCCTTCTTTTTTGACATATTATAAGGTGGATCAGCAAAGATCAAATCTATTGATTCATCTGGGATTTTTTTCATTACTTTTAAGGCATCACCCAAAATAATTCTATGTGTAGTTTTCATTTTTTCTTATTATCCCTACGGGGTTTATTCCAATAAGGGGATTTACATTTAGGGCATACTGTTGGCTCTACTTTAATATCATTAGGTATCCATTCATGCTCACACCTCTCACATTTAAAGCCTTTTTTTGTAACATCTACAATTCCCATAAAATACCTATACTTTTGTAGTATATAAATCTTTCGTATATTATTTTAGAACCGAAACATTTAAATAGTATATATACTTCTATAATAATATAGTTTAAGAGTATATAACATGACAAATAAAATAATTTGTTCGAAGTGTAAAAGCAAAAACACAATCAAATGGACTAAAAGGAAAACTAAAAATAGAGGTTTAATTCAAAGGTATAAGTGTAAAGATTGTAATAAAACTTTTACTATTGATGATGGATTTTTTAGAATGAGAAACCATCCTAAGAAGATAACTTGTGCTTTAGATTTATTTTACAGGGGGGTTTCAACTCGGAAAGTTCAAGAACACTTTAAAGCATTTTATCCTCATAACGCTGACCATTCTTCTGTTTTAAGATGGATTACAAAATACTCTTTAATGATTTCTAAATTTACAGATAATCTTAAATTACAAGTAGGAAAAGAAATACAAATAGATGAGATGGAATATCATAGAAGAAAACATCACAACAAAAAAGGAGTAGATAAAAATTGGTTTATTGATATTGTGGATTGTAAAACTCGGTATATGGTTGCTTCTGAATATGTAAAGCATAGAGAACAAACAGAATTAAAATCTGTTTTGAACAAAGCAAAGATAAAAACAGATATGCAGATTGAAATTGTAACCTCTGATGGGCTTCTTGCTTATCCAAAAGCAGTTCATAAATCCTTTACAATCAAAGAAAAGTCAAACACAAAACAATTCGGAGTTAAACATAATGTTGTCAATGCTTCAAAAGGAGAAGGTTTTAACATTATGATTGAAAGATTACATAACAACATAAGACAAAGAACAAAAACTTTTCGTGGATTTCATGGCTCTGTTGAGAGTGCAAACGCTATAATGAAAGGTTATGAAATATACTACAACTTCATAACAAAACATCAAGCATTAAACAGATGTCCTTATGAGTTAGCAACAGACTTAAAACTAAATTCAGGAAATAAATGGCTGGAGTTGATTAAAATGGCAAACTAAATTTTTTTGGTTGAATCACCAACCGTTAATGCACCAGAGAACATTCCTGGTCAGGTTTATAAAGTATCATAATGATCAACAAGATTACAAAAAATATTATTAAATATGTTATTTTTTTTTTTTCATTTTTTAAGATAATGTTTTCTTTTATTCTCATCGAATTTTTCAATTGAGTATCTTAACATGGTCCTTGGCATCCTTTTATAATGTTTTCTAAGGAACTTCTCTTCTATTTCTTGATTCTTTTTTCCAACTTCTCTTAACATCCAACCCACTGCTTTATGGATTAAATCGTGATTGTCATTTAGAAGGATTTCAGCTATCTTTAATGTATCTTTGAATTGGTTATTTCTTATAAAATAAGCTGTTGAAAGTATTGAAATCCTTTTTTCCCATAAGTTGTTTGATTTTGCTAATTTGTAAAGTATTGTTCTATCTTTATCGAATAAATAATCTCCTACTATGTTTGGGGCAGATAAATCAATCAAGTCCCAATTATTAATATTACTGGTGTTTTTTAGATAAAAATCAAAAATTTCCTTTTTCTCTTTTTTATCTGCTTTTTTGTATTTATTTGTCAATATAATTAGAGATATTAATCTATGTTCATGGATTTTACTTGAAAGTAATTTTTGTAATTCTTTTAGAGATAAGTCTGGATATTTTTTGGCTATTTCTCTTTGTTTTGGAACTGTTATTCCAAGAAATATGTCACCTTCTCCATATTGGCCCTTTCCTGTTTTAAAGAATCTTTGGAGCAACTCGGCTTTTTCTGGATTTTTAAGATTTAGTAAATCTTTTTCTAGTTGATTTAACATATTATATAGTTGGTCTAGTAATGTTGACGTTTTTAATTAGAACTTTTGGTGTTATTATTGGTGATTCTACGTCCCATGCTTTAATTTGTTCTTTTTCTTTACTAACTGTAGAAATATTCTTTAAAATATTAAGCATATTATCGCTGATTCTTAGATTTTTTAGTGGAGTTGTAATCTCTCCATCCTTTATTAAAAAAGCACCATCCCTTGGTATTGTTGAGAAATCTCCTAATGTATAATTCTGAAATCTCGTATACCATGTATTTGTGATATAGATTCCTTTTTTAACATCGAAAGGGTTTCCAGTTTTTCCTTCTAAGACTGTATTCCAAGGACGGGGAGATATTATCCCTGCATTGGCAGTATTTTCTACGTTATAACGTTGAGCACTGGAAGTATTGTGTAAGAATGTCTTTAATATTCCTTTATCCATTATCGTATTCTTTTTGGTCGGATGACCTTCTTCATCAAAACTTGTTGATCCTAAACCGTTTGGAAATGTGGCATCATCTATTAAAGTAAAGTTTCCAATTTTTTTATTGAGTTTATCGGTTAAGAAAGATAAACCAGCCTCTACTGAAAATATTGAAGCAGCATCTATTATGTAAGAGAATAAATTGGATATTGGTAAATGATCAAATACAACATTATATGAACCAGGATTTACATTTTCTGGATTTAAAGACATTTTAGATATTTCTCCTGCTTTTCTTCCAGCTTTTTCAGGATCAAATTTATCTAGTACCCTAGAACAGGATACCTGGTGCCCAGAAGCTTCTTTAGCTGAAAAAGCCCTTATAGAGAAGTATAAAGAAGAGGATTTTTCATTAGCCTTTACATCGTTAGAAGAAACTAGATCACTCTCTACAATTTGTGACACGAAAGTTCCGGAAGTTCTTTTGGAATTTTCTAAAGCGGCATTAATTCCTTTTTTCACATAATCGATAGAATCGAAATCTTCAACTTTTTTGTCATAGGTATCTGGGATATTTGGGTATTCGAAAGGACCTTTAGCTATTCCATTGTAATTTGGGTTGGGTTTAATATGTTTTATGAACGCCAATAATTTTTCTATAAGCTTTGATATATTCTTATCCGATATGTCCTTTACTGAAGTCGTAACGAGTTTTTTATCTTTGGCTATAAATATGGAGATGTTATTAGAATCGCTAAGAGTATTGTTAACTATCTTATTGTTGACAAATTTTATTAAACTGTTTTTAACTTTGTTTTTGGTTAATGCAGTATCATCTGCTCCGCTTCTAATTATTTTTTGTTTTAATCTTTCTAATGATTCCATTTTTATGTTATGTGTACGTTTCTTAATCTTAATGACGGACCTCCGAACCAGACAGGAATTGCTTGCATCGGTTCTCCTTTCCCGCAACTTCCAGTATTATAGTCGATATCTTTTCCAACAGCGTCGATACTTCTCCATAATGAAGGAGTAGTTATTTCTAATTTAGGATTCCTTATTGGTTTTACAATTTTACCATTTTTAATTAGATATGCATCATTAGCAGTATATTTCTGGTTAAACCTTTTATCATCTATGTTCCATTCCATGAAGGTTTTCATGTATATTCCGAGTTTAATATCTTCTATTAACTCTTCTACAGTATGGTTTCCGGGAAGAGCAAAAGTATTTGACATTCTAATTATGGGCTCTACATTATAAGTATTAGCACGGGCAGAACCATTACTTTTTGTATTCATAATGGAAGAAGTAGATCTATTGTGTAAGAACTCGCTTATTATTCCGTTCTTTATTAAATGTTTCTTCCTTGCTTTGACTCCTTCATCATCATATAGGTAGAAACCCGAACTATTTTCTAATGTAGGATCATCAACAACGTTTACTACATTGCTTCCTATTTTTGTGTTTAACATATTTCTATTAACAAAAGACTCTCCAGCTTGTGCTCCTTCTCTTCCAAGAATTCTATCCGCTTCATAAGGATGGCCTACACTTTCATGTACGGCAATTCCGGTTATCTCTGGGCCAATCACAACATCAAGTTTCCCTTTTGGGGATTTAGAACCTTTTTTTAGATTATTCCTTATAGCGTCTATCTCTCCTTTAATATTCTTTTCAAGTTGCCATTTTTTAATTACTTCATAACCCGAACTTGCTCCCATCTGTTTGTAGATCTGTGCAGATTTATTATTTTCAGTCACTGTTAAGTAAAAGACAATTCCTAATCTGGGTATTTCAGAGGTTATTTCAGAACCTTCAGAGTTGGTATAGTATTTTTTTGAGAGGGTGTCCGAGAAAGATATATATCTTCCTTGAGCATCTTTTAGTCCTTTATCAAGATTTAGTAAGAAGTTTAATTTTTCGGTAATGCTTTTGTCCTGTATTTTTTCAGATTGTTTAACATGGTAAGATTTTTTTACTGCTTTATATTCTGAGAATCCGGTTTCATCGCTTATCTTAGAAGATTTCCGGGTAGTAGAAATGGCTTCTTCTATCAATCTCTTAATCTCTTCCTTATCTAATTCGTTGGTGGAAACTAAACCCAGAGATTTGTTTATTAAGAATCTTATTCCAATCCCCGTATTTATATCAAAACCCGAAACATCTAGATTACTATTTTTAAGAAGGAATCCGCTACTTTCATTTTCTTCTAGTCTTGCTTCTGCATATGAAGCCCCTCTTTTTAATGCATATTTTACTGAAAAATCTGCTAATGCTTTATCCATATCTTTTGGGAGTATAAGCTCATATATATAGATTATGGAAAGTTTTAAATAATTGTCCAGAGATTTTATCTGGTATGTTAAGAAGTCATACTTGCGGAGAATTAAATAAGAAAGATGTTGAAAAGAGTGTTACTTTGTGTGGTTTTGTTGATAGTTACAGAAAACATGGAAAGATTGGTTTTTTAAATTTAAGAGATAGATATGGAATAACTCAGTTATTTCTTGATAAAAATGTTAATAAACCGTTGTCTAGGGAATCTGTCGTTTTAGTTAAAGGTAAAGTTAAATCACGACCAAGGAAAGAAGTGAACAAAAAAATGAAAACTGGAGATATAGAGGTCGCTGTTTCTCAACTAGAGATTCTTAACGACGTTAAAGAGCTGCCTTTTGAACTAGATGAAGATATAGAAAGTACTGAAGAAACCAGGTTAAAGTATAGATATTTAGATTTGAGAAAAGAAAGAATGCAAAAGAATCTTATTATGAGGTACAAGTTAATAAAAGGGATGAGAGATTTCTTAGATAAAGAAAATTTTGTTGAGATAGAAACACCAATTTTAGCCAAGTCTACCCCGGAGGGGGCTAGAGATTATTTAGTTCCTAGTAGGATTCATAAAGGAAAATTCTATGCTTTACCACAATCACCACAGCTATTTAAGCAGTTATTGATGATTGCTGGTTTCGACAAATACTTTCAGATTGCTAGGTGTCTAAGAGATGAAGATTTAAGAGCGGATAGACAACCTGAATTTACCCAGATGGATTTAGAGATGAGTTTTGTTGAAGAAGAAGACGTCTTCTCTATAATAGAAAGGATGTTAAAGGAAGTTTGGAAAAAAGTTTTGAATAAGGACTTGAAGATCCCGTTTCAGAGAATGACTTATGATCAAGCGATGAAGAAGTATAAAAGTGATAAGCCAGATTTAAGAAAGAATAAAAATGAACATAAATTTTTATGGGTAACTGATTTTCCATTATTAGAATATTGCGAAACTCAGAAGAGATATGTGGCTGCACATCATCCTTTCACGGGAGTTACCAAGAAAGATTTACAATTACTGGATAAGGATCCGAAAAAAGCAAAATCCAGGGCTTATGATCTTGTATTTAATGGATATGAAATAGCAAGTGGTTCTATAAGAATTCATGATAGAGAATTACAGAGAAAAATCTTTAAAGCTTTAAAAATAAGTGATAAGGAAGCAAGAGATAGATTTGGTTTCTTTTTGGATGCTTTGGAATATGCAGTCCCTCATGGTGGGATTGCTATAGGTTTAGATAGGGTTATAGCTATTATTGCGAAGGAAAACTCAATAAGAGAGGTCATCGCTTTTCCAAAGAATAAAGAAGCAAAAGATTTAATGTTGGATAGCCCTTCAGAAGTAAGTAAGGTTCAGTTGAAAGAGCTTGGTTTAAAATGAGGTTTTTACCTATAGAAAAAGCTTTGAAGAAAAAAAGAGGAAAAGTTAATTTGAGGGGTTGGATTTATAGAGAAAGAAAGTTAAAAGATAAAATATTTCTTGTAATAAGAGATTCTAGCGATATAGTTCAGTGTGTTGTTAAGAAAGAGAAAGTTAGTAAGAAAGTTTGGGAAGATGCTAATAAATTATTAATAGAAAGTTCTGTTGAGGTTTCTGGAGATTTGTATAGAGATAAAAGAGCCCCAACAGGCTACGAAGTCAATGTTAAAGGTTTGAATGTAATACATTTTGCTGAGAAGTTTCCGATAACTAAGGATCAGAGTACGGAATTTCTTTTAGATAAAAGACATCTCTGGATTAGAAGTAAGAAAATGGTATCCATCTTAAAGATAAGGAGTACTGTTTTTAGTGCTATACATGAATACTTCAGGAAAAATGATTTTCATGAATTTCACAGCCCTTCTTTAACGCCGGGGGTAGCAGAAGAAGGGCCCATATTATTTGAAGTTAATTACTTTGGAAAGAAGATGTATTTAACACAGACCTGGCAGTTATATGCAGAGGCTGCAATATTTGCTTTAGAAAAGATTTATACTATTGCTCCATCCTTTAGAGCAGAAAAATCTAAGACATCTAGACATTTAACAGAGTATTGGCATGCGGAGGTTGAAGCTGCTTGGATTGATTTAAACGATTTAATGGACATTGGAGAAGGGTTGATTAAACATGTTGTTAATAAAGTTCTAAAAGAAAATAAGAAAGATCTAGAAGTTTTGAGTAGAGATGTTAAAAAGTTGAAACCAATAGTAACTAAAAAGTTCCCAAGAATTACTTATACGAAAGCTTTAGATCTGTTGAAGAAAAAGAAGAAAATAGATATTCCTTGGGGGAAGGATTTAAGGACTGTTGAAGAAGACATGTTAAGTGAATTGTACGATGTCCCAATATTTGTTACTCATTATCCAAAAGAGATAATGGCTTTCTATAAACCAAGAGATCCTAGTAACCCAAAAGTTGCTTTATGTTTCGATACAATAGCTCCAGAGGGTTATGGGGAGTTGATTGGTGGAAGTGAAAGAGATATTAACATTAAAGAATTAGAAAAAGCTTTGAGGAAATCTGGGGAGAATATAAAAAATTATGGGTGGTATTTGGAATTAAGGAAGTATGGAAGCGTTCCTCATGCTGGATTCGGTATGGGTGTTGAGAGGTTGGTTGCATGGATTTGCGGTTTGGATAACATCAAAGATGCAATCGGATTCCCTAGAACAATGTTTAGACATAGTCCTTAGTTACCATCTAACATCCCTAATTTTCAGATAATAACCTATATGATTGCTTATAATATGTAAGAAGAATGTTAATATTAAAACAGTTATTATTATTTCTGGGGTCGGGATGTAAACTAACGATATGAATAATAGACTTCCGATTACAAAGTCTAATTGGTCAAATGGTATAAATCTAGAACCTGGTTTTATATTGAATCTTCTTTTAAAAAAGCTCTTTATTAAATCTCCGAACATTGCACCAAACCCAAATAAGAAACCAAAAGCTATGAAATTTATATCGTTATAGTTGAGAATACTAATTGAATTAAAAAAAAATATTGAACTTAGTTGTGTTTGTAGAAAAGTTACTATCACGGCAGCGACTATTGCTGAAATAAATCCTTGATAAGTTTTATGGCTTCCGAATAGAGGTTTGTTGTTGAATTTTTTCCCCAGATCTACTGGAGTTTTACCTTTAACAAATACGGGGACCATATTAGCTATGTAAGATGGTAACATGAAATATATACTTTGCAATATTATGTATAGCATTTTTATTCTTGAATATATGGGATTCTTTTAATAAAAGTTTATAAAGTTAATTGATTTTAGGGTCGTGAGATGTATCGGATAGCTTTAAGTAATGACCCTTTATTCCCACAAGATTTTTACTATGGGACTGGAAACTTTTTGAAAATTGCAAAGAGATTTCCTAGAAACGGATTTGAAAGAAAAATAATCAGGGAATTTCATAGGTCTGGTGAATATTTTTCAAATAATGTTTCTAATTTTAGATTTGTAAATCATTCTCCCTATTTTAGACCTGGAACATATAAGAAAAGTACGAGGATTATTAGTAATAAAAAGGGTTAATCTCTAAACAACATTTATATAAATGAAGATTTCTTTTTCGTATTGGGCCTATGGTGTAATGGATATCATTATCGGCTTCGGTTTTTAGGAGAAACCGATCGATTCCGGTTCGAATCCGGATAGGCCCATTAAAATGACTGGATTACTGTATTTGGAAGATGCTTATTTGAAAGAAGTTGAGGCTAAGGTTGTTAAGGTAGATGGTAAGTTTGTTGTTTTAGATAGAACTATTTTTTATCCTATTGGAGGAGGTCAAAATTGTGATAAAGGAAAGTTAATTAGAGATGGTGAAGAATTTAATGTGGTTTATGTTAGGAAAATTGGAAATGATGTAAGTCATGAGGTTGATAAAGAAGGTCTGAAAGTTGGTGATAAGGTTAAAGAAGTTCTTGACTGGGATAGAAGATATTTGTTTATGAGGGATCATACTGCTGCTCATGTTCTTTCCGCTGTATTTCATAGAGAAACCGGCGCTTTAATTACAGGAAATCAGAAAGGAGAAGATAAATCAAGAATAGATTTTGATTTAGAGAACTTTGATAGAGAAAAGATATCTGAGTATATTGAAAAAGCTAATGAGATTTTAAAAAGGGGTTTAGAAGTTAAAGCTTATTATTTGCCTAAAGACGAAGCCTTGAAAGATCCTGCTATGTTCAAATTGAAAAATGTTTTACCTAAGAATTTAGAAGAACTGAGAATAGTGGAGATAGGAGATGTAGATAAACAAGCAGATGGTGGAACTCATGTTAAAAATACTAAAGAGGTTGGAGAGATAGAGTTTATTAAGGCGGAGAATAAAGGTAAAAATAATAGAAGGGTTTACTTTAGATTGAAAGAGTAATATTTATAAATAATGTAAAGAGGTTTCTTATATGGCTAAAGAAGATATTGGCATTACTGTAAAGAAAGATAAGAATTTCTCAGAATGGTATCCCCAGGTTGTACAGAAATCTGAGTTAGCAGATTACTCTCCTGTAAAAGGTTCCATGATTATAAGACCGAATGCTTATAGCATATGGGAGACTATAAGAGATTATTTTAATTCAAGATTAAAAAGATTGATGGTTAAGAATGCTTACTTTCCCTTGTTCATTCCAGAATCATTTTTCAAGAAGGAAGCGGAACATGCAAAGGGATTTAACCCTGAGGTAGCCTGGATATCTAATACAGAAGAAGGAGAAAGATTGGCTATAAGGCCTACTTCTGAAACTATAATGTATGATTCGTATTCAAGATGGATTAGAAGTCATAGAGATTTACCATTAAGAATAAACCAGTGGGGTAACGTGGTACGTTGGGAGACTAAAGCTACTAGATTGTTCTTAAGAACCAGAGAATTCTTATGGCAAGAAGGTCATTGTGTTTATGAGACTGAAAAAGAGTGTGATAGGGAAACATTGATTTATTTAAAAGAATATAAGAAATTGTGTGAAGATTTGTTAGCTATTCCTGTGATAATTGGAAAGAAAAGTGATAAAGAAAAATTTGCTGGTGCTTTGTATACAATAAGTGTTGAAGCATTTATGCCTGATGGAAAAGCTTTGCAAATGGGTACTTCTCATAATCTTGGACAGGGTTTTGCTAAATCTTTTGATATTAGATATCTTGGAAAAGATGAAAAAGAGCATATTCCTTGGCAAAACTCTTGGGGGGTTTCTACTAGATTGATAGGGGCAATGGTCATGGTTCACGGAGATGATAAAGGTATTATTGTCCCACCAAAAGTTGCTAATAATAAAGTTGTTATAGTTCCTATTCTGTTTGACAAAACTAAAAATAAGGTATTGAAAAAAGCTAAGGAGATCAAGAATAAATTGAAGAAATTTAATGTCATTTTTGATGATAGAGAAGAGTATAGTGCTGGTTGGAAGTTTAACGAATGGGAGTTGAAGGGGATCCCGATAAGGATAGAAATTGGACCCAAGGATGTAGCTAAGAAACAGGTAGTTTTGGTAAGAAGAGATACCAATAAAAAAGAAATAGTTAAGATAACAAAGGTGGATAGAGTAGTCAGGAAGACTTTAGAGGATATTCAAGAAAGTTTATATAATAAAGCTAAAAGATTTTTGAATTCTAGTATTATTAATGTGAAAAATTGGGGTGAGTTTAAGAGGGCTATAAAAGATAAAAAATTGGTAAAGGCAAATTGGTGCGGATCTATTGAATGTGAAGATCATATAAAAGATAAGACTGGGGGGGTCAAAAGTTTAAACATGCCTTTTGATCAACCTAAGATTATTAAAGGAAGATGTGTGCACTGTGATAAAGAAGCAAAAGTTGTGTGTTATTTTTCTAAAAGTTACTAAATCTTGGCTATCAAAAGTTTAAAAACTCTTAAAATTCTAGCATACCACGGAAGATTTGTTACTAGAATATCAAAGGTTTCAGTAAGTTGATATTCTTTACCGTTTTCATCTTTGTAGTCTACTTTAATGTCTAATCTGTTATTTATGAAATGGTTTGAGTTTGTTTCTAGTTTTATTGTTTTAGTTCCTTGAGATTGTTCAACTATTAGAGGGTCTAGATTATCTATTTTTATCTCTAAGTCTTTTACAATAACGTCTGAGTCTAGATCAAAAGTTATTGTTAATGGTTGATTGTAATCTACTTGTTTAGGATAGTCGATACTTTCTACTTTTAAATCTGGTTCTCTTAAGACTCTTAGATTTAGAAAGCTGTTTACCTCAACTTGTGAATTCTTTGCTGTTACTAATGGGGTCGGGGAAAGAGAAGATACCTTCTTAGAGAATTCAAAAAATTTTTTCTCTCCAATTCTTAAATCTGTTCTTTTACAGTCTTCTTTAAAACATAGTTCTATATTGCTTAAAAAAGTATTTCCAATGTTAGTTAAAGAGCACTCGATATAGGCATCTTCATAAGTATAATAATATGGTTTTTTAGGTTCGCATTTTAAAGACAGTTGATCTGAGAATGTTTTTTCTTGTTGCTCTTCTAATTCATCCACTAAGTCTTGAGCTTGTTTTAGAGTGAATATCTCGTAATTGTTTGCATATTCTATATTTATAGAATCTGAAGAACCAAAAGTGTCTATGACTTTAACTTTTGTTGTATAAACATAGTCTTGTAGCCCTTCATCCGGTAGTTTTACTATCCAGAAAACTGTAGTATGTTCTAATGGTCTTAATAAAAGATGTTTGATATTTCTATTAACTCTTTCACCGAAAATCTCTGGTGCGATGGTTATTATTGCTGTTGTAGAGCTATAATAACTTTGAGGATTCTCTACAGAAACTTTTATTGGGACATAGCTTCCAGTTTTAACCTTATCTACTAAAGGCTCTACATTTAAGTCATATCTGGGATCTATTTGATCTCCTGTGGAAATTATTGAAGAAGATAAATCCAAAGGTTCAGTTTCTATTTCCACACCATTGGAACGCCAGGTGTATCTTACTGAAGGACTTCCGGAATCCGGAGAGTCAGTTAACTTTACGTGACTAGGATCTATCCAGCCATATTGTCCGAATGTAGGGTCAAAAGGAACCCATCCTGTTTCTGGAAAATATACTTCTGCCCATCCGTGAGCTCCGAAATCTTCGTTTACATTAGAGTAGACCATGCCTGAAACGAATCTTGCTGGGACGCCAACAGATCTTAGTAAAGAAATGAATAATCCGGTTATCTCATCACACACTCCTTGTCTATTTTCCATGACCCAGCTTGATTTTTGTACAGCATCTGCTGTTAAAGTATTAAGATCGTATGGAATGTTTTCTCTAGTCCATTCCGCTGTATTGTATACTGCTGTGAATAAATCTTTTTCTCCAGAAACTATTTCATTAGCTTGATCTATTATATCTTGATTGATATCTATCATTTCTGTGGCCTCTGTATATTTTTCTAAGTTAGGATCTAAATCTAATATTGGAAATTTTTGTGGATAAACTTGATAAATTCTATTTATTGTTTTCACTGTAGAATCTAAACTATAAGAGAATGTTCCAGTAGTTTGATGTTCCCATGTGTATAGTATTTCATTATTCAATTGTGTAATTTCTGCATTGGGCGATGCAGATGTATCTATGTCTATTATTTCTGTCATAGAATCGTCCCTTGGGAATAAAGAAAGATTTGCTATTAGAGACTCTAATGTTGGATTTGGTTTTGTTGGACGTGCTTTTACTTCAGAATCTAGAGTGAAAGAGATTTCTAATTCAGAATAAGTATTATAATTTTCTTCCTGAGCATGAGCTAAAGGAAATAATAGAAGAAATATAATTAAGATAGATAATTTTTTCATAACCTTTGAATTTAAGAAGTTAGTTTATATCTTTTTCTGTTTTATTTTATCTTTAAATCTTTTTAAAAATATTGGAAAATCTTCCTTCAGAATATTTCCACCGCAAGCAAACTCATGTCCACCTGCATACCCTCTAATATTTGACATACAATCTTTTGTTACTTTACTAATGTCAATATTCGAACTTCTAATACTTAATTTTATTCTATCATCTTTTTCTCTTCCTACGATTATTATCTTACTCGGGTGTTTGTGTAATAAATCTGTTGCTAATTCACTTGTAAAAGAATTCTTAGATGTAGCATATGAAAAAAAGAATACTTTTTCTTTTGGCACTTCAGCTAATGCTTTCTTGAGAAGTTTTTCATATTCAGAATATAGACCTTTAATTCTTCTTACAATATATTTTCCTTTTGGAGTTGTCTGGTCTAAGATTTCATAAGGAGATTCTATTTTTGATATTATGTTTACTGCTTTGTTTACTTCACTAGTTCTTCCTTTCGGAGTAAAAGAGAAAATTTCTACTAATTTTCCTATTCTAGAATTATAAATAGCTTTTTTAATACTTGCATCTTCATCTAATAAATCTGGGTACTCTTTTATAAAGTCTTTAGTAAACTCTGGCAATAATCCATCTCCAAGACAACCAATCATAGCTAACCATATGTTTTGTTTCGTTACTTTATAACAATAATATGTAGCTGGTTTTTTGTCTTTTGGTTCATTTAATCTAGGATTGTAATAATGTACTCCTTTTAATTTTACCGGGGGGTGATGATCTATCCATACTACTGGAACGTTTACAGAGTCTATGAATTCTTGTGTTACGATAGGTATGTCTACGATAAAGATGTAATCTGGGGAATATTCTTCCACTTTTCTTAAAAGTGTGCTGTCTAAGATAGGAGCCATCTTAACCATTGTTCCTTTGCCTTTGTCTATGTATTTTTTTAACAACAAATAAGAACATATTCCGTCGGGGTCATCGTCATGGAAAAAAAGAGGGTTTTCTGTTTTTTTTAAGTAGTCTCTTATCTCTTGTAATTGTTTTTCTGGTATCATTTAGAAAGGTTTATATTGAAGGTTTATAACGCTTTTGATTATGTGGGTTGAAATTATATTTTATGTATTCATTTTGGTAGCTCTTTTTATATTTGTCAAGGTGGGGGAGATGGAAGTAAATGGAAAGAAGGTGGTCAGTTTAAAGTATAGAATATTGATAGCTTTGATATTCCCTTTATTAATAGTTTTATTTTTGTTTATTGGTGCTTTTATTTTATTTATATTGGCTATTGTTATAGTAACATTTATTGTATTCTATTTATTTAACAGATTTAAAAGAATTAATTAGTTCCTCTTCTTCTATGAGATCTTAAGCTAGGTCTTAATTTTTCTGCTCCCTTACCTTTCTTTCTAAGACCTCTAGATTTTCTCGCTGAACTGGTTTTTCCTCTGAAAACTCTCCTTCTATGTTGGGGTTCTGTAATCCAGTTTATATTTTTGTCTGCTTTAATTTGTGGATGTTTAGGATCAACCAATATTATTTCGTAAAAGTAATATTTGCCGTCTTTTGCTATCTTATAACTTCCAAGTACTTCTAGGTTTGGGAATTTCTTTGCTGTTCTTTCTTCTGCTATAGATTGATAGCTTTTAGATAATATTTTTTTCCTTCTTCTGTGTTTAGATCTTCTGCCTTTTTTTATCAAGGGTCTTGTTCTTCCACCCTTAAGGACTTTTGTTCTTGTAAGTACAAAACCTTGTTTAGCTTTATAACCTAGACTTCTAGCCCTGTCTAATCTTGTAGGTTTTTCTATTCTAAGTATTGAGGGCTCTCTTCTCCATCCTATTAACCTTTGTTTATAAAACTCTTTATTGGTTGATTTAGGTTTCTTCCAAGCTTCCCTTATGTATTTGTACAATCCCATTTTATTGAAGTTTTAAAACTGGGAAGTGTTTATAAAAGTTTCTAATTATGTTAGAAGATTTGTCTTAATAATTGGTTGATATACTCCATAGAAGAATCATTAAGGATTATAACATCGTAGGCATCCTTATATTGTTCTAGGTTGCCTTCTATATTTTCATTTAGGAATCCTATTTTTATTAAATTGTCATAATTGAAACCTTCAACCATTCCAATGTCCCCTAAACTGTCTCCTAGTAGCAGAACATTCTTCCTGTCTTTTATGATTTTAAAAACTGGGAAATTCTGAATTGTGGTTTCACTTTTGTTCATACAGTGGATGATTGGTTTCTTAATAGAAATTGCATCACCTTTTTCGTTCCATTCATATGAATTAGAGATGATATGGATGTTATTGTGGAGTATGCCTTCTTTCTTTAAATAAACAGAAATAGAATCTCCACCCAATCCACTGGAAGACATAATTACTAATGGAATATTATTTTTATTTAAAAAATCAATAAACTCTTTTGTACCTTCTCTTAGTTTTATTCTTCCTGTGTCTACAACTTTTTCTAAATCTTTCTTATTTAATTTAGATTTAATTAGAAGATCGAAATGCAGTGTCCACCATTCTTTCATCGCTTTTTTCTTTTCTTCAATTGGTATTTCTGGGTTAATCTCTATAGTATGATATTTGTCAGCAAGTGCAGTAGCTTTTTTTGCGTAATCGGAGGTTAAATAGTCCCCGTTACGTAAGATAGAGATTACGGATGGGATCTTTTCCCCATTTACAAAAGCTTTTGTCAAAGTTCTATCAAAATCTGCAATGACGTGGAATTTATTTTTACCTTGTTTAGAAATTTGTTTTTTAATTCTTTCTAATGATCTTTGATTCGCTATGACTGTATTTTTTAACATAAAATATTTATGTGGAGTGTGCTTATTAACTTATCTAAATTGGATAGGGGGGGGACGAAATTTTATATTGTATGAGCTTCTCAGATGAAGCTTAGTAATTGAAATAATTAGTAATGGTGGTAGAATTTCTCTTTCTGCATGAAGGTTAAATGATTTATTCCATGAAGGTATATCTATCTTTTTCTTTATAGACAACTGCTCCTCTAAAAGATTCTTCATCTTCATACAAGGGGGTTTGATAAGCTTGATTTAAAATAGATACTGTTTCATCTGCAGCTTCTTTATTAGTAACTCCGGGATACATTGTTTCCAATACCCACCTAATCCCCTGATATGTAGCATCTCTAGCAATAGACATTAATTCTTCATCACCTTTTAAATTATCCATATCTTCAATTAAAGAAAGCTCCAATTCAGATGGAGTTTTAGATAATTCTCTAATTCTAGGTAATTCTGCTTCAATCTCTTCTTTTGAAGCTCTACAATCAAAAAATCCATATGCTTTTCCCATTTTTTACATATTATAATAGATTTACTTCCTTATAAACCTTTCTATTTGTAACCACTGCTTGGGGGTTATATATCCTTATTAATCTATAGTTTCTGATGGGAATAAAGCATCTCATAGGATTGTCTTTATATTTTTATATTGTTTAAAAGAAAAGTTTAAATAAATCTTTTTCAAATTAAACATATGATTACTGCTTCTATACTAAAGAAAGTATATAAGAAAAGGAAAAAAGATGTGCATAAAGGAGATGCTGGTAAGGTACTAATTATTGGTGGAAGTGAGATTTATACTGGAGCAAGTGTTTTAGTTGCAAAAAGTGCACTAGCTTCTCTAAAATCTGGGGTTGATATTGCTTTCATTGCTGCTCCTAGGAGAGCTGCTGATATAGCTGCTTCTTATTCTCCGGAGTTGATAACATATCCTTTAGAAGGCAAATTCTTACAAAGAAAACATGTGAGAAATTTACTGGAGTTTAGTAAAGGCAAAGATACTGTTGTGATTGGTAATGGTCTTGGGAGGAATCAAGAAACCCTAAAAGCAGTAGAATCTTTCTTAAAAAAAGTTAATTTGCCTTGCGTTGTGGATGCTGATGGAATTCATGGTTTGAAGAATATTAAGAATAAAGATTTTATTGTTACCCCGCATGCTTATGAATTTTATATCCTTACAAAACAAAAATTAAGTGACAACTTTAATGATAGGAAAAAGCAAGTAAAAACTGCTGCTAAAAAACTAGGAATGACGATTTTGTTGAAAGGTGTTAAAGATATTGTTTCAGATGGTGAAAATCTCGAAGTAAACAACACCGGTGTGTCTGAAATGACGGCGGGGGGAACCGGAGACGTATTAGCTGGAATAGCTGGAGGTTTATTAGCCAGGGGTAATAGTTGTTTTGATTCTGCCTGTGCTGCTGCCTACATTAATGGAAAAGCTGGGGAATTGGCAGCAAGAAAGCTTAAAGATTCTATGATTGCTGGAGATTTAATAGAAATGCTTCCAAGAGTGATAACGAAAGCTTTTTAAATGAGTGTTGTATCTCATAAATGATTACAAGGGGGTAAAAAAATGCATGGATCTATGAAATTAATTATTGGTTTATTATTGATGATTGCAGGAATATATGCTTACTTATCTGGATGGTTCGATGGCTTTTTCGCAACACAGTTAAAGATGTTGTTTTGGCTAGTGATCGGTAATATTCCAGGTCTAATAGCATTAATTGGATTGATAATGTTCCTTTTGGGGGTTAGTGATATTAAAGGTTAAAATTCATAAGGGTTTTTAGGAAAATGGATAATTATGGTCAGAAGTGGTACGAAAGTTTGTTAGCAACCCTTCCTTGTCAGGTATTATCTATTTTTGGAATAGGTGCGATAAAAATTGGGGGGGCTCTTTTTGGCTCAGGACTTATTGTGTCTGGGTTAATTGATTATTTTACTCCATCTGATCTTGAAAAAAAATTTCTCGAATCAGAAACAATTATTAATGTTGAAAGGATAGAATCCAAAAATATAGGTTCCTTGCTTGAATATGTGGTAGATTTATCCCCTTCACAAGTTGATTCCGTTAAGCGGTATATTGACTCAAAAAAACAAAGGCGATCTAAAGGTTCTGAAGAAATACGGTGGGCGGTCTTGGCTTTTGGATTACTTGCTCTAGAACTGTATGGAGAGTCAAAAATGGATAATGTTCCCGGATGGGACGATGAGTAATTAAAAATTCATAAGGGTTTTTTGTTGATTTTTGTTAATTTTTTATTATTATACTTTTTTTAACATAATTGTTAATCGGGATATTAAGTCTTCTTTCTATATTTGTTAATGCTTCTTTAACATTAGAGAATTTTTGTGATCTAGATTTGAAAGCATTTCTTGTAAGTTCTCTTAGTATTCCTACGCCACATGGAAAGAAATATTCATCTTTAATCTCTCTCATTACTAAAACAGATGCTTGTCTTCTCACTTTTGCCAAATATTCGAGAATTGCTAGATGGTTAGCATAGTAAGCGCCGGTTACATTGGAAGCATAAGATTTTCTTTTAAAATTAGTTTCGTAATCGTGCCACGAACCCATATTTGAGAATTTTTTAGTTATTTCTATAACTTCAAAAGACCATTGCCTTGGCAATAACAATATTTCATAATGGTTTCCTAGATATTCATCGTGAAAAACTTGTATATCATTTATCCATGGATAATCCTTGATTTCTTTAATGAGATTTTTGGATATTGTAGAGTCGACACTTGTAATACTCCAACGAGTTGGGACTAGTTTTCTTTGTATTTTTATTCCTAGCAATCCGGAGCTTAGAATTTTGCTCATAGAAGTAGACGTGGATCCTGATTTGTATAATGTCATTAAAGCAGATTCCGCTTTTAGATCTGTATCAGAAACCACATAATCAACTTTTCTTGGAACTTTTGGATTTTCTTCTAGTCTAGCTTTTCTTAATGGAGCAGGATTTCCTATTGGAGGATTTCTAGAATTTAGGTCTATAGTAATTGAAGGCCTCTTTTTAAGATTGAATTCCATAGAGCAGGGTTTTTTGGCCATTGATACTTCTTGCATTGTTTCTAGAAGTCTCCCTCTCGGTTTTTTTATATTGGAAACAAATCGGGAATACACCATAGAAGCTCTTAAAGTTATTATATCTGCTATTGTCAATCTCTCTTTAAACCATTCTTCTGGACTTCCCATTCTTGATACCCCATTGTGTGATGGGGGGGCTAAGATTCCGGTATAAACATTGGGATAGAAATTATAACCGATGAAAGTGTCGGGTGGGGAAGATCCTGAAAAGTCTAGATTTATTTTTCTTGGACTAGCTTGATTTATCTTTTCTTTTATTATGCATTTTCCAGAGCAGAGATTTCTATATTTACATTTGAAACAGATGTTCATTTTAGTAGAAAGTCATTGAAGTTTATAAATTCTGCGCGAGTATTTGAAATGCAACGAAAGTATTTTAAAGTAAATAGCTTTTTTTTTGAATATGGCCCTAATAACTTTTACTGAAATATTGTATTTTGTCATATTGACCTTGGTAATTGGGTACATCTTTAGTGGAAAATTTGTTAGAAGGCCTAAGACAGTGTATGATATGATGCACCCTAAAAGATTTAACTTAGATGATTTTAAATTTGCTATTTTAGTAACTGCTCCTGCTATTATTTTACATGAGCTTGCACATAAGTTTGTTGCAATGGCTTACGGTTTAAGTGCAACTTTTAAATTATTTCCACTTGGTCTCGGTATAGGTGTTTTTCTTAAATTGATTAATTCGCCTTTTATATTAATAGCACCAGGTTATGTTGAGATTCCTCCCATAGGTGATGCTTTTGCTTATAGGTTAATAGCTTTTGCAGGCCCTGCTATTAATTTAGTATTGTGGCTAGGATCCGCTTTTATTTTGAAGAGAGCAAAGAATTTAACTAGAGCTCAGAGTTCTGCACTTGGATTGACTAAATACATTAATATGATACTATTTTTCTTTAATATGATACCTTTTGGTCCTTTTGATGGTGCAAAAGTTTTATTTGGTCCTAATTAAACTTCTACTTGTTCAGGACCTTCTTCTATTAGTTCCTGTTCTATTGCTGAAATTTCTTTTTTAATTAACTCAATTTCTTTTTCTTTATTAGTCTCTTTTAATAATTTATTACACTCTGGACATTTAAAGTTATAATCCATTGCTGTCTCTAAATCTAGTTTGACACAATTTTTGGAACAAGAATAAGTATTTTCACTTTCTTCTCTTTCAAGCCTTTTCCTAAGTTTAGATAACTTATTTTGTTTAAGTGAGGAAAATAATGATCTTGCATGATTAAAGTTAAAAGTCCAGTAGTAAATATACCAACCTTTCTTTTTGTCCTTTTTCCTTATAGATCTAACTAGATTATATTTCTGAAGCCTATAAAGCATGTTCCTTATCTGATTAATGCTTAATCCTAAATCTTCAGCTAACTTAAACTCTGATACGTTCTCTTTTCCTTCTATAATAAGCCTTGCTAACTGGACACAGTCAGGTCCGGATACTTCTGACACAAGCTTATCTATCTGTTTAAGTGATAGCATTTCAACCTCCAAATATAGTAATTTATTGGTTTTTGGGTTTATAAAGCTTTTGGTTTTTTTGTCCTTTTTATCACTCGAGAATAATAAGAAATCTTTTAATATGGTAAATTCTAAGGTATAATTAATATGAGTTTCTTAGGGATAGGCAAAAAAAAGGGGAAAAAGGGGGATTTTCAAAAACTACCTTTTGATAAGGATTTACCGCCTTTGCCGCCTGCTACTGAGATGTCAAGACTTCCGGATATTCCTTCTTATGACAGTGAACTCCCAGACCTTGATGTTATTAAGAAAGAGGTAACTAGACCTTCCATTTCTAAACCTTTAAACATTCCAAAAAGGAATAAATCTGTTAAACCTTTAACAACAGCAGCTCCTGTAATAGCAGCTCCGGAAAAAATCGAGAAAAGCCTTGAATCCGGACACGTATTTGTAGAGATTGATAGGTACAAGGATGCTGTTAACAGAATAGATTCCATAAGAGAAAAGTTGAGAAAAGCAGATCAGATATTGGATGAACTAACAAGATTGAAGCAAGAAGAAGACAGGGAATTAAATTCTTGGAGAAGTGAAATAGACTCTATAAAAGAGAAACTTCTGGAAGTAGATAAGAAATTATTTGAAGTATAAATGGTTAAAAAAGAATCATCACATTTAAGAGTTAAACTTGAAGAACCTCGTTGGATTAGAAAAGATATTCTTGAGGGTGCTATGAATTCTGGTCAACTTTTAAAATCTTATAAGATATATAAAAGCAATAGGGAGAAAAAAATTGATAAGATGTATAATCTTAGGAAGGTCATTAAAGAATTAAAACTAGAGATGGGCAAGTTAAAGAATAAAGATCTTCCAAAGGTTGTAGAAAGGAAAAAAATTCTTAAGCCAATTCCCGAAAAGGAAGATAAAAGAACAGAAGTTGTTTCTGAGTTAGATAGAGAATTAGAAGATTTAAGAGACAAATTAAAAAATTTAGATATCTAACGTTTTCTTAACGTTTGTCCAAAGGTTGGATAATTTGCTTGTTTTTTAAGATTCTTTGGTTTTATTTTTGGTCCTTTCTTTCTGTATTTGAATATTAATATTATAGCTATGGCAACTATAGCTATACTTGGAATTAATACAAACCATATAGTACTTTGTCTTTCTTCTTCAGATATTGTATCTCCATTTTGATCTCCTGTTCCATAATCTGGGATTTCTCCTTCGCTTTCGGATTCTGCCTCTGCTTCAGCTTCTGATTCTCCTTCTCCTCCTCCACCTCCGTTACCATCATCTCCTTCTCCTTCACCCTCTCCCGTACCATATACTTCAAAGTACACTGAATCTGAATATAGTAGAACGCTCCCAAGGTCTTCGCTTTGTTTAAGCTGCATTGTTAGTGTGTATTGTCCTGGTGAACTTGGAGCCTTAACATCAAAATAAGGTATGCTTGTTGTGTATCTGTTATTCCAGTTTTCACATGAATAAGAATTGACACAACAGATAAGTTCTCCTTCTGCTGGGAAATCTCCTTCACAACTTAGAGATGAGTCTTCATGATAACCCGAAATACATTCTTCAGTACAAACTCCATTAGATAATTCACATTCTGTATCGTATTCATTATGTATACAACAAACAGTTGTTGGTTCCCCTTCGCTTTCTGATTCTCCTTCAGTACCAAAGTCTGGCGGAGATTGCATCATGTCTCCTGGTTGGTTTGTTGAAATACATGAAAAAGTTGTATCTTGGTGGAAACCTGGATTACAAGAAGTTGCGCATGTTCCTCCTACAAGGCTGCATTCTGAATATGAAGAAGGGCAACCACTAAAACCATGACCATTGCCCACAGGATTATTTCCGTCTACATTATTATAATAGCCTATTCTATAATCTCCTTTTCCAGCATTATTAGAATCTGCAATGAAATCTACCAGAGAAAGGGTTTTAATTTCTGAGCAAGAAGACCAACATTCTGTGTAAGGATGAACGCAATCTAAGTTGCCATAATCTGTTCCAAGACCTGTTCCGGGATAACAACATTGACCTCCTGATGCTATACAATCTTCTCCTTCCCCTTCCTCTTGTGGAGGCGGAGGAGAGTATTCTACTTCATCATCATCTTCAGGTATTACTTCTGATTCATATTGTTCTATTAAAAGATGTACTACGCTTGTCCTTGGTATTAAATCAGCATCATCAAATTTCAAAGATACGCTTCCGAATATTAGTTCTTCGGGTTCATAAACACTTTTATCTAATGTTACTATTTCCGAAATAACTTCACCCGTAAGTGTTGGTTTATTTGCAAGGAATAAGCTGATTAGAATGACGAGAAATGCTACTAAGACTATCAACCCCTTTTCTGTCTTTGAAAGCATAAGTTTTATTTTGATTTATGATTCAAATATCTTTCTATAAATTTAATTCCTTATAGAATCCTTCTAGTTCTTCTTTGTAGCTATCATTTTTTACGTTTTTATCGATTATTCTCATTGTTGCTATTGGTTTCTTACTTAATTCTTGCATGTCTGAGAAAACATTCTTTTCACTACCACCGTAAGTTATGAAGAAAGCTACTTCTTTGAATTTGTTTATTGTCAAATAGGTTCTTACTGCTGGAGACATTGTGAATGCCCAGATCGGAGTTCCTATTATAACTAACTCATATTTAGAAGGATCTTTTTGATAAGCTATATCAGTTAGCTTTTTACGCATAGCATCTTTTCCTGCGAGAATCCATCTTATAGGACCATGTCTTTTTTTAGCATCTATTATTTCATCTGTATCTGATTCTATTTTCTTTGCTATTTCTTCTCCTATCTTTCTGGTGTTTTCTGTTCTTGAATAAAATGTAACAAGGGTTTTCATAAATATTTCTTAGCTGGTGATTTTATAAATATATTGTATTAGAAAGGTTTATAACTTTTCTTGATATCTCTATCTTTATGCGGAATACAAGGAAGATAAACTTGGGTAGAAGTAGATATCTGGTAATTGATCTTACAGAACCTTTGAAAGAGGATACAAAAGTTTATCCGGGAGATCCTAAACCCGAAAAGAAGATTTTTAGCGACATCCATAAGACAGGTTATCAACATCACATTTATAAGATTGGAGATCATCAATTTCATCCACATGGAGATGCACCAAAACACCAGAATATAGATTTACAAAATAGGGGGTTTGAGTTTTTTGGTCTAGATTATTGTTTTAACCATGCATGTTTAGTGGATCTTTCGACTTGTGATGATGCAAAAAGGTTTGGTGGTATTGAGTATGTTATCGAAGTAAAAGAAAAGCATCTTGAACCTTTTAAGGAATTAGTTTCTAATCGGGGGGCGGTTATAATACGCACTGGATATGATAGGTGGTTAGAAGAAAATAAAGATCATATTCCTAGGAATATTCCCTATTTAAATAAAACTGCAGCAAAATTCCTTTCAGACTTTGATAACCTTAAGGTAATAGGAATAGACTCTTTAACAATAGACCCTTGTGGAAAAAGTAAACCAGTACATTTTTCGCATCAAACATTAAGAGATAAATTAATTGTAGAGTCCATGGTTAATCTTCACCAGATTCCAATAAATGATAGGGATGGTTTTGATCTGCAGACCAGCCCTGTAAGGATAGTCGGTGCAACGGGCGGGCCTATTGTAGCTTATGCATTTATTGAATTGTAATACTTTCTTATTAGGTAACCGAAAGAGATCAATGTTACGGTGGATGGGATTTGATACAATGTTACTAATAGTAAGGTTTCTGAACTGAAGAATTCTGCTGCAATAACTATTGCTAGAGTTGAATTCATATACGCTATTGATAGGGAAGAAGTAATCTTGGATTCTTTGTTTCCTTTATGTGCAGCAAGATATCCAACAAGAAATAACAAAGTAGATAGAACGAATAAAAGGAAGAAAGGGAATATTATTGATAATCCCTTGTTACTTATGATCTGTGTAACTTCTACTTTTGCTATAGCTCCAATTATTATAAAAGTAATGGCTATTATCGATATAGATGAATAATATTTTTTGGTATTGTAAATAAATTTCTTTAAAAATTTTCTAAATATCGTAGACGATAAAAATGGGATAAAGATAACTGTGCTTAAAGTGATGAAGAGCTTGAAGAAATTTATATCTGTTTCAATCCCGGATAATAAATATATCAATATTGGTATGGTCAATGGGCATAACAACGATGTTAATGTTGTAATTATAAGCGCTAATTCCTTGTCTCCCTTAAAAATTGTTGCATAGACTGGTACGGCCATGCCTGCCGGCATTACGAGTAAGATGAGTATAGCAAGGCCATATTCCTGTTCAACAAGAGGTTTAAAGATATAATAAAGCAATAGCGGAGATATTACTAATATCAATGATATCAAATAAAGAACTAGTTTTAGATTTTTTATTCTTTCAAAGATTTTCTTTAGGTCTATTTTTAGTGAAGTAAGAAAAAGAACAAACATTAAGATGTAAAGGATATAGGGAGTTAATAGTGATGAATATGGGAAAAATGTTCCTATCAAGATTCCCAGCATAAAAAATATCCAAAAGTGTTTTGTAATAAATTCGAACATATTGTTTTTTATTGGAACCGATTTATAAAATTGTCCTTTTTTAATTTAGAAAGGTTTATAAGAATTAATTATAGATTAGGGCTATGAATGATAAAGAAATAAAGAAAAAGTTTAAGATTAAAGCTCAAAAAGAATATAAGAAATATTATCCTGTTAATGCCTTGAACAAATTAGGGTTTGAAAGAAATAAATGTAGAAAATGTGGAACTTATTTCTGGAGCACTGGAAAAAGAAATATTTGTGATAATGCTCCTTGCTCTGGTGGTTTTAGGTTCATTAATGATAGCCCGGCTAAAAAAAAGATGGGCTATATTGAAACATGGAAATCTTTTTCTAGACTATTTAAGAAACTTGGATATAAAGAAATTAAGAGATATCCGGTAGTTAGTAGATGGAATCCAAATACTGATTTTACTATTGCTTCCATAGCAGCATTTCAGCCTTTTGTTGTAAGCGGAGAAGTTGAACCTCCTGCTAACCCATTAATAATTCCACAATTATGTTTTAGAACTGTCGATATAGATAATGTTGGCATCTCTGGGGGGGCACATTACACTTTATTCTGTATGGTTGGGCAGCATACTTTTATGCCTCCAAAAAAATATGATATGAATAAATATCTAGAAGATATTCATACTTGGCTTAGTAAGGGCCTTGGTCTAAAGAATAGAGAGATTACTTATCATGAAGATGCTTGGGCCGGTGGTGGAAACTTTGGGAGTAGTATGGAATTCTTCTCTAGAGGGTTGGAACTTGGAAATCAGGTGTATATGCAGTTTGAAAAGGTAAATGCAAAAGAGAGAGAATTACCAATAAAAGTTTTGGATATGGGTATGGGTCTTGAAAGAAATGCTTGGTTCAGTCAAGGTTCTTCAACTAGTTATGAAAGTACATTTCCAAATGTTGTTAAGAAGTTAAAAGAGATAAGTGGGATTAAAGTTGATAATAATTTGATGAAGAGGTTTTTACCATATTCTTCTTATTTGAATATTGATGAAGTAGATAATATAGATAAGACTTGGAAATTTGTAGCTGGAAAAGTAAGTATGGATGTTAAAGAGTTAAAAGAAAATGTTTTACCTTTAGCTGCTCTATATTCTATAGCAGAACATAGTAGAGCTTTATTAGTTACAATAAATGATGGTGCTTTACCTTCCAATGTTGGAGGATTTTATAATTTAAGGGCTTTGTTAAGAAGAACTTTAAGTTTCATTGATCAATATGAATGGAATGTTGATTTAGCTGAAATATGTAAATTACATGCTGCTTATTTGAAGCCATTGTTTCCGGAATTGAATAAAAACTTAGATGAGGTAGTTAAGATTTTGAACGTGGAGAAAAGCAAGTATAATAGTACTAAGCAAAAGACAAGACATATCTTGAAAGGTTTGTTGAAAAAAGAAATAACTGGAAATAAGTT
Source organism: Candidatus Woesearchaeota archaeon (assembly GCA_964452525.1). Classification (GTDB taxonomy): domain Archaea; phylum Nanobdellota; class Nanobdellia; order SCGC-AAA011-G17; family CAYFGV01; genus CAYVLZ01. The sequence goes on from CAYVLZ010000004.1 coordinate 67,678, forward strand.
ATTAGAGTTATATGATAGTCAAGGAATTTCTCCAGAAATTGTTAGAGAACAAGCTGAGAAGTTTGGTAAGGAAGTAAAGGTTCCTGAAAATTTTTATGTAAGAGTTTCTAATTTACATGAGAAAAAAGAAAAAAAGAAATGGGAAGAAAGACGGGAGTTGAATTTAAGAGGTGTAAAAGAGACTGAAGCTTTGTATTTTGGTAATTATAAGAAAAGTGAAGTTGTTGCTAGTGTTTTGAAGGTTATTGGAAAGAATGTTGTTTTAGATAAAACAATTGCTTACCCTACAAGCGGAGGACAGATACATGATATTGGAAGTATTAAAGGAAATAAGATTTTGGAGGTGTTTAAGCAGGGTAATGTTATAATTCATTTGTTAAAAGATAAGCCGAAGTTTAAGGTTGGAGATAAAGTTAAGATTAAGATAGATTTAGAAAGAAGGAAGCAATTGGCTCAGAATCATACCGCTACACATATTGTAAATGCAGCTGCTAGAAAAGTTCTTGGAAATCATATTAATCAAGCAGGAGCTAAGAAGAATGTTGAAAAGGCGCATATTGATTTAACACATTATCAGAGTTTGAGTAATGATGAATTAAGTAAGATAGAGAAAGAAGCAAATAAGATTGTTTCTAGGAAGATAGCAATTAAGAAATCTTTTATGCCAAGAAATAAAGCAGAGAAGAGATACGGATTTTCTATTTATCAGGGCGGAGTTCCTATTGGGAAGGATTTAAGGATAGTTGATATTAAGAATTTAGATGTAGAGTGTTGTGGTGGAACTCATTTAGATAATACAAAAGAAGTTGGAAAGATTAAAATTTTGAAAAGCAGTAAGATTTCTGATTCTGTTATTAGGATAGAATTTGTTGCTGGAAGGGCTGCTTTAAAAGAAATTAGTAAGGAAAGTGTTTTGTTGAAAGATGTTGCTTCTTTGTTGAAAGTTAGTAAGAATCAAGTGCCTGGTAGAGCTGAAGAAATATTTTTATTATGGAAGAAAGTTGTTAAGAAGAAGAAAGATATGGTAATTGAGTTTAAGTCTACTAAGAAAGAGAAAGGTTCTGATATGGAGTTGTTAGAGAAAACAGCTACAGTTTTGAAAACACAGCCAGAGTTTGTTATAAATACTTTAAGAAGGTTTTTGAAAGAATTAAAAGAAAAGAAAAATTAACGTTTATTTTCTTTTAGCTAAGAAAAGATTTAGAAATAAAAGGAATACTGCCAATGCTACTAAGGCTATAGTTGCATGTAATTGGTAAAGTAAAACTTTGTATTCTGAATAAGAGCCTTTTACATGGAAACTTTCCCAGGGGTCTAAGCCGTAGGCTGTTTCTGTGTATTCTCCTCTGTTTCCTATGTATACGGAATGTTCTGCTATATCTTCTGAAGCTGCACTCATGGCCTTACCAAGTGCCGCAAAGTTCTCTCTGTAATCAATATCTGTTTTTCCTTCTTTTAGATGTAAACCGCTGTTAACATTTATTGCTACTCTGACTTCATTAACATCGTATTCAGTCATGATAGTTTTGAAGTCAAATTTGTAAAGACCTAGAGATTCGTCTACATAGCCGTTTGCTTTATAATAAAGTATTAATGTAGTTTGTTCAAGTGGCTCGAGTTTTTGGCTTAAAGTAAATGTGTAAAGTGTAGAGTCTGCTAATTGTTGAGCTGTGTAATCTGGTTTTTTGTATTCTAATCTTGGGTAGTAGTATTCTACACAGAAATGTTCACACTCTTGAAAGTATTCTTCTACAGCATAAATCATTCTAACAGATTCTCCTGGAATTTGCAAGAGTATTTTGTCTATAGCATTGTCTTCTAGATTTTGAATAGTTATTTTAGCAACTACTGTAGCTTCCCCTTCACCGTCAAACATTACTGAGTAAGATTGTTCTTGACCCATTATTATTTCTGGACTAGCGTTTACTGGTAAAACTAACAAAATAAAACTTAAAGCGAGTATTAATTTTTTCATTTTTTATTCCTCCTTAAGGTGATGTAGTAATTAGGATTAGAATCTATATAAACATTTTTTAGGTTTCAAGTTAATTTGGACTTATAGATAGGTTTTTAAAAGAAATTTTATTTTTTGACTATTCTCCAGATGAAAAGGAGTAGTGAAGCGAATAGAGCTCCTATTAAAAACCATAGAGCGTAGTTAGGAATTGTTGTTATTATTTCTGGTGCTTCTTGAGTATCTGCAACTTTTTCCACTAAACCAGTTGCAAAAGCATTGGATCTTGTGTAGAAGAAATGCCCTATGCCTACAAAGGCTGCACTTATTAAAGCTACAGGTAAGATGTTTTTTAATTCTTTTTTAATATTAGTTTTTGACGGAGAGATTACGATTAGTTTTTTTGCTATTTTGTAAAGGTACATTTCTCTGCCTTTTGGACTCCACATAAATTCTTTAGCTTCTATCAATCCGCTTTTTATTAATTGTTTAATGTTATAATCTACTGTTGAAATAGGAACTTTTAGAGCTTTAGATAATTGAGATGCGGAAGCTTCTTGGTTCTTTCCAAGATAGTCTAAAATTTTTCTTGAAGTTTCATTAGAAATGGCATGAGCTAGTTGTTTAGATTTTTCTTCTTCTAGTGAAACCATCAAGTAAGTTTCTTCTTTTGCCATGTATTAGTTGTAGAATTAGTGTTTATAAAGGTTTTTTAAGGTTCAAATTAGTTTGAAGTTATCCAAGGTAGATAGCTGGTTTTCCTGGTTTGGCTTTTTTAGTTTTATCTTGTAAATCTGGGTTTTAGTGTTTCGTGTTTCAAACGCCCGCGTAAGATATATAAATGATGTTTCCTTTATAATGAATGATACATTTTTGGGACTTACCAAATAAAAATTGGGTGATTCTAGATGAAGATTTTAAAAAGAATTTAATGCTTAAATTTCTTAATAAATCTAAGAACGTAGATAAATCCTTGGGGATATTGGAAGTTTCTAAAAGTACATTTCTTAGGATGATTGGTGTAAATAATTACAAGATTAGAACCGATGTTTTAACTAAAGTAGTTAAATATCTGAACTGTAGAGAGTTTAGTTTGGAAAAAATAGAGGAAAATATAATCTGGATAGGTCATAAAAACAGCCAAGGAATTCTGAATCCCAAACTGCCTTTTAATTTTAATACTAAGCCTGCAATCAGAGTTCTGGCGGCTATCTTTAATGAAGGTTGGGTAAGTAAAGGTATGTATTATTCTAATAGTGACGACTCTCTAAGAAATTCTGTTAAATTAGATGCTTTGGAAGCCTTCGGTGGAAACCAGGATTCTATTAAAGAATATCTTAAAAAGAATGATAAAGTTCTGGCTTTTCCTTCTATTATGAGGGACTTGATTTTAGCTTATGTGGATCTCGGTGGTTTTAAAGTAGATAATGATCCTATGCTTCCTAAAGATATTTTGTTTAACAGTGATTTAATGTGTGCTTGGATAGAACAAACTATAGCAGATGAAGGAGATGTTAAATTTACACCACATATGCCAAAATCAGAGAAGTATAGGAAATCTATAAATTGGAAAAGATCAGTCGATTTGTCAAAAGATGAATTTATCAAAAATAAAGTTAAAAAGAAAACTTCTTTTAGAAAATTGTCTAAAGATATCCAATTATATTTAATAAAGAAAACAAATAATGTTGTAGACATGGAATTTAGGATATTGAATAAGCTCAGAATTGCCTTCTCTTCTTATTGTTCGGGGATATATTTCACGGATAGAGGGAAGATTAGAACAAGAAAAATATTCAACATAACTAGAAGAGACAATTTACTTAGATTAAGAAAACTGATTAAAATCCCTCATGTTGGAAAGGAGTCAAGATTTAGAGAGATGTTTAAAGATTACAAGAGGTATAAGGAATCATCGATTGTGAAGGATTCTGTGATAAGGATATGTAAGAGAAAAGGTAAGATTACTTCTAGAGATTTAAAATATGATAGGGGTTATAAGAACGTTTCCTGTGCTATACGGTGGCTGAGAAGATTTGAAAGAGAAGGTTTGGTTAAATGTATAAAAAACCATAGTTACGGAGACTCTTTAGGAAGAAAACCTGGAGAATTTATTCTAAATAAAGGGCTGGCTTATTCTTACGGGCCTTCTTCGCCTTGTTAGAAGGATCATAAATTTCTTTTTGATTAGTTGGTATGATTACTACCTTATCAGAACCTGTAGAAGTTTTTATATGATCCTGGTTTTCTTTGAATAAATTTACTTCATTAGGAATAGTATAAATATATGTTTTTGGATTATTTATTTTCAATATTTTTTTAATGCTTATTATATCGTCTGAAGTCTTTTTAATTATTCTTTCTTCTTCTTCTAACTTTTTATCTATCTTAGTTTTATCAGCTTCTGGCCATTTTTGTAAACTTATAAAAGATTTGTTGCGTAATTTCTTCCATAATTCTTCTGCTATATGCGGACAGAAAGGGGATAGAAGTTTTATAAATGATTCCAGGTCTTTTTTTCTTATCTCCTTTTCTAAAGACTCAAATAAAGATCTTATTTTTATTACAGCAAGATTGTATTTAAATTGTTCAATGTCTTCTGTAACCTCTTTTATTGTTTTATGCAACTTGCTTTCAAATTTTTTGCTTGATTTTCCTAGTTTAACTTTGTTGATGTAATTAAATAGCTTATTGATAAATTTAAAACTTCCTTGTACTCCTTTGTCACTCCACTCTATATCTTTATCGGGGCTTGCGATTGATACTAGGAATAATCTAGCTGTATCAATACCATATTTTTTGGAAACTTCCTCTGGTAGAACTACATTTCCACGGGATTTAGACATTACAAATCCATCTTTGTGTAACATCCCTTGATTAAATAACCTAATAAATGGCTCACTAATCTTCACAAATCCGAGATCTCTTAGTGATTTAGTAAAAAATCTTGCATAAATTAAATGCATGCAAGCATGTTCTGCTCCTCCGATGTACTGATCAACAGGCATCCAATAATTAACTTTCTTTTTATCAAAAGGTTTTTTATTATTTTTATTATCACAATATCTTAAAAAATACCAAGAGCTATCAAAGAAGGTGTCCATAGTGTCTGTTTCTCTTTTTGCTTTATTTTTGCATTTGGGGCATTTTACATTAACAAAGGTATTACTGGTTGTTAATGGATTTCCTTTCCCGAATTTTACTTTTTCAGGTAGTTTAACTGGCAGGTCTTTTTCTGGAACAGGAACAATACCACAACTTTCACAGTGAATCATTGGTATCGGAGTCCCCCAGTATCTTTGTCTTGAAATAAGCCAGTCTCTTAGTTTAAATTGGGTATCTGGGTGACCGAAATTTTTCTTTTTTAGATATTCTGTTATCTCATACGTAGCTTTTTTACTATTTAATCCTGAGAACTTATCTGAATTAACTAGAATTCCTTCTCCAGTATAAGCTTCCTTTAACTTTTCTTCATTTAGGCTTTTATCTTTGTTCTGGATAACTACCCTTATAGGAATCTTATACTTCTTAGCAAAATCAAAATCTCTCTGATCGTGTGCTGGGACTGCCATCACGACCCCGCTAGCATAATCTGCAACAACAAAATTAGAAGCATAAATAGGAATTTCTTCTTTCGTTAAGGGGTGAATAGCGTATCTTCCAGTGAATATGCCTTGTTTCTCTTTTTGTTCTTTAGTTTGTTTTGGTAAATTTTTAAAGAATTTTTCAACATCTTTTTCTTTTTTTGTTCCTTTTGCTAATTCTCTAACCTCAGGGTGTTGGATTGAATATACTAAGAATGTAACCCCGTATAAGGTATCGGGTCTTGTCGTAAAAACTTCTATTGTTTTTTTTGAATCTTTAATTTTGAATTTAACTTTTGTTCCTTTACTTTTTCCTATCCAGTTTTCTTGCATTATCTTAATTCTTTCTGGCCATTTAAGTTTAGGAATTTCTTTTAATAATTCATCAGCGTATTTAGTTATTTTGATAAACCACTGTTCTAGATTCTTTTCAATAACCTCTGTATCTTCGTGTCTCCAGCATTTCCCATTATGTACCTGTTCGTTAGCCAGTACGGTATTACATTTTTGACACCAATTAACTAAAGCTTTTTTTCTGTACACCAAATTTTTTTCAAAGAATTTTAAAAAGAAATACTGATTCCATTTATAGTATTGTGGATCTGATGTATGAAGTATTCTGGACCAGTCATAACTTAAACCTAGAGACTTTTGTTGTTTTATGAATTTTTTAATGGCTTTTTCTGTGTATTTTTTTGGATGTGTTTTTGCTTTGATAGCTGCGTTTTCTGCCGGCAAACCAAAGCTGTCATAACCCATAGGGTAAAGAACATTAAAACCTTGCATTCTTTTGAATCTTGTGTATATGTCACCTATTATGTAATTTAGAGCGTGGCCCATATGAAGGCCTTCTCCTGAGCTATATGGAAACATTTCTACAATTGATTGTTTTTCCTTTTTAGGATTCTCTTTGACTTGGAATATTTTTGATTTTTCCCATTTAGACTGCCATTTCTTTTCAATTTTATTAAAATCAACCATAATTTAGAAATTGTTGGAAGAGACTATTTAAAGTTTTTGAAAACATTTAAATATTAATGAAAAGTTGTTTTTGTAGGGGCCCGTAGCCTAGCCTGGATAAGGCGTCTGAACAAGAGTTCCGCCAAAGCCTTCTAAGCTGAAGATCGTGGGTTCAAATCCCATCGGGCCCATTCTAATGAATAATTTTATAAAGTTAGGTCGTTAATCAGTAATAAGCGTCCGTGGCCAAATCTGGTAAGGCAACCGATTCTCTAAGAGAAGTTGAACCTGCAGAACCAGATTAGAAAGCGGTGATTGGGGGTTCAAATCCCCCCGGGCGCTTTTATTTATTTCTCAATAAATTTTCCTTCAACTAATTCACCGAATCTTATTATTTTTCCTCTTTTAATCAATTCTTTTACAGTTACATTAAGATCATTTGCGTTTAAATAAGATAGAAGAGATGCACAGCCATCTCCTATTAACTCTGAACTTATATAAGTATCTAGTATAAACTGTGGAAGATTTTTTTCAGGCACACCAATTAATTCTGTAATATAATCTCCATTAGCTCTACGTGCTATCTCTTTGAAAGTTTTTGATGTTTCGAATTTATATGTAACTTGTATGCTTGCATAATTCATAGATCTGTGTACGCCTGTTAATGAAAGATTTACAATATCTCTTAATGGTAGATTAAGTTCTATATTAATTTTTTCTAGAATAGATTCTCTAAAATTTAATTCGGTCCCTGTAACAGAACACATTCCGGATGCAGAAGAATCTAATTTTCCTGCTGCAAACACTCTATTGCTTCTACGTTGGACTGCTATTATATTGTCCTTAGTCTTCAATATGGCACTCACGCCAGAGGCTCTAGCTAATTCATACAGCTCTTGGCGGAATGGCATCTCGTCCTATCCAAATAAGAAGAAAGAGTATCATGCAGTCTGTAACTCATTGAAATAAATTTTAGACAATCATTTTGTGTATCCCACAGAAATCCAATGGTAGAATCAAAGAAGCCCTTTTCTAATCTTTTTTTTTCCAATTTTCCTCAGTTAATTCTTCTTCTTTTTGTATAAGAATTGTGTCCAAAGATATGTTAGGATCGTATTCTATGCTGAATTGATTAAAGGTATTATTTCCTTCTCTATTATAAAACCTTATTTCTTCCATTAATGGAAGATTTTGTTATTACTTATAAATACTGTGATTTATAAAAAAGTTTATATAATCCTTTTTCCATATATTGATCTTAGTACAAAGGTGGAAAAAAATGAGACTCAAAACAATGTTGATATTATTAATAATTGTAATAGTTTTATTATTTCTTTTTAGAAGAGAATTATTAATGCAGATAATAGATAGTGTTAGAAATCTCTTAGGTTGATTTTTGAATAAATAAGAAAAAGAGAAAAAGTTATTTCTTAGTTAAAATCATCTTCAAGAAGAAAATGATTATTACCACAAGCACAAGGTCTGCCAAAACAAAGAATACGGTCTTTGATGTGCTTTCGCCACCACCGAAGATGCTGTCAACAAAAGATGTAAATCCTGTTACTGTTGGGGTGATTGTTACGCCGTCTCTTTCAACAGTTATTGACATTGTTTCAGTATCTAATACTGTACCGTCTTCTTTAACTCTTAATGTTAAAGTATAAGTTCCGGGTGTAGTATCGGAGTCTATTTCTAATGAGACAAAGGCTTTACTTGAGTCTCCCGAATCTATATTCTCAGAAGGTTGGTCAATACCTGCTAGTATAGCAAAGTCTTCATAACCTGAAGCCTCCAAAACATAATCATTGGTGTCGTCTCCATTATTCTTAATATCTAGGCTTATGCTTATTGAATCTCCTTGGTCTACGCTCATTGAAGTGGTATCAAGAATTATCTCTGCATCTCCGCTTGAAGTGGTTGATTCACAATCTCCACTAACTATGAATTCCTGGACATCAAGTTCCCTTGTTCTTATGAAGTCATTATCTTCATTGTAAGCAGCTACACCTATGAAGTATGTTCCTTCTTCAGCATCAGAAGGTATTCTAGCAGTAAATGATCTTGTATCTTCTCTGTCATCATAATCATCGCTGTCTAAATCAAATCTACTTGAAGTCAAGACAACATCAACACCTTCAAGAGTTACTTCAAGGTACATATCATCTTGATCATCAGTTCCTACGTTAACTGCTCTAACATCTATATCCATACTTTGCCCGCATCTTATTGTTTCTGGAGAGATAGATACGGATTCTATAGCTATTTCGTCATCTTCGGGTTTTTGAACATCTATTTCATCCATGAAGATTTGTGTTACTTCAAAATTATCTCCATTTTCGTCTTCCCCATCTACAATAACTATTATGTTATATGTTCCTTCATCAACGTTTAAAGGAATTTCAAATTCAAAAGTAAGATCTTCATTATCTCCTTCGTCTAAATCGAATTCGTCACTTTCTTCTTCCAAATCGTCATTATCATCAATATCTTCAATCTTTACCTCTACCTTGATATCTTCTAAATCTAAATCGCCAATGTTATCTATTTCTACATCAATATCAATATTTTCTCCAGGTTCTGGTTCATCTTCACTTACATCTTCAATGTCAATGATTATGAATTCGCTTTCAACATCTACAGTCAATTCAAAAGAGTCAGAAACTGTTCCGTCTGAAACTTCAACTGTCCCAGTATACTCTCCAAGGAATAGGTCTTCTGGAATGGTTGCGTATACGGAAACAACCTCAGACAGTCCTTCATTTATTGTGTAAGGTCCTGTTGGGTTAAATGTAAATGTTATCTGATCTCCACTAGGGTCTTGAAAATCATCTGCAGTAAAAGATATCTCTACATTGGTTAAATCTGTGTTTCCAGTATTTTCGATCTCAAAAGTTAATGTATTTGTATCATTTCCTGGAGTTCCATCTAAAGAAATAGAAGACTCAACAACATCTATACCTGGATTTTCATTAACAGTTACTACAATATTAACAGAGTCTGTTTCAGCTCCAGATTCTGCTGTTATAGTTTCGGTATAATCGTCTGCTGATAATCCGCTAGGTATTATTATATCAAATGTTATTTCCTGTTGTTCATCAGGATCTAGATCAACAGGTTCTGGATCAAAATTATTTATGGTTATATCAGCATTTGTAGCTGAAAAACTAATTCCGGTTATAGTAGAACCACCAGTATTCTCTATTGTCATTTGTCCTTGAACTGTTGTTCCAGGATTACCTGAAGCAGTTAAGGAATTTTCAACAATGTTTAGGTCTTGTGGAACTGCCACTACCAATGCAATTATAGCTAATAAAATTGGTATTCCTAAAAAATATAGCTTTTTCATTTAAAACCCCCCAATTGTAATATAATGATATGACTTCGGAGTAGTCAAGCTCGTTTATAAAGGTTTCGCTTAACTCATTTCTTTAAGTTTAGAAAGAATCTCTTCTTCTTCAGGATCTTTTGTTTTTGGAGTTAAACTGTGTATTATCCCTACTAGTATAAATAATCCTATGAGTATTGCTAGAAATGCTGAGATAGTTATTTCATCTAAAGGAATATTTGTATAAACCAAGATTATTGATACGTATGCTAAGAAGTTTAATGGAATTTTCGAGGATATGCCGAATGCTAGATTTTTAGGTAGTAAATGGAAGAAATCCACTAAAGTTATGACTAAACCAAATGTGATTAATGTAGCTATTACTGTTAACTTTAATTTATCTCCTAGTAGATTATTAGTGTATAGATATCTTGCCAGGTATACTGAAACAAAGATTAAGACAAGGCTATTACCGAAGGCAGTATTCCAACCAAGCTCTTCTTCTTTGTATCTACCAAAGTAAAATTCTAGAAGTACCATGGTTAGTATTAAAGGTATTAATATCCAGAGCATATCAACATCGTTGAGAGGTGCTTGAAGAATGGTGATTGTTCTTTCTTTTGTTGCAAAGTAGAACTCTCTAAGATGTTGCTCTATTATAGGCAGGTAGTAAGATACTGTTGCTGAAAAGTTTTCTAGTGCCATTTTTTATTTAAGTGTATGAATAATGTACTTATTGAATAGCCAATTACAGCTCCAAAAACAACATCAGTAAGATGATGTGTTCCTAGGTAAATTCTGGAAAAGGCTATCATTAAAACTATCGCTAACCATAAGAATTTAAATTTTTTGTAATTCTTTAAGAAAGGTAACGGAACAAGGGCTGTAGAAGTGTGGCCGCTTGGAAAAGAAGATGTTGATTTCTGTATTAGAGATTCTAAAGGCCTTGGTCTTGATATTGTAAATTTTAATAAATATGTTATTGCTATTGTAGTTAAGAAACTTAAAAGTAGTACTGGAATTTTTTCTTTTTTCTTGAATAGGAAGATTAGAAAGAATAGAACAACTATAAACACTTCAAAGGTTATAAAATCTAAGGATATGAAGAACTGGTTTAATTCTTGTACTCTATGAGAAATAATAAAAGATGTTATTTGGTTATCGAAAATAATTGATAATATTAACAATGTTGAAATGAGGATTATCTTTCTGAGATTCATATCTATAACTTAGGATTTTGGTTTATAATATTTTTGAAACGAAAAGATTATAAACGAAAATTAACGGATTTGTTTATGAAATATGAGTACAGACTTATTGTAAGAATATTTCTTGCTTTGATAATCCCGTATAAAATATTTTATCCGCTGTTTACCTTTATTACTATATATCCTTCGTTTTTAATTACTAAGTTATTGTATCCCGGAGCAGTTCTATATTATTCTGAAAAGATTATTTCCCTTTGTAGTCGTACTCTGGATTTTGTTCCTGCTTGTATAGCTGCGTCTGCGTATTATCTTTTATTATTGTTGATTCTTTTGACTAAGGACATAAAACTTAAAGATAGAGTTTATATGTTCTTGATAGGGGCTGCATTAATATTGGCTATGAATATAGTTAGAATAGAAATTTTAATAATTGCATTATTAGAATTTGGAAAGTCTTGGTTTGATTCTGTACATTTGTTGTTTTGGAGATTTTTATCTAGCGTATATGTTTTCTTAGTATGGATATATTTAGTTAAGAAATTTAAAGTTAAAAGTATACCTGTATATAGTGATTTAAAAGACCTATATAAGAAAAGTTCATTAAAAAAGAAGAAGAGAAAAAGAAGATAGTTATATTTTTTTAGATTTTCTATAAAGAATAAATACTATTGTAAGTATTGCTACAACCAATAATGTCAGTAAGCCAAAGTAAGTATCTATGAAATTTACAATCATCTCTCCAAACAACATTACCAGTAAGGCTATAATGAAAAATCTTAGACCCCTTCCGATAAGTGATGCTAGAATAAATTTCTTTATATTTATGTAAAAAACTCCTGCTGCAATTGTAATTATCTTAAATGGTATTGGTGTAAAGGCTGCTATAAAAACCCCCCAAGGACCGTACTTGTTAAATAAGTTATGGACTCTATCAATCTTATTTTCAGATACAAATTTTTTTAGTATGGCTATCTTTCCTATATAACCGATTAAATAACCAAGTAATGCTCCAAGTACGCTTCCGAGGGTACATATTAATGCGAATAAAAAGGCTTTATCTGGTTCTGCTAATGTTAATACTACTAGTAAAATGTCGGGAGGTACAGGAAAGAAAGAAGCTTCCATAAATGCCAAAATAAACAAACCAATAGGACCGAGAGGAGTAAATGTATTTTGTGTCCAGGTTATTAAAGATGTAATGAAACTCATTTTTTGCCTTGGAAAGCTAAGAGATCTTCTGTTGTTATTTTTTGTTTTTTCTTAAGTTTCTCCTCTACTTCCATGGCTTTTTTATTTATTATTTCTTTATCAATTAGTTCTCTTGTTAGCTTTTCGGTATTATCTACCGCTTTGATTTTATCTTTTATTTTGTTAGCTCTTAGGAGTTTATCCCTTAATTCATTATTGATATCCATGAACTCCCTTTTAAATTCTAAGAATTTTGAGAATGCTTTTTCTTGCTCTTCCTTTAGTTTATGTATCTCTCTAGAAAGTTCTGCGAAATTATCATAATCTTTTCTACTTTTCTGTACTTCTTCTCTTAGTTTATTATGGGCTTCTTCTGCTTTTTGTTTGGAATCGTTTAGATTTTGGGATATTTCTTTTGATCTCTTTACGAAAGATGATGTCTCATCATAGATTTTCTTTAACTGTTTTATTTGTTTCATTACTTTTTGTTCGGATTCAGGAGAAAGAGCTTCAGTTTCTATACGCTCTTCTAGTCTTTTAATCTTTTCTTCTAGTTTAGTAGGGTCAAACTTGATTTTGTGTTTTTTTAATATTTGTCTTTTTTCTTTGTCTGCATCTTTAATTTCTTTTATTAGGTCCTTTACTTTTTTGTTATATTCATCTCTCTGTTTCTTCATCCTTTGAACATATTCATTAGACTTATCTTTCTTAGATTTTAATTGTTTAATTTTTCTTATAGAATCCATAACATATTTTCTAAGTTCCTCTTTTTTGTTAAACCATTTCTCTTTTTCTTGGTTTACCTCATTAAGTTTACCTCTTAATTCAGAGATTTCCTTATTGGTTGTTTGGAACTTATTTTTAAGATTCTTCTTTTCCATTTTTTAAAGGCAATACAAAAAATAAAAAAATAGTTTTAATTAACCGAATAAGCTACCTAGTCCTGCGGCTGCGGATTCTTCTGATTTCTCGTCATTCTTCTCTTCCTCTTTCTTCTCTTCTTTAGACTCTTTAGCCTCAGCCTGTGGTGCAGTAGTAGCAACTGGAGCAGCTTCTTTAATTGCCTTCTCAATATCAACGCCGTCTAATGCTGCTATTAATGCTTTTATTTTAGCATCTTCAACTTTTATTTCTGCTGCTTCAAGAATCTTTTTGATAGCTGATTCTTCTATCTTTTTACCTGATTTGTGTAATAGCAATGCTGCATATATTAATTCCATTTTGATACCTCCATGAACATTATTTTTTATCACCTATTGCTTTATCTACCATATTATCTATTATCTTCTTGGCATCCGATTCTGCTTCTTTTGAATACGGCAGGGGTGGTTTCTTCTTTTCTTTAGATTCTTGCTTTTCTGTTTTCGGTGTTGCTTTATTCTCTTGTTCTTTTATATCTTCTTTTCCATCTTCTGTTTTATCTTGTTTAGTTACTTCTTTCTTTTCTTCCTTTTTAGGTTCTTCTTCCTTCTCTGTAGTTTCTTTTGGCTTTTCTTCGATATTTAGCTTGTTCTTAAGGTTTTCTGAAACCGTTTCTGCTTGTGCCAATATTGGTTTTACATCATCTGATGTAAGAATGTCTGCTGATTTTGTTAATGCTTTCGTCTCTGAGTCTGCTTTCTGTAGTAATTCTTTGATTGTTTCTTTTGTTACGTATGAAGAATATATAGCTAAGTTAAACGCTTCCATATATGCTTGTTGTAATCTATTTTTGTACCCTTCTTCGTCTATAGATAGTACATTTTTATCATAAATTTGGCCTTTTTCATATACTGCTGTAAGATTTAAACCGATTTCTATTGGCTCTATTCCAAATCTAGCTAGAATATCTGCAGTTCTCGGATTTATGTATTCTCCTTCTTTAACTATTGTTGTGTCATTTTTGACTATGATTTTTCCTGCTTCTATTCCTGTAGCTATTCCGGCCTGTCCAAGTTCTCCGATCACCGGACCTGGAGCAAATGGTGTTGGACCAGCAGGTATTACTATGTCACTTGGAGAAGTTTGTCCGGCTTTTGCAGGAGCCCTTGATTTATTTTTATTTAAGATGCTAGAAAGTTTAAATGGATCTTGATTTGTAAATATTATTGCCGGCATGCATTTCTCTAAAAATGGCTCTAATTTTGAGATACCTTTCTTGTCTTTTTCTAAATCTTTTAAAGCTATCCTCATTAACCTTTTTTTGCTTACCTTGATTAATAAAGAATCTTTTAGTTTTGCTTTTATCTTTTGGAATTGTGCAGAAGGAAGTCCTGTTAAGTCTACTATTCCGATTACATCATACTTTTTAGTCAAATCTATTATTTTCTTTACTTCTACTTTCTTTGCATCTGAAACATGTGCTTTCATTTTTTATCTTTTTCTTTTTTAGATTCCTTGTCTTCTTCCTTTTTCGGTTCTTTATTTTCTTTACTAGTTTCTTTTCTTGTTTCTTGTTTTTTAATTTCCGGTTTATCTATCTTTTTTTCTTCTTTAACCACAGGACCTTTGTTGGTTATTTTTAGTGGTTTGTTCATTGTTAATTTTAGATAAACAGAACCTATATTTCCTTCTTCACGAGGTAAGGAATGGGCAATATTATTGTAAATTGTTAGAATATTTTGTTGTATTTCTTCGTCTTTCATAGATTCTTTACCTACTGCACATTTTAATATGGGTTCATTTTTTGTTTGCAATCTTACGGATCCTTCTAATTTGGCCGCCAAGGGTTTAAGATCTGCTGTAGGAGGAACTACGCAACCAAACTTGGGATTTGGCATTTTTTGTTTTGGACCTAGTACTTTACCAAAGGTCGTAGCTACGTTTGGCATTATATTTGCTTGTGCAATGAAATAATCAAATTGTGATGCTAATTGTTTGATTAATTTTTTATCAGAATATTTAGGAAATTCTTCGGTAAGAATTGTTTTATCAAATAAAGCTTTAGCAGATGTTTGTAATTCTGGACCTACAAAAGCGCATACCTTTGGTTTTTTTCCTTTTGGAAAGGGTAATGGAATAAGGGTGTTTATGTTTTCCTCTGATTTTTTTAAATCTATTTCTTTTAGATTTATGACTAAGTCGAAAGTTTGATCGAAGTTTCTCTTTTTAGAAAGCTCTCTTACCTTTTTAATAGAATTTATTATTGCTTCTTTGTTCATCTTCCCTCCTACGTCAAGTAGTAAACGGGTTTAGTTAATGTGTTAGGTCTTGATTTATAAGTTTTTTGTTTTATAGCTTTTTCTTTCTGAGTAAGTTGGCGTTAGTTACAACTGTTATTGAAGATAATGCCATAGCTAATTCGGCAATTGCTGGATGCAGTAAACCAGCGATAGCTACTGGAATGGCTATTGTATTATAAAAGAATGCAAAGAATAGGTTTTGTTTTATTTTTCTAAAAGTTACTTTACTCAAATTGATAGCTTGTACAACCCCTATTAAAGAACTTTTAGACAATACGATATCTCCTGCTTCTATTGCTATGTCTGTTCCTGAGCCCATTGCAATCCCTACATTACTTTGTTTTAATGCGGGTGCATCGTTAATGCCATCTCCAACAAATGCAACCATTCCTTTCTTCTGTACTTTTTTTACTTCTTCGGTTTTTTCCTCTGGTAATACGTTAGCGATTACTTCTCTTATTCCAACTTCTTTTGCAATCGCTTTGGCAGTTCTCTCGTTGTCTCCAGTTATCATTATAATCTCGAATCCATATTTTTTTAATCTTTTTATTGCTTTTTTTGAATCATCCTTTAAAGAGTCTGCAATACCTATTACTCCTATCGGTTTTTTGTTTTCAGATACAATTATAGTTGTATATCCTTTGTTCTCGAAACTTAATATTTTCTTTTCTAGATCTTTGTAATCAATTTTATTTTCTTTCATTAAGTTCGAGTTACCAATTATTACTTCTTTTGATCTTATGAATCCCTTAACGCCTCTTCCCCTTAGGATTTTGAAATTTTTAACTGATTCGAATTTATTCAGGTTAGCTCTATTTACTATGGCTTTTGAAAGTGGATGTTCGCTATTTTTTTCTAAACTAGAAGCTATCTTTAATAAATATGATTCTTTAACCTTGCTATAAATCTCTCTTACTTCTGGTTTTCCTTTAGTTATGGTTCCTGTCTTATCCAACATTATATATCTTATATCTTTCATAGTTTGGATAGCTTCTCCCTTTCTTATCAGTATTCCATTTTTAGCACCCATTCCAGAACCCACCGTTAATGCTGTTGGAGTAGCTAAACCTAGTGCGCAAGGGCAGGCAATAACAAGAACTGCTATCGCTACTCCTATAGATAGTCCAAGATTTGAACTAAAATACAACCATCCAAGAAAAGTCAGAAGAGTTATAATAAGAACAACTGGCACAAAGATATTTGTAACCTTATCAGCGAATGCTTGTATGGGAATCTTAGATCCTTGTGCCTTTTCTACTAGCTTTATTATGTTTGATAAGAATGTGTTTTTACCTATTTTTTCTGCTTTTACATATAAGATCCCGTCTTGATTGACTGTTGCTCCCATTACCTTATCGTTTACACTTTTGTCAACGGGTATACTTTCTCCAGAAACCATAGACTCGTCTACACTACTTTCACCCTTTATAACAACGCCGTCGGTAGGAATCTTTTCTCCGGGCTTTATGACCATCACATCTCCTATCTGAACTTGAGAAATGGCAACTTCAATTTCTTTATTTTTTCTTAAGACTATAGCCTTTTTAGCTTCTAATTCTAAAAGTTTTTTAATTTCTTGTCCTGCTTTTCCTCTGGCCTTGCTTTCTATAAATTTTCCCGTAAGAAATATAGACATTATCATTGCAGAGACGCCAGAGTAATCCCTTACAGGAAGAAAAAATGTAGCAATTCCTGATAGATATGCAGTGATTGTTCCTAGTGCAATCAATAGATCCATATTAAAGTAAAGACGCGATAAACCTTTGAACCCTCCTTTTATTGTATTCCAACCAAGTATGAAAACAACCGGAAAGCTAATTAATAATAGGAGTATGGATGTTGTTTGGCTGGAAAAAATTTCAAGGTCAAATAATCTTTCCGAGAACATCAAAAATGCTGCAGGAATAGTTAAACTCCATGCTAAAACCATTTTCCTCTTCCAGGATGATATTTCTGAATCTTTAGCCTTTACACCATGATGTATATCTTGATTCATGTTTGTATTTTTATTGGGGACGGTGTCTGCGTTAGGTCCGTCATCTGTTTTTATGCTACTAATTGTGTAATTTCCAACGCTTTCTATAGCCTTTTTGATATCTTCTTTAGGCAATTCTTTTTCATATTTTATAAAAGCCTTTTTTGACATTATTTGGACATCTACTTCTTTTACGACTTTAATTTTTTTTAATGCTTTTGTGATGTTTGCCTGACAATATGCACAATGCATTCCTTCAATCTTTATTTCCGCTTTTTTCATATGATTGTGTGCCTCCTCCTTACTTTCTTTTCCTTTTTGATGGTTCTTGTATCTTTTTAATCAACCAAGTAATTAACAGTACCAATGCTACTATCGCTAAAATACAGAATATTAACCAAAAAAGTCCTATTCCAAACATATGGCCCCCAAAATATCCCATCATGTCGTGATGATAAAGATCATTTTCGTCTACATGAGCAAAAACTGTGGTCATTGATAAAAATACAAATGAAAAAAAAGTTAAGAGGGTTATTATCTTCTTAATTTTTATCACCTCCCTTGCCTGCTCTTAAGATGTGTATGCAATATCTAGACATATGTTTCTCTATTATCGCCATTAGAGGCTTGATTGTTTCTTCATTTAATCTATAGTATCTAAATTTTTTATTAATTTGTGAAGTAACAAAACCACACCTCTTTAGTCTAGCGAGATTATGGGAAACAGAGGTTTGATCCATATCTAACTCTTCCACAATTTCTGAGACATTCTTTTTTCCTTTTCTTAGGATATTGATTATCTTTAATCTAGGTTCACTTACCAATGTTCCAAAGAATATCTTATAAGCTCCGTATAGTTCTTCCTGATCATACCCTTCTTTATGACAAGATTTTAATATGTTTTTATTTATCATATGACTATGGGATACATAATACTATTTAAAACTTCCGTTTTTTAAAGACTTATTAAATTAAACGTTCTTACTATGTTCGGAACAGTAAATCTCTAGAAATGTATTACTCTATATCTGTTCTTCTATGGGAACTCCATATTTCTCATACATCATTTGTTTTAAAGTTTCCAAATGTTGTTCTCCCATTTCCTCAGCAATTGATGTTGCAAAATATTTTGCAAGGAATTTGTTTCCATGACCTTCCATTATTTCTCCTATACATTCGCCACAAGGATGGACTCCTTCCATTACATCTTTCAAACAGTTACAAGTTGCCCCTTCTCCATGTTTAGGATCTTTTTCAATACAATATGTACAAGGTTTTTCTAAGCAACATGCATAGTCTCCTTGAACAATTTGTTCTTCTATTATTGTTTCTTTTTCTTCAAGGAAGTGTTGCCTTTTTTCTTCAATATCCATGTCTTTGAAATCTCCTTGCGCATTAGTATTAAAATTCAAAAAAACACCAATTAAGATTCCAATTATGAGTACTGGAATAATTTTTAACCATATTTTCTTTCTCATTATTATATCTCCATGAAATCAGAATAAACACCTTCTTTTAATGAATATATTTTGAAAAGTTCTCTTTTTGGACCAGGCATTCCTGGAGATCCAGAAGGCATTTCTGGCAAGGATATTCCGTCTATGTCAGGTTTTTCGCTTAGGAGTTTATTAATGGCTTCAATAGGAACATGGCCTTCTACAAAGTAACCTTCGATAATGGAAGTGTGACAACTTTGCATGTTATAAGGAATTTGATAATCTTTTTTGATCTCATTCATACCGGTATTTATAGATTCTACTTCAAAACCATTTTTTTTCAAGTATGGAATATATTTAACACAACACCCACAATTTGGAGATTTGTACATAAGTACTTTTATATCGGATGGGTCTTGAGATCTTGATTGGCTAGCTAATAAGAATCCTGGGATTAATAAAGCAATAAAAATTAAAGAAAATAAAGTTATTTTCTTCATATCAACATCCCCCTACCATTCCACCATACCCTGGATTTGAACTAGTGCTTCCACCACCAGAACTTGTTTTAGTTGGTGAGGCTCCTGCTGTGTTTCCTTCTTCAACATTTTCCCTTAAATCACTAAGTTGGAAAGCCTGCACAGTTGAAACAATTACAAGAGTTACTAAAACTATCAATAGTATTACTTCTTTTTTCATTTTAATGCATGCCTCCCATCATATTTCTATGCATCCTTTCATGATGACTTTCCATGTTTTCATGCATATTACTCATATGACACATATCTTCCATACCTTCACAGGCTTCTACTTCCATACCGCAGTAATCGCATATTCCGTCTTCATCTAGGTCCATATGCTCTTCATCTTCCATCATGTAGTTGTCATCAGTAACGTAATCACTATGGCCGCTAACTAAAGTTGACCAAGCTATAGTCAATACTAGCAATCCGATTCCCAATCCCAATAATAATGTATTTTTATTTTCCACTTTTAACAACCTCCTACCATTCCTCCTCCAGCAGTTCCCTTTTCAATTCCCCTGTATTGGTTTGAAGCTAGAGAAATGTAATTAACATCTATTCCATTTTCTTGTAAGATCCTGGCTTTAGCTGTTAATTGTCCTGGGAAGAATAGTGTTTTCCACTTTCCTAGTTCTTCTAGGATTTGTTCGTCTGTAAATTCGTCTCCATGGTTTTGTATTAAGTATTTAGCCAAGCCCCTCATAGCATAACTATGTGCACATCCGCAAGCAGGCTCTCCGTTACTGAATATTATTGCATTTGCTCCGCAGCAATATTCGCATGAAATGCTTCCTGCAACTCTAATATATCTTTCTAAATCCTCTCCAGTCAAAGTCATTGTTCTATCGTATTCTGATAAAGTCTCTATAGTTTGATCGGCAAGTACTGGGTCACTAGGTGATACGTCATCGAAACTAATTCCTAGTTCTTGTCCATAGCTTTCAGGAACGCCTGTTGGAATAACATTAGCTTCTAAAGTTACTGAATCGTCACTATAAGCAGTTACTAAACCTCCCCCATTTGCGCTGGATATTTGATATTGATTGTATAGCACTATAACTGCTAGAGCGATTACTAATATCATGTTTAATCTGTTTATGTTAAATTTTTGTTTCTTTTCTGATTTTATTTCTTCCATTTTGATTTCTCCAAATTTTTTGTTAGAATTAGTTAAATGAAACGCCTTAAAAGCGTTTGTTGGAAACTAGTTTCACTAAGAGTTTCTGGGTTTTAAGATCACTACGTTAGTCATTCCTCTTCTTTTCCTTTCAATTAAGCCTCTGCCTTCTAGTTTATCAAGAATTCTTGTAACCTTGACTTTGTTTAATCCGGATTTCTCTACTAAATCCGACTGTAAAGCTGATCCTTCATTTTCTTGGATTATATTTAAGATTGAAGACTCGTCTTTTGATAACTTAGAAATAATATTTTGCACTTTTAATTTTTCTTTTCTATCTCTTGGAAGGATTAGGTATATAGAAATTACAAGTAACATGACAAGGGAAATTGATATGAGTAAAGTTGGCCAGAATAATTTATTTATCTCATCGTAAGGACATCCCTCTCCAGTGTGCTTACATTCTCCACCTACTTCAGATATTATTTGTTCTTTATAGCTTTGTTCTAATCGGATTCTGAAGTATAGGAATAGTGAAGATAGTACAATAGCTATTACTAAAAGCAGGATTCCGATTTTTTTAAGTTCCATTTTTGATTAATATTCTTTAGTTTTATTTAAACCTTGTGTTTAAATTAATTAATGTTTTGGATTATATATACATACAATGTTTCGAAGAATAAACTTTTTTCTGATAATTTTTTATATTTATAATTGTATTTTTCAATAATCTTATCTATGTCTGGTGTTAATGAACTAAATACCATTAAGATTTTTCCATCTTTTTTTAAATAGTTTTTAGCTTGTTTTAAGAATCTTTCAATTATTTCGTTACCCTTCTCTCCCCCAGCAGTAGATATTGAAGAATCTTTTGGCTCTCTTTTGTCTTTTGGCAAGTAAGGCGGGTTAAATATTATTAAATCAAATTTTCCCTTAATATTTGAGAAAAGATCTGATTCTATTGCTTTGATGCCTTTTTTCTTTAGATAAGAAACAACTTCTGGATTAATGTCTGCTGCTAATACGTCTGAATTTTTTGCTGCTTCAGATTGTATTCCAGAACCTGCTCCCATGTCTAGAACTTTTCCTTTAGCATATTTTTTAACTTGCTCTTCTAATAAAAAAGAGTCTTCAGCTGGTTCGTATATCATAGAAAAGAGAAAGAAAAATTATTTAAAAGAGTATCTAAAAATAAGTATATGGATAAAAAATTATTTTTATTAGCAATAATACCTGTTGTTATTTTAATTTACTTTAGTTTTGGGTTTGATGATGTTAATGAAAAAGATGACTTCAAGATTATTGATGCACATGAGCATGTTCAGGATTTTGAAAGGGGATTGAATTTGCTTCAAGCTATGGAGAATAATGGGATAAAACAAGTATGGTTGATGGGAAGTCCGGAAGCTACCATTTACATCAATAGAGAAGGTTTTGGAGGTTATGATGTTAATAATGAAGAGCTTTTAAAATTAGTAGAAGCTTATCCTGATAGGTTCGTTGCTTTTTGTACTGTTAAGCCTGAAGATCCTGAAAAACTTAATAAATTTAAATCCTGTATAGAAAGGGGTGGAAAAGGTTTGAAATTATATACTGGCCATTCTATGTTCTATACTTTACCTTTAGACGATCCTGTAATGGATGAAATTTATTCTTATGTTGAAGAGAATAGGATTCCTATAATGTTTCATGTCAATGCTGGTAAATATGTAGAAGAATTTGAAAATGTTTTAAAAAAATATCCAGATATGAAAGTAATATGTCCTCATTTCTGTTTATCTTCTATTAGAATTAGCAGATTACAACGTTTATTGGATACTTATGAGAATCTTTACACAGATATTTCATTTGGTGCTTTTGCTATGGAAGGTTTAGAAAGAATATCTAAAGATACTGAAAAATATAAGGATTTTATTAATTCTTACTCTGATAGAGTTTTATTTGGATCTGATATGGTTGTTACTAATAATCCGATTAAGACAGTTGAATGGTTAACTGGAAAATCTAAGTGTTATGTTGACCTTTTAGAGAATGGAGAATATATATGTAGTTTAGCCCCTGATAAGACTTTAAATGGATTAGATTTAAGCAATGAAGTATTGAGAAAGATATATATTGAGAATCCCAAGAAGATATTTAGTTAATAGCATCAAAGTATTCTCTTACTCTTTCTAGAATACTTTTAAGGTAGAAATCTTTTATTTTTTTGTCAAATATTACTGAAGGATTTTCAAATTCTGTAATTCTGTATTTGTTTTTTATTGTTTCTACTAGATAAATATCTTTTAATCTTCTTAACTGTCTTCTTACATTGGATGAAGCAATACCTTTTAATGGAAGCTTTTGTCTTTTTCTTAGTTTTATAGCAGAGTCTTTTATTTCTTCTGAAGTCAAGAATTTTTTTTGTTTTTTAGCATTTAATAGGACTTGTAAGATGTCTACTATTATGTCTCTGCTGTCTCCTGGTTGTAATAAACCAGTGGATAAACATAATTTTCTTGTTAGTTCTCTTTTTTTAGAGGTATAAGGTTTTTCGTATCTTCTTAGTGTGATTTCTGATAATGGGGTGTCTTTTGATATTGTTTTTGGCATTACTAAAATTATATTATTTTGATTTAAATAATTTTGGTTTTTCTTATAATAGAAAGTGTACATAATATTTCTCGTAAAGTTTATATTTAAGTAGATTATCCTTGTTATGGGGTGAAGGAGGGATTAAAATGACACATCCGAAAGTAGATTCTTATAGTGTGCTTGAAGTAAAAACAAAGAGGGGTAAAGAATATGAAATTTTTGTTGGAGAGATTGATGGAGAATTGCACCTGTTAGGTTATAGACCTTCTGATATAGCCTATCTATTTTCTGAAAATGAATGTTCTTCACTAGATTTGGGAATAGTTAGGCTACCTGAAAACAAAAAATCACTTAGTGATTTAGTTAAGGGGGATATACTCAGTGTGGAGAAGGAAGGAAAAGTAGGGGAACTAAACGGAATAATTTATTTAGGAAGAGGATAATCAAGTCTTAGAAAACTCTCTTCGAGAATACAATAAGTTTTATATAGATGTTATAGTTGGTTTAGTTATGACAGAATTAATAGCTTGTTTAAGTACGGGAAAGGGGACGTGGGGGCATGTTTCTAGGTTAATTAGCGAAGAAAAATGGGATAAAGTTTTCTTAATAACAAATGATTATGGGAAAGAAAACTTTAATGCTGATGAAAAGACAGAACTAATAGCAATGAATATGAACCAAGGATTGAGGGAATTAAGAGATAATATTAAAGAAGCATTAAAAGGAAAGATAAAAGGTACAGAGGTAGCTGTTAATTTTATTTCTGGTAGTGGAAGAGAGCATATGGCTTTGATCTCTGCTTTACTTAGTTTAGGTATAGGGTTAAGATTAGTTGCTTTGACTAAAGAAGGTGTGGAAGTTATTTAATTACTTGTTATTGGTAACCAATAAAGGTAACCTTTATATACTTCTTTTATTTTGTTCTCAATTATGAAAGATATGAATGAAAAAATTATGGATACTATAAGTAAATCTGAACATGGTATATCTTCTGGAGACATAGCTAAGAAATTAAACATAGACAGGCATACAGTATCTAAATACCTAGAAGTAATGAAAACGATGGGTTTGATTAATTTCAGAAAAGCTGGAATGACAAAGTTGTGGTATGTTAATGATTCCCCTTTGCTTTCTACATTAAAAGATGAGAATCATATTGGTAAGAATATTAGAAACTTGCTTAATTCACTTGGTGGAATGGTAAATGTTTTGGAT
Organism: Candidatus Woesearchaeota archaeon; assembly: GCA_964452525.1. Lineage (GTDB taxonomy): Archaea > Nanobdellota > Nanobdellia > SCGC-AAA011-G17 > CAYFGV01 > CAYVLZ01. Next base: position 91,899 of record CAYVLZ010000004.1, read on the forward strand.
AAAGATAAAAAAATAGTATTCAGAAGCAAGAATAATTTTATGAAATGCAGTAAGGTACATAAGAAAGGAGAGAAGTGCTGTAAAGAATGTTCTGTAGATAAAACTTTTAAGACTGGAAAAAGAGGACAGGGTGTTGGTTTAGCTAAAGATCAAGATGGCAATAGAGCCTTATTTGAGGTGATTACAGTACCAATTAAAGATCATAAGAATGAGACAGTGGCTGTAATGGAATTTGTTAAGTCTCTAAAGGAAATTAAAAGATGAAAAAAATATACTTAGATCATAGTGCAACAACTTACGTAGATGCAAGAGCAAAAAAAGAGATGGATAAATATTTTTCAGAAGAATTTGGTAATCCTAGCAGTTTTAATGATATGGGATTAGAAGCAAGAGATGTGGTAGAAAATGCAAGAAACAAGGTTGCTAGGATTTTAAATGCTAAATCTAAAGAGATAATATTTACTGGAAGCGGAACAGAGAGTATTAATCTTGCAATTAAAGGGGTAGCAAGAGCCAATAAAAATAAAGGAAAACATATTATAACAAGTAAGATTGAGCATCATGCTGTCTTAGATAGTTGTGATTATTTAGAAAAGAAAGAAGGGTTTAAGATTACTTATCTAGATGTTGATAAAGATGGTTTAGTAAATTTAGAAGATTTAAAAAAAGCTATAAAGAAAGATACTATTTTAGTATCAATTATGTATGCCAATAATGAAATTGGAACTGTTCAAGATATTAAAGAAATAGGAGATGTTTGTAAGAGAAAAGGGGTTTACTTTCATACTGATGCTTGTCAAGCTGCTAATTATTTAAATCTAGATGTTAATCACTTAAATGTAGATTTGTTAACTTTAAATGGAAGTAAAATATACGGGCCTAAGGGTACTGGAATTTTATATGTCAAAGAAGGTACTGTTTTGGATGCAATAATTCATGGTGGGGGGCAGGAATTTGGTTTAAGAAGCGGAACAGAAAATGTTCCTGGTATTGTGGGTTTTGCAAAAGCATTAGACATAGCAGAAGAAGAAAAGAATAAAGAAGTTGAAAGGTTGACTATGTTGAGGGATGGTTTTATTAAAAAGACATTAAAAATTTCTAAGAGTCTTTTAAATGGGCATGCAAGTAAAAGACTGCCTAATAATATTAATATATCATTTTTAGATATTGAAGGGGAGGCATTATTACTTTATTTAAATGAAAAGGGAGTTTATGCTTCTACAGGATCTGCTTGTACTTCAAATAGTTTAGAACCCAGTCATGTTATATTGGCAATTGGCTTGCCTTATGAAGCAGCTCATGGAAGTTTAAGAATTACTCTTGGAAGAAAGACTGGTAAGGAAGATCTAGATTATGTTGCTGAGATATTACCAGAAATAGTTGAGAAATTAAGACAAATATCTCCTGTTAGAGTTGAAATATGAAAAGATATGATATTAAGTCGGAGAGGGGAAGAGGGTGGTTTTATTCTGATGTTGTTAAAGACCATTTCTTTAAACCTAGAAATTTATTGTTAAGTAAAGACGCTAAAAAGTATAAGGCAGACGGTGTTGGTACTGTTGGGAGTCCTGCGTGCGGAGATGTAATGAAGATGTGGATTAAAGTTGATAGGGAAAATGATAAGATTGAAGAATGTAAATGGGAAACTTTTGGATGTGCCTCGGCTTTGGCTTCTACATCTGTGTTAAGTGAAATGGTTACTGAAAAGGATGGAATGAAATTAGATAAAGCATTAAAATTAACTCCAAACGATATATTAAAAAGACTTGGAGGACTACCTGAGAGAAAGGTTCATTGTTCTGTTCTAGGTGATAAGGCTTTAAGAGCTGCAATAAATGATTATTTTAGAAAAAGTAAGCAATATAATAGAATTAAAGTACAAGGTGTAAAGGTTGTAGACAAATATCTAAAGGTAACTGATCAGGATATAGAAGATGCAGTTGTAGAAGGAGCTAAGACTTTTGAGGAAGTTCAAAGAAAAACTAAAGTTGGAATATATGATAAGAACTGTATGCCTGAGGTGAAAAGATTAATTAAAAAATATAGAGATAAACATTTTGGAACTGTAAAATAGTTTTTATAAATATTTTAGATATCTATTTATCTCAGTACTAGAAAATTGATCAGGAAACTTTTCTTCTATTTGTTTTGTTAAATCTATTCTAAACTTATAAGTATTGGCATGCTTCATATAAGCAAAGGTTCCTTGTGCGCTATCGTAGATTTTATCATAAGTGATCCTATTCTCTGAATGCAAGAAATAAAACTTTTTTAATCTGTTTTGAATATTCTTTCTATTGAATTTCTTTAATAACTTATAATGATAAAATACCCTAAAACCAACAAAGTTAATTGGTTTATTCAATGGGATTATCTTAGATTTATCTGGATGTAGTTTTATCTTCAGCTCTTTTATCAAGAATTGATTGATTTCTTCTTTCCATATCTGTAGTTGTTCTTTAGAGTGATGAAGGATTACAAAATCATCTACATATCTTATATAATATTTAGCCTTCAATTTATGTTTCACAAATTTATCTAATTCATTTAAGTAGATATTAGCAAAGAACTGGGATGTTAAATTTCCTAGAGGCATTCCTTTTTTATTACTATCTTCATTTAGGCGGTTGTGCAAAATTTTTTTTACCAACCATATAGTTTTATTGCACTTTATTTTCTTTTTTATGGCTTTTATTAAAATCACATGATTAATTTCCTCAAAATAATGTTTTATATCAGCTTTTAATACATAACCTTTAACTTGATTATTATTAAACCAACCATTAATTTTGCCATTTCTGCTTACTTTTTTTTAAATTGATCAAACCTTTGTAAGGCAGATAAGGTTCCTTTACCTTTCCTGTTTGCATAAGAGTCATGGATAAAAGACTTTTCAAGAATAGGTTCTATTGTGTTGCATAATGCATGATGTACAATTCTGTCTTTGAAATCGGATTTGCTTATTTTCCTTGTTTTAGGATCTCTGATGATAAATGTTTCTAGCGGTTTTGGTTTGTAAGAATGTAATAGTAGTTCTGTTCTTAGTTTTGAAATATTATCTTCTAAATCCCTTTCAAATTCTTTTACATAATTTTTCTTTGTTTTTCCTTTTCTTGCTTTTTTATAAGCTAAATACAGATTTTCCTCTGAGCATATTCTAAGATATAGATAATTATAAGTTTTCATAGGAATTCCTGGAAAAGGATAGGCTATTCGACCATTCGAGTTAGAGTTATCCAAGTTGTTCCAGTTGGAGTTGAGATTCAAGTTCCTGTTGAGGTTCAGCCTAGAAAGGCTTTTTCGTAGCTTGTTAATTGAAAGTAAATCACCACCACTTCATCTTTCTCATAAAGATACTAAATGTTGTAGTTGAATTTTATTATTAACAAACTTGTAGCCTAGCCTTTTGGGCCAGGATAAAAAATAAAGAGATAATAGTTTTTATACTTTACTGCTCTTTTTTAGGCGCAGTGGCTTCGCCACTTAAAACAACTACCCGACCATCCGAGTCAGAGTTACCCAAGTCGTTCCAGCCGGAGCCGAGATCCAAGCCCCTGCCGAGGTCCAGCCTAGAAAGGCCAGAATCTCTTGTATAGAAAGTTCTTGAACCTTTGTTCTTATCTAGATTTGTTGGCAAACCCATTTCATCAACGTTATTGAATCTGTAACCATTCCATTTATTATTTAATCTATCGTCATGATGTACTGTAAAATTATCACTAGGAACAACTAATAAACCATAACCTTCTTTTGATTCATCTAATTTTAAATCAAAACCGTATATTAAAGCTGGTTCTCTTTCTAATCTTGATAAATCCACACCTTCTTGTTCTGCTAAGAATCTAGCTAAAGGATCATTTTTTGAATTATAAGAATCTGTAGTGCCTCTTAGAACTAAAGCTTGAGAATCAATATAATATTTTCCTCTTACCATTTCAAGAACTTCTGGATTGCTTAAATCAGCTGGCAAGGGAGTTCTAGGATTGCCTTGAACATTTCCCTGTCTTAATAATTGATTTATTAAAACAGCATCAAAGAAATTTGATCCAGTAACAACGCCATCTTGCAATTGTAATCTTAAATTAGGATTTCCATTATAAGTAGAATCTCTTCCTTGTTGGTATGCGTCATAAATTGATTGTCCAAACCTTCCATTTAAAAAAGAGGGAGATTTAACTAAATTATCTGGAACATTTTCTGTAACTACAAAATCTGATAAATCTCTTGATATTTTAATAGCCATTTTTATTTATCTCCTAGCATTATATCTCTTGCAGCTTTTAATGCTTTTTGTTTTTTCGAGTTTAATTCTTCAAATTCTGTATTATACATTAATTCAATTTCGTGTTCTAAATTGTCACCAGCGGTTGCGCTGCGAACAGCAACTACCCGACCACTCGAGTTAGAGCCATCCAAGTCGTCCCAGCCGGAGTAGAGATCCAAGCCCCCGTTGAGGTCCAGCCTAGAAAGGCCAGAATCTCTTGTATAGAAAGTTCTTGAACCATTAGTGTCAAATATAGGCAATCCATTTTCATCAGTATCAGAAAATCTTTTGCCATTATTTCTATTATCTAATTTCACCGAGTAAATTAATTCGGCATCTTCTTTTAACTTAAATGATAAGCCATGCGGGCTTTCTTGATCATTAACAAGCTCTAAATCAGCCAAATTAACCATTATAGGAGACTGAACTTTGTCTCTTGCTTTTAATTGTTTTTGTAGATCTTTAGCAAAATAAGTATTAGGATCGCCAGTGCTTCTTAAAACTAAAGCTGCATCTTCATATTTACCTATTAAATCTAAAGCATCAGTTCTCAAAATTGTGCCAAAATCTGATAATCTAGCAACGCTCATACCTTCCTGTTCTAAAACATTATTCATTAGAACTACAGCAAAAGGATTAGATCCTTTAACAACACCGTCCTGATAAGAAAGAACATTTAAAACATTTTTTCCTTGATAATCTGATTGTGCTCTACCTTGATATTCTTCTAAAGCTAATTTTCCAAAGTTCTTTCCACCAAGAAATCTTGCTGACGGGATTACACTTGGAATTTCAATCAAAGGTTTCCAACCTTTAGCATCTGATAATCTTTTTGTTTTAGTTTTCATTTTTATCTCGAAACTTTTAATTTTAGTTGTGTTTAGCAAAGTTCACTCATTTATAAAGGTTTCGTTTTATCACTACTTCTTAATGATTATAAATCACTAGATTGGTGGGCAAGTATTATAAAGTTCATTTATTTACAAGTCTAAGATTTTGATTTTGGAGGCAATAAAAATAGATAAATTACTATTTGGAACTGCTGGAATACCAATAGGTACTAAGGAACGTAGTACATTAAACGGAATTAAACGGGTTAAAGAATTGGGTTTAGGTTGTATGGAATTGGAATTTGTTAGGTCAATAAATATTACAAAAGAGAAAGCTCAGGATGTTAAGAAGATTGCTGAAGAAGAAGGTGTTGTTTTAACGTGTCATGCTCCTTACTATATTAATTTGAATTCACAAGATGCCAAAAAATTAAGAGACAGTAAAAAAAGAATTATAAATTCTGCAAAGATTGCTGATTTATGTGGAGCATGGAGTGTTTGCTTTCATCCTGCGTTCTATATGAAGATGCAACCAGAAGTAGTCTATAAAAAAGTAAAGGAAGAATTGAAAGAAGTTGTAAAAACACTAAAAGAGGAAGGCATTAAGATATGGATAAGACCAGAATTAACAGGAAAAGGAAGCCAATTTGGAGAGTTAAATGAACTATTAAATTTGAGTTCAGAGATTGATAAAGTGATGCCTTGTATAGACTTTGCGCACTATCATGCTAGGTATTATGGGAAATATAATAGTTATAAAGAATTTTCATATATGTTAGAGCAGATAGAGAAAAAACTTGGTAAAGAAGGATTAAAAAATATGCATATACACGTATCTGGAATAGCTTACAGTATGAAGGGGGAGAAAAATCATCTGAATTTGGAGCAATCTGATTTAAAATATCAGGAACTTTTAAAAAGTTTAAAGGATTTCAAGGCAAAGGGAGTTATAATAAGTGAAAGTCCTAACATAGAAAAAGATGCTTTATTGCTAAAGGAAACTTACGGGAGGTTAAGATGAAAATTAAAAAGGATATGACTTTTGGAGAAGTTTTTGATAAGAATCCTGAAAAGATTATGGAACTTGCTAATGTTATGATGAAACATGGTTTGCATTGTGTTGGTTGTCATGTTGCTAGTTGGGAAACTATTGAGCAAGGTGCTAAAACACATGGTATGGAAAAGAAAGAAATGGATAAGATGTTAGATGAATTAAATCAAATAGCTAATACTAAGAGTAAACGAAAGGATTAAAAATTTCTTTATACTTCTATTTATATGGCAAAAGACTTGTTCAAAGGTATTCTTTCAGAGGGTGAATCTTTATTCTTAAATCCTATTGTCTTAGATTATGATTATCAGCCAAAATTGGTTCCCTATAGGGAAGATGACCAGAGATATATTGCGAGTTGCATTAAACCCTTATTTCAGAAAAGAAATGGAAGTAATTTATTCATACATGGTAAACCTGGAGTGGGTAAAACTTTGTCTGTAAAACATGTTTTAAACGAATTAGCAGAAACTAGTGATGAAATAATTCCCATATACATAAATTGTTGGAAGAAAGATACTTCACATAAAATTGTTTTGGAGATATGCGAGCAGATTGGATTTAAGTTTACGCATAATAGAACTACCGATGAACTGATAAAGGAGATCTCTAATATATTAAATAAAAAATCTGTTGTAGTTGTTTTTGATGAGGTGGATAAAATAAGTGAAAACAGAATAATTTATTTCTTATTGGAAGATGTTTATAGGAAAGCGATTTTATTGATAACGAATGAAAAAAACTGGTTGGAACAAATTGATGATAGAATAAGAAGCAGACTAAATCCAAAGATTTTGGAATTTAGACCTTATAGCTTTAAGGAAACGGAAGGAATATTAAGGCAGAGGATTGATTATGCTTTTGTGAAGGGCGTATTGGAAGAGGGTGCTTTTAATCTCGTAATAGATAAAACCTATAATATTAAAGATTTAAGAACTGGTTTATTTTTACTTAAGGAGGCTGGTGATATTGCTGAATCTATGTCTTCAAAGAAGATAAAAGAGAATCATGCTAAGTTAGCAATTTTAAAACTTGATAATTTTAAAGTTAAAGGTAGTGCTGATTTTAATAAAGAAGAAAGAACGATATTGGAGATTATAAAAGATAATTCTGGAAGTAGCATGAAAGAATTATATGATGTCTATAAAGAGAAAGGTGGAGACAAAGCATATGCTACTTTCTTTAGGAAGATAAATGAATTAAAAAAGAATAAAAGAGTTGATATAAAGGATGGTATTGGAAAGGCATCTAGCGTTATAACTTATAAGAAGTTAACTGATTTTGAAGACCCTTAGATTAAAGGTTTAACCGAATAAGCCTTCAGAATAAATAATTCTTGGGTTCTAGTATTTCATATTTCAAGGACCTGCGCAGCCTATTTATAAGGAATTCACCTAATGAAGTTGGGTGGTAAACATGCTCTGGAATAAAAAGAAAATCTACTTGGATTGGAACGAATATAGTAAATTGATACAAAGAATAGAAAGGATAAGGTTCATACACAGTACAGCTGTTGCTAGCTATAATAATCTGGTTAGAAGGGGGGATTTTTATGGAAACTAGATATATTGAGAAAGTGTTTAGCAAACAGCTCCAGGCCTTGCCTATTGATGAAGAGGTTATAGAGAAAAGAATTTTTAGTTTAAAGAAATCTTTGGAGGTGATATGATGTCCTATTATGAAGATGATGTAGATATTTTATTGGAGAATGATGAAATAGATGTTGTTGAAGCGGCTTTTTTAAATGGTTACTCCTTGGGAGAAATCTGATTTTTTATTTTTTAATTGAGTCTTTTATGTTTAATTGTTTCATAAGAATTAATCTTTTTGCTTCTGTAGAAAATTCTTCTTCTTTATTTTTTCTTAAAGATTCTTCTACTTTTTCAAGCAAAGGTTCTATTTTTTTGTAAGCAAAGATTGCAGAAGCAAGAGCGTCCATCTCATGTTTGTTTTTTATTTTATAACCTGTTGTTAAATTTCTTTTGTATATTATTGACATGTCCTCTTCAGGGTATATTAATTTTGCTCCGATCTTTTTTGCAAAATTTACTACGAATTTTGATGGAGGGTTTACATCACAAGCAACGATAACAATTCTTCCCACTTCCATCAACTTTAGGGTAAGTTTACTTGATTTAATCTCTCTTGAACTCTCAACTCTAACAAGTTTACCGTCGATATCCAGAATTGCATATGCTAAAGTAGTTCCGGGATCTAAACCTGGAATGAATAATTCTTTCATCCGATACCTCTAATATCTTATATTATTTAAATATTTAGATGATGTTAAATTAAATAGAAATAGAGAAAAAAATAAAAAGATTTTATCTTCTTCTTTTTCTTCTTGTTGTTTTTCTTTTTGTTGTTGTTTTTTTTCTTTTTGTTGTTTTTCTTCTTGTTGTTTTTTTCTTTGCTGCTTTTTTTCTTCTTACCATGATATTTCACCTCTTTTATTTTTGATTAAGTGTTTAAACTTAACGAAATTATGAATTAACACATATAAAAACCTTTCGTTTTTGTTTTGAAAAAATTATATTTAGAACAAAGCAAAGATTGGATTGAAAATAAATACAAGCAATCTTTGTAAATAAGGCAAAAGATTAATTACAATTAGTGCGAGGACAAAAAGTGTTATCATCAGCCATATTTTTTGTTGTTTCTTCTCGTTTTTTGTGAACAAACCTATTGCAACTACTGACATTCTTCCTCCATCTACAGGACCTAAAGGAAGCAAGTTAGCAAGTGCAATACCAAAACTTATTAAGAATATCCATTCTAATAATCTAACAAACCAGAAGAATGCTGAAACTAAAAAGTTTCCATATCTTTCAGTTATAGATTCTTTAATTTCTGCTTTGTTCCCCGAAACTATTCCAAGATAACCTCTCTCAGGAATATCAGGATTTTCTGATGCTATTACGGAAACTTCTTTTCCTCCTTGTGTAGATATCTTAACCTTATCGTCCGGTTTTAGATCTTTAAGACTTTCTCTAAATTCTTCCGTATTTTCTATAGGAATGTCGTTAACAGATACAATTATTTCTCCCACCTCCAACCCAGAAGATGCAGCGGGATAATTTTCGTCTAAACTTACAATTTCAACTCCTTGAAAATCAACTAGAGAGATTGCAAAAGGGGTTACTATAAAACCAGCGATTAAAAATATTATAGCTCCTGTTACAATGTTTGAAAAAGGCCCTGCAGAAAATATTGAAAGTTGTGCAAACTTGCTACTCTTTTTTAATTCTTTTTCATCTGGTTCAACAAAAGCTGCGAGTATTGGACCAAGGAATGCAAATCCTGATGATTTTACTCTTACTTTGTTTGCTTTTGAGAATATTCCGTGGGAAAATTCGTGTATAGTTGCTACAACCAAGATGGATATGATCCAATACCAAAAAGAAAGTCTTGGTAATCCCGGTATTTTTATTCCAGGCAAAACTGGAGCAATAACTGGCTGCGCATCTGGTACGAATATTAAACTAAATGTCCCCTGTATTAAAATATAAAATATAAATATCATCCCTGCGAAACCTATTCCAATACTTATCAAACCTAGAACTTTGAAAAATTTAGGAGATATGTTTGCAATTTTCTGCATGAGGTTAATTCCAATCTTTGTCTTGTATAACGCAAAGATTTTCCCCTGTACTTCAAACCTTTCTCTATGGGTGATATAATATATGAATAGAAAAACATAGAAAATGATTGCGAATAGTAGATCATAGTTCATTTTGCTTTTGCTTTTGCTTTCTTGATGGGACGTAAAGCTTTACTTCCGCATCTTCTGCAAGCCACCTTTTTTTGTAAAACTCTTGACATAGATGTTCTTATTTTAGTCTTACACTTCTTACAAACAAATACATCGTGATACAGTCTTGCTGTTGCTTCATAAAATTTTGCCATTTTATTTAACTTGTTTCATGATTTTATTATCTAAAATCACCCAATATAAGACTTGTGCATTCTCTTTTACTTGGTCTTTTAATTCTTCTGGTATTTCTAAATCAAATATCTCATAACTTTCTGAGTCCATTACATTTGCTGTACCACCAGATACTGAAAGTACTTGTGCACTTTTCTTTTCTATAATAGGAACTGAAATCTTATCGTGAGATGGTTTAACAATTATCTTCTTTTGGCTTTCTATTAATCCTACGGCTTCTATACGCGATTTGGCATGACCGTGTTTACCTGGTCTAGAAACTTGTATGCTTGTAACCTTACAAGCAATTCCATCTATTATTACATAACCCCCGACTTTTAAACTTCCAACATCTACTAATTTTGTTGTCATTAATTTCTGTGGTGTTGGTTGGTTTATAAAATTTTTGTTTTAAGAATGTGAAGTTTTAAGAATGTGAAAGATTTATATAGTACAATTTCAAGAATTCTTATATGTTTAGAAAATATGGCATCATAGGAATTTTAATGATTATTTTTGTTGAGATTAATTTCTTTCTAAAAATACAACCTTTTGCAAACTGGTATTTTCCAATTGTTTGGTTCGGTTATATTTTGGTTGTAGATGCTATTGTTTACAAACTAAGAAAAAATTCTTTGATAAGTAATCGCTTCTCTCAATTTCTAGGAATGGTAATAATCTCTATGTTATTTTGGTGGATTTTTGAGTTTATTAATTTAGGTATTCAAAACTGGAGTTATTCGGGTTTGGAAGGTTTTTCCTCAGCTGTTGGTTCGGGGGGAAGTTCCACTCTAAAAAATCTTTTTGGAACTTTAAGTTTTGCCACTGTCTTACCAGCTTTCTTTGAAACCGTTGAGCTTATTAGGAGTATACACCTTTTCGATCATAAAAAGTTAAAGAGAAAATATAAGATTACCAAGAAAGTCTTACACATTTTAATCGGGATGGGAATCTTATTTTTTATTGCTCCACTTCTCTTACCTAAATTTGCATTTCCACTGGTTTGGTTGGCACTATTTTTCATTTTAGATCCTATCAATTATTTACACAAACAGCCAAGTATTATCGGTCATTTAAAAGATAAGAAATTAGTTGTTCCTTTGAGTTTACTCTTAGCAGGTATCATCTGTGGATTTTTGTGGGAATTTTGGAATTATTGGGCCATGCCAAAATGGACATATGACGTTCCTTTCGTTGGATTCTTTAAAATTTTTGAGATGCCAATTCTCGGTTATTTGGGTTATTTTCCTTTCGCCTTTGAGCTTTACGCTATGTATTGGTTTATTAGAAGCCTCTTTGTACACAAAGAATACTTGTTAGTCAAGTAACTAGAATTTCTGTATTGATTTAAGGATCTTATCTATTTCTGCTTGTTTCTTTTTGCTCTTGGTTTTAGACTTAAGAACTTCTCTTAATAATCTTTCTAAATATTTTAGTCTTAGTTCAAGATTAAAATTCTGTTTAGAAAGATTCGCTATTGCGCACCACAATTGAGCATTTGCTGGGTTACTGGATTCCTTAATAGCTTCCTTATTTTTCATAGACTCTTTGATTTGTATTTCTAAATGATTTTTAATCATCGGGTCTACTTTTTCTCGCCAGTTTGTCATGATTTGGGGAAGAAGGGTTGATTTAAATATTTTTCTATTCTTAAGTGGTTACATAATAAACTTTAAATAAAACTCTCCAGATAACTTTTCTATGGTCAAAGTTAATGAAAAAGATTTCGTAGAGATAGAATACGTTGGAAGGATAAAAGGAAGTAATAAGATATTTGATTTGACTGATGAGGAGCTTGCTAAAAAAGAAGGTGTTTATAGTGAAAAGATGAAATATGGACCTGTGATAATTTGTCTAGGTCAAGCTCATCTTCTAAAAAGTTTGGATAAAAAGCTAGAAGGCAAAGAAGTTGGTAAGAAATACAAAATAGAATTGAGTTTAGACGAATCCTTTGGGAGAAAAGATCCTAGATTCGTAAGAGTGATATCCAAGGCCAATTTTAACAAACATAAAGTAAATCCTTTTCCAGGACTTCAGGTGAACATAGATGGTAAGATTGGGGTAATAAGGAGTGTAACTGGTGGGAGGGTTGTGGTTGATTTTAATCATCCCTTAGCCGGAAGGGAATTAATATACGAAATAAAGATAAATAGAAAAGTAACCGATATTAAAGAACAGTTAAAAGGCTTGCTTGATTTCATGGGTTTGGGTGATACCAAGATAGAAACCAAGGAAGGAAAAATGAATGTTGTGATAAAGAAAAAATTGCCAAGAGAAGTCACAAAAAAGGTAGAAGAAGAAATCAAAAGATTAATAAGTGGTAAAGAGGTAATAGTATCCACTCAAGAATAATTAAATTTATAAATAAGTTTGTATTCTCTTTTAAAAACTAAAGGTGAGTATGTTGGTGGAGTTTAGAGACCTTAGACGAGATTCTAAAGAAGATGTTAATCTTGAAGAAAGTAGAAAGTCGAATCCTATAGACCAAGAATTGGAAGAAATTCTTTCTAAACAGAAGGCAAAGATTAAAGTCATTGGAAGTGGTGGTGGGGGGAATAATACCCTTAATAGAATTTCTGAAGTTGGCGTTGTTGGTGCTGAGACAATTGCAATAAATACAGATGCACAAGATCTATTATATAGCAATGCTAATACTAAAATCTTAATTGGAAGAAATATAACTGGAGGATTGGGGGCTGGTTCTATACCTCAGGTCGGTGAGGAAGCTGCTAAAGAAAATGAGCATGATATCAAAGAAGCTTTACAGGGAGCTGACATGGTGTTCATTACTTGTGGTCTTGGAGGAGGAACTGGAACAGGGTCCGCACCAGTAATTGCTGAGGTTGCTAAAAAGATAGGAGCTTTAACTGTTGGAATTGTTACGATTCCATTTGAGATGGAAGGACAGAGGAGATATGAGAATGCTATTATTGGTTTAGAAAGATTAGAAAGAATTGTTGATACCCTTATTGTAATTCCTAATGATAAATTATTAGAACTAGCACCAGACTTGCCTTTGAATACTGCATTTAAAGTAGCTGATGAGATCTTGACTAATGCTGTTAAAGGTATAGCTGAGCTTGTAACTAAAGCTGGATTGGTTAATCTTGATTTTGCAGATATAAGAACGGTTATGGATAAGGGTGGAGTCGCTATGATTGGTGTTGGTGAAAGTGATACTGAAAGCAGAGCTGTTGAAGCTGTGGAAAAAGCAATTACAAATCCTTTATTGGATGTGGAAGTTTCTGGAGCTAATGGAGCTTTAATCAATGTTAGCGGTGGTAATGACATGACTTTAGAAGAGGCTAAGAAAGTTGTAGAAACTGTGTCTGCCAAATTAGACGAAGATGCTAGAATAATTTGGGGAGCACAAATATCAGAAGATTTAGAAAAGACTATAAGAGTCTTATTGATAGTAACTGGTGTTTCTAGTCCACAAATCTTTGGACCAAAGAGAACTGTAGCAGTTAAGAAAAGAAAAGAGATTGAAGATGAGCTCGGGATAGAATTTGTTGATTAATCTAACTCTTTTATATTCTTTAATTTACCAAATCTGTAAATCTTGTTGCTGACTATGTACACATAGAAATCTTCTAGATTCTGATTTAGAAAGGGGCTTAATAGTTTTTCTTTTGAGACATCTGTTCCTTCTGTAACTAAATTGAAGGATGGAATTACAATTAAAGTTTTGTTTCTGTATTTTCCTTTTAAGAAACATTTATAGGTTTCGGATCTTGGTCCTTCTCTTAAACTTATTGCTGGATGTTCGTTTCCAATTATTATTATCTTAGATTCTTTAAAGTCTTTATTTTTAAGAATTTTATCTCCGTGTATAATGAACTTGTCTTTTGTCCTGTGGTATTGTTTAATCACTATATTTCTTTTCCTTGCTATCGGATCTAGTAAAGTGTCGTGATTGCCTTTTAATAATATTATTCTCTTAGCATATCTTGATAATAAATCTAGGAACTGTAAGGTGTGGCGCCATTCTGTTTCTGATATGTTCCCGAACTCATGCTTTAAGTCACCAGCTATTACAACTAATTTTGGTTTGGTTTTTTTAAGAATTCTTTCTATCCTATCCACTAGATCTCTTTGTTGGAATTTTGGAATAAGAATACCTTGTTTATTTAATGCTTCTTCATAACCTATATGTATATCTGTTATAATTAGTGTTTTTTCCTTTTTTAGAAGTAATGCTAGGTCTATTACTTCGATATCTTCAAAGATTTTCATATATTTTGTATATTATATGTATTAATAAATTTTGAGAAAATTTTATTAATGGCTTAATTAAGTTTCCTATATGCATAGACATCATCTAGTATTACATTTTCTAAGAAACAGGGAGTTAAATGAGTTGTATGTTAGCATAGCAATCAGGAGATTTGCTGTTTCTATGATTCTCATATTTATTCCCATTTATCTACTCAATCTTGGTTATAGTTTGTCGCAGATATTCTTCTTTTTTATAGTTATTAGCATATCCCATGCTATATTTACAATTCCGGCTGGCAAAATATCCTCTAAATTCGGATTGAAACACGCTATGCTTTTCAGCATTCCCCTATTGATAGTATTCTATGCGTTGTTATATACCCTTGATACATACAACTGGCCACTAACTCTTTTGGCTGTAATATTTGGTATAAAACATGCTTTATTTTGGGTAGCATATCATGTTGATTTTGCTAAATTTAGTAAAAAAAAGCATAGGGGAAAAGAGGTCAGTTTTGTAAGAATTTTAACATCACTAGTTACGGTTATTGGTCCTTTGGTAGGGGGTTTGATTCTGGCTGTATTTGGATTTCATATATTATTAGTTATAGTATCGTTACTTTTGTTTGCATCTGCAATACCATTATTTATCTCTTCAGATATTCATGAAAGGGCCATTAGTTTCTCCATAAAAAGGATTTTTACAGAGCATAAGTTAAGAGATGCTGTTAGTTTTATTGGACATGGAATAGATTTCTCTGTTGGTAATGTCGTGTGGCCGATCTTCCTTTTCTTTTTTGTTCTGGATAGTTTTGTTGGTATAGGTTTAGCCACCACCCTCGCTTTATTATTTTCTCTATTATCTGCACTAGTTGTAAGAAAATTCTCAGAAATTAAAAGAAAACAAATGTTAAGAATAGGTTCTTTAATTAATTCTTTGGTTTGGTTCATTAAGACGTTTGTTAGAACTGGTTTAGAGGTTTTTCTATTAGAATCATTGCATGGGATCTCTAGAAGTATGAATTATGTTCCCTTTGAAGCAATTGGTTATGATAAAGCAAATAGAGGAAATATAGTTGAGTACGCTATGTTCAGGGAGATAATGGTTCATATTGGGCATATAATTTTATTCACCATAATGATCTTCGTTGCAGATCTAGCACTTGGTTTATTAATGGGTGGAGGAGGATCGCTGTTCTATTTATTTTTCTGATCTAAACTTATTTTAGCAAGAACCATGTTGTGCATTCTCCTTAGAAAGTCTATTTTATCTTCAATTTTAAGAACATCTAAGCGTCCTTGTAAAACTAGGTTGAAAGCAAATGGACTAGGTATTGGTGTGTGAATTTCTTTTGACTTTATTTTGTCCTGTTCAATATCTTTTAGAATAACTTTTGCATTTTCTATGTCCATCAGATCTTCTAGGACCTCTCTTTTAGCTTCTTTTAAAATTGGAAAATCTGGAGATATTCTTTTTATCGCATTTATTAATATAGAGGAGCTTACTTGCTGCCTTCCAACAGTTTTTCTTTGTCCTTTATAACTTCTTAATATCATCAGTGCCCTAGTTGCACAGTGTCTGAATCTTCTTTTTAGAACTTCTGTCCTTTCAATTGCTTCTTTCATTAATATATATAGTTCGTCGCTTCTTAAAGACATGAAAGCTTTTGTTGTTTGTATTGGTTTAACGCTACTAAGATAGAAACCATTATCATTTACTCCTATTTCTACATCTCTCTTTTGTATTTGTGATATTTTAAAAGCTATTGCTCTTGATAAAACATCGTTAACTCTTCTTCCGTATAATGTATGAAAAACTACAAATTTTTTATCATCTTGTGTGCAATGTTCTATTAATATTTCTTCTGAGTTAGGAATCTTTTTAGTGTAATCAAATTGCTCTCTAAAGTAATTATAGATGGCTAAGGATGCATTTCTATCAACATAAAGAAAATTGTTTATGAACTTCAGGGTGGCTTCTTTATCAGAATTTTTAATATAATTTAGAATCAATTTTCTAAAACGTTGTATTTCTAGGGCAAGATCAAAGTTTAGAGGTAACATCTCTGACCACCAGCTTGGAATAGTTGGTAATTTTTGGACCGAAGCATTAACAAAGGCTGTCATTCCTTTGCTGTATAAGAATTCGTATCTTTCTCCTCCAAGAACGAATACATCTCCTCTTTTCAATCTCTCTAAAAAACCTTCATCGATATGACCAATAGTCTCGTTTTTTACTTTTACATTTACAAAACTTTCTTCGGGTATGGTTCCTATGTTGGTCATGTAGATAACTCGGGCTAATTTTCCTTTCTTTCCAATCATTCCTGTTTCTTCAGCATACCATATCTTTGCATAAACATTACGATCCTCTAAAGAAGTATGAAATCCTGCTAAATATTTTATTACCTCTAAAAAATCTTCTTTTTTAAGTCCCTTATAACAATAACTTTTTGTAATTAAATTAAACAAATCATTGATATGGATTTGTTCAGATATAGCGATGCCGTATATTTGTTGAGCTAGGACATCTAAACAATTTACAGGAATGTGTATTCTATCTATGTTTCTTTCTAGAACATTTTTTAATAAGACGCTACATTCTATCAGATCATCTCTATCAAGAACCATAATTCTCCCTTTAATAATATCATGTAACCTGTGACCAGATCTTCCAATTCTTTGTGTACATCTCGCAACACTTTTTGGGGATCCTAACAAAATAACTAAGTCAATGTAACCAATATCTATTCCCAGTTCTAGGGAAGTAGAGCATACTATGCATTTTAGTTCTCCGTTACGCATTCTTTCTTCCAACTTTATTCTATGTATTTTACTAAGACTTCCATGATGAGCCCCTATATTCTCAGTATACCTGTCTGGGAACTTTTCTTTTAAATGATGAACTACTCTTTCTGTAGCAGATCTTGTATTTGTGAATATTAATGTTGTTTTATGGTTTTGTATCAAATCGTCTATTAAATGGTAAGTTTTGCCATGTATTTCTTTGTGAGTAACATTGATTAAATCTGGAACTGGACTGATAACCTTTAAATCCATTTTCTTTGTCACCTCTATATTGGCTATGTAACAGCTTCTTTTATCTCCAACTAAGAATCTTGCTATTTCTTCTATTGGTTCCGATGTAGCAGAGAGGCCGATCCTTACAATCTCCTTATTACAAATCTGCTGTAATCTTTCTAGAGATAAAGACAGATGAACTCCTCTTTTATTATCTGCTAAAGCGTGTAGTTCATCGATAATGCAGTATTTTATATTTTCTAATTTTTCCTTAAATTTTGGAGAATTCAGTAGTATCGCTAATGACTCGGGAGTTGTAATCAAAATGTGTGGGGTTTGTTTAAGCATCTTAGATTTTTCAGTAGTTGATGTATCTCCAGTTCTTACTGCAACATTTATTTTAAATTTTTTATTTGCTATTTCTTCCATTTCTTTTAGTGGTTTTGTTAAATTAAAGAATATGTCGTTGTTTAAAGCTTTAAGGGGGCTTATGTAAATACAGAAAACTTGCTTTGGTAGATCATTTTCTTCTGATAAGGTTATCAGTTCGTTTAAGACAGATGTAAAAGCTGTAAGAGTTTTTCCAGATCCGGTTACAGCTGAAACTAGTGTGTTTCTGGAATTGTGTATGTTCAATACCGCATATTTTTGAGGCAAACAGAAAGAACCAAACTTATTTTTAAACCAAGTTCTGACTATGGGATTCAGTATACTATAGATCTGACTATCTGATTTAGGCTTGTTTATATACCTAATCATACTGATTGGAAATCGGATTTGTTTATAAACGTTGTGTGTATTTTTGAAATGCAAAGGCAAATTTTATAAGTGTTAAAATAAGAAAGGTTGTATGAGGGTTACAGTTGGGGCAATTATAGTTAAAAAAGATAGGATTTTGTTATTAAAGAGAAACCACAAACCTTTCAAAGACTTTTGGTGTTTTCCCGGAGGACATGTAGAGAATGGAGAAACTGCGGAAAAAGCAATTGTAAGGGAAGTAAAAGAGGAAACAGGATTAAGATTTAAGCCAAAATTTTATTGTTATAACGATGAGATATTTAAAAGAATAAAATGGTATGCTTTAAGTATAATATTTAAAGGGAGTGTTGGCGGAAAGATTAATTTCCCAAAAAGGGAAGTTAAGGATGTAGGATGGTTTAAGTTTAAAGAAGCTAGAAAATTAGAGCTGGCTTTTAATCATGATAAGATTCTAGAAAAGTTCTTAAAGAAACCTTTATAAATATACTATTTGACACCTAAATATAGATTCTAGGCACTCATAAAATGGAATTTCAACCATTTCAACAGGAAAAGAAAGGTATTTTTAGACGATTTAAAGACTTTTTTATAGAAAGTAAAAGAGTTTTGAGAGTAACTAAAAAACCAAGTATGGAAGAATTTAAAGTTATAGTAAAGGTCTCTGGTTTAGGAATAATAATAATAGGAGTAATAGGATTTATAATACAGATGGTATGGCAAATCTTTTTCCAATAAAATGCCAATATTCACATTAAAAACGACTGCAAACAGGGAAGATCAAGTTATGGATTTTGTTAGTGCAAACGCTAAAAAGAAAGGTTTGAGTGTTTATAGCTTAGTAAGACCACATGGGCTTAGAGGATATGTTTTTATTGAAGCTGAAACAAAGGCGGACGCTGAACAGGCATACCAGGGAGTTCCTTACAGTAAAGGTTTGCTACAAGCTCCTGTTAGTTATGAAGAGATAAGTCATATGTTGGAGCATGTTAAAGCTCAGATCAACATGCAGAAAAATGATACTGTTGAGATCATATCTGGACCATTCATAAGAGAAAAAGCTAAAATTATAAGGATTGATAAAGCTAAAGAAGAGGTTGTAGTTGAGTTACTTGAAGCTGCAGTTCCGATACCTATAACTTTGAAGATGGATGCTGTAAAAGTTATTAGAAGGGAAGACGGAGAGGAGGAAGAATAGATGGGCGAAAAAGTAAGTATTATAGTTGATGGTGGGAAGGCAACTTCTTCTCCTCAAATGGCTCAAAGTCTTGGACCAAAAGGAATTAACATAAAAGAAGTTTTAGATAAGATTAATGAAAAAACTAAAGACTTTAATGGGATGAAAGTTCCTGTAGAAATTGATTTAGAGAAAGATAAAACTTATACTATAAATGTGGGGACTCCCCCGGTTTCAGAACTGATTAAAAAAGAGATTGGGATAGATAAAGGAAGCGGGGAACCAAACCTAAACAAGGTAGGCAATCTGGCTATTGAACAAGTAATTAAAATAGCTAAGATGAAAAAAGACAGCATGTTAGTTAATAACCTTAAATCTGCTGTTAAAAGCGTTATAGGGTCTTGTGGAATAATGGGTGTCTTGGTAGAAGGGAAGACTCCTTTGGAAATTAATAGGGAAATAGAAGATGGCAAGTACGACGATGCTATAATTTCTGGAAAAACTGAAGTAAGTGAAGAAAAGAAAGAAGAACTTAAGACTATGCTTGATGTTGTAAAGAAAGATTTAGAAAAAACTAAAGCAGAAAAAGAGAAGGAAGCTACTGAAGAGAAACCTAAGGAAGAAGTTCCAATTGAAGGAGAGAAGAAAGAGGAGAGTAAAGAGGGGGAAAAGAAAGAGGGGAAAGAAGGCAAAAAAGAAGAGAAGCCTAAGGGAAAATAAACGACACAGTTATATTTATAAACTGTCTCGGATATTTAATTTATTGTCCGGGGCTGTGGGCTAGCTTGGTTTATGCTTCGAGGTTTGGGACCTCGTGACCCCGGTTCAAATCCGGGCAGCCCCATCTAATAGAAAAACTTTTAAATAAATTAAGAAGGCAGAAAATATGGGAAGAACAAAGAAGGTTAAATCTGCAGGAAGATTTGGTTCTAGATATGGTAAAAAAGTAAGATCCAAGATCATTGATGTAGAATCAAAACAGAAAGGATGGCATAAGTGTCCTTTTTGTAATGCGGATAAAGTTAAAAGAGTGTCTGTAGGAATATGGCAGTGTAGGAAATGTGATATAAAATTTGCTGGGAGGGCTTATACTCCAAAATAAGATGGCTATCTATAAATGTTTTTCGTGTGACAAAGTTGTAAAAGAAGATTATATAAAGAAGAGAATAAGATGCCCTTATTGTGGTAGCAAGATACTATTTAAACCTAGAAATGTTAGTTCGAAGGTAAAGGCGGAATAAGATGGTTTCAGAAGAAAAAAACAGAGAAAAAATTATGCAATTACAGTTATTAGAACAGAGAGCACAGGCTTATGCTACACAAAAACAAAGCTTCCAGTCTCAACTTATGGAGATTGATAATGCATTAGAAGAATTAAAGAAGGGCAAAGGAAGTTTTTATAAGATAATCGGGCCATTAATGGTTTCTGCTAAAAAAACTGATTTAGAGAAAGATTTGAAATCTAGAAGAGAGCTTTTAAAAACAAGAGTAGACAATATAGAGAAACAAGAAGATAAATTGAGAGAAGAAGCTTCAAATCTCCAGAAAGAATTACTTAAAGGAATGAAATAAAATGTCTGATAAGGCGATTGTGGAAATTAGAGACATCCTTTCACAGATTGAACAAGACTATGGAATACCCAGAAACATAAGGATTAAGATTAAAAGTGCTTGTATAGCTCTAGAAGAGAAAAGTAAAAGTCTTGCTGTTAGGATTGATAGGTCATTGCAAGAATTAGATGATATATCAGATGATCCTAATATTCCTATCCATACCAGGACACAGATATGGAGTGTAGTCAGCAAATTAGAGAGTATTTAGTATAGAAATCTTTATATATTTATTAATGTTCTCAATATTATAGGAAGATGAAAGATTTGTTTTCAAAAATAAAGTTGGGTGGAAGATCTCTAAAAGACGAGTATCCTGAAGAGTTTACCGATGATTACATAGAGATTGACCCTGGACAGAAGAGTGATAAGAGTAAAGTTACAGTAAGGCCATTTATAATAGAAGATTTCTCAGATATCAAACCCACCTTGGATGCTCTGAGAGAAGGTTATACTATAGCCTTAGTTAACATAAGGCCTTTGAAAGATAGGGATATGGTAGAATTAAAGAGGGCTGTTAACAAATTGAAGAAAACTTGTGAGGCTATTGAAGGAGATATAGCTGGATTCGGTGATGATTGGATAGTTATAACACCATCTTTTGCTAATGTTTATAGGAACAGACAGGTAGAAGATCTTGGGGAATAGTTTTATAAATTTTAAGATTATCTTAGTTCTATGAAAAAATTAGAAAAACAATTGTGTCCATTTTGTAATAAGAAGGCTTTGACTTTATCAGAGAAGGAAGAGATATCTAATGGAAAAAGATTATATGTTCTTTCTATGAAATGTTCTAATTGTGATTATGAACAAGAAGATATCGAACTGGAAGAAAAAAATTCTTCTAAAATTGAGGTAGAAGTTAACAACAAGAAGGATATGAATATTAAGTTAGCAGTGTCTGGGGATGCAGTCGTTAAGATTCCGCAATTGAGAATGAAATTAGAAGGGATTAAGAATAGAATTACCACTATTGAAGATTTATTAACACATTTTAAAAAGAATGTAGAAGAAGAAAGAGACTCTTCAGAAGATAAAGATGTTAAGAAGAAAGCTAAGAATCTACTAAAGAAGATATGGAAAATAGAATGTGGGGATATCCCTATAAAAGTTATTATTGAAGATAAGTCAGGGAATTCTACAATCTTAAAATGAAGAAGTTGTTTATAGAAGCTAAGTATAAAGGCAAGATAGATCTTCCTAAAAATATTGAGCTACCTGGAAAAATTGGATTGGTTTGTTCAATACAATTCTCTGACTCTTTACAAGATATAAAGAATAATTTGGAGAAGAAAGGAATTAAGGTCTATTTGGTTGGACATGTGCTTGGATGTAATGTAGAGAAGGCTACAAAAATTAAGAATGATGTTGATGGTTTTCTATACGTAGGTACGGGGAGATTTCATCCTTTAGAGATTTTGGAGAAGACAGAAAAAGATGTATTTATATTGAACCCTTTTTCAGGAAATGCTGTAAAACTAAATGGCGAGGATCTTATTAAAATTAAAAGAAGAAAGAAAGGTAAATTTATTAAGTTTTTATCTTCTAGAAGAATTGGTATATTGGTGAGCAAGAAATCTGGACAATTTAATTTAAAGGCTGCGATGACTTTAAAGAAGAAACTTAAAAAAGAAAGTTATGTTTTCATTTGTGATGAAATTGATAGAAATAAAATAGAGAATTTCTCAGACATAGATTATTGGGTTAACACCGCTTGTTCTAGGATTGATGAGAGAAATATTATCAATTTAGAAGATATTAAAGGAAAGTTATAAAAATAGGTATTGTTTAATATTGGTATGGACAGGTTAAGTAAAGCTGATAAGATAACAAATATAGCTGTTAGTAGAGGTTTCTTCTTTCCTACTGCTGAGATATACGGTTCCAAAGCGGGTTTTTGGACTTATGGTCATCTTGGAACTTTAGTTAAGAGTAGGTGGGAGAAGATTTGGAGAGAGACTTTCTTAAATTTGAATGATAATTATTATGAAATAGAAGGAAACTACATCCTACCTGAAAAAGTTTTTCAAAGTTCTGGCCATTTAGATCATTTTAATGATCCGCTAACCGATTGTAAGAAATGTAATTTTAGATTTAGAGCAGATGAACTCATAGAGGATGAATTGAAGATTAATGCTGAGGGTTTAGATTCTAAAGCAATGGACAAACTGGTTAAAGAAAATAAATTAAAGTGTCCAAGATGTGGTTCTGATTTGGGAAAAGTTAAATGGTTTAATATGATGTTTGATGTTAAGATAGGGGTCACTGGTGAAGATTTAGCTTATCTATCTCCAGAGACTGCTCAAAATCCTTATCTTTCTTTTAAAAGAGAATTTAATGCTTTGAGGGAAAAATTGCCTATGGGTCTGGCTATGGTAGGTAAAGCGTTTAGGAATGAAATTTCACCTAGAAAAGGTTTCTTTAGACTAAGGGAATTTACACAGGCAGAGTTACAGATATTCTTTGATCCAGATAATATTGACGAAGTTAAAGATTGGACCAAACTTAAAAATTATAAAGTAAAAGTTCTATTGGTTAAAAATAGAAAAAAAGGCGTTATTGAAGAGAGTTGTGAGAATCTGAATAAAAAATTCAAAATCCCAAAGTTTTTTGTTTACCATCTAGCCGAAATCCAGAAGTTTTACCTAAACGTCCTTAAAATACCCAAGAATAAATTTAGGTTTCGGGAATTTTCGGAAAAAGAGAGATCTTTTTATAACAAGATCCATTTCGATGTAGAGCTTGATCTAGAGACTATTGGAGGTTTCAAAGAGGTAGCAGGATTACATTTAAGAGGAAATCATGATTTGGAAAGTCATGAAAGAGGAAGTAAAGAAAAATTAAAAGTTAATTTTGATGGAAAGGAGATTATACCAAATGTTTTAGAGCTTAGTTTCGGTGTTGATAGAAATATTTGGGCTCTTTTAGATATTTTCTATAAAGAAGAGAAAGACAGGGTGTTGTTCAGTTTTCCTTCCTCCCTAGTTCCTTTTGATGCTGCAGTATTTCCTTTAGTTAGAAACAAAACTAGAATATTAAAGAAGAGCCAACAAGTTTATGATTTACTTAAAAAAGAATTCGATGTATTTTACGATGAAAAAGATAGTGTTGGGAGGAGGTATCGGAGAATTGATGAAGTTGGTGTTCCAGTAGCTATAACTATTGACTTTGATACTTTAAAAGATGACAGCATTACGATTAGGGATAGGGATAGTATGAAACAAATAAGGGTTAAGATAAAGGATCTTAATAGTAAGTTAAGAGAGTTTATTTCTGGGAAGAGATTGGCAAGATTAGGAAAAGTTGTTAAATAGATAGGTATAGAAAGTTTTATATAACATTCTTTATTATCGCTGATGATGGAAGATACAAAAGAAAATAAAGAAGAGCATGAAGAAAAGAAAGAACTTCATCAAGTTAAGAGACATCCAAATAAAAGAATGAATTTTTGGAAGATAACCACTTTTATCTTAATCATATTATTTGTTGTATCTTTAGTCTCGGGAGGTTTTGATTTTTCTTCAACCAAATCTGCAGACGAAGTTGCTGAAGAAACATTAGACTTCATAAATACCGAATTATTAAGAGGGCAGACTATAGCAACCATTAGCAATCCGGAAGAGTATAACGATGGCTTGTACAGGGCTCTACTAACGATATCTGGAGAAACTAATTATGTCTATATTACTAAAGACGGAAAAGTCTTGTTTGTAAATCCAATTCCTGTAGGAGAAGTAGAAGACCTGGATGTTCCTACTGAAACGCCTACTGTAGATGTGAGTGAAGATGATGATCCGTCAAAAGGAGATGATGATGCTCCTATTACAATTATCGAATTTTCTGATTTCCAATGTCCATTCTGTGGCAGATTCTTTACAGATACTCTGCCAGAGATTCAAGAACAATATATAGATACAGGAAAAGTCAGGCTCGTCTATAGAGACTTTCCATTAGCATTCCATCAATATGCTCAAAAATCTGCTGAAGCCTCTGAGTGTGCAGATGAACAAGGAAAATTCTGGGAAATGCATGATTTATTATATGAAAACCAAGATGAATGGAATGATGTCGGTGTCGATAAATTCAAAGAGTATGCCTCTGAAATTGGATTAGATACTGAGCAATTTGATGATTGTATAGATTCTGGGAAATATGAAGAAGAAGTGTTGGCAGATTTTGAAGATGGACAATCTGCTGGAGTAAGTGGAACTCCGGCATTTTTCATAAATGGTAAGAAGATATCTGGAGCACAACCTTTTAGTGCTTTCCAGGAGATAATTGAAGAAGAGTTATCTTCGAATTAAATTTTTTAGGAGGTGCTGTATGACATCCTCTCACACACTAAAGTGTGGAGTTTCCAGTGAAGGTTGAACGATGT
>CAYVLZ010000005.1:0-111214 GCA_964452525.1 Candidatus Woesearchaeota archaeon
TCGTTCAACCTTCACTGGAAACTCCACACTTTAGTGTGTGAGAGGATGTCATTTTTCCTCCTTTATAAAAGTATATTATAGTATATAAATATTATGATTTGCTTGTTTGGTTCTAGAAAGTTATATAAACGTGTTTTTCATTTATAAAATGTAGGTAAACTGGGTTTTTAATAGAAAAAGAGGTATTGATGGTCTATAAGAAGTACATAAAAAGAGGCAACAAGAAATTTGGGCCTTATTATTTTAAAAGTGTTAGAGATAAGGATGGAAAAGTAAGATCTGTCTATCTGGGTAGTAAACATAATGCTGAAAATAAACGTAGGGAAACTGCTTCTGGTTTCAATTTTAATGTTTTTTTAGTATTTGTTCTTATTATTTTGTTGGTTGGTTCTGTATTTCTTTTAAGAGATAATTATTTCGGTTTTTCTGTTCTTGATTTCGGTGTTCATAAACATTCTCCTGGCGATGATTTGTCTGGAGAGGTCAGGTTGGTTTTAGAAGCTGGAGAATTTATTCCTGTAGGAAGTTTAATTGAGGTTTCTCTTGAAGATCAGAGTTCTTCTCTTCCTCTCGGAGATTTGATTCAACAATCTGATTCTTCTTTGGAAGTTACTGAAGGTAATTACTCTTTGAATAACGTCCCTTTAAATGGTTCTGGTAGTGGATACGCTATTAATTCTGATAGGGAGATGGTTGTTAACTTATCAGAGTTTGCTTTAACGGTTCCAGTAGAGGAAGGCACTTATACACTATCAATTATATTAAAATATTTGGATACTGTTTTGGTTCGGTCTGGTGAGGAGGTTGTTGTAGAAAATGTTACTAAGGAAGAAATCGTTATTCAACCTGGTGAGATTGTTGATGGGATAACAAATAGTGATCCTGTTTTTGAGGATATCGAGAAACAGGTTTGGTTTAAGAATAAAAAACACACCTTGGATCTGAATGAATATGTTCGTGATGCTGACAATGATTCTTTAAATTTTACTTTTGTATCTGTAGAAAATATGGATATGGTTTTGATTGATGGTGTTCTTTCTTTTGATCCAGATAAAGATTTCATCGGACAGAGAGTTTTAACAGTTGGTGTTACTGATGGAAAAGGAAGCGATTCTCTTGACATCGAATTGGAGGTTGTAGGTATAAAGAAATCTAATGTTGCTTTAAAAAATCTTACTAAAGAAGAAAAAATATTTACATTGAATGAAAATATAAAAAGTAAGAGAGTTAGGGTAAATGAGCTGGAGGTTAAGAATGGAAAACACGATATTGAAATAGAATTTGATGAATCGAATGGTACCAGAAAAGGAAGAGTTAATATTAGAGGATTAGAAAATATAGAGGATGTTGAGGAGATTATGGCTGTAAGGTCTGCGGGTTACTCTACCGATCTTTTATTTATAAATTCTATCAACATTAGTGGTGCTACTGTAAAATTGCCTAAGTATGGTAGGGTGGATGGCTTGGTGAAATGTCAAAATATCAGTCCAACCAATTTCGAATGCGATGGATGGGAAGCTACCAACGTGAGTTTTCAACAGGATGATAATTATGTTTGGTTTGATGTTGATGGTTTTAGTGGGTGGGTAGGCACTTCTATATGGGTTTACTCAGAATTTGAAACTGATGATGATCATTCACCTCTTGGAGGAGATTATTGTAATGATGGACAGGGAACATGGTTTGAGAATATTTGTGAATCTGGAGCAGGGAATTTTACTTTGAATTCTACAGATTCTCTTTGTTATATGGGTTTTAAGGGAGAAATTGAGGTTCTTAATAAGACGTGTGGAGTTGTTGAAGCTCTTAATAGTGGAACAGTAGGTTTGGAATCTGTGGAAGTACAGGCTGTTGCAGGAGCTACATTACAAACCAATGTTAGCGCCAGAGTTTATTTTAAAGTGGATTGTGATAATCCTGTTAGTGTGCCTTCTGGTTTATTGGATAGTTGGCGTATGATACATCTGGTAAGTGGGCAGAGTCAAACAGCTGTTTTTTTAGGTTTTAATAATGATGAGGAGATTGTATGTGGTGGTAACCATCCTGGAAATTTTATTTGTGGTGGTCTTGATAATTCAAAAAGCATAGTCTGTGGCGAATGGCATTATGCAGAGATTTATTATAATAAAGATACCGATAATCTTACTTGTTGGTTAAATGGAACAGTTTTTTGTTCAGAACAGGAAGCTAGAGATTTTACTCATGGGATTGGTTGGGTTGGTATGGGTAGATCTATTAATTCTACTTATAATTCTGCAGGAACAGTTTATTTAGATGAGGCGAGAGTTGTTGCTGGAGATTCCAAGATTGGAGGTTATCCAAATATCAGTGAGAATGAGATGAAATGGAGTAGGGTCCCTAATGGTACCAATCAGATAATTAATTTGACTGTTGAAGATTATGATAATGATTTAGATACAGTATTCATAAAATTGAATGGAACAGATCAAAAATCCTTTTCTATTCTCCCTCATAACGTAACTACAACAACTACAGACGGAGGTAATAACTATTACATGTCTATTGATAGTGGAAACTATAGTCATGGTTATTTGATGGGTTATACTTGGTACGCTAATGATACCAGAGGACAAGTAATAAAATGGAGTCATGAAACTTTTACTGTTAATTGGCCTGCTAATCAAAGTACTCCAAGATTATTAGCAGATTCTAGTGAGAATTATACTAGCCATAATTTAACAGCTACTAATTTTAGTACTTATGATGAGGATGGAGATACTATTACAAATATTTATCATTTCTATAAAGATGGAGTTTCTTATTCTAATCTTTTGATGAGTTTCGACACTCAAACAAATGATACTAT
Organism: Candidatus Woesearchaeota archaeon; assembly: GCA_964452525.1. Taxonomy (GTDB): domain Archaea; phylum Nanobdellota; class Nanobdellia; order SCGC-AAA011-G17; family CAYFGV01; genus CAYVLZ01. The sequence goes on from CAYVLZ010000005.1 coordinate 2,828, forward strand.
TAAAGACTATAGTGGTTATGGGAATAACGGAAGATTAACTGGAAAGACTTTTTGGGTTAATGAAGGAAAGGTTGGAGGGGCATATAATTTTACTAAAAAATTGGATAATGATATTCGTTTAGTAGGGACTGCACAAACTTTAAAACCTAATGTTTCTATGACTCTGGAGGCTTTTTTTCTTCATGAGAATACGGTTGGAGGTTGTGGAGGAACTCTTGTAGGTAAAATTAATCAATTGACCGGTGGAGACAGTAGTTATGAGATATCTGTTGATGAAAATTGTAAAGCATATTTTAAGTTATGGAATACTAGTGGAAACTTAACGGAACTTACAGGACACGTTGGAGCTACTGGTACTATTGATGACGGAATGTGGCATCACGTGGCTGGAGTTTATAATGGAACTGATATGTTATTGTATGTGGATGGTGTGGAGAAAAATACAACACTTTTTTATCCTAGTATACATGAAAATGACGAAAGTTTTTATATCGGAGACGATCCTCTCATATTTGGTGGTGGTGCCTTTAATGGAACTATAGACGAAGTTAGACTGTACAATATCAGTTTAAGTCCTGAGCAGATTGTTTTTCATAACAACACACAGTTTAATGTTATTTCTAGCAATGATACTGTTAAAGGTGATGAATGGATAATTGAGATTTATCCTAATGATGGGTTGCAAGATGGAGATGCTACAAATTCTACTTCTTTAACTATCTTAGATACACCTCCACCACAGGTAACATTGGTGAGTCCAGGAGACACTAGCAGTAGTGATGATAGAACTCCTACCTATACCTGGAATCAGGTTAAAGATGATGATGGAGACGCTTTAGCTTATAGGATCCAGGTAGATGATGATTCTGGATTTGGAACTCCAGCAATTGATGCTTTGGTGGGGGATACGAACACTTATACTGCTGTTAATGATTTGGAATTGGTCGGAGGAGATAATACTTTGTATTATTGGCATGTTAGGGCAGAATATGTTGTCGGAGGAGCTGGAGAGTACAGTACTAGCTGGAGTCACACTGTTGATAGTATAGTTTCTTTAAATTTAAGCAATGATACTGTGCAGTTTGGAGAGCTTAATTTAAGTTCTGGACAAGACTTTGATAATACTACTGATGACGATCCTGGACCTGTTGTATTGCAGAACGATGGTAATACTTTCATAAACATTAATTTAACTCTGATAGATAATTTATGGGAAACTGATCCCAGTCCTACATGGAGATTTATGTATAAGGTAGCGAATTACAGTGGAGAAGATAATTCGTTTAATTGGAGTGGAACTGTAACTAGTTGGACTAATATTCCGAGTTCTCCTGCTGGAATGATTATTAGTTATTTGAATTATACTAATGTTACGGATTCGGCTAGAGTAGATATTAATGTTACTGTTCCACCAAATGAGCCGGCTGGAGATAAAGGAGCTCAATTAAATTTCATCGCTTGGTTTGGAGAATGATAAATAAGAGATTATTGGAAAGTGAAATCTTGATTTTGATAGTCGTTGCAGTATTTTTTATTGTAGGTTATAGTTTAGATACTGTTGCTTTAATAGAACCAAAAGGAAATATCGAAGATATAAGACCGGAGTTTGTTTGGTATTCTAATTATGATATGTATAGATTGATAGTGGATGATGATCTTGAATTTAATAATCCGATTATTGATATTCATGTTAAAGAAGAATATTATGAAGTTAACAGAGATTTAGATTTTGGAAAATACTATTGGAAAGTTATTGGGTATGAGGATGGGGAAGAAATGAAAAGTGCTGTTGGTATTTTTTCTATACAATCTTTAGTCCAATTAAGAGTGGGGGAAGATGAGATAGAGAATTCTGGGAATACTCCTGTTAATTTGAAAATGAAAAAGAAAGAAGGTGGTGCATGGAGTATTGTTGGAGCAGTTGTTTTAGATATTAATGAGAAGATAATTACAGAGAATGATACTTTGTATGAAGCTGAGCAAAATGGTTAATAAGAAATTAATAGGGATGTTGGTATCTTTCATAGTAATTACTATTTTTTTGGTTCATAATGTAGAGGCATTGGGTATTAGTCCTGGTAGGAAGACTTTTAATTTTGAATCTAATTTGAAGGAAACTGTTGAATTCAAAATTTTAAATAATGACCATAGGGATATGCAGGCTTTGATTTATGTTGAAGGTGATTTAGCAGAGTATGTTGCTTTACAGGATGTAATGTTAAATATTAAAGCAAGTGACGATTTTAAGATGAGTAAGTATGAAATCAGATTGCCTAGTAAGATAGAGAAGCCGGGGACTCATGAGGCAAGAATTGTTGTTAGGGAAGTTCCTGTTGATGCTGCTATTAAGGGAAGCCATGTCGGGGCTACTGCTTCCGTGGTTACCCAATTGCATGTTATTGTTCCTTATCCTGGAAAGTATGCAGAAGTTGAATTGAAAATTAGTGAAACTGGTGCAGGACAACCTTTGACATTTATTGTTCCTGTAAATAATTATGGTACTCAGAACATAGTTAAGGCTAAGGGTATTATAGATATTTATGGGCCTACTAATGATAAGATTACTAGTTTAGAAACAGATTCACTTGGAATTAAAAGCAAAGAAAGAGGAGAATTAGTAACGGTTTGGGAAGGAGATATTAATCCTGGGAAATATTTTGTTATTGTTACTGTGACTTATGATGGAGAAACAGCTACTGCTGAAAAAGTGTTTAGTGTTGGAGATTTGGCTATTGATATTTTGGATGTTACAGTTAAAGATTATAAATTGGGAGGCATAGCTAAATTCAATATTTTGGTAGAAAGCAAATGGGCAGAGGATTTAGCAGATGTTTATGCAGAGATGACGGTTACCCAGAATGGAGACGAGATTATAAGGTTTAAAAGTGCCAGTGAAACTGTTAAGGCATTGGCAAAGGAAGAATTAATAGCTTATTGGGACACGGAAGGTATTAAGGAAGGGACTTATGATGCTAAGTTGGCTTTATACTATGGTGATAGGAGTACTGAGAGAGAATTGAAAGCTATTGTAAGCTTAAATTCTATAGAGGTTAGCTTTATCGGGGCTACGGGTAAGGCAGTTGGTTTAACTTCTTCTAGTCTCAATAAGGATAGTATGTACATGATAGCCTTATTTTTATTAATAGGAATTAATGTAGCCTGGTTTGCTTACTTTAAGAGGAGAAATAAAAAATGAGAGAGAGGATTGAACTTTTAGGTAAGTCTGCAAAAACTCTTAGACATAATTTATTTTTGGTGGTTCCTAATTTTATGAATCTTGGAATTACTATTTTCTTTTCATTACTTTTTTTGTGGATCAATGGTTTATTGCCTATTTTACTTGAGAATCCTGCTTTTATATTTGAGCAAAACAGAAACATAATAGATGTTTTTAATTCTATAGAGATGTCTAATGGTTTTTTTAAATTGATTTCAACCTTTATCGGATTTGTTTTAGCTAACTTTTTGATAGGTTCTGGTTTGCTGGCTATGCGTTATGGTATGATGACTGATTTGGTTAAAGGAAAGAAAACTAGTTTAATGGAAGGTTTTAAGCACGGTGGGAGAGGTTATCTAAGAGTTGTAGAGATGAAGTTTGTGGTTTATGTTTTTATGGCTATATTGATTCTGGTTTCCAATTTAATCCTTTTAAGATTTACAGGTTTTTCTGAAAATATTTTGTTATTTGTTTCACTCATTATATTTTTATCTTATCTTTTTGTTAATATGGTGTTATTTTTGAGATATCCTATAATGTTTATTGAAAATAGAAGAGCTATTCCATCCCTTAGGAAAGCGTTTAAATGTTTTAGGAAAAAGACTAAATTTGTTTTTATTGTATGGTTAGTTATCTTTATCATCACCGTGATTTTTAATGTTCTATTATTGCCTTTGTCTTCTTTTATAGGAATATTGTTTGAAGCAGTTTATGGTTTTATTTTTGCGACTGTTATATTTTATATTGTTAGAAGTGTTTTAAAGTTTTTTGTACAGGTTTGGACAGATTTGTTTTTGTTTTATACTTATTTTAAACAGAAATAGTTAAAAAATCTTTGGATATCGAAACATTTTTGAATATTTTAGATGCTTCTTTTTTTATTTTATTTACATCTTTATATCTTTGAGAGAAATGGGTTAAAATTAATTTCTTTGATTTAGATTTTTTAGCTATTGTTGCAGCCTGCTCTGCTGTTAAGTGTCCATATTCTTTTGCTAATTTTTCTAGCTCTGAAAGGAAAGTGGCTTCTGTTATTAGAATATCTGAATTTTTAGCTAACTTTATTGCATTTTGACAGAGTCTGGTATCTAATATTATAGATATTTTTTTACCTTTTTTAATTTTTGTAGCTTTGGCTGCGGGTATTCTTTTGCCTTTGTATGTAACGTTTTGGCCTTTTTGTAATTTTCCAAGTAAGGGATGATTTTTTAAGCCAAATTTCTTAACGTAGTTGAGATCAATTTTTCTTTTGTCTTTTTCTACGAAAGAATATCCAAGACACTTAGTTAGATGGTCTAGATAATATGATTCAAGTTGGAACTCTTTGTTTTCAAAGAATTTTCCTTGTTTTTTAATCTCTGTTGTTTTTACATCTAATCTTCTTTCTGGTATGAATACTTTGTGTATTATTTTCATGAAGTTTTTTGTTCCTATTGGACCATAGATTTCTAAAGTTTTCTTTGTCTTGGTTGATGCTATTGTTTGTAATAATCCAGGCAGTCCGAATACGTGATCCCCGTGCCAGTGTGTGATTAGAATCTTTGTTATCTTTGCTGGAGATATCTTGGCTGTTCTTAATTGCCTCTGAGTTCCTTCTGCACAATCCACGAGTATATTTTCATTCTTGTAATTAATTAAAATTGCAGAAGGATTTCTTTCTTTTGTTGGGAACATGGTTCCTGTTCCAAGGAATATAATTTTCATATCTTTCTTCAGAGAAAGTTTTTTAAATAGTTTACGCTTTAATTTTCTAATGGCTAAGAAGAAACAGAAAGGTAAAAATAAGAAATTTGATATAATGTTTAGTGGAGAGAGAATCATTGCCGAAGATAGAGGGGAAGCTACTGAATTGTATAATCAGGGGAGATTTGGAGAGTTAAAAGAAGGAAAAATTCAGTATAGTCTTGTTGAGGCCCTATTTCTTTTAGAAAAAGAAAGAGCTAAGATTTTAGATGGTAGAAAGAAACAACTAGATTTTGAAAGTTTTATTAGGAAAGCTAAGAGATATGAACCAAGGTTTTGGGTGAAATATTGTGTCTATAGAGATATGAGAAGTAGGGGGTATATTGTTAAAACTGCTTTGAAATTTGGAGCAGATTTTAGAGTTTATGACAGGGGTGTTAAGCCAGGAGAAGATCATGCTCGTTGGGTTCTTTATCCTGTTCATGAAAGCGAGGTAATGACCTGGTATGATTTTGCTGCCAAGAATAGAGTTGCACACAGTACTAGGAAGAGACTTTTACTTGGGATAGTTGATGATGAAAATGATTGTACTTTCTATGAGGTTGCTTGGACTAGGCCCTAAGAAAAGTATTTTATAGTTGTGGTAGTTACTTGAATCATGCGAGAAAATAAATCAAAAATTCTAGAGTATATAAGGTTGAACAGTCCTGTGTTGCCTGTACAAGTTTCTAAATATATTGGCACAAATATTATCATGGCGGGGGCTTTATTATCAGAGCTTGTTAGAGATAAACAAGTAAGGATCACTAAGGTTAAGAGCGGAGGAAGCCCTTTTTATTACATTCCTGGACAAGAGTCTAGGTTACAAAAATTGGTTAGTTTTTTGCCTCAGAAGGAAAAAGAGATTTGTGAGATTTTAAGAAATAAGAAGGTTATCAGAGATAAGACTTCGGAGCCTTGGCAGAGGGTGGCTTTGAGGTCTGTAACAGATTTTGCGATTCCTTTGCAGGTGACTTCTGATCATGGGGAAGAAATATTTTGGAAGTGGTATCTGGTTGATAATTCTGATATTAAAGATATTGTTGATGATATTATTGGTAATAGAAAAGAAATAAAAGAAGAAAAGAAGGATGTTAAAAAAGAAAGTGAAATTCAGAAGCCTTTAGTTAAAGAAGAAAAGAAGAAAGTTGAATATGCAGGAGATGATTTCTTTGATTTGTTAAAAAATTATTTTTCTAATAGCAAAATCTATGTTGAAAGAGAAGAGATAATCAGAAAGAACAGAGAATTTAGCTTTGTTGTTAAAATTCCTTCTAAGATTGGGTTGTTGAAGTATTTCGTTAAGGCTAGAAATAAGAAGAGTATTAGTGATGCTGATTTAAGTTTAGCTTATAGTGAGGGGCAACAGGTAAAGTTGCCAGTTCTGTTTTTAACCAATGGAAAATTGACTAAAAAGGCAGAAAAATACCTAGAAGATAGATTAAAAGGTCAGTTGGTGTTTAAACAAATTTAATCGTAACCTTTAAATATAAGACTATTAATGTTTAATGTATGGTGAAAAGAGGTAAGGAAGTATCTGATAGAGTGGTAATTATTCTTGTTATCGTTGCTGTTGTTGTTTCCATAGTTGGTACTTATTTAGTTTATACTAATGCTACAGATATTGCTAAATCTAGACAACAATTGCTAATTCAGGAAAATGTTGGAGAAACTAATTCTGAAGGACAAGTGGGTCTAGTTGTAAACCCTCAACCTAGAGAGGAAGGTGAAGGCGGTGGCTAGAAGAAAAAGAAGAGAAATTAGAGAGCATCATGGAATATCTAATAATACTTTATTAATGTTAATAGTTATTGCTATAGCTGTTTCTATTGTTGGAACATGGACTAGCTTAAGTAGATTAGCTCCATTGACTGGGGCTGTTGGATTAACTGGTCAAGCTAATGTAAGTGTCGGATCATTTACAGCTGTTAATTTTACTCGTGATAATATAACTTGGGGAGAAGGTGTTGTTAACGATGGGGATAGTTTTGCTGTTTTGAATACAAGTGATGGGGTGGTTGGAGGTAATTGGTCTCAAGTTGCTTATGGTTCTGGGAAAGGCTTTTTAATTAGGAATAATGGTAATATTAATGTTAGTTTGGATCTTTTATCTAGTACTGATGCTGCAACCATGATTGGTGGCGGTTCCCCTGAGTTGATGTGGAATGTTAGTCAGAATGAGGCGGGAAGTTGTACGAATAGTAGTTACGGTTGGTTGGAACCACAACAAGAGGTAGATGATTCAGAGTGGAGTTTATCAGAGTATCAGGATGTAAATACGACTAGTCCAGGTTCTAGAGTATGTTATGTATTTCCTTTTAATAATGATTATGATGAGATAAGGGTAGATGTTCATATGAAGATACCTTCTGATTCTTTAAAAGGAGAATTAACAGCCATATTCACAGCTACAGCAACAGCTTTGTAGTTTAATAGAAAAATATATAATGCAGTAAAACAGGTTTTTGATTATGAGATTGTTTATCTTAATAGTAATGTCTATTTTGATCTTTATTCCCTTCGTTAGTTCCATAGGTGTTACTCCTTCTAAAGCAGAATACGATTTTGTACCCAATTTACATGAAACAACTAAGTTTACAGTTTTTTCTGAGTCCGAAGTAGAGGTTTATGTTACCGGTGGTCTTAAAGATTATATTACTCTGAATAAGGATAAACTTCCTATCGGAGGTGGAAACGTCATAGTTGATATAAGTCTTCCTGCTGAGATGTCAAGACCGGGCATTCATAAAGCAATTATAGGATTTAGATCTGCTGGTAGTGGGGGCCAAATTGGTTCTATAGCGGCTGTTCAAGCACCTGTAATAGTTAGAGTTCCTTATCCTGGTCCTTATATAGAATCTAGTATGGAAGTAGATAATGTAAGAGTCGGGGAGACTGTAAAGTTTTTAGCTTCTTTAATTAATTATGGTGATCAGGAAAGTGGCACTATTAATCTTGATGCTGTTGTCTATGATTTGGAATATAATCTTGTTGGTAGTACTTCTGGAAGCACTGGTTCTTTAGATCCAAAGGAATCTAGGAAGGTTGCACTCGATTGGTATTCTGTAGATGTTCCCGAGGGAGAATATTTAGTTAATTTGACGGTCGATTATGATGGTAATCTGGCTTTTGCTCATGCTCCTTTTAGAATTGGGGACGTTTTAATTAAAATAGAAAAAATTAACGGCACCGAACTTAAAAAAGGAGAAATAAATATTGTAACCATAAAAGCAAAAAGTTATTGGAATGAAATCATTGAAGGAGTTTATGCTCAACTGGAGTTTGAGGTTGATGGAGATCCTGTAATTGTTAAGAGTGAATCCCGGGATTTTGATACTTGGAAGGCTTACGATTTTGATTTGTATGTTGATGCTACTGATTTGCAAGTCGGAGATTATAAGGGAATTGCTAAAGTCATATATAATGATAAAATAGCTGAAGAATCTGTAAAACTATCTGTTAATAAAAATTTTTTAAGCAGTCTGATTTCTACACAATCCATTCTAATATTTGCTATAACTATCCTAATATTAATAAACTTGAATAATTATCTTAAGAGAAGAAATAGGAAGAAGAAAGTAAAATGAAAATAAGAAATATTGTTATCCTTTTGTTTTTTGTTTTGGTATCTTCTGTCTTTTTAGGCATCTTGTTTTCTAATTTGTTGCTTGTTGATTATACTGAGGTGGATGCTTATCTCACTGTAGGATCTCATTTAGGTTTTAATCTTGATTCAGATGCTTTATATCTGGGAACGGTTCTTCCCGGTTTTAGTGGCAATAGGGATTTAGTAGTGAATAATGAAGACTGTAGTAAATGCAAAGTAAACATCAGATCTGAAGGAGATTTGTCTCGGTGGTTGGTTATATCCAATAATAATTTTGTAATAAGAGAGGGGGAAGAGAGAAAAGTTAATGTTGCGGTATTTGTTCCTCAGGATGCAGAGTTTGGGAATTATACTGCTAAGATAAAGATATACTTTTGGAAAACTTTTTAAAATTGAAAAGCTGGTGAATATCTATGTTTAGGATTAGAAATGATATCATTGCCGTTCTTGTATTCTTACTTATGATTGCTTCTTTGAGTACCATGACTATTATTTCTTATAGAGCACAGGAATCTTTAATTAGTGGAGATGTTTCTGGGACGATAAGTTTGAAAGTAGGTGAAACCGGCGTTACTCCGACCGAAGAACCCGGTCCCGGGGGTCCGGGTGGCGGAGGAGGGGGAGGAGGTCCAGCTACTACTGCTTCAAGATCCGATTTTACAGTGACTCCAGATTTCACTAAAGTCAATTTGATACCTGGTCAAACTTCTAGAGCATCTTTAGCTATAACAAATACAGGCGAAACTTTATTATCATTTGGCTTGAAAGTTAATATTCTAGATGCTTATGTTACTGTAGATGAGGATAGTTTTTCTCTTTCACCTGGCGAATCTAAGACTATTTATCTGGATTTTAAAATACCTTTAGAAATCCCTTTAGACGTCTATTCTGGAGAATTAATAATTAGTACTAAGGAGATTACCAAGAAGATTCCTATTGTGATTGATGTTGAATCTAAGGATACGCTTTTAGATTTAAAAGTCACAATACCTGAAGAATTTAAGAAAGTCAAAGCTGGAGAAACCGTTTATGCTAGGATATCTTTGTTTAATTTAATAGACGAACCTATTAACATTGAATTATATTATGCTATTAAAGATACTAATAATAATATTGTTAACTCGGGTACAGAGAGGATTGTTCTGAATGATACTTTGGTTTTAAGCAAGGGTCTGGCTATTAATGGAGCTACTGGAGATTATATTTTTTATTCTAAAGTAACTTATAAGGGAAAAACTGCTGTAGATAGTGATGTCTTTGAGTTGGTCAGTGAGATAGTTAGTCCGAGATTAAGGATATCTGGTGTTTATATTTATGCTGGACTTTTTTTAGTATTAATTATTTTACTTTTAATAACATACCAACATAGGAAGTTAAAGAATCTGGAGAAAGGGCAGTCTAGAAAGTTGAGTACGATGTATAGCAGATATAAGAAGGAGAAAAAAACTATTGAGAATAAGAATTCTATGAAAGATAAATTAGAGAAACAAAAAACTTTATTAGAAAAAGCTTACAAGGGAGGACATATAGGTAGGAGTGCTTATATCAAAGGTAGAAGTAAGATTAATAATATTCTTGGTAAGATTAAATAGAAAAGAGTAACATTTATAAATGTGGAAGTTTAAAACTTTTTAAAAAGAGGTTGTTGATAGATGGTTAAAAAGTCTAAGAGAAAAAAAGCATTACTTTCTGAGGCTTTGACGGATATTTCTAAAGAAATTACCAAATTAAAAAGAGAGAAGATGGAGATTGCTAAGAAATTAAATCAGATAGATGGTACTTTGGTCAATGTTCAGAATAGAGAATCTAGGTTGAGAGATAGGATTACTAGATTAATAGCCGAGGAATCTGCTTTAACTAAGAGGAAGAGCACTTCTCAATCAAAGTTACTTAGGTTGAAAGAGAAGTTAGCTAAAGTAGAGAAAATTAAAGGTGAGTTAAGAGATATTTAATACTTCTAATATTCTTTTAAAATTTTTTTCTGTTTGTTCTTTTTTATAATTCTTTAGATCTTCTTTTAATTTTTTCTTGTTTATTTTTAATTCTTTATTTAATCTATACATTAAGAACTGACAAAATTGCGTAACGTTCTTAGGACTCTTTGTAATATAACAACGTTCGAAATCGATTAATTTAGGTTCTTTGTCTATAAGTATATGTTTTTCTGGATGTGTGAATTCCTTTTTGTTTATTTTTAATTTATCTAAGGTTCTACATTTCAGTAAAATATTTTTAATCGCCTTTGTTACCTCTTTTTTGTTTTTTATCCATTCTGATATTGGTTTTCCTTTGACGAATTCATATACAATATATTTTTCCCCTGAGAATAGTATCCTGGGTCCTATATTGTATTTATTTATTTTTTTTAGGAAGAGGGCCTCGTTTTTTATTCTATTTTTTGCTTTGGTTTCTGGTTTCTCTATTTTGATGGCTACTTTTTTATTTTTATATATACCAGTGTAAACTATGGATCTTTTTCCTTTAGAAAAATATTCTATTGTCTTTATTTTGTTTTTTACCTTTGGTGGTATCATGTTGTTTTTAAATAGAAAGATTTTTAAATAATTTGCCCTTATATTTCTTTAAAAAGAGGCTTATGAAATGAAAAGGTTATTTATTTTTGTCATGTTGTTTATATTCTTAGCGGTTAATGTTAATGCTCAAGGTAATTTTAGTGTTTCTAAAAGTTTTAATTGGCTTAATGATACCATGGATTCTTCCAACTGGAATAGAGACGTTGATGAAATATCGATGGCTATCTTGGCTTTGAGGAGTGGAGGATATGATGTTAGTGGTGGGGTTAATAGATTGCTTGAAATGGAAAGTAATGATAACTGGGGGGACATAGATGATACTGCCCTTGCTGTTCTTGCATTGTCTAAGGAAGGACGCGATGTTAGTAAAGAGATAGAGTGGTTGGTTGATGAGGAGGAAAGAGGAGATTCTGGAGAATGGTTGATACAAATTGTTGCTGGTGGCGAGGGTACTTGTATACTGGAGCATAGCGGTGGTCAGGAAGAAATAGAAGTTAATGGTACGGAGGTTACTTGTAGGGGAAGTGGAGAAGGCAGTATGTTTGATGTTGTACATTGTATAGGAAGAAGATTAGACCCCTATGAAGTTTTGGATATTGACTGTGGAGATGTTGGAGAAGCAGATGTTAATCTGTTGTATAGAGAGAATTTTAATTATTATTTGTTAGATGATGATTTGCCTTTAGAAGTTAAAGATGCTTGTTATGATAATTGCAGGTATAGGGATGCTGCTTATGTTGCATGGGTTTTGTATGCAGTTGGAGAGGAAGAGCATTCTAGTATTTATTTAGATATAAATAGAAATGATAATGTGATAGGACATTCGGTGCTTTCTTTGATAACGAGGGAGAAGATTTATTCTAATTGGTTGAAAGATAATCAGCAGTTAAGTGGAAGTTGGAATGGGGATGTTACTGATACTGCTTTTGGTTATCTTGCTTTATCTAATGATTTTGAGAGTAGTAATAATTTGGATGATGCTGAAGATTGGTTTGCTGATGGGGTGGATGAAGATGGCTCTTTTGATCAGGATATTTTTGAAACTGCACTTGTTTTATATGTCTTAAATCCACAGCCTGTTGGAACTGGTCCTTTTTGTGGAGATGGTGTTTGTAGTGCGGGAGGTGGAGAAACAATAAATAATTGTCCTAGTGATTGTGGGGTGTGTGGAGACGGTTTGATAACTTCTCCCGAGGAATGTGAATTCTCTAGTGATTGCTCTAGTTTTGGTTCTGGTTATGTATGTCAAGAATGTTTGTGTGTTCTTCCAGATGAGACAGCTTGTACTGCTGATGATGAGTGTATGAATGATTTTGATTGTGAGGTTGGGGAAATTTGTAATACTGATTCATGCCAATGTGAGGTTTCTTCATCAGAGGGTTGTTTAAGTGATTCTGATTGTCCTACTGATTATTTATGTAATGCTGTTACAGGAACCTGTGATTATGTGGGTGGAGAAGGCGAGGATGAAGGAGAAGGAGAGGAAGAGAGTTCAAGCTTCTTAATATGGGCATTTGTTTTGGTTGGATTCTTTGTATTAGCACTTGGTGCTTATTTCTTTTATATGAGGCGTAAGGGCGGATCTGGTTTAGGAAAGAAGAAGAAACCAGGAAGCTTTGAAGATTTTTTGAAGAAACGTCAACAGAGTAAACCTGCTTCGAGAACCGGTTTACAGAGAGTGGCTCCACCTGCTAGGAAGCCTAAGCAATCTTATTCAGCCACGGAAAGGGCTTTGGACGAATCAATTAAGAAAGCTAAAGATCTTATAGGTAAAAAATAACAATGAAAATTTTGTATTTTCTCTTAGTAATCTTGGTAATCTTACCTTTTGTTAATGCAGATCCCTTGAGCTTTGATATTGCTAAGAATGCCTACATGCCTGGAGAAACTTTTCAAGCTGAGATTTTGTTTAATGTTGATCTTGAAGACGGTTTAAGCGTTTCTGACTTTGAGGTTTTGAAGGATGGAAATGAAATTGAGGTAGCTTATTCTTTAATTGAATTAAATAGTAGTTATTATTATTTATATTTTGATATTCCTAATGATTTGGACGAAGGAAACTATACGTTGGTTATTAAGAATTTGGTATATGTTGAAGAAGGAGTTTTACTAGAAGAGAATTATGAAAGATCCCTTGAAATATTTAATAAGCAGGGAAAGGTTTTAGCTGTCTCCTCTGGGGTTATCGTTGTTGAAAATGTTTGGGACGAAAACATATTTGATTTTGAAGTTAGAAATAATGGTAATGAAACTGTGAATGTTGATATAAGTTCTTCTAGTTTTATTAAACTATCTAACCAAGAATTAACTATTGATTCTGGAGAAACTGAAAATTTTCAAATATTTGTTGATGCTTGGAACGACGAAATTAAAGGACATGTTGTTATAGGCTATGGTGGTTTTTATGATATTCTTATTTGGTTGCCTTATTTTGAAGAGGAAGAAGAAAGTATTGAGCAGGTTGATATAGCTTTTCTGAATATAGACGAGATTAACCAAACTTTGGATCTTGAGGAGGAAAGAAGCGGTCCATTAAAGATCAAGAATACGGGCTCAGTTACTTTACAAAATCTTGTTTTTGGGGTAAGTGATGATCTACAGCAAGTACTTCGTATTAAGTTAGAGAATGTTGATTCTATTGGTCCTGGCGAAGTTGTTGATCAGTATGTTTGGATCAATGAAAGGGATGTTAATCCTGGGTTTTACTTTGGTTATCTAACTATAAGTAATGATCAGATAAGCAAGTCCTTGCCGGTGTCCATAAAATTGTTATCGAAAGGTATTGGAGATGATAATGAAACAGTGGTAGTGGATGATGATTTGAATGGAACTACTGATTATAATTATAGTGAAGATGATTTTGTTGTTGAAGAAGAAAATAGTAGGGTTTGGATTTGGTTTTTGTTTATTTTTGTGCTTTTGCTTATATTGCTATTTGGTTTTGTTTTCTATAGAAAGAAGAAAAGAAAACCTGTTTGGCCTATTTCTTAGCATCTTGTAGTTTTTTTTCTAATACTTTGTTCTTTATTGCTAGATTGCTGATAGTCATACTGTAATTGTGTAATCTTCTTAATAATTCATTAAGGAATTCTGATAATTCTACTTCCTTTAATGTGAAATCTTTTGGCTCTATTATCTCTATGGAGGAAGGCATAAAATTAAAAGAGAAGGCTATAAGAGATTGCATATCTTTTAGTTCTATCTTTATTTCCATAAAAGTAGACCACATCTTTTTTACTTCTTTTACCTCTGCTATTTCTTGTTCCAATACTTTTACGTCTTTTAATTCCTTTATTTTCTCTAATACTTTTTTTGTTGATTCTTCTACATGTTCTTTTGGAAAACCAGCTATTTCTATAATTGTCCTTATTGTTATTTTCGCCATTTTGTTTGAATTATTATCATAAGAATTAACAATACTACAAAAAAGTATATGGTTAATCCTTTTGATTTTGTTTTTGTTGATTCAAAGACTATGGAGGGGTTTATATTTGTTTCGGCAGCATTTAGATTTGTAGATATTGTTTTTGGACATTCTTTTATTGTTGATTCTGTTTCGGTTTCACATTCTTTTTCTATTTCTTTACACAAATCTTTGTTTATTCCTTTGAATTCTATTCTTTCTTTTTCTTTGGTGTCTAGGCCTTCCATTATTATGTAATATTCTCCATCTTTGTATTTTGAATCACAGTTAGGGTATGTTTGTATTGGTATCGTAACTGTTGTGTTGATGAATTTTCTTTCTATATTTATCTTGCTTGTTTTGCTTATTTTTTCTTCATCATCGTTTTCTATGAATATTTTAATGCTTTTTTTAGTTGTATCGCCTTTTGTTATTTCTAGTTTTGTTCTTATCATGTCGCCGAATTTCGCAATATCATCTGATCCCAGATAGATTTTACTTATTTCTACTTCTGATTCGTTTATATGTTCTTTATAGAAGTTTTCTTCATTTGGTGTTGGAATTGTTAGATACCATTTCCCTTCTATATTTGACCAGGAAACATCTTCTTTGCTGTTGCTGTAGCTTACCTCATCTATTATTTTTTCCAAGGGGTTGTATAAAGTAATCTTATCTCCATCGTTATTGAGTTCGAGTTTTCCATCTTCGTTCCTATATATAACTAGATATTCTTTTGGTTTTATTACAGTTGTTTCTATAACATTTGTGTCCGATATTGCTAAGCCGTTTCCATAATTATCATTTATTATGAACCCTTCTAAGTCTATTTCATTATCTCCTTGATTATAGATTTCTATCCATTCTCCATCAGGTATTGGAGCATCATCATAACCATATGGATCTGGAATAAATTCTGTTATTTGTAATTTGTATTCTGTAGAAAATAGGGAATTAGTAGATCCTGGAGTTGTTTGACATTCTTGCCAGAAACCCTCGCTGTCTGGAATCTTACATAGTGAAAATCCGTTCCCATTAGCACCCCAAAAATCAAAGTAATGGACGGCTTCTACTATCTCTCCTTCAGTGTCTTTTAGAATTAAAACATCTCCTCCATTGTTTAATCCATTGGCTATCTTGGTGTTTTCACATACGTATATTGTTGCATTTATATTTGTGTAATTAAATCCGGTGCCTACTATTAACATATGGTTAGAATCAATATGTTTTGCCTCTGTCAATGCATCGTTTCCATTTAAATCTTCTATTACATATCCGCTTAAATTTAAAGAATTTTCAGAAAAAATTTCTATGTATTCTGCATCATAACCGTTAGAGAGTGGATCGTACATAATTTCGTTAATAACAATCTCTGCTGATATTGTTTTAGTAAGAAGTATTACTATAAATAAGGATAAGAGCGTTTTAGTTCCATATGCCAGGTATTTTCTGTCCACAACTACATTTACCACCCTTTAAGGTATTTTTGGGTTTTTGGTGGGAATCCCTTTCTATTAATAGCTTTTTGCATTTTGGGCAATATGTGCTTTCATTCTCTTTATTCTGGATATTTCCTATATATACATGATTTAGATGCTTTTCGGCTTCTTTTTTAACTTTCTCTAAGTTTTCTGTGGGGGTAGGCATTTTATCCAACATTTTGTAGTGTGGAAAGAATCTAGATAGGTGTAAAGGAATCTCCCCAAGGTTTTCTTTGATCCATTTACACATCCTGTTAATTTCTTCTGTGCTATCATTTAATCCAGGAATTATTAGCGTTGTTACTTCCAACCATACTTTTTTTCTCTTTAATATTTTTAACGATTCTAATACGGGTTCTAACGTTGCTGAACAGTATTTTTTGTAAAATTCCGTATTGAAGGATTTTATATCTATATTTGCAGCATCAAGATATTTACATAGTTTTGTTAAAGGTTCTTTATTTATGAAACCATTTGAAACTATTACATTTTTTATTTTATTCTTTTTAGATATTTTTGCTATCTCTAAAACATATTCATAGGATATCAAAGGTTCTGTGTAGGTATAAGATAGTGAAGGACATTTAGACTCTTTGGCTAACTTGACTATTTTTTCTGAATTCATTTCTTTGCTTGGGATTTCTTCTGGTCCTTTTTGAGATATTTCAAAGTTTTGGCAATGTTGACATTTTAAATTACAACTGGCCATGCCCACTGAAAAAGTGTAGGTTCCTGGGAGAAAATGGAATAAGGGCTTTTTTTCAATTGGATCTAGGTGGATTGCAATTGGTTTGTTATAAGATAAAGTGTATAATTTTCCATCAATATTTTTTCTTACATTACATATTCCAAATTGATTGTTTGCTATCTTGCAGTTATGAGGGCATAGTTTGCACTGGATATGTTTGTTATTTGACTTTTCGTAGAAGATTGCTTGTTTCATCTTTAATTAGATCTTCAAATCTTATTCCTTTTTTTTGGGCTAGAGTCAAGGATATAAAATCTACTCTGTTCTTTGTTTTTTCTATATCTCTTGCATGGATAAAAAACCATCCTTTGTTGTTAAATTTTACCCCAACCCAAGGATCGGCTCCGAATTTATTTGAAAAATCGGTTAATTGTTTGATTTCTCCTTCTTTGAAATATATTGTTGTGCCTTTTAGGGCTTTACATTCTATTGCTAAAGTTTTTTTGGTGTTTGATGTTATTAAATCCGGTGATGGAAGTGTTGTTGAGCCTGAGCCTGCTGACCTTACTGTGCAGAAATTAGCATTCCATAACATATGGAATAGTTCACGTTCAGCTCTTGTCCCCTTTTTTTTCATCAAATAAAAGAAGTAGAACTAGATTAAATAATTTTTGAATTTAAAAATAAAAAACAAATAGAAAGATATCATAAGTCACGAGCTTGAACTGTTTTTCTTCCGTTAGACTCAGCTCTTTTAACGGCTTTTCCGATCAGACTTTTAACTTCTGTATCTAATGCTTCAGCGAAGTCTCCAGATACATTCATCCCTTTTGCTTCTTCTTTTACTTTTGCTTTTACAATTAAAGACATATTTATAACCTCCATTTGTATTTGCTTTTTCTATTTTTCAGAAAGGTTACTAGTATATAAATCTTTTGAAAAAAATGCTAAATTTTGATAGTAGAAGCCTTGAGAATGAAGATTTAATTTTTAGAATATTATTTCGAAAGATTTGAAATTTCCTACGTACTTTTCTATCTTTACATCAACACTTTCAACTTTAGATAGTAGAGGACCCTTTTTGCATACATTGATCAATCTTTTAACATTTTCATATTCACCTTCAGCTACTACCTCTACATGATTGTTTTTGTTTTTAACATATCCTTTTACATCTAGGGAATTGGCATTGGACTTTATCAAATATCTAAAACCAACTCCTTGGACGATTCCTTTTATGGTTATTTTTCTTCTTATTTTCATTATAAATAAAAAAAGGAAAAAAGTTTTATTTTTTAGCTAATGAGAAAACGGATTTTAAAGCTACTATAACTGTTGCTGGTGCGAATAATTGTATCATTGCATTAAATATACCGTTAATAGCGCTAATTGTTGAGAAAACTGATCCTCCGAATTGGCCTACGATTACCAATACAACTCCTGCTAATAAGAAGGGCTGTACTTCCTTATCTGTAATGTTTAGGAGACCAACTATTATACCCAAGACCAATAGTAGCCAAGAGATCGTTGATGTTATCCCTATGAATCCAAATATAATCGCTAAAATTACGCCTATTATGAATGCCCATGCACCTAATCTACCTCCTACCATTTTTCACCCCCTTTATCCTAATCTATATGGTATTTCTGGGTTTTTGATTATTTAAAGGTTTTGAGACTACATACAAGTCATTAAACCTTTTTTGACGGGTATGTAGACCGAGGCAGGAATACCTTTATTGTTTTGGCAGTTATCCCTTTTTGTTTTTGTATTATTTCTTCTGATGAAATTCTTGCTTTTCCAAGGCATACTAATTCATTCTTGAGACTTAGGATTGCTATTAAATCATCTTTCTGGATTTTTGATTCTATTTTTGAAATTCCGGGGATGGCTAAATCTGCTCCATGACATATGCTGTCCACTGTAGAATCTGTGATCCATATTTTTGGTAGATGCGATGTAGCAAATTCTAAAGGAACTATTATTCTTTTTAGTTCTTTTTCATTCCCTTTTTTGTAGATCTCATAAGCGTCTTTTAAGTCGTGTAGAGAGTGCCAATCTTTGTCTTTGAATGGTCCTGCTTTTGTTCTTATTAATGAGGACATGTGCGCCTTTGTATTTAATTTAAGACCGAAATCATGACAGAATTTTCGTACATAGAATCCTGCTTCTGATCCTATTTTAAAGAGTACGTCTTTATCTTTTATTTCTAATATCTTTAAGTAGTAGATTTCCCTTTCCCTTAATCTTCTTTTTACAGCACTCTTTATTGGAGGTAGTTGTTTTATTTTACCTATGAATTCTTGAGTTGTGTTGTGTATTTTTTCTTCTGGAATTTTTTTATGTATGTGCATTACTCCAATGTATTCTTTTCCAGCTTTTAGAAGAACCTGAGTTATTCTTGTTGCTTTATTTAGAGCTATGGGAAGGACGCCCGTAACGTGAGGATCTAGAGACCCTGAATGGCCTACTTTTTCTGAATTTAGGATTTTTTTAACATAGTCCGAAGTTTGATGTGATGTTGGGCCTTCTGGTTTATTTAAATTAATTACTCCATAATCTAATAGTTGTTGTATGCTTCTTTTTTTTGGGCAAGTTCCATATTTTTCTGAAATTTCGGACTCTTTTTTTATTAGAATTTCTCTTTTGGTTTTTTCGAAAGGTAATTTTTCTTCCATCATCTTATTAGGTAGAACTAGCTGATTTAATCTTTTTTATTTGTTTTCTTTTCTTTTTTAATTTCTTCTTTAGGTTTTATTTTTTCTTTCTTATCGGTTTTTTCTACCTTCTTTTCTTTTGGTTCTTCGGGTTTTTTGTCTTGTTTAACTTCTTTCTTTTCTTCTTTCTTAGATTTCTTATCTTCTTCTTTTTTTGAAGTTTCGAAGGGAATATCTATTAATTCTACTTTTGCTATGTTACCTTCTTTCATAGTATGGACTTTTATTCTTGCTGGAGGGTTCTTTCTTCCGTGTTTCCATAATTCTAGATTTAGTTTTGATCCTATTTTTACATCATCTGTTTTCATATGTCTTTTAATGAAAGAGCGTACTGCTGTAACAGCCCTTTTAGTTCTTTTGTAGTTTGGAGCTTTTAAGAATTCTTTTCTTAAAGGTATTGTGTAAATTCTTTCTTCTGCCATTTTTATGCTTTGGTTTTAGTTCTTCTCCAGCTTCTTTTTCTTGTAGTTTCCCTTGAAGGGTGTATTCTTCTCCCTGGACGATATATCTTAGGAATTATCCAAAAAGGGGCCCATTTAGTTTGTTTGGCCTTCTTTGCTAGTCTTTTCTTTTTAGCTCTTGGTTTGTATCTTGCCATTATCTTCTAGATATTTTAAATTCTTTTTTTGGACCTTGAATTTGTTTTAAAAGGTCTTTTAGCTGGTTATCGTTTATTTTTTCTTTTAACTGTCCTGATTGAACTGCTTGAACTATTATAGCAATTATATTTACTGCTAATTCTGGATGTGCAGTTTTAATGTTTCCATATCTCGTTATTGCTTCTTTTGTTAGGTGTTGTTTTGCTATATCTTCAAGTTGTTTTATTTGTTGTTGGAGCTTCAATCTTTCTTGGAGCTCCTTTATCTTTTCTTGTTCCATTCTCAGATTTTTTTAATAATAAAATACCTTCCTTGGTAATTATTCGGCCTTTGTGACCTTTCTTTTTTGTTTGTTTTACTAGACCTGCTTTTTCTAATTGTTGTAATATCTTTCTGGTTATATTTCCAGATCCTTTGAATACTTTTTCGGGTTTGTATCCTCTGTTTTTCTTTCCACCATATTTTCTTCTTAGTTTTGATACTCCTATTGGGCCTAGATTAGCTGTTTTGTTTAGTATCGAGGCTGCTCTTGTATACCACCAGTCTTTTTCTATGGGTGGGCGTTCTTTGTGATGGCCTGTTTTACAGTATTTTGACCATTCTAGAGGTTTAATAGAGTCTATTTTCTTTAATTCTTGAGTAGTTTTTTTTATTAATTCTTCGTTAGGAATATCATGAACCATAGCTCAGAGATAATTATATTGTTTTAAAAAGTTTTCTATTCTGTTTTGATTTTGGGCCCTTTTGCTGTATCTTCTATGATTATGCCTTTTTTCTTTAATCTGGTTCTTATTTCGTCTGCTTTTTTGTAATCTTTGTTTTTCCTTGCTTTTTCCCTATCCTCCATTAGTTTTTTGATTTCTTTAGTCACTTTTACATTTTCTTTCTTGAATAAGTCTAGAGCAAGTATTTTATCCATTTCTTTTATTGTATTTTTTTTCCCTTGCGCTTTTTTGTCTCTTACAAGTTTCCATAATAGGGAGAGAGCCTTTGGCATATCTAAATCATCGTTTACGGCTTTTTTGAATTCTTTTAGGTATTTTTGATTTGTTTTTTTATCATCTTTTGTTTCTGAGATTATATTTTTAAGTCGTTTGTAAGCATTTTCGGCGTTCTTTAGAGTTTTATTGCCGAATGCTAATTGGGTTCTGTAGTGTGCAGTTAAACATAGATATCTGTAACTTAAAGGGTTATAATCTTTTTTCTCTAACTTCGATAAAGTATAGAGGTCTCCTTTGCTTTTTGCCATCTTTTGACCTTTAAATAGTAACCAGGAAGCATGTAACCAATATTTTACGAATTTCTTTCCTGTTGCAGCTTCGCTTTGTGCTATCTCGTTAGTGTGGTGGATTGGAACGTGTTCTTCTCCTCCGGTGTGTATGTCTATTGTCTCTCCGAGATACTTCATTGACATGGCTGAACATTCCAGGTGCCATCCTGGGAATCCTTTACCCCATGGTGATGGCCATTGCATTATGTGTTTTGGTTGATTTGTTATCCATAATGCAAAATCAGAAGGATTTTTCCTTTCAGGATCTTCCTTAACTCTTGCTCCTTTTTTGAGGTCTTTTAGTTTTAATTTTGCTAGTTTATCATAGTCTTTGAATTTAGAAGTATCAAAAGTTAAACCTACTTTTGTTTTGTAAGTGTAGTTGTTTTTTTCTATTCTTTTTATAAGGTTAATCATGTCCTGGATGTGTTCTGTAGCTTTGCTCCATATGTTTGGTTCTTTGATATTTAATTTTTTAAGATCCTTTTTGAATACCTCTGTGTATTTATTTGCTAATTTTAACATTGAATCTTTTGTCAGGGGGAGGTTTTCTCTTTTTAGAGCTTTAACCATCTTGTCTTCTCCTTCATCAGCATCACTAGTAAGATGACCAACATCAGTGATATTCATTACATGTTTTGTTTTATATTTATTGTATTCTAGAACTCTTTTTAGGATATCTACAAAGATGTACGTTCTTAAATTGCCTATGTGTTGATACCAGTAGACGGTAGGTCCACAACTATATATCGTAGCTATACCTTTTTTTAGTGGTTTAAATTCTTCTTTTTTTCTTGTTAATGTGTTGTAGAGTTTCATTAAACGGTAAGAGAATTAAAGGTTTAAATGTTTTTTTATATGATTATTATGACTATTGATTCTGATCCAACGTCTGGATTAGACATTACTGTGGCAGTGTAAGTATTTCCAGGTATTTCACTTTTCGGTACTTTCAATACAATTGGGATCCCTTTCACTTCCCCAGCTTTAACAGATATTGGATCTGGTGTTTGGAACCATGCCGCTTTTTCTCCGCTGACGGATATTGCAAAATTGGAATCGCTTCCCAGTATGTTTCTAACTCCGACATTGATTGTCGTTATGTCTCCTGGTTCTACTTCAAAAGTTTGACCTGAAACATAAAAGTTAGTCCCTTCCCTCATTCTATCTCTGATTTCTTTATCAGCGTTTCTGAAAGCTTCTTCACTTAATTCGCTTATGTCGCTGAATACACCTTTTACCCAGACCAAAGCTAGGCTTAGTAAAGTGATACCTATTACTATTACTATAATGGTGGTCATAGAAAGTTCAATTGCACCTTCTTTCTTTTTCATGTTAGAAATTTTTGTGTTAAGATGTTTATAAATGTTATGGTGGATAGTATTCTACTTCTGCTTTTATCATAAACGATGATTGTTCTCCAAATATTTCTCTTGGTTTCATATCTGATGTAGAGAAAATGTAATTATTTTCTTTTATTGCTTGAGTATCTCCACCTAGACAGGGTTTCTGATTCTCTACAAATTGCATTCCAATATAAAATGAACCTTCGTTTATCTGTATGTTATAATCTGATACATCTACTTTTTCCCAATAACCTTCTCCGTAATTTATTCTTCCTTCTACATCTAGAGAAAGTATTACTTCGCCGTTATCATCAAATATATATGCTTTGAAAGGGGTGTCTGATTTGTGGCAAGGATACCATTCTCTTCCGTTTAGGAAATATTCTGCTTTTCTTATCTTTGCTGGATATTTTTCTGGATGGAATTTTACTGTAAATCCCATTCCTTCGTCTGCTGTATTTGCGTATTCAGGATTTCCGTCATCATATCCCAATTCAGCTATCTCTGGTTCTTGTGTTACAAAATATTCTAGGTTAGATTCTGTTTCGTTTATTATTGTATCGTCTTTAACTTTTACTTGAGCTTCATGTTGTCCTGCTGGCAGGTTATTTATTGTAATTGATTTTCCTTCAACATATCTCCAATTTTCGTATGGACTATTGCTTACTCTTACCCAATAAAATAAATCACTTCCGGATGTTGGGCCTTGGCATATTAATGATCCGTCTATAGTTCCATCGGCGTAATAATCTCTATCGAATCCTGACCAGCTTAAAGTTACAGCGTCTCCGTTTACTTCGGGAGGATTGAGAGTTACTTCCGGGATTTGGCTTGCTCTTAATATGTTGCCTGTGAATGTTCCGGTTATTGGTGATAAATCTCCTTGTGGAATTTGTTTGTATTTGTCCCAGTTTTCATCTTCGAAATTTATTTCACTTCCCAGAATATTGGATAGTTTTTCTATGTTACCTTCTAGGGTTGATATTTGATATATCACATTGCTTGTTCCAGGGATTATTGTGTAGATCTCTGCCATTGCTTTTTCATGATCTTTAATTTGTTGTCCAGTGAATGTTCCTATGTAATAAAGTTCATTATCTAGCTCACATATCTTGAATCCTTCTCCCAGATTATCTAAGAAATTTATTATTGCTTCTATTGTTTCTGGATTTGTTATTTTTTCTAATACATAGTTTTGTAACCCTTTTTTAGTCATTTCTAATATGTGCCCAGAGTTGTGTGTAAAGTAGAATTGGTCTGGAAAATATTCTTTATTTGGGTCTTCTACGGAAAATACTTTTGCATCTGGTTGACTATAGTATGTTACCTCAAAACCTTCTAATGATTCTCCTGAATTTGTATCTATTGTTGTAACAAATGTGTCTGAGAAATAGGCATTACCTTGTTCATCGGTAATTCCTGGTTGTATTGGGTCTCCTGGATCTCCCGGACCAGGTATATTTACATTAAAGGATCTTTTTGATAATTTGGAAAGAGCATTTTGATTGTCTTCTGCTCTTAGATAGAAGGTATTAGTACCATTGCTTAAATTAGTAAACTTGTACTTCGTTTCTGTAGTCTCTATATCTGGAGTATCATCGTTAATATCTATGTAATATTTTATTATTTCTCCGTCTTCATCGGATCCTTTCCATTCAAATGTAGCATGATTTTCTTGTATTGTTCCTGATGGCCCAGAAATTATCTCAACTATCGGAGGTTGGTTTCCTGTATTTGGATCTGTTGGGTTTTTCTTTCCGCAAGAAGAGTATAGAAGGAATGTAGAAGTTATAATTGGGATTGTAATCTTGCTGGTTTTTCTTACGAGGTCTGTTAAAGACATATTTTGGGGAACAGAATTAAAGTTATAAATGTTTTGAAATGGAGCCGGTGGGATTTGAACCCACGACACCTAGATGGCTGCTCTTGGAGATCTTCAGTTTCACTTACTTTTGGAGTAGCTAGTGCTCTCCCCCTGAGCTACGGCTCCTTAATAAGGTTCTCTGTAGGTTTGTTAATAAAGTTTACGATTGGGGTAAAGAAAGGTTTAAATATTGTTTTAAGAAACATAGTTTAATGGAACTAGAAAAAACTTATGATGCTAAGAAAATAGAATCTAAAATCCAGAGTTTTTGGGATAAAAACAAGATATATAAATTTAGAAATAAAGGAAAGGTGTATAGTATAGATACTCCTCCCCCTACCGTTTCTGGAAAGATGCATATGGGTCATGTTTTTTCTTATGCACAACAAGATTTTGTAGCTAGATTTAGGAGAATGGTTGACAATGTTTTTTATCCGTTTGGTACAGACGATAACGGGTTGCCTACTGAAAGATTGATTGAGAGATTAAAGAAGGTTAAGAGTGAAAACCTTTCAAGATTAGATTTTATTAAATTGTGTCTTAAGACTTTAAGCGAGATAACTCCCGGATTCGTAGAGCAATGGAAAAATTTGGGAGTCTCTGCGGATTATGATGTTTATTATTCTACTATTGATGATCAGTCTAGGCAAATCTCTCAGAGATCTTTTATTGATTTGTATAAAAGAGGTTTCGTCTATAAAAAAGAGTTTCCTACCATATGGTGTCCTGAATGTCAAACAGCTATTGCTCAAGCGGAATTGGATGATGAGGAAGAAACAGGTTTGTTTTCTACTTTGAGATTTAAAGTTGATGGAGAAGATCTACTGATTGCTACTACACGACCTGAACTTTTAGCAGCATGCGTTGCAGTATTTGTTAATCCTGCTGATAAAAAAAATAAAAAATTTGTAGGAAAAAAAGCTAAGGTTCCTTTATTTAATTTTGAAGTGCCTGTTTTAGAAGATGCTTCTGCTGACATGGAAAAAGGTACGGGGGTTCTGATGGTCTGTAGTTATGGAGATAGGTTTGATGTCGATGCTATTGCTAGACATAATTTGATACCTAGATTAATAATGAACCCCGATGGTACTATCAATGTTGTGGGTTATAAGGGTTTAAAGGTTAAGGAAGCTAGAAAGAAAATTATTAGAGATTTAAGGGAGAATAATCTTATTAAGGAAGAAAAACAGATTAGCCATGTTTTGAATGTTCATGATAAATGTGGTACTCATGTAGAATTCATAATGACGGAGCAATGGTTCATTAAAATTCTACAAAATAAAGTTAAATTGATAAAACAAGGTAGAAAGTTAAACTGGTATCCTGATTATATGTATAAAAGATATGAGAATTGGGTGAAGGGATTGGAATGGGATTGGAGTATATCTAGAGATAGACATTTTGGAATTCCTATTCCCGTATGGGTGTGTAAAAAATGTGATGAGATTATTTTGCCTAAATTAAATGAGTTGCCTGTTGATCCCTTACAGATTAAAAAAAGATGTAGCAAATGTAAACAATTTGCAGAACCAGAAACTAAAGTTTTAGATACTTGGGCTACGTCTTCATTAACACCTCAGATAGCTTCTAGTCTTGTTAAAAATAAAATTAAGATACCTTATTCCTTGAGACCACAAGCACACGATATTATAAGGACGTGGGCTTTCTATACGATAGTTAAATCTTTTTATCATGATAAGAAAATACCTTGGAATGATGTGATGATTTCTGGTTTTGTTACGTTGCATGGAGAGAAGATGTCTAAGAGCAAAGGTAATGTTATAGAGCCCGAGAAAGTTTTACATAAATTTGGTGTTGATGCGTTAAGGTTTTGGGCAGGAGGGCCTAAAATAGGAGAGGATTTAGATTATAGGGAGGAGGATTTGATAATTGGTAAGAAGTTTATAACTAAATTATGGAATGCTTCTAGACTTGCTTTTATGAATTTGCAGGACTATAAGGGAAAGAAAGTAAAATTAGAAATGATGGACAGGTGGTTACTTTCTAAGTTGAATAATGTTATAAAGGAGTCTACAGATAGTTTTTACAAGTACAATCCCGGAGAATCTAAAAGGGTTGTAGAATACTTTTTCTGGAGCGTTTTTTGTGATAATTATTTGGAAATTGTTAAGGATAGGTTGTATAATCCTAAGATAAGGGGGAAGCGAGCTAGAGAATCTGCGCAATATACATTGTATATTTCTTTATTAACCGTTTTAAAATTAATGGCACCTATTGTTCCCCATGTTACTGAAGAAATCTATCAGAAAGGGTTTAGAAAAAGAGAAAAAGATAAAAGTATACATATTTCTAAATGGCCGAAGTATGATAAAAGAATGTTCGATAAAAAAATAGAAAAAATAGGCGATGATGTTGTACATATTGTATCCAAAGTTAGACAATTTAAAGCCAAAAATAATCAGTCATTGAAAGTACCTGTAGTTTTGACTTTAGAGAAAAGATATAAAAAAGAATTTAAAGATGTTATGGAAGATTTAAAAGCAACACTAAATGCCAAAAAAGTTAACTTTGGGTCCAGTTTTAATGTGAGATTCTAACATGGAAGCTAAGAGTAAATTAAAATTAAGGAAATTTATAGAAGAGTTAAAACCAATTAGAGGGAGACATACGGAGTTGGTTACAGTCTATATCCCCACTGGTTATGATATACATAAAATCATAAATCACCTACAGCAAGAGCAGGATACTGCTTCTAATATTAAGGATAAGACAAATAGAAAAAGAGTTCAGGATTCCTTGGAAAGGATGATTAGGCACCTTAGGATTTATAAGAAAACTCCCGAGAATGGATTAGCTGCATTTTCTGGTAATGCTTCTGGTTCTGATACTAAGGTTGATATTAAAGTTTGGAGTATCGAGCCACCCGAGCCCATTAACACAAGGTTGTATAGATGTGACCAATATTTTGTTTTGGATATTCTTGAGGACATGGTGGAATATAAGGAGACTTATGGTTTGATAGTTATCGATAGGAGAGAAGGCAACATTGGTTTGTTGAAAGGTAATACTGTTAACGGGGTGGCTAGTTTTAGTTCTGATGTTCCTGGAAAAACAACCAAAGGAGGCCAGAGCCAACAACGTTACGCAAGAATAAGGGAAGCTGCTGCTAAGGATTTTTTTAAAAAAATTGGAGATGCAGCAAATAAAGAATTCTTGGAAATGAAAGATTTAAAGGGAATTATCATTGGAGGTCCCGGTCCCACTAAGGAAGATTTTCTTAACGGGGATTATTTAAACAACGAGGTCAAGAAAAAAGTTTTAGGAACTCTTGATTTGAGTTATACTGGAGAATTTGGTTTGAATGAGTTAGTTGACAAGAGTCAGGAGTTGTTGGCTGAAGAGGAGGTCATGGAAGAAAAAAAAGTAATGCAGGAGTTTTTTACAACTTTAGCTACAAATCCTCAAAAGACTGCTTATGGAAAGGAAGTTGATAAAGCCTTTGAGTACGGTGCAGTTAAGATTGTTTTACTTTCCGATAGTTTGGATAGTAAAGATATTGAAGAATATGAGAAGAAAGCAGAAGATACGGGAGCAGAAATTAAGATAATATCTACTAAGACTAGAGAAGGAGAGCAACTAAAGGAGATAGGAAAAGTTGCTGCTATTCTCAGATTTGTTGTTTCGTAAATAAAACGAAAGTTATATATATATATATATATATATATATAATTAGAGATTTAATTATGAAAAAAGAGATTTTAGTAGCGATTTTAGTTATTACTGCTATATTCATAGTAGGGTGTACATCAGAAGCACAACAGAGTCCGAGGAAAGCAGCAACAAGTATACAAACATTTACAATAGGGGATGTATTAGAGAGAATACAAAATGCAGAAGTTATAATTGATTATGCTCCCAATTGTACTTATGCTTGTAATCCTAATGTTTGTGTTGATGCTTTTATGTTTAATGAGACTCGTATAGTTGAACATGATAACGGTAGGAAAAATGTGTTGGAACCACTGGGATGTGGAGATACTGCTTTCTATGACAATGGTGATGTAATGAATCGACCTATGATGTGCGAGTGTGCACAAACTTAACTTTTTTCTTTTTTTTCATTAATTTTATAAACTCTTAGCTTTTTTGTTAACCTATGGTTGAAGATATTAATAAGATAGAGACTATATTGTTTACAACTGGAAAATTTTTGAATCTGGATGAGATATCTCAGTTAACGGGTGTTGCTAGTATTGGTTATTTGAAGGACTTGTTAGTTGAACTTAAGAATAAGTATGAGTCTTCTAACTCTGCCTTACAGGTTATTAATGAGAATAATAAATGGAAGCTTGGGATCAAGAAAGAATATCTTTATTTGACTGAGAAATTATTGACAACTGCCGAATTAGATATGCCTGTACAGGAGACTTTGGCTGTAATAGCGTATAAACAACCCGCCATTCAAGCTGATGTTGTTAATATTAGGGGGAACAAATCTTATGACCATATTAGGAGATTAAAAGAGGAGGGTTTTTTGGTTTCAGAGAAATTTGGAAGAACTAGAATATTAAAGTTAACCAATAAGTTTTATGATTATTTTGATGTATTGGATGATCAATTAAAAGAACAATTAGTTAATAAATCAGATGATAAAAAAGATTAAAGTTAATTGGCTATTGCTGCTGATATTTGTATTTGTGTTGTCTTTTAGGTTATTTTTTGTTTTTCAGGTAGATGGATTTTCTCCGGATGCTTATTTTAATATTAAACACATAGATTACGTTTCTGATAATTGGCATATTATGGATCATGACTGGTTGAGTTATGGTGGAAGAGATGTTTTATTGACCCCTGGTTTTTATTATTTTATTGCTTTTTTTGATATTTTCTTTTCTTTTGACTTACTTTTGAAGATTCTCCCGGAGATTCTTTTAGCAAGTTTGGTTATTATAGTTTATCTTATCTCTATGGAAATAACACAAGATAAAAATTCTTCTTTAATTGCCGCTTTAATCTCGGGTTTTGTCCCTTTGCTTGTAGAAAAAACTTTGAATGCAGTTTCTGTTTATTCTT
Source organism: Candidatus Woesearchaeota archaeon (assembly GCA_964452525.1). Classification (GTDB taxonomy): domain Archaea; phylum Nanobdellota; class Nanobdellia; order SCGC-AAA011-G17; family CAYFGV01; genus CAYVLZ01. Next base: position 32,308 of record CAYVLZ010000005.1, read on the forward strand.
TGGTCTTGCCCTTGATGTTCTTTATGTTTTATTGTTTTATCAAGTTAGTCGAGGATAGAAGGTATGTTGTTCCTTTTGTTGTTTCTTCTTTTATTTTACCTTTAATACATCCTAGTGTTTTGATATTTGTTTTTTCCTTAATATTTTACTTTATATTGTTAGTTAGCGAAGGATTGAGAATGAATACTTTAAGAAAAGAGGTTTTATTATTCTCTTTTTTCCTAATATTATTAATCCAGTTCATTATTTTCAAATCAGCTTTTATCCAATATGGTTTAGATATTATCAAATACAATATCCCCTCTAAGATTCTTGAAGATTATTTTAGAAATGTGGATGTCTTTTCTTTAGTGTACGCTGTGGGCATCTTACCTTTTGTTTTAGGTACTATTGGAGTATTCTATGGGATTTTTTCTAATAAAAAAAGAAAGATATTTTTGATCACTAGTATTATTCTATCAGTTCTTTTATTACTCTTAACCAAACTTGTTGAATTTTATACTGGTTTAATCTTTCTTGGAGTATCTTTAGCAATATTATCTGCATTTACTCTATCTAGATTGTATCGTTATATAAGATTAACTAAGTTTTCAGATTATAATAGTTATCTTACTTATTTTATTTTATTTTTGGTTACTTTGTTCTCGATTGTTCCTTCCTTTTCAGTTGCTAAAGAGGTTACTGAGAATTCCCTTAATTCTGAAGAGTTAGAAGCTTTGGAATGGTTTAGAGATAGTTCCGGAGACAGGGAAGTTGTATTGGCTGACATCTCTGAAGGTCATTTAATCAATGTTGTTGCCGAAAGGAAAACCGTTATGGACGATTATTTTTTGTTGGTTGATGACGCCTTCATGAGATATAATGATGTTAACAAGGTTTTTACTACAGGTAGCGAAGCTGTAGCTCTCGGCATAGTTGATAAATATAATATAAGATATTTCTATATTTCAGAGAGAGTTAAAGAAAGATATAATATAGAATCTATTAAATATTTAGAAAATAGGAATTGTTTTGATAGGTTGTGGAATAATGAAGTCCAAATTTATAAAATTGTTTGCTGAAAAAAAATTTTTAATAATATTGTTGGTTATATATGTAGTTATTCTTATCTCTGTACATGTGGTTAGAGGTAATTTCTTGATTGGAGAAGAGGCTTATTTTAATTCTAGGATAGCTAATCAATTCTTGGAAACTGGAGAAATTGTCCATGATGATTTTAGTTATGGTGGAAGAAACTTATTGATACCTTTAGCTTTTCCACTTGTTTTGGCTGGTTTTAGTGCTTTAACCGGGACCACGGTTTTTTTTGCAGCCAAAGCAATTCCTTTTATTTTGGGATTCTTTTCTATTATTTTGTTTTATCTAATTTTGACTTTCTTTAAGGTCAATGAGAGAGTTAAATTATTTTCTTTAATATTTTTGTTACTTTCTCCTACTTTTTTATACTTGTTTATTACTTCTACTAAATTCTCTTCCGTAATCTTTCTTTCTTTTTTGGGTTTTTATTTATTGTTGAAGAATAGAAAAATTTTAGCCGCTATATCTTTTATTCTTATTCCATTACTCAATCTTCTTTTATCTTATTTCATATTTTTTATTTTATTTTTCTATGTTCTTAAGCAAAGAAAGAACCTGAGATGGTACTTTTTAGTTTTATTTTTAACTTTTAGTATTGTTTTTACTTTATATGGCTATGGTGTTGGATATAGACCAGAAGTTCCTTTTAAATCTCTAATTTCTGATTTTGGTGGACAATTCGGTCTGAGTATTTTTTCCGTTACTCTGTCTTTTATAGGCCTTGGTAATCTTTGGAGAAGAAAATACAGGAATTTTTTAGTTTATTTAGTCTTCGTTGTACTTTTGATTTCTAGTCTTTATTATGTCCAAAATTTATTTTTATTTAATTTTTTGGTTGTTGTTCTGGCTGCTTATGGTTTAAACTATCTTGTTAATAGGAGTTGGAGTAGTTTTTTGATAAAAAGATTCACATTGTTTATACTTTTATTGGGCGTATTGTTCTCAGGAATATCTTATATCAATATTTTGGAGGATGTGAGACCGGATCAACAAGATATTAAAGTTTTAAGGTATTTAGAAGATGTTACTGGTCCTGGCGATATGGTTTTCTCTCATTACAGTATGGGAAATTGGATTAGTGGAATTGCTCATAGAAGAAATTTTATGGATTCTAATTTCATTAATGCCCCTTCTTTAGAAAAAAGACTTAGATACTCGGATGTTTTATTTTATTCAAGAGATAGACAGTTGATGATTAGTATCTTAGAAGAATATGATATAGATTATATCTGGATAGATTATGAAATGATAAGAGAGTTGGACCTTGATAACAGGGGAGGATTGTTGTTATTGTTTTTATATGATGATAGATTTGAAAATCTTTATAATAGGGACGGCATAGAGATCTGGAAATTTAATGGATAGAAAAGCTTTAATATATTTTAGCTTTTAGGACCTTATGATAGCAGATTTTATAGTATATCCTGTTTATTTTATAACTATTTTTGTTAGTGTATTTTATCTTGTAACTTATTTTCAAAGTAAGAAATATTTTCATAGCAATATTACAACAAGATTCCCTTTTATTACAATAATAATGCCTGCTTATAATGAAGAACAGGTGATAGCTGATTCTATTACAGGTTTATTGAATATAGATTATCCTAAAGATAAGTTTAAAGTTATTGTAGTTGATGATGGAAGTAAAGATGATACTTATAATCTAGCTAAAGAATTTGAAGGTGGAAATGTTTTCGTTTACACTAAAAAAAATGAAGGTAAAGCTGCTGCTATGAATTTTGGTATAGATAAGGCTGAAGGAGAGTTTATGGTTACTATTGATGCCGATAGTTATATGGATCCTGATTTATTGAAAAAGGCGATACCCTATTTTGATGATCCTGAAGTTGGTTTGGCGGTTCCCACTCTTAAGCCCCATAAACCCAAAAAAATAATAGAGAAAATACAGCTTATGGAATATGTTATGAGTAGTTTTAATAGAAAAGTTTTAACTTTCATCGGAAGTATGTTGGCTGCTCCGGCATGTACCATATTCCGAGCACAAGTTTTTAAGAAGATAGGCAAGTTTGATGTGGGTAATCTTACAGAGGATTTTGAGATAGCTCTGAGAGCGCAAAAACATAACTATAAACTAGCACACATTTTAGATTCTACTACGCATACGCATGTTCCAGATACTTTAAAGAAATTATTCAGACAGAGATTGAGATGGGATTACGGTACTTTTTATAATCTTAGAAAACATAGACAGTTGTTTAGTTTGAAGTATGGAGATTTGGGTATATTTTATCTTCCTGTCTTTGTTATAGCTATAGGTATTGGAATTCTTATTTATAGTCTGTTTACATATGATTGGTTGACAAGATTCATAAGAAGATTTCATTTACTCTCATTAACTAATTTTGATTTGGATTTGAGTGGGCTTAGTCCATGGGATTTTGTTCCTGGAGCAAGGGTCATACTTGGTGTTATAGTATTGATATTTGCTTTATTGCTTTATAGATATAGTAAAAAATATACTAATGAGAAAAGAGTTAATTTAATAAGTTTGACCGCATACTTCACTATCTTCAACTTTGGCATGGTTATTATTTGGATAGTAGCGTTATTTTATTTTATCTTGGGTAAGAAACCAAAATGGTAAGAACAGTAAGTAAAAGAAAATATGCAATCGTTTATGTATTCACAGCTCTAATCTTTCTTGTTGGTTTAGCAGTGGGATGGCAAATTAGTAACTATTTGGTTTCGGATGTTAAAGAGAGCAATGATGTTTTGAGAAGTCAACTTATTGGTCTAGATTTAAGAGACGAGTTGTTAAATGAAGATATTTGCGATGTTCCCGAGTATATATTGTTTGAAGAGAGACTTAGGATAGCTAGAGAAATAACAGAGTTAGAAGATCGTCTTGGTAAATATGATAAGGAAGTATTAGTACAAAAGGAATTTTATCAATTAATTGAGTTGAAAACTTGGTTACTAGTTAAAAATTTAAACGATAATTGCATAGAGAATTATGATTGGATATTGTTTTTTTATAGTAATAGTAAAGAGAATAATTTAGATAAAATAAGTGAAGATCAAGGTTATGTTTTAGATAATTTTTATTCAAATAACAGAGACGTGGTTGTATTTTCGTTTGATATTGACACGAGAAATCCTGCTTTGAATACCTTAAAAGAGATATATAACATTTCTGTAGTTCCTAGTTTGGTTATTAATGAAGATTTATACGAAGGGTACCAGAATTACTACCAGATAGAGCAGGCTATGGGATAAACAAAATTTATTTAAGTAAAAAAGTATTCTTATTATCATGGGTACTTGTGATTTGTGTGGTGTTGAAGAAGAACTTGTTGAAGCTATAGTTGAGGGTGCTTTGTTATCTGTTTGCGATAGATGTTCTAAGCATGGAGAAGTTATAAAAGTTCAACCTAAGATTATAACTAAAAGAGTTGAGAAGGAGAAGAAATTAGATATTGGTCCTGTTAAAATGGTTGTTGATGATTATGCGGAATTAGTAAGGAAAGCCAGGGAGAAAAAAGGGCTAAAGCAGAAAGATCTTGCTAGAAGTATTGGAGAAAAAGAATCTACAATTCATAAAGTTGAAACCAGCCATCTTAAACCCAGTTTAGTTTTAGCAAAAAAATTTGAAGTTTTCCTTGGTGTTAAACTTATTGGAGACTATGAAGACATGCCTAAGAAGAAGATAGATTTTAGAGATAGTAATCTGACAGTTGGAGATTTGATTAGAGCGGGCAAATGATTAATTTTCAAAAACGAAAGATTTAAAATTGGTTTATTTTTCTTTAATTCATGGAAATAACTATTCTAGAAGAGTCTAAAAATAAGATTAGGTTTAAGTTAATTGGAGAAGACCATACCCTATGTAACGCCCTTAGAAAGGAGTTATGGAAAGATAAGCATGTAACCGTTGCGGGTTATAATGTAGAACATCCTATGGTTAGCGAACCGGTGATGGTTGTAGAAACCTCTGGTGAAGATCCTAGAAAAGCTTTATTTAGAGCTGTAGAAGGTTTAAAAAGCAATAATAAGGAAATAATAACACAGCTTAAGAATATAAAATGATGCTCAATTCTGAGCAAGGAAAGGCACTTCTCCAGTTAGCGAGACATTCTATAAGCTCTTATTTTTTAAAAGAAGAATTAAGTTTACCAGGTAAATTTAATATTAAGCAAGGGGTTTTTGTAACGCTTCATGATTCTACCGCTAGATTAAGAGGTTGTATTGGATTTATAGATCCTATTTTTCCCTTAGAAGAAGCTGTTTTCAGAGCAGCCAGAGCTGCAGCATTTTCTGATCCACGGTTTAAACCGTTAGATAAGGAAGAATTACAAAATATAGTTATAGAAATATCTGTTTTAACAAAACCAGAGTCTTTACAGCTAGATCGTGGTGATTTTAAGAAGATCGTTATTGGTGAGGATGGTTTGGTTGTGGAAAAGGGTAATTGTAAGGGCTTATTGTTGCCTGTTGTTGCTGTAGAACAGAACTGGGATCAAAGGAAGTTTATAGAGAATTGTTGTGTTAAGGCTGGTTTAGACAAAGATTCTTGGAGAGACCAAGAATGTAGAATTTATAGATTTCAAGCACAGGTTTTTTCTGAAAATGATGGATGAGAGATTAGATTATGAGGATCATGAAGAGAATAAAAGAAGTCCTATAATATATATTTTAACTACTTTTTTGTTTTTGTTGGTTGTTTTAATGGCCATACCTTATTATGGTATAAGATCTGATCCTAGTCCTACTTATATTCCTGAGTTGGAAGATGTCATGTCTGGTCTTGTTATTGATAATGCGACTAGGTTAAGTGACATTGAACAAATTAATTATGTTCAGGTAGATCCTTTTTTGAAAACAGTTTCTGCTAGAGTTGCTAGGTCTTGTGATACTAGCAGGAAGGTTTGTTACTCTAAAGCTTTTTTTATTTTTGTTAGAGATGAGATCAGTTATATTAGTGACCCTGATTTTGAGTACATAGAGAGTGCTGAGCTTGTTTTAAATAGTGGTTCTGCTGATTGTGATGGTAAAAGTATTTTGTTAGTTAGTTTTTTGAAAAGTGTGGGTGTTCCTAGTAGAATTGTAATTGGGAACAACCATGCTTTTGTTCAGGCTTATTTGCCGGATGCTCTAGAGTCTTACAAGACTGAGGGTGAATGGGTGAGTTTAGATCCTAGTTGTAGCAATTGTGAGTTTGGGGAAGTAAATCCTAGGTATCTGAATAATATTTATGATGTGGTTTATGTGAATTAAAATAGAAAGTTTTTTATGTATCCTGTTTAGTAAGTTAAAAAATGGTTTCTTGGTCTAGGGTGTTGAGGAAGTTCTGGAATTTCATATGGCATGACAATAGTGTTTGGAGTTGGCTTGCTAATATAGCTTTAGCATTTGTTTTAGTTTACTTTATTGTATACCCTGGTTTGGGTTTATTTTTAAGCACTACTCATCCTGTTGTTGCTGTTGTTTCTGGAAGCATGGAGCATGGATCTGATTTTGATGAATGGTGGGATAGTAATAGGGGTGCTTGGTATGAGAAGAATGGCATAGATAAAGAAATGTTTAGTCAATATATTTTTAAGAATGGTTTTAATAAAGGAGATATCATGGTTTTGACTGGAGCGGAGGCTCCAGAAATTGAAGTCGGGGACGTGATTGTTTTTAGGAGCAATGCTAATGATCCTATAATTCACAGGGTGGTGAATAAAACTTATGAGGATGGAGAATATGTTTTTCAGACTAAAGGAGACCATAATGCTGGAATTAGTAGTCCTTTGGGGGAGGACGATATAACGGAGAATGAGATTGTAGGTAAGGCAGTATTTAGAGTTCCTTGGTTGGGATGGTTTAAAATTATATTTGTAGATTTATTAAACTTTATAGGGTGATAAAAGATGTTTTGTCCAAAATGTGGAAGTATTTTAATTGTAGACTCTGATAAAAAGAAGTTAAGATGTAAATGTGGGTACACTCCTAGATCGAAGAAAAATGTTATTTTGAAAGAGAAGACTAACTTGAAAGAAGGTTTTGGTGTTCTTGATGAGAAGGATCTTAAGACTTTGCCAAAAGTTAAAGAAACTTGTAAAAAGTGTGGTAATAAACAGGCTTATTATTGGTTAGTTCAGACAAGAGCTGCTGATGAAGCAGAGACAAGGTTTTTAGAGTGTACAAAATGTAAGCATAGGTGGAGAGTCTATGAATAATTTTGTTGAAAAAAGAATAAGGAATGTTAAAGAAGGAGACTTTAAAGTAGCTGTTTCAGGTATTGTGGTTAGTAAGGGGCAGAATAGTTTCATGATTGATGACGGAACAGGACAAGCAGGAGTTTTTTACGGCGGAGAGATTGAGCAAGGAAAGTATTTTAGAGTATTTGGCAGAGTTTCTAGATTTGGAGAAGGCTTAGAGATTGAAGCAGAGTTTATACAATCTTTGGAAGGTATAGATAAACAATTACATCAACAGATTGTTGACATTATGAATAAATAATCTTTATATATTAGTAATTTAAGTTAGTTATATGGTAGCTTTAACTACTGGGAGTTTGTTATTGATTCCCTCTTTAGCATTGGGAGTAATAATTGGTTTAATAGAGGTAATATTTGTGCATTCTGATGAGCCTGGAATGGGTTGGTTTAAGCATGGGTTGCATGCTTTTCCTTTTGCTGTCCTTTTTGTTTTTATTAACATGAATGTTCAATACGTTTTGGATTTGTTTAATTTAGTTTTGCCTTTTAATGTTCTTTATGTGTATCTTGGTGTTGGAGTAATAGCTTTTATTAAGATTCAAGGAGCAGCAGCTATAGCTGGAAGTACTGGAGAAAAGCTTTGGCACACATTGATTATAGCTTTGTTGATTGTAGGGGCCCCTTACCTTTGGCAATATATCGGACCTTTGATGCCTGCTTATTTACAATAGATGTTCTAAAACAACAAACTATAAATATTAAATGGTATTTCTGCATTTATGAAGTTAGTTTTGGCTGAACCTAAATATCTGAAGGATAGTGTTTTTATTTTATCTGAGCTTGTAAATGATGTGCAATTAAAAGTCACTAAAGATAAGATAGAAGTTATATCTATGGATCCTGCTAATGTTGCTATGGTTATTTTTAGATTATTGAGTAGTGCATTTGTTGAGTACAATGTTGATGGGGATAAAACTATCGGAGTTAGTTTAGATAGTTTGAAGAATGTACTTAGAAGAGCAAAACCTAGTGATACAGTAGTTATAGAATTAGATGAAGATAAGAATAAATTAAAGGTTCAATTGAGAGGGGATAGTACAAGAACTTTTAATCTTGGTCTGATTGATATTGAGGAGAAAGAACATAAGATTCCTGATTTAAATTTTTCTGCTAATATAGAAACTAATACAATCTTCTTTGATGAAGCAATAGAGGATATGGACGTTGTTTCTGATTCTGTTAATCTAAGTAGTGATAAGAATAATTTCATTATCCAGGCTACTGGTAACATTCATGAAGGTAATGTTGTAATGAATAATGATAAAGACACTTCTATTATTCTGAATGGTGATTCTGCAAAGGCTAAATATAGTATTGAATATCTGAAAAAAATAATAAAAGGAAGTAAACTAGTTGATAAGGTAAAATTGCAGTTTAGTAATGATTATCCTTTAAGAGTAGAATATAATGTTAAAGATAAATTGCAATTGGTTACTATTTTAGCTCCTAGAGTTTCTGAATAGGCTTTTGGAAGGGAAACCTTTATAAGTTTATTATCTTAAATAGTTGCATGAGTAAAAGAGGTCAGGTTACTGCTTTTATATTAGTTGGTATTGTTGTTTTAGCTATATTGGGTTTTGTTTTTTATGCTAGAGGTTATTTTTCTAGAATTTCTATTGGTGGAGAATCCGGACAGAGGTATGTTAATTCTCAGTTGGAATCTATTACTGAATATTTAGATGATTGCGTTAATGAGGTTGTAGAAGATGATTTAAAATTGTTAATAGATAATGCTGGTTTTTTTCAATTGACAAGCTATTATATTATTTATGAAGGCGGAGAAGTTAATTATTTGATTTATGAAATAGATGGAGAAAAAGTTAATGGAATGAATTTAAAGAGTTATATTGAAGATCAGATTTCTGATCATGTTAAGAATAAATTAGTTAATGAATGTACTTTGAAAGAATATGAAGATCAGTTTACCTTGAATAGAGGAAATATAAATGTAGATACCTTAATTGTTGATGAAAAGATATTGGTGGTACTAGATTATCCTGTTACAGTTGTCAGGGGAGATGTTAGAGGAGAGATAAGAGAGGTTGAAGTTGATATAGATACAGATTTTGGAAAGATTTATGATGCGGTTACTGATATTGTAAATGGTGAAATGGAGAATGGAGACTTTGATAAAAATAGTTACGAATTAAGTCATAGAGATATTGTTATAAGAAAAGATAACCTTTATTTATCTGATGCTGTTTATAGTATTACTACTACCGAAGATGGAGAAGATGAGTTTGTGATATTCGCGGTTAGAAGATGAAAAAAAAGAGTTTGATATTAATTTTTGTGTTTTTTGTTAGTTTGTTAACTATTTCTGTTGATAAGGTAAATGCGGCTAGCGTTTGTTGTGAAAAAAGTAACGGAGATTACTGTGTATTTACTGATATTGGTGCATGTGATACTGCTTATAGTAGCAATCTTCAGAGAAATTATGGTTTTTCACAGTTTTCTTGCTCATCTGTTAATTATTGCCAACAAGTTTGTTGTATAGATACTGGTGGAGTTTGTTCCGAGGGTATGACTGAAGTACAGTGTTTAGATCAGGGGGGAACTGTTAGAAGTGAAGGTTGTGACAATTATTTAGAATGTCAGGTTGGAAGTTGTGTTATTGGTGGGCAATGTAGCACCGGAGTAACGAATAGGGAATGTAGATTAAATGCTGATAAATTTAATGTTACTTATATTTTTGATCCCAATATTAATGATTTGGATGAATGTAGGGATAAGTATTCTACAGAAGAGGGTTGCTGTATTACTGAAAACGGTTGTGTAAGAACAACTTCTGCCGTATGTGAAGGTGATTTTAAAGCTGGAAAATTGTGTAGTAATACGGATTTCGTTGGGTTATGTACTAATCAAAAAGAGTTCGAGAGAAGATGTGGACCTGATGGTGAAGATGTTTATTGGTACGATTCTGAAGGGCAGTTAGAGAATATTGTCGGCGTTCCTTATGATGGAAATATTAGGACGAAGCAACAGTCTATGGGGGTTGTTGGTGATTGTGATTATGTTGCTGGGAATACTTGTGGGATAAATGAAAGGGGTGATTATTCTTGTGTAACTATAGATTGTGTATCGGGAAATAAATTTAGCATTCCAAGGCCAATTCCAAGTACTGGAGAGGTGTTGAATATAGAAGTTGATATAAGTAATGATCTTTTAGGTGGAAAAAATATTAGGAAAAATGGAGAAAGCTGGTGTTTTATGAGTAGTTATAATTGGGATCAAACAAGTATGGATAGAGGTTACTATCTTGGTGACCAGTCTTTGGATAGTACTGGATTGGTTCATCAAAAATATTCGGCTGGATCTAGGCATTATATTATGAGTTGTAATCTTGGAAGAGTTGAGCCGGAATTTTGTAGTGCTTTTAGAGAAACGGTTTGTAAAGAAAACACGGTTTCAGGACAAACTTCTGCCAAATGTGTTGAGAATGAGGCTGATAAATGTAGAAGTATAACAAGTGATAGTGTTTGTAAGAATGAAGATAATCGGGAGTTTTGTGTTTTGAATACGGGAGGTATTAATGAATGTTGGCCTAGACCAGAATATGCCCTTGGTTTTGAGTTTTGGTTAGATTCTAATGTTAATAGTCAAAATGAAAGACAATGTCAAAGTAAATGTGGCAAGGGCGTAGATGTTTGTGATGATGATGAGTGTTGGAGTTTGGGAGATTGTACTATTGAAGATAGGGGCATGTTTGGTGGAGGTGGAAGTGCTTTGGCTGGTTGTGCTGTTGGAGCTGGTATCGGAGGTTTTGGAGCCCATATTCCTGTGGTTGGCGGACAGTTTGAATCTGGATTATTGAGATTGAGAGAGATATTTGGGTTGGTTCCAGATTTGGTAGGCCCTCCAGCACCCTCTTCTCCTCTTAGAGAAGATGTAGAAATCACTTGTAATACTGATGATGATTGTAATGAAGGAGAGAAATGTTTGTATCAGTTTGGAGGATGTGTTAAAGTAAGTTAGAAATGAATAAATCAAAGAAGACTTGGATGAAGCATGTTGTTGTTTTGGGAGTAGTTATGCTTTTGTTGATTCCTTCTGCTTTTGCTATCTGGAATTATGTTATTGGATGTGGCGTTGGTGCTGTAGTTGGTCTTTTTGTCGGGGGCATTGGAGTAAATTGTTATGATTATCAATGGACTCCTGATATGGATAAGAGTAAAGATAATTATCAGTGTACTTTATGTAATAATTTTAATGAGTTTGGTTTAGATGAAGATTTGACTTCTTATTTTGAGCCTTGTACTGAGTATAGATGTAAGAGTATAGGTAAGTTATGTGAGTTTAAAGAGTTTGAAGAGGAGGAAGGAGCTGGTATCTGTGTAAGAAAAGATTGTAGTAAAGAATTTGATGCACCTAAAATTACCAATTGTGAGGTCAGGGATCCCGATACTACAAATAAATATAATGTAGCACAGACTGAAAATGGTTGTAAAATTCTAGATCCTATACCAGAGTTTGATGGTGCTGCTATTATGTTAAATATAAGCGAGGCTGGCCAGTGTAGGTTTAGTACTGTTCCTGATTTTACAGAAACTAATAGTGTTTGGTTTGGCAGTCCTAATTTTGATACAGCACATTTCTTTTTACTAAGTGTTTATGATGCCAATGAAACGGTTATTCAAGAATGTAATTCTGGAGATTGTAATTTATATGTTAAATGTGGTGATGTTTGTGATAATACAATGGGTAGTAGTTATGCTATTAGTTTCAATATAAAAGAAGGTCCTGATTTAGAATCTCCCAGGATTGTTGATACTTTAGTTGAGAGTGGTGCTATGGTACCTGCTGGTATTGAAAATATAGAATTTAGTATGAGTGTTTTTGATCATAGCAATATTGAAAGTTGTAAATGGGCAACTGATGAATTTGAAGAATATGAAGATATTAAGAATACCTTTGATTGTAAGAATGATTTTGGCAATGTAGATGTTGTAGCTAATTTTCTTGAAGAAGGTATATTTTGTGAAACTACTTTAACTGGATTAGAGGATGACGAAGATAATATATTTTACTTTAGTTGTAGAGACGATTCTGAACAGAAAAATACCTTAAAACCTTATGTAGAGTTTATATTGAAAGGAACTACTCCCTTAAATATTACTAATTCTCATATGCCAGAAGGCACCCTTTATAGTTTGAATTATACCGTTACTGCTGTAACTAATAGGGATGCTAATTGTTATTATAAGATCAATAATAGAGACAGGGAAGAGTTTAATAATACTGGATTGACTTCACATAGCGCTGAGGTTAAATTTGATCCAGGACAGGTTAATTTAGAAATTTTATGTCATGATATTGCTGGAAATGAAGATAGTGTTACAGGTACATTTAGAGCGGAAGAAGATACTAAACCACCCACGTTGGTAAGGTTGTATTCTGATGCAAGTTATTTAACAGTTGTTTTAGATGAAGAAGCTAAATGTGAGTATTCTGATGAGCAATTTATATTTGAAGATGGTACGGTTATGGTTCCTGCAGATTATAGTAAAGAGCATAGAGCAGCAATAGGACAGGATGTTTATTACATCAAATGCAGGGATGTTTATGAGAATGAGTTAAGCTTCACAGTTTATCCTTAAAGATGAAAAAAGCACAGATATTTTCAACGCCATTATTATATATTTTTATTTTAATCGTTATGGCTTTTGTTATATTTTTTGGAGCTAAAGCAATTAAGAACACTACTGAAATTAGTAAAACTGTAGATTATGAAACTTTTATCGACGATGTTCAGGAAAGATTTGATAGTGTTTCTATTTTGGATTATGGTAGTACAGTTTCTTTAAGAGAGGTATATGTTCCTACGGATGTGAAAGAGGTGTGTTTTGTAGATTCAGAAGAGAGGATTAATATTGGTAATGTTAAGGATGAAAAATTGAAAAAAATTATTGATTCTGGTGTTGATGCAGACTTATTTTTTGTTAATGGAAGGGTAACCTATAATAATGTGGGTAGAGTTTTTGAACTAGAGGAAAATCCTTTATGCGATTCTACTTTTGATGATAGGTTGGATGTTAAGTTGATAAATCAAGGAAATGTTATAAGGGTAGAGAAAGCTTAATATATCAATAAAAAGAAATATTCTTATGAGAAAAGGGCAGGTGCAGTTTAATTGGATTTTTATTTTGGTTGCTGGAGCTATTCTTTTGGCTTTCTTTGCTGGTTTTATAGTTAAGTACACACAATTACAAGACGATAAGTTAAATGTTCAGGTTGGTATGGGCCTAGATGAGATAATAAGTAATTTAAGAGGAACTACCCTGTATAAGAATTTGAGTACAGAAGTTCCTTTTAATGTTAATTTTGGTTGTGATGGTTTTTCTATTGGTGAATATCAACAAGATATTGGAACGAAAGTTGTTTTTGCTTCTAAGAATATTAGTAGTGATAATGTTTTTACTTGGACTAGAGAATGGAGAGGACCTTTTAGGATTGATAATATGATATATTTTGTGAATGGAGATTCTAAATATTATTTATCTAACGATCCTTTAAACTTATTACAGGATATGTCAGGACATATCAGAGAAAATTTCGTTGGAATGAATAATGCAGATATTTTTGTTGTTTTTTCTTTAACAGATTTTAATCATTTTAAACAGAGAGGTAATACTGTTTATATTGAGCCTAGGGAAATCGGAGAAGTTAGGTTTTATAGAGAAGGTAGAGAGGAAAGAAGTTATCATCTGGGAAAAGAATTTATTTATGGTGCTATTTTTTCAGCTAATTATGATAATTATTATTGTAATGTTCTAAAATTAGAGGAGAAATATGATAATTTAAGACAAATTTATGCTAAGAAGGCTATGTATTTGGACAGTATTTATCCTGAATGTGATTATAGTACTGTTGTTTCAGATCTTAATATTGTTTTTGATAGTAATAAATTTGATGTTGTCAGCAATAATTTAGCAAGTGCTAATAGCATTTTATGGGAAAAAGGTTGCGAGGTGGTATTTTGAAGAAAGGGCAATTGCAGATACAGGAAACAATTATTGTTATTTTTGTGTTTACTGTTATATTTGTGATTGGTTTAATGTTTTTTTATAGATATACTGTAAATAGTATAGAGCAGGATATAGAGAGACATAAGGAGGCTAATTTTAGACAGTTAATTGGTTATATTCCCAGTATGCCTGAACTTAAATGTAGTAGATTTTATGTTGAAGAGGAATGTATTGATGTGGCTAAGATGAATGCTTTTAAGTTTATCTCTGGAGATTATGATTTCGGAGAGATAAAACTTAATGTAAAAGAAGTATATTTAACAGGTAACGAATGGCAGATTTATGACGGTTCTCCTATGGACTATGAAAATGTTTTAGTTATATCTAGTCCTATTAGTTTATATTATCCTGATACAGGTAAATATGGTGTGGGGGTTTTAGAGATATCTAAATATGATTAAGATGAAAGGGCAAATAGAGACTATGGGTTTGTTAATCATTGTAATTTTACTGATATTTATGGCTTTAATTGCTTTAGTTTTCACGAGTAAAACTGAGAGAAATATCGACGAGAGTTTTTATAGTGTAAAAGCGAATAATCTTTTAAATGCAATACAAAAAGTAAGTGTTTGTGAGGAAAATATTGAAGAAGGAATAGGTAGTTGTTTAGAGGGAAGGGATTTTTGTGGTTCTGATGATGTTTGTGGTTTGGTTGAGCAGGAAATTAACAAAATAATTGATGTTACTGTCCAAGAGCAGGTTAGGTTTAGCGTAAAAGGGCAATATGGGGCTCCTGTGATTGAGATTGGTGATTGTGAAGAGGGGGTTAGTTCTGTTTCTAGTGTTCTGAGAACAGAAGTTGGAAGTTATAATCTTGGTTTGTTGGTTTGTGAAAAATGAATATAGATTTAGCTAATTTGGGCCTTATAGGCCGTGAAAATAAGGAATTCTTGTTTCAAATGTATTTTGTAGTATATAAATATTTATAAACATAATCTATGATTTAGAACCATATTTAGACGACAGAATCTCAATAATAGTCACTACTAGGAACGTGGATGCTCAAAATATAATAAAATTCGGAGGTGTAAACCACATGAAAAAGATGATTAAAAGTATTGCGGCTCTGGGAGCTGGAGTTGCTATGCTTGGAGCAACATTAGGTGGAGCTTTAGCAGTGAATGATTTAGGAAATTTACCTTCTCCATTTGTACAAGATAGTGCATTGGTTGATACTGCTATAGTTCTAGGAGAAACAGGTAACGACGCAGCAGCAAGAGACGATATAAATAATTACCTTGGCGGTTTAGCAACTGCTGGAGGTGTGACTGTTACTGGTGGAGAGGATAAGGATATTCCTCTTAACAACCATTTAGCTAATCCTACATATGGTTGGACGAGTCCAGTACAGGATCAAGATGTAGATGCTCTACAAGATACAGTGATTGATGTAGATATAGGAGATGTTTCTAATACTTACGATGTACATGATCAGGTGTACTTTGGAACAGGTATTAGAGTTGAAACTGGTTTGACTATAGGTACTCCAGATGACGATTTTGGTAGTGAACCATTTTTAAAGGTAAACAAAGATTCTGTAAAGTATTCTTATGTATTTGATGACTCCATAAAACAAGATAACTATTTTGCGAATACAAGTACAGACGATTCGATAATAATAAGTTTCTTGGGTAATGAACTGGAAATTATCGGTTCTGATGCCGCTAATAAATTTACTGCACTGGTTGGTGAAAAAGTTACACTGCAAGTAGATGAAACTTATACGGATCCTGATACTGGTGCTGTAGTTACATTGGTTGATGTAGCCAGCGGAGGAGCTGTATTTGTAGATGTTGATGGAGAGACGGATACAATCTCAAGTGGACAGTCAAAGCAAATAGGCGGTACTAAGATTAAAAATCAGAACCAGTTCTATACTGCTGATAGAGAAGATAGAAGAGCAACCTTGGTTATTGGTTCTGATACAACTAAGACGTATACTAGTGGTGACTATTATATTGGGTCTTCATCAAGTCCTGTTTGTGATGAAACAGATACTAGTGACCCTGACTGTTGGAAATGGGAAATTTCTGGATTGAACACTGCAACACCTACAATAAACATAACATTTGCAACTACTTTGGATAGTTCGGATGAAGTTATAAGAAAAGGTGACGCATTGAGATTACCAGATGACTTCATTGTTGTATCTTTGACTGATTATGTTATAAATGATTGGTTAGAGTATGAGTTTGAAGAATGTACAGAGGAACTACACAATAGTACTGGTGGAACTGGTATTGTTGCTGGTGAAGGGCCTGCAGGAACAACAAGTGAAAAGGCATTGTGCGTTAAAGCACTTGGTGGTACGGATGATGGATTTAAAGTTGGAACAACAGAGACAGACGATGTTTTAATATTTGCTAATAACACTTGGGAAGCTGGAACTGGTGATGCTAGAGGTCCTTGGGTATATTATAAGGATCCTAATGATGTTGGTTCTGGTTGGAAATACAGAGCAAATGATACAGTAGAGCTATTCAACCACAAAGCAGGTAGTGTACTGTACAACCATTCCTTGACGAAAGTTACCATGCAATTTGATGACACTAAATTGACAGCTGTAGTGACTACTGATAATGTTACGGATGAAGCTGGTTCCATTGGAGTGGGTTTCCAAATAGATGGTACTGCTGCTAATGACATTAACTTTACAGCGAATGTAACGGGTAATGGTATTGAATGGTTGGGTGCTGTTGATGGAGATGCTAAGTCTAAGGATCTTACAGCAAACAATACAGAGATAGGTACTTGGGAAGATGATACCATGACATATGATGGTATAAAAATATTTAACCCAGACTCTTATGGAGACTCTGATAAATGGAGAGTAGCTATCCCTGGTGATGTTGGAACTGACTTTAGAATGACTGTAACTGTATCTGGCGAGTCTACAACAGGAACTACTTCAGCGGCTTTGATGACTGCAGATGATGTAAGTACACCATCTGACTACAACTTAATCCTTGTAGGTGGACCATGTGTCAATAGCTTAACTGCTTCATTCTTAGGAGTAGCAGCTAACTCTTGTGGTGATTCCTCTGGATTTAACCCAGGAGAAGGTTATGTTGAGCTTATGGACAATGGCAATAAAGTAGCGATGATTGTAGCAGGATGGGAAGTAGACGACACTAGAAGAGCTGCTAAGGTTGTAGCTAACCCAGGTAGTTTTGACTTGGCAGGCAAGTCTTCAGTAACTGTAACAGGAACATCAACAAGCTTGAACGACATAACAGTTGTTTAAATAAACAACTATTTTTCTTTTTCTTTTAATTTTTAATCAACC
Organism: Candidatus Woesearchaeota archaeon; assembly: GCA_964452525.1. Taxonomy (GTDB): domain Archaea; phylum Nanobdellota; class Nanobdellia; order SCGC-AAA011-G17; family CAYFGV01; genus CAYVLZ01. The sequence continues at coordinate 49,920 of CAYVLZ010000005.1, forward strand.
ATAGAAAGATTTTTATTTGATTACAATTTACTTTATATATGAAAGAGACATCTAGTAAAAAAAATATGTTCTTTGTTCTATTTATAGCACTAATAATGATAACTAGCGTTCTTGGATTTGTGATGAGGGGCGATTCTTCTAATAGTAGTTATGAGTATAATGGCTATGATTTCATTAAGGTGGAGGGCAAGTGGGTAATTTATATAGATGATAAGTACTTTTCTTTTGATTATCTTCCCTCTGAAGTAAGTGATGTTGATGTAGGTAATTTTGAGTTGGGTTCTGGAAAAATTTATATTGCTTATCTTCCTGCTGAAAAAGATTCCGTTATAGAATATAATATGTTAAGACTGTACGATATTATTCAGTACAGGGGGGTTTTGCCTGTATTTGCTTGTACTGGAGAAGATGGATGTCCTGATATTCCTGTCGTTACTTGTGATAATGAGAATAAAGTTATTCGGTTTAAGAAGTTAGATGATTATGGGGTTGCTATTGAAGATAATTGTGTTATTCTTCGGGGTGAGGGAACTGATTTGACTAAAGTAACAGATAGGTTTATATATCATTTGTTGGGTGTTATGTAAAAATGGATAGTAAAGATAGATTCGTTACGGGATTGATATTGTTCTTTGTATTTGTTTTAGCTTTTGTTCTGACTTTTGCTTTTTATAGTAGATCAAAAGGTCCTGAAACTTATACTTATTCAGGAAAGGATGGTAAGGAGTATAAGTTTACTATTGATGAAAAGAATGATGTGACTTTTCATGTATTAAGTATGAGAAGGAATTATGTTGATTATAATATTCCCTTTGAGTTTGGTCCCGCTGAGCTTTCTCATGTATATTTAGAGGAAGATATAGATGATAAGATCTTATATAATGATAATGGAAATAAAAAGAGGGCGATATTTGTCACACAGGATCCTGATCTAGTATCACAGACTAGACAAAGATCTGTGATTGCTCTGTTGACTATTAGTAGAATTACTGGCCTGGATAACCCCGGGTTTTTTAAAATACCTTCTTACCAAGCTTTTACTGAAACTACGGATGTAATAAATGAGAGAGACCATTTTATTAGAACTTGTGAGGATGCATCTTCTTTGAGGGGGGTTGTTCTTTTACGTATAGGTGATGAAAATAGAATATATTCTGATGGTTATTGCGTGATTGTTGAAGGTGTGGATGGTGATGGATTAGTTGAGGGAGCTACTAAGTTAGTTTATAATTTGTTAGGAATAGTATAAACAAAAACTTAAAAAGGGAATTCTTTTACTTCTTAATATGCCGAGGTCGCATAACCTGGTATTGCGCAGAATCTTTTTGAGAAAAAGTTTCATCAAAAAGGTGCGTAAGCCTTGAATATGCGAGTAAGCCTGTTTCCTTCGGGATATCTGGGTTCGAATCCCAGCCTCGGCGTTTGTTGTTTAGTTATTCTTTTGCATATTGTAAAAGAATTCGAAATTGTTATCGGGGGAGGCGTGGTATATATCTAAGTAAGGAGAATATGTTTTAACTTCTACTTTGTTGTCTTCTGGATAAAAGGTCATAATTCTCAACCATCCGTTTCCACCATTTTCATAGGCTTGATAATTTGATAGGATTTGATGTACTTCGTTGCCTTCTTCTCCCAATGTTTTTAGATAAGCCGTTCCCAAAGGTTTATCTACATGTCCGCTAAGTACTAAGAATATATTTTTGTTATTTCTTATTAATTCACGCCATATTAGTTCTCCATGGTTTCTGCAAGTAGGTTTAACTAATGGATCTCCACCATCTATTCTAGTATTGTCGTAATTCATGTACATATGAGTTACAATAATCACTCTTTTATTGATATTTTCTTTTAAAATATTGTCTGCCCATTCCAAGATTTCATCTCTTGGACAATACTCTAAATGGAAAATTAAGAAATCTTTGTCTTCAATTGAGAATGTTTGATATGTGTTATCTATTGTATTATCATAACTTCCTCCCCACCAATCTTTTTTATTATAATCTTGTATCTTAAAATATTTGTTGAGGTAATTGGAGTTTCTTCCATCTGTCCAATTAAACTCTATGTCATGATTTCCTGGACTTATTGCATAGGGTATGTTGGCTTTATCTAGAATTTCCATGCTTTTTTTGGCTAGTTCCCATTGACTATCGTTGTTATAATCTTCTACTATGTCTCCTAGATGGGTGACGAATTTTATATTCAATTTATTTTTATTTTCTGCAATCCATTTTGTTTGTTCAAAAAATATATCTTGATTGGATACAGTATATTTCTGGGTGTCTGGTAATACTATTATGGTTGCAGAAGGTTGTAAAATTCTCCTTAATGGGTTTTGGTTAATTAGAACTATGGTTATAATTATGAATATTAATATATATATATAAATTTAAAATTATTAGATATCTCCTTTTTTTCCATGTTATGAATCAACCAATAAAGTATTTAAATTTATCTTGTTTAACTATATATAGATGAAACTTGAAAAATATCCGAAAGTCTTGGTTGGTTGTCCAACTTCCAGTCATAAAGAGTATTGTATTGAAGAATATTGGGAGAGGTTGAAGAATCTTACTTATCCTAATTATGACGTTTTACTGGTGGATAATTCTAAAGATGATGTTTATTTTGAAAAATTGAAAAAGATGAATATTCCTGTTATTAAATCTAAATATTTTGATTTTGCTAAGGATAGAATTATCTTTTCTAGGAACATCATTAGACAAAAGGTGATTGATGGAGATTATGATTACTTTTTAAGCCTGGAGCAGGACGTTATTCCTCCTAGAGGATTAATTGAGCGTTTATTATGGAGAAATAAAGATGTTGTTTCTGGATTAGTTTTTCATTTGGTTCCTAAAGTTGATAAAAATGGAAAAAAATATTTATTACAGATTCCCATGTTGGGAAGAAATGTGGATAATACAGATAAGATTTCTATGTTTCGTACAGAACAGGTTTTATCTTCTGGTTCTTTGGTGGAGATTGATTATGCTAGTATGGGTTGTTTATTGATTAAAAATAATATTCTCGATAAGATAAAATTTAGATATGAAGAATATGGGAGCGATGATGTAGATAATGTGATATGGGATGATTTTTGTTTTTGCAGGGATGCTAGGAAACTAGGATATTCTTTATTCGCTGATCTGGGTGTGAGATGTAAGCATCAGGTTTTACAAGGGCATACCGTTTCTATTGGTGATGCTTTACATATTAAAAATTTAAAAAGAATTAATTAAAGAAAAAAGAAATTATTTTTTCTTTTTGCTCATGAAGTAGTAGGCTACTCCAATTACTACTACAGCTATTATTAATATCCATAGCCATATCAAGCTTGTTCCTTCTTCTATTATTTCGCCTTCTCCTTCACCTTCTTGTCCTGTTGCCATTCCTGTAAATGTTATGTCTGCTTCTCCGTTAGATACGCTGTTTAGAGTTATGCTTAGGTCTTCTGTACCGTCCTCATTTACATCTAATTCTCTTGTTTCTCCAGTATTGATTGTTATTTCTTGTGGATTTGGTGATGCTACTGTTAGAGTTACATAACTTTCTCCTATTGTCTCAATTTTGAAAGCATGTGTTTCTCCTGCTAATACAAATCTACCACCATCTCCTTGCATTACTTTTTGTGATTTTCCTGTTGTACTTATGGTTCCTAGATCATGTGTTTCTCCTGTTACTTCATTAAGCAGGTCTTCTACATCTTCCGAGATATCTTCTCCTTCACCTTCACCACCGCTTCCTCCTCCGGTGGTTTCTGAAGCTGATACATCAAAGTTGTATGTTGAACTATCTGTTGAGTATCCTACTTCGTCTGTTACAGTACATTTTACATCATATTCTCCAATATCATCTATTGTTGTTCCGTTGAAGTTTACGGAGCTTGATCCGTTGAAAGTTGTTGTATCGTCTGATGGGTATGTTAGTGTCCATGTGTAGTCTATGCTTGACATATCATCGCTACCTTGACAACTATAAGTTATTCCTGATGATGATAATGCGTCTACGGTTGTGTCTGATGGTGCTGTAACTGTTGGTGTTGATGGTGCTGTAGCATCTATTGTGAAGTTAAATCCTTGATCGTTTACACCATCTACTATCGAAATATTTCTAGCACTTGTATCATTTACTACTACTAAGAAACTGAAGTTTGTACCGTGATCGAACTGTGATGGTGCGAAGGTTGCATTGAATTGTTTTATTGCTCCTGTTGCTGTAGATAGATTAGTTAGATTTACATAGTCATGATGTATACTACTGAAGTTTGCAGTTTCTGTTACGTTCCAATATAATTTCGGGGTCACACCAAAAGCAACAGTTTCATTTATGACTACTGTTACGGTAATAGTAGCATTCTTTAGATATCTTGTACCTTTTAAGTCAGAATCGTTCCAATGTGTACTAACTCCATCACTTACATTTATTTCTATTACTGTGGGCGGACTATTGTCGATGATGATGTCATCTAATGTTGTACTGTTTACTGCTACTCTTTGTGCGCTGTAGTTTGTTGCATATACCGTGACATTAATGGTATAATTACCATCTGGGATTAATTTTGTGCTGTTCGTATTAAGCATAGAGACAACCCCTTCAGCTCCATCATTGGGTGTAGCAGATTCATTTATCAGTTCTATTCCAGAATCTGTCCATGCTCCTGCTGTACCATTATCTCTATAGAAGATTGTTGCATTGTAAACAAGATTTGCAGCTCCTGATGCATAAATTTCGGTAAAGTTTCCCGTTACAGATGTATTGAAAACATAGGTACCGTTAATAGTACTTGGAGAAGATGGATCTACCCAATTTACTGTTTTAATCTCCGATGCCATAACAAATATTGCTAGAAGCAATAAGCATATCGTTGGTATTATTAAAGATATATTTGACTTTTTAATCATGTAGTCTCACCCCTTTATTTTTATAATGAACATAATCTAAACATTAACTACCTAATATATAAACCTTTCGAAATTAAAATTTATTGTCTGTAGCTGTTCTCTTCTAAAGATTCTTAAAATCAGTATTTTTAATTGTTTGTCAGTGAAATTAAACAAAAGGCTTAAATATATGTTAAACCTTGATTCTTGTTGTGACCATATGATGAGACAATTTAAGCTACCTCTTTTTATTACTGTACTATTTTTATTATTAGTTTCTTTTAGCTTTTTAGCTTATGCCAGGGATATAGAGGTTAGTATAGAACCTATAAAAGATACAATTTTTGGAGATCAAACTGCTATTTTTAATGTTACTATTCAGAATAACCAGTTAAGAAGTGATAATATAAGGATAAGTAGTTTAGATATTGAATGGGATGTAAATCCTAGCAGTATTAAGATTGATTCTAATTCGGAGAAGACAATAGAGATTAGATTAATGCCTGTTGGAGAAAGAGAACCTGGAATCAATAGGGCCAATATTGTTTTCTCTTCTTTGACAGACCAGAATATTTTAACAGAACATTTGTTTAAAATAAAGGTTATTGATCCTAATGAGTTATTATTAATAGATTTTGAGTTGCCTAGTACTATAGATCCTAATGAAGAAAATCTTATTCGAGTTATCTTGAGTAATAAGAATGATATTACTTTAGATAACATTACCTTGGAGTTAAAGACAAGTTTCTTTGAAGAAAGCAGGATTTTAAGTTTTGAGCCTTTTGAAGAAAAAACAGAATTTTTTGTTATTGGATCTGAGCAAGGAATTAGTGAGGGTATGCACGATCTAACTGCAAACATATATTATAATGGTGAATTGTATGTTAAAGAAGTAACAGAGCTTGCAGTTGGTTATGGTTATGGTATAGTTGAGGTTGTAAGTCCTGAGTCTGGTTTTTTGGTTACTAAACTGGAAGTAACTAAGGCGAATAATGGAAATATAACGACTTATGATTTATATAGGAAAGAATTTAGTTCCTTTGAAAAGTTCTTTACTTCTTCTGAACCCGAGCCTGATACGGTAAGCAAAGAAGATGGTTATTATGTGATGGAGTGGGAGTTCAATTTATCTCCAGGAGAAGTTAAAACTGTTGTAATAGAAACAAATTATACATGGTTCTTAATTGGATTGATAGCTTTAGTTTTAGCAATAGTTCTTGTTTATTTATACACCCAAAAGGATATTGTTATAACCAAGAAAATTGGGAGAATAAGTAGAAATAAGGAGGGAATTTCTACTTTTAGAGTTATGCTGAATATTAAAAATAAGAGAATGAGAGTTTTAAGGAATGTCAAGGTTATGGATAGATTACATGGCGTTCATGAAATTCCTAAGGACTTTGGTACAATTAAACCTAATAAGGTTATTAAGAAAAATGGAAGTGCAGAATTGATTTGGTATATTCCTCACCTTGGAAGGGGGGAGGAGATTGTTATTTCTTATAAGCTTACGTCTAAGATAGATACTATTGGTAAATTACATGTGCCTGTGGCTCATGCTAGATATAGTAGAGGAAAAAGGAGCGTTATTGTAACTTCTAATAAAGTTAAGTTGTTTTCTTAATCACTTTATTTTTATTGTTTCTTTAACAAAACTTTTTGCATAATTTAAGTTGGTTTTGTTGTCAGAATATATCGTAAATAGTTTGTGCCCTTTATTTACCTTATCTTTTGTTTTTACGTATAGATATATTCCGGCTTCTTTGTCCTGAGGAGATCCGGCAATTCTTGCAATCTTATTTATTTTTTTTATATCTATTGAACTAATGATTCCGGTTTTGCTCGCTTTGACTGTATGGGAAAATTTTCCTATTCTTAATTGTGAGGGTAGGATGTTGGGGTTTCCTTCTTGTGCTTTAATTATTTCCTTCATCCTTTTGTAGGCAAGACCTGAATCTAAAATACTTTTAACAAGAGTTTCTGATTTTTTTATCCCAACCATTTTTAAGATTATGCTAGCCATCTTGATGGATTTTCTTTCTAAGTCTTTTGGCGCTTTTTCATCTCTTTTTAATATGTAAAGTACGTCTCTGGCTTCTAGGTTCGGACCTATTCCGTTTCCTATTGGTTGTGAACCATCTGTTAGTATTACTTTTATCTTTATACCTAATCTTCTCCCTATTCTTTTGAATTTTAATTTTAGTCTCTTGCCTTCTCTTATTGATTTTATTTTAGAATCTTTTCCGATTGGTAAATCTATTAGTACATGGGTTGCATTAACTGCAGCTTTTTTTGCAAGTATACTGCTAATTAACATTGCTTCTGGGTCTAAGCTTAGAGAATGTCTTACTTTTATGAGTTTGTCATCTGCGCTTGCTAATTCTATTGCACCTCCCCATGCTATAAAGGCGTTTGTTTTTTTGATTATTTTTTTTAATTTTTTAATCGGCAAGTTTACTTTTGCTAAACTTTCCATGGTGTCTGCGGTCCCGCTCGCAGAAGTTATGCTTCTTGAACTTGTTTTGGGAATGGTTAGATTGGCTGCAGCTAGAATTGGTACTACTATCATAGTTGTTCTATTTCCTGGAATTCCTCCAGAACAATGTTTGTCTACTATTATCTTTCTATTAATCTTTATTTGAGAGCCATTTTTAACTATGGCTTTTGTTAGGTAGGTAATTTCTCTTTCATCTAGCCCATGATTATAACAAGCAGAAACAAAATATGCTAGTTCTATTTCTGTTAGTTCGTTTGCTACTAGATCTTTCACTATAATATTGATCTCTTTTTCATTTAATTTTTTACCTTCAAGTTTTTTCTTTATCAATTCTATAGATTCTGGTATTGTTACTGGGAAGATTTTTACTTTTTGTTTATCTTTAACTTTTAAAATATCTAGAACTTCTTCAAACAATCCTATTTTTCCTTTTTTAATGCCCTTGTCACTCTCTGATATATCTACTGCTGCTATTATTTGTTTTTTTCCTTTTTTTATCTTTATTCTATCCAATGCTTGGAGATCTAGTTTTTCTGCATCTTTATAGTTGAGTATTACTATTAACGGACCTCCAGAAGAGATATCTACGTCTTTAACTTTTAATAACATTTTTTTCCTCATAGAATTTGAAGAAAGTGATAGTCAATGCTAATATTAAAGGACCGATTATAACACCCACTAAGCCGAACATTTTTATCCCTCCTACTAATCCTAGTAAGACAATTATTGGATGTATCTTGATCTTTGAGCTTATTAATCGAGGTTTTATTACATTATCCACAGAGCTGATTATTATTGTACCATAGATTAGGAGCAGGATACCATTTATTACGTTTCCAGTGAATAATAAATATATTCCTGCTGGAACCCAGATCAAAAATGGACCCACGATGGGAAGTATGGACATTGTGGCCATTACCACACCCCAGAACAAAGCGTTTGAAATACCAAATATTTTGAAACCTATTGCTCCCGCTATTCCCTGTGCTATTCCAGCTACGATTAGACCAAATATAACAGACTTTGTAACTACGGCAAATTCTTTTATGACCTCTTCTTTATGTTTATTGTCTACAGGTAAAACTCTCTTTAATGTTTCTAGTAGATTTTCTTTGTCCTTAAGAACGTAGAAGAATGTAAACAGTATTACGAAGAGGGAGAATAACTTTCTTGGTATTGATAATAAGAATTCTGGTATGGTTCCTGTTATTATATTAGTGATCTCTGATCTTGCTTCAGAAATATAGGTGCTGACGTCTATCCTGCTTCCTATTACCGAACTTATTGCGTTAGATATCTCAGCTTCATCAATAGATCTTATTGAAGAATAAATGTTGAAGACCTCTTTTAATAATATGTTTGCTGCGAATATTGCTGGAATTAATATTAAGATTATTAGAATAATTAACATTACGTAAGATGTTATTTTTTTATTTTTTATTTTTTTGTTCAGTTTTTTGAATAGTGGATAGAAGACGAAAGCTAATACTATTGCGGTTAGTACTGCATTTATGAAAGGGAGAATTATTTTAAATGATAAAATTATGAGTAATACTAACAATGCTAGAAAGAAATATTTTCTATGATTTCTGTTTTTCATACTACCTTTTTGGATTATGGTTATAAAAGCTTTTTGTTTACGCTGGTGTAGAAATGTTTATAAAAAACTTTGACTTGTGTTTACTATGGTTCCTACTATAGTTGGTTTTGTCGAGAAAGTTAGAATAGCAGATAAGCAAATAATGGCTAGAGTAGATACTGGAGCTACAATTAGTTCGATAAACAAGACTTTGGTGGATAGCCTTGGTCTAGGGCCTGTTGTTAGAACTACTAAGGTTGCTAGTGCTCAAGGAAAGCAGGTTAGGCCGATTGTCATAGTTGATTTAGAAATTGCAGGGAAGAATCTTAAAGCAGAGTTTAGTGTAGCTAATAGGGACCACATGGAATATCAGATATTGATAGGAAGGAACATCCTGAAGCATGGTTTTTTGATTGATCCTAGGAAGGAATTTAAAAAATGAAAGTGGCGCTGATTGGTTTGGGAGGAGATACTACTAAGTCAATAATCAGAGAATGTATCGGATACTTCAAGAAGGCAGATTTTTTAGATATAAGGAAATTAAAGTTACATATAAGTTCTGATAGCGTTGAGGTATTTTATGATGATAATAATCTTGAGGATTATGATTGCGTTTATTGTAGAGGAAGTCATAAATATGCCTTGTTGTTGACGGGGATTACGGAGGCTTTAAATAGCAAATGTTATATGCCTGTCTCTAGTAACGCTTTTTTAGCTTGCCATAATAAATTTTTAACTTCTATGGAACTTCAAAAGGCCAATATTCTTATGCCTAGGACTTTCTTGGCATCTAATAGTAATGCTGCTAAGAAGATTTTAGAAGAGATCCACTACCCTGTTATTATTAAAATACCTAGTGGAACTCATGGAAAAGGTGTAATGTTTGCTGATAGTAGGAGTAGTGCTAAGAGCGTCATAGACACCTTAGAAGTTTTTAATCAATCCTATATCATACAGGAATATGTTGAAACTGATGCTACAGATATAAGGGCGGTAGTTCTTGGAGATAGGGTTATTTCTGCTATGAAAAGAAAAGCTGCTAAAGATGAATTAAGAGCTAATCTCCACATGGGAGGAATGGGAATTGCTACCAATGTTAGTGAGGAAGTAGAGAGATTGGCTGTAAGGTCTGCAAAGGCCTTAGGTCTTGATATTTGCGCTGTTGATCTACTAGAGGGAGCTAAAACAAGCGTTTTAGAAGTTAATGTTAGTCCAGGTCTTAGGGGGATAAGTGAAGTTACTAAAAGAAATATAGCTAGAGATGTTGCTAAATTTTTATATGATAAAACTTGTAATTTTAAAAACATTAAAAAGAAAGAAGGATATGATGACATAATTAATGGTTTAGATAAGAAGATTAACAATCAGTTTCTGTCTAACCTAGATATAAAATTAGGTAGGATAAGATTGCCGGGAGCAGCCACTAAGTTAAGTGGTTTAACTGAGCATGACGAAGTTATGATTAAGGCTGATAGAGGAAAGATAATTATAACTAAGTCAGATGTTAAATGAAAAGATTTTTAAATCATTAACTTTCTGCTCTTTAAGATGAAAGTTGCAATTTTGTTTAGCGGAGGAAAAGATTCTGTTAATGCTGTAGCTTTAGCTAAAGAAAAAGGATGGGATATTGATTATTTGCTTAGTGTTAAGCCTTCTAGAACAGATTGTTATTTGTTTCATTACGCTACTGTTGAATATACTAAAGAGTTAGCTGAAATATTTGGTTTAAAGCATATATTAACTGGATGTGATGTAGCTGATCCTGAGAAGGAAGCAGAAATTATTAAAAATATTGTCAAAGATAATCCAGTTGATGCTGTTGTACTTGGAGGTGTTGGACTTCAGGAAACTCAGATCAATAGCATTAGAAAAGCTTTGAGTTCTTTAGGAGTAGAAGTTTTTGCTAGTCATGCTGAAGAAGATTCTTTAAAGTTGATGAATGAGATGATAAAGAATGGTTATGAGATTGTGATTACCGAGATAGCTTCTGATGGATTAACTGAAGAACATATAGGTTTAAAGTTAGATGCTGAGAACTTCCCAAAATTTGTTGAATTGTCTAGAAAATATGGCTTTGAGGTTTTGGGAGAAGGTGGATACTATAACACCTTGGTTGTAGATGGTCCTATTTTTGATAAAAGATTAGAAATTATTGACTCTGAGAAAGTTATGGAATCTGAAAATGTTGGATATCTAAAAGTGAATCAAGTTAAGATGTCTAAAAAAGTCATTCAATAGGGTCCACTTCATATAATTCTTGTCCATACTCTACGGGTTCTCCATTTTCAACTTCTACTTTTTTAATTTTTGCCTTATTGACTTTTTCTGATACTCTGTAATCTTCTGGTTCTATTTCTTCGTAGAAACAAGTTCCCAGGTTTACGTTTCTTCTTTCCTCCGGTTTTACTAATTTTACTTCGTTTGGTATTTTGAGAGCTTCTATTATTCCTATTGTGTCTCCAATCGATACTTCTTCTCCTTCTTCTATAGATATTCCAAGTATTTTATCAAATCTATAAAAGGTTCCTACTGAGGGGGATAAAATAAAATATCTATTTACTTTTCCTTCTAGATTTTCTTCATCACTCTTTATTGTTAATTTTTCATTTTTTTTGTCTTTAACCATTGTTATTTTTAAGTTTATTTTGGATAGTGCCGGGATTATTTTTCCTTTATAATCTAGATACACCTCATGACCTTTTTCTTTTTGTTCTTCTAATAATTCTAGTAATTTGTTTAAATAATGCTTTCCAGATAGATATTCTTTTATAAGTTCAAAGCCCATCTGCTTTGGTATCTTTTCAAACTATATAAATATTAAGAAAATTTTTATAATCCCCATTTTTTAATTGCTGTTTTTAGTTCTGGATGCGACTGTGCGTACTTCTTTAGAGTTATGTTCTGTAGTGATGCGTCTAGAGCTTGTTTAATTGCTTTTGCACCTTCTTTTGGCCCTCTGGGATGTCCGAATAAACCCCCCCCAAATTGGCATATTATGTCGTTTCCAAGGTATTTCATAAGTTTGGGTATTTGTGTTGGATATAAACCTCCGCTGCAAATTGCGAAAGTTGGTTTGATGTGATGCCAATTTTCAGCTAGAGTGTGGTTTGCTTCATCTTCCTTTATTATTTTCTTTTCTATTTCTTCTCCTATGTGCTGAACCTCTCTTTTACTTCCGGACATTTTTCCTATTATTGTGCCTATGTGGAGTTGGTCTATCCCTAATAATCTTGAAACATCAGCTATTACTAACATTGATACTCCGTGTTTGGGGTTTCTGGTTATTGCTGCGTGCCCGCTTCTATGGCCATGAATTATTAATTCTAGATTTTCATCCCTTAATGTTTGTAGAGATGACCAACCAGAAGTTATTATGTCTATCATGCAAAATCTTCCACCATTTTCTTCTACAAATTTAGCTCTTTTAATCATTTCTTTAGTTTCTGCTGTTATGTTTGCTACGTAACCTTTTTTTTCTCCCGTTTCCTTTTCTACTTTTTTTCTCATCTTGAGAGTTAGTTTTACTCTTCTCTTAAATTGGTTAAAATTTAGGTTTCCTAGATTTTCGTCTTCTTTTATCATATCCATTCCGTTTTTCCAGAGAATGTAAGCGTTTTTAGCCTGTTCTTGAGAAGATAGCCCTACTTTTGGTTTTATTATGCTTCCAATTAGTGGACGTTCATGTACCTTTAGAATTTTTCTTATTCCAGGAATTCCGTATCTAGGTCCTTTAAAGCTTTTAATTATTTTATAAGGCCATTGTATATCTTCTAATCTCAGATTTTTAATTGCTTTCATACCAAAAATGTTCCCTGCAATGCTTGAAAGTATTTGCGGCATATTTCCTTGTTCAAATAGTTGAGAAGGGTAAGCTATTTTTGTCCAGTTGCCTTTTATAGAGAATACCTTTGCTCCTATTTTTCTTATACTGGGTTTCATGGTTGATATTTTTGTCCAGGTTCCTATAGAAGATTCAGAAGCAATTTTCTCTGAAGCACTCTTAACACTTAACCCTTTTACGGGTTCTATGTAAAATGAACAGATTAGATCGTTTTGGGTTGGCTTATAATTTAGATTTACATATTTTAACATTTTAGCACCTTAGGAAGATCTTTTAAAGTTTTAATTATAAAATCTGGATTTTTCTTTTTTAAATTTTTCTTTGGAGTATTTCCACTAAGTACCGCAACAGTTCTTATTCCAGCTTTTTTTCCAGCTATTATATCATAGATTGAATCGCCTACCATGTAATCAGCTCTGATGTGTAGAAGCTTTTCTGCCCTGAATATCTCATCGGGAGCTGGCTTTGGTTCTTTTACGTCATCGTAACCGACTATTACATCAAATAAATTTATACTTATTCCTGCTGTGCTTAACAGTATTTCTATTTGCCTATGGGTGCAGTTTGATACTATAGCAAGTTTGTATTTTTTTCTTAATCTTTTTAGAGTAGACACTACTCCTTTGAAGGGTTTGATGTATTTTTTTGTCTCTTTTATTAGTATTTTATGCCTATCTTTTCTTATTTTTTCTATTTTTTTCTTCGATAACTTCGGATACAGTTTTTTTATAATCTTTGTTCCTAACATGCCAAACATACTTTTAAGTTTTTCTGGATCTGTTTCTGGTAAGTTGTTTTTTTTGAAAGCTTTGTTGTAAGATAGAATATGTGATTTATTTGCATCTAATAAAGTATGGTCCATATCTAGACATATTAATTCTTTTATGGATTTGTATTCTTTTTTGACTTTTTTAATAAACTCTTTTGGCTTTAGGATTCCTAGTTCAGAGATTATGCCTGTTATGTGTTTTGGATTTATTATTTCAAAAGCAGGGTTTTTAATTTTTATTTTTCTGGGTGCATTTTTCCAAATCTCTTTGAAATTTCTTTGTTCTATGTCTACTCTTCTTGGCGAGAATTTCCAAGAGTCTGTTACTATGTAAACGGGAATTTTATGGTGATAAGCTATCTCAGCAAACATTCCCGAGCCTATTTTATTTATTACGGAGCCATCTGATAGTATAGCATCACAACCTAAAAGAACTAAATTTACTTTTTTCATTGTTTGGCTTTTTTTTAGCGCCACTCCTGCAGCAGAGTCCACCACTTGTGTTACATCTATTCCTAGTTTAGACAGCTCTTTTGCTGTTTTTCTTCCTTGATATAATGGACGCGTTTCTGTATTAAAAACTTTAAAATTCTTACCTTGTTTTTTAGCCTCTTTTAATACTGAAATAACTGTAGAGCTGTGACAATGTGTAAATATTGTTGAATTGTTCTTTATTTTTCTGGTACCGAATTTGTTTATTTTTTCTAGTGCTTCATTAAAGTGGTTCAGGGTGGTTTCAATTCCGTAGTCTTCTGCATAATCAAGAGCATTTTTTAGCATAGGTTCTGTGGGCCTTAAGCTTAGAAGCTTCTTTTTTGAAATCCCCTTTAACTTTAAACATTTAACGGCAGCTTTGGCTATATTCTGTGCACCCTGAATTCTTAAGGTTTTAATGTCTTTATACAACTTAGAAGTTTGCATAACAGATTTCTAATTTTTCGTTATTTAAACTTTTCCAAAAATTATATAAAGTCGGTACTTACAATATGGTTATGGTTTTAGAATCTTTTAGAAGTCCCTTGAAAGCTATTGAAAAACCTTGGCATATGTTCTTTGTTGGATTACTTTATTCTATAATAGCTATATTTCTTGGAGTTTGGATATTTAAACAAAACTCTAGTTTGATAATGGTTTTCTTAGCTGTTTTAGCTACTGTTCCTTTAATGTATAAGACTATGAAGCAGCAAGAAAGTATGGACATAAAAGTTAAAGATGAAAGGGTTATAATGAAGAACCACGCTAGAGTCTTGGAATTTTTAATGTTTTTATTTTTAGGATTTTTAGTGGGTTATTCTTTGATGTTCGTGTTACTCCCTGCAGGTATAGTGGCTGATCTATTTAGGATACAGTTAGACACTATAGCTGCTATAAATACAGAGATATCTGGAGACATAATTCTATCACCTGGATTTTTTTCACAAATATTTTTCAATAACGTAAAAGTTCTGATGTTTTCTGTATTCTTTGCTTTCTTTTATGGTGCAGGTGCTATATTTATTCTTACATGGAACGCTTCAGTAATTAGTGCGGCCGTAGGATCTTTTGTTAAAAATAGGATTGCAGAATATATGGCTGCTATTGGTTCTTTAAACGCTTTTAATTACTTTCACCTTTTTTCGTTAGGTTTATTAAGGTATACCATTCACGGTATTCCCGAGATTGCTGCTTACTTTATGGGCGGGTTAGCAGGGGGTATCATATCTGTTGCTATGATAAATCATGATTTGATGACAGAAAGATTTAACATTATTATGAAAGATGCTTTAGAGTTATTGGTTTTGGCGATATTTGTGTTGTTTGTAGCAGCGCTGTTGGAAGTTTTCATAACACCTATGTTCTTCTAAAATGGAGGATAAACAATCATTAGATGCTCTGGAACAGAGAAAAGAGAGATTATCAAATTATCTTAAAGATAAATATAACTATTTTGTTTATATAATCTTAGCTTTCTTGATTTGGTTTGGTTATTATATTAGAACAAGGAATCTTGATCTATTAAAGGATGTTACTACAGGCAAATATATTCCTTTGGCCTTGGACCCTTTTGTTTTTTTAAGATATGTTAGATATATTCTAGAGCATGGGGCTTTAATGGTAAATGATGTTATGAGATATTATCCCAAGGGGTTTGATCCTAGAGCAGAGTTTTCTTTCTTGTCTAATTTTGTAGTTTATTTATTTAAATTTTTAAATACCTTTAATTCAGGTTTGACCCTTGAGAAGGTTCATGTTTTGTATCCGGCCATTGCTTTTGCTATCAGTCTTATATTCTTCTTTTTACTAGTTAGAAAGTTATTTGATTATAGAGTTGCTTTATTAGCTACAACTTTTTTAGTTATACTACCTACTTATCTTTATAGAACTATGGCAGGATTCTCAGATAAAGAAAGCCTTGCTATGTTGTTCATTTTTATGTCTCTTTACTTTTATGTCAGTGCTTGGAAATCTAAAAAATTGCAAAGAAATCTTCTTTTCGGGGTTCTATCGGGAATTACAACAGCATTTGCGGCTTTGATTTGGGGAGGAACTACATTTGTATTCTTTACAATAGGTTTATTTGTTCTTGTTGAAGTTATTCTTAATAAATTTGCTAAGAAAGACTTTTATGTGTATCTTAGTTGGATAATACCAATAACAATCATATTGCCAATATATGGTAACTATACTCTTGATAGTTTAGTTACATCCTTATCTACTGGTGTAGCTTTCTTTGCTTTATTAATGGGAATATTAAGCTTCATGGTTAGAGAGAAGAACATATTTAATCTTAAAACTAGGTTGTCCAAGTATCCGACAGGATTGGTCTTATTTGTACTGACAGCTGTTGTTGGTTTGGTCATAATATCCATCTATAGTGGGCCTTCTTATCTCTTTGAGAGATTATCTTCTTCATTCACTACATTCATAAGTCCTTTTTCTGGGAGTAGGTGGTCTTTGACTGTGGCAGAAGCGCATCAACCTTATCTTATTAACCTAATAGGTAATCTTAATTCTTGGTATTTTTATTCCGTATTAATTGCTTCTGTTCTTTTATTCTATGAAATGATAAGATCTTTGAAGCATTCCAAGAAATTGACAGCGCTTTATACTTTATTTATTTTTTCCTTTGTATTTAGTAGATACTCTCCAGATTCTGTTCTTAATGGTGTGAATTCTTTATCTAGTTTTCTGTTTGTTGGAAGTTTAAC
Source organism: Candidatus Woesearchaeota archaeon (assembly GCA_964452525.1). Classification (GTDB taxonomy): domain Archaea; phylum Nanobdellota; class Nanobdellia; order SCGC-AAA011-G17; family CAYFGV01; genus CAYVLZ01. The sequence continues at coordinate 66,677 of CAYVLZ010000005.1, forward strand.
TTTATTTGCTTTAGCTTGGATTGGAATTTATGTATATTCTTTTTATAAGGATAAGGATCTTTTTGGTCAAATTCTCGGTATGGACAAGACATACATATTTGTATTGATTTGGTTCTTATTGATGGTTGTTGCAGCTAGGAGTGCAGTTAGATTATTCTTTATATTCACTCCAATAACTGCGGTATTGTTTTCTTATTTAGTCTTTAAAGGAGTAGACTTTCTCTATGGTGTTAAAGACAATTTATATAAAATCCTTGGTTATGGATTTATTATACTTGTAGTTGTTTTATTGTTTAATGGTTTTGCTAAGTCTACTTTTGCACAATCAGCGGCATTAGGTCCTAGTTATAATCAACAATGGCAACACGGAATGTCTTGGGTTAGAGAGAATACTCCTGAAGATTCTGTATTTGCTCACTGGTGGGATTATGGTTATTGGGTTCAAACCGGTGGGGAAAGAGCAACAATAACTGACGGCGGAAATACCGGAGGGGCATCTTTAAACTATTTTATGGGTAGAAATGTTTTAACAGCACCAAATGAAGAAGATGCTTTAGAGTTTTTGAAGACTAGGGGAGCTACTCATTTGTTAATGATATCTGATGAGGTGGGAAAATATCCTGCTTTCTCATCTATAGGTTCAAATTATCAATATGACAGGTACAGTTGGATAGGTACTTATTCTTTAGATCTTAGTCAGACTCAGGAGACTAGAGATGATGTGATATATTTCTATGGTGGCGGTTCCGGTTTAGATGAAGATATGGTTTATAATGGACAGTTATTGCCTAGAAGAAGTACAGTTATATATGGATTTTTTGTTCCTATGGCAGGGTCTGAAGATGGTTCAGCTTCTATAGGACAGCCTATGGCGGTCTTATTCTATAATGATCAACGATTCGATATTCCTGTTGAATGTATCTTTATAGAGAACCAGGAGATTAATTTTGGGGGAGAAGGTTTAAAGGGTTGTTTAAGATTTATCCCTTCAATAAACTCTAATAATGAAGCGAACCCCCTTGGAGCAATTCTTTATCTTTCTGAGAGGGTAAGAAATACTTTATTCACTAAACTTTATTTGTATGGAGAAGAGTCAAATAACTTTAAGTTGGTTTATAATGACGAGAATTCTATGCCTCTGGCAGTTTACAGAGGAAGTGTCATAGGTCCTTTGAAGATATGGGAAATTAGTTACCCTGGCCATATAGAAGAAAATCCCATATACTTAAATTCTTCATTCCCTGACCCGAAGGCAAATTTGGTTAATCCAGAATATTATTGATTATGGATAGAACAAAAAATATTGGTATTCCGAATAAATGGTTGTATTTTCCAATAATCTCTTTATTGGTTTATTTAGTTATTAGGTTTTTTGATCAATCCCGGATAATAAGATACTTTCCCTTAGACCAGGTTAATGACATTGCTTCTTACATGGCTCAGCTTTTTTTCTTAACTAGGTGTGGTTTTCTCGAACTCTGTCCTTATTGGTATAATGGTTTTATTACATTCCAATTTACTCCACCGGGATGGTTTTTCTTTTCACTTCCTTTGTATTTAATTACTGGTGATGTGCTTTTCACCTCCTTTTTAATGTTAACGTTAAGTTATGTTTTCTCTTTCCTTAGCTTTTATTTTTGGGGAAAGATATTCAGATTTTCAGGAATTAAGAGAATTGCATTCTTTTTATTTTTCTTGGCAAATGCTGTTGCTATAGGTAATTTTGTTAGATTAGGAAGACTTCATGAGCTTCTAGCTTGGTTGTTTTTTATTAATTTTGCTTTCCTTATTTTGTGGTATAAAAATAATAGGTTTGATGGAAAGAGTTTATTTCTGCCGTTTTTATTTGGGTTTATTATATTAACTCATCAGACTGTAGCTGTTTTATCTTCTGTTTTGATTTTGTCTTTATTTTTGGTTAAGAAAGGAAAGGAGAAATTTATTCTTGTAGGTTTGGCTATCTTGGGGTTCTTAGTTTCTTCTTTTTGGTCAGTTCAATATATAATGTCTTTTAATAATGCTTGGGCTTCTTCCTTGGTAAAGACTAAGACTCTTTTTGATTTTAGTCAGAAAGTTTTATTTGAGAATCTTGTAACTATTATGATCCCTATTGTGTTATGGATAATCTTTTATTATTATTGGGTGTCTAGAAACAAGTCTAAAAGCGAACTCTTGTTTTTCTTGCCTATTTTTATCCTTAGTTTTTTATTAATTTCTAGATTGGTTTATTTCGTTCCTATCTTTAAGCATGTTTTCCCTGATTCTTATAATCTCTTCTTTTTATTTTTTATTTTATTTTACTTATTCAAGACTGATTATAAAGTATTTAATCCTCTGGTTAAAAAATTATTATTGTTAGGCCTTGTTTTATTACCTATTATGAGTATAGGAGCTAATATTTTCTTAACACCACAGTTTACGATTCCAGGAGAATTGGAAAGAGATACTTTATCGGTGATTTCAAAGGTAGAAAATAAATTTTTCATAGTTAGAACTCCTTCTGAAAACAGTTATCCGATGGCTTATTATTCATATGCGTCAATCTATTATAATCTTTCTTCTCCTCTTGGTTTTCATAAGGAAGTAGTTTCTAAGGAATATAGAGATAGAATCAATACTGCTGGAGATTTTCTAGATTTTAAAGATTGTGAAGGTTTTGTTAGTTTGCTTGATGAATATCAAGTTTATGAAGTAATCTCTTATAATGATGATTGTAAAATTTTTGAACAATGTGATTTTACAGAAAGGTTTAGAAAAAATGATGTTTGTTTGTATGATCTAGATCCTTAATTTTAATATAGATAGAGCAGCTTTAAGGTTTAATCTGAATCTGTGTACGGATTTCGTCCTTGTTATTTGTTGTAATATCTTTTTTGGTCTGAAATAGAATTCTCTATATGCCTTTTTTTCTATTTCTAACATTCTTTGTGGACTTACAGTAGGTAATTTGTGTACTGGAGTATGATAGACTCCGTATTTATCATAATCCTTTTCCAGTATTAATCCTTGTTCATCTAGTTGTTTATAGACTTCACTTCCTGGGAAAGGTTTTAGTATGAGGAATTTTGCTAGGTCTGGATCTAATTCTTTTGCGAAATCTATTGTTTGTCTTATCGTTTCTTCTGTATCTCCTGGTAACCCTATCATAAAGAAAGCCCATATCTCAAATTTGAATTTTTTTGCTAGGCTAATAGCTTTTCTTATCTGATCTGTGTTAGTGTTCTTCTTTACAATCCTTAATATTTCATTGTTTCCAGATTCTACTCCGAATCCTAGACTATAGACTCCGATTTCTTTTAATGCTTTTAAAGTCTCTTCATCTACTTGGTCTACTCTTAATCCTTGTGGGATTGATATCGGGATATCTATGTTGCGTTCTTTGAATTCTTTACAGAAATCTAAAACTCTTTTTTTATTTACAGTGAAATTGTCGTCCCAAATGTGGATTTCTTTTGCCTTATATTTTTCTATTAAATGTTCTATTTCATCTAGGATATTTTTTGCACTTCTGAATCTGTATCTAAGTCCGCAAATCTGTTTTGTCTGACAATAAGTGCATTGCCCTGGGCAGCCTCTGCTTGTCATTATTGGTATTGTTGGAGAATACATTGCATCTGGATATGTGTACTTGAAATGTTTGAATAGATGTCTTGCTGGGAAAGGTAAAGAATCTAGATCGTTTATTAGTTCTCTATTTTTGTTATTCTTTATCTTACCTTTTTCCTTAAAAGTTAGACCATCTATATCACCTAATTTTTTGTTTTTTTCTTCTAACTTCTTTAGAAGTTCAGACATTGTTATCTCTCCTTCGCCTCTTATAACGAAATCTACGTATTCTGAGGAGATTACTTCTCTAGGTTTTATTGTTGGGTGTATTCCCCCTATTGCAACGTACGGAACTTTATTTTCCTTGCACGTCTTTGCTAATAGTAAAGATGTTTTGAATAGTGGGGTTGCACAGCTTATTCCTACTATCTCTGGACAATATTCATTTAAGAATCCTTTGAGTTGATTTATGTCCATCTTTTCTATATCCATATCTAGGATATGTACTTGATGTCCGTCTTTTTCTAAAACTGCACCTATGTAAGCTAAGCCTATTGGAGGGTAGTCTGGGGGATCCATATCTCCGTAAGCTATTCTCTTTGATGGACTGATCAGTAGAGTCTTCATTTTAATAGTATATGTGAAATAATCTTTTAAGCAACTTTGGATATAACGAAGGGGTATAAGCTATTGTATTTCCTATCGCGCATTCGAATGTACAATGACATTTGTTATTTTTAATAAACTTTTTTATTCTTTTAGCTTCAGGAGAATTAATAATTTTTTTAATGTCATAATTGTTTTTCCTTAAAGATCCAAATTTTTGATTCAGAATTTCACAAGGGAACACCTCCCCTATTTCGTTTATTACTACCATCCTTTTTCCTGCTAAGCAATGTATGGGCATCTTTCCAGTTTCTATTTCTTTTAATGCTATTTCATTAGTGTAGATAGAAACAGCGTCAAATGTTTTGTCTAATACTGTTTTATCTTTGTATTTTTTCCTTTTTAATTCTTCTATATAATTCGTTATCTCTTTTAGTCTTTTAACTTTTATATTTTTTGCTTCTTTCGTTTTAGTATCACCTCTAGCAAAACATATGCCATGATTTCTTATATTTAGATTTTCTTCTACATAATCAAAAATTTCTTCTATCTTGTCTTGATTGTAATTAGACACTACGGTGTTAATGTCTATTGCGAAATTTTTGAATTCACTCTTTAGGGATTCTAATTCTTTGTAAGTTTTTATTGTTTTATTGAAGTTTCCTTTTATGCCCCTTATTTCATCATGATTCTTGCCTATTCCATCTAAGGATAATGGGATTGTAAAAAAAGTTTCTTTGCAAGCCTCTAACATCTTTTTCAGATGATTTTTAGTTATATCTGGGAGTAAGCCGTTTGTAGTTATGGTTACAAAGGGAACTTTATTACTTAAATAAAAAGCTTCTACTATTTCAGGAAGATCTTTTCTTAAAGTGGGTTCCCCTCCACCTATGGTTAGGTATGTCAATTCTTTGTAAGAATCGGCTATCTTTTTTATTTCTTCTAGGGAAAGTTCTTTTCTGTTTTTGTACATTTCAATATTCTTCCAATAAAAACACATCTTGCATTTAGAATTACATTTGGCAGTTACAAAGAATATTAAGTATGGCGGATACTTGCTGAAAAATGATTTTGCTATCTTTTTCTTCATTCTCTTATCCACCTCTTAGCTACGTTTTTAAATGGAAGAGTGAGTATCGAGGTTATTGCTGCGGTACTTATTATTATTGATAACACATATAAGACAAGGATTGAATAGAATGTAAAGCCCGCTCCTTTTTCTTTTCTAACGTAGTTGTAGAATTTTCTATTTAAGAAGAGGAATGTGCTGAAGAATATTATTGTTGGGTAGACCATCCAGGTGAATATTGGAACAAATACTAGGGACGCTAAGGAAAAGAATGCAGATATGCTGCTTATTCCTCCACTGCTGGTGGTTCCTACGTTGTCAAATTTTCTTCTTTTTAAGAATAGCCTTGTCCATAAGAAACACCTTTTGAAATAGTTTTTTGTACATGATTTAAAATTTGGGAAATGGTGAAGAACTTGTATATTTTTATCTAGATTTATTGTTTCTTCTTTTGATAGTCTGTATCCGAATTCAAAATCTTCTACATCTGCTCCCTTGTAATTGGTGTTGAATCCTCCTACCTTGTTGAAGACATCTTTTTTAACTGCTCCACAAGCAGGCATAAAGTAATCACATTTATTTAAATCCTTTATCCAAAAGTATTCTATTAATGCTTTGAATGATTGGAATTTTCCTTTGTTTGCGGCTTCTTTAGAGTATGCTCCAAGAACACAAGAGGCATCTTTGTTATCCTGGAAGAAACGGTTTACTTCTTTGAGCATATTTTTTTCAGCTACCGTATCTGCATCTAAGAAAAGTAATATATCTCCTTTTGCATGTTTAGCTCCAAGGTTTCGTGAATTTGCAGCACCTGAATTTCTCTCTGATTCTATTAGTTTCACATCATAATTTTTTATTAACTCTCTGGAATTGTCTTTACTTGCATCATCGACTACTATAACCTCGTAATTTGCGTAATCTATATCTTTAAGCGAGTCCAGTAACTTTGTTATTGTTCCAGCTGAATTATAGCAAGGGATTATTATTGAAATAAATTGTTCTTTCATTTTTGATTCTTTTTCATCATATCTACTTTAGGTTTGAATTTTATTAGGTTTCTAAAGTAATCTTTACTATCCTTTAAGAAATTTAGAGTTGAACCTTTTTCAGGTCTTCTTAAAAATAATGCGGGGATCTCTTTTATTTTTAGACCTTTAAAATAGGACCTTACCATTATTTCTGTGTCCCAAAACCAATGTTTGTCCTCTACTTCATTTAATATGGGTAGTATTTTTTCTTTATTGAAGAATTTACATCCCGCTTCAGTATCTTTGAAATTCGTATTTAGCATGTATCTAGATAATCTTTTATAAGCTTTATGCGCTATCCACCTATGTAACGCTTTTGAATCTATGTTATAGATTCTATGTGCTGTTGCTACATCTGTTCCTTTTTCAATTTCTTTGGCTAATTGAAGAATGTATATCGCGGGAGTTTCTAGATCTATATCTATGTATCCTGTTATTCTTCCTTTGGCCATTTTTATCCCATCCGTTACTGATTTTCCTCGTCCTTGGTTTGTTTCGTGTATTATGAACTTCATGTTTTTATTCTTGCTACATAGTTTTTCTATATATTCTTTAGTTCCATCGCTGCTTGCATCATCTATGAAGATTATTTCATAACTGTATTTAGAAGAATCTAGAACTTCTTTTATCTCCTTTACACCTTCTTGGATTGTTCCTCTCTTAATCTCATTGTAACAAGCCAAGATTAAACTTAAATCTAGATTGTCTTTCATCTTCTATAGTATCTTGTTACTTTTTCTACAGCAGCTATTACATCAGATACATCTTTTCTTTTCATACCTGCTGTGAGGGGCAAGGAAACCGTTCTATCTGAAACGAAATCTGCCACTGGGAAGTCTTTTCTTTGATAACCGTATTTGTTTTGATAATATTTTGATAGATGTAATGCTAGGAAGTGAATCCCACAACCAATGTTTTCTGCTTGTAGTGCTGCTATAAATTCGTTACGATCACATTTTAATGCATCTGTATTTAATACTAAGGTATACAGGTGTCTAGCATGTCTTATTTCCTTTTTTTCATACGGGGTGGTTATTACATCTGTATCTCTGAATGCTTCGTTATATGTGTTGAATATTTCTTGCCTTCTTTCTAGATTTCTTTCTATTCTTGCAAGTTGGTGTATGCCTATTGATGCTTGTAAATCCGTCATGTTATATTTAAAGCCTGGCGCTATTACGTCGTATGGGCTAAAGCCTTTTTCAGAATATCTCTTCCAAGCATCTTTGCTAATTCCATGCAGTCTTAATGGATCTATTGTTTCTGCCCATTCTGGATTGTTTGTAGTAAGCATACCTCCTTCGGCAGTAGTCATGTTTTTTGTTGAATAGAAACTAAAAGCAGTCATGTCCCCTAGAGTTCCTACTTTCCTTCCTCTGTATTCTGCTTCTATTGCGTGTGCTGCGTCTTCTATTACCCTTAAATTGTGTGTCTTTGCTATTTCTAATATGAGGTCCATGTCGCAGGGGTGGCCATACAAATGTACGGGCATTATGGCTTTTGTTTTATTTGTTATTTTGCTTTCTAAATTTTCTGCATTTATATTCCAAGTACCTTCTTCACAGTCTACAAAAACAGGTTTAGCTTTCTGATGTTCAATGACATTAGCTGTTGATGCGAAGGTCATTGGAGTGGTTATTACTTCGTCCCCTTCTCCTATTCCAAGTACTTTTAAAGCAAGATCCATCGCAGCTGTGCATGAGTTAACGGCTAAAGCACAATCACACCCAACATACCTTTTAAAATCGTTTTCAAGTTGTTCTGTTCTAGGTCCGGTTCCGATCCATCTGCTTTTTAGACATTTAAAGACTTCCCACATCTCATTATGTTTTATATGGGGACGTCCAAATACCAGCATCTTTTTTCTTACTGGTTTCCCCCCCTTTAATGCTATTTCTGGCATAAGTATGGGTGAATTTTGTTAACTATTTAAGGTTTTTTATTAAAATTCTGTTTCGAAACATTTTTATAGCTACTCCGGATTTTCTGCTTCATGGGTTATCCATCATTTGCCAGTTTAACTGCTGCAGTAGTTAGTTTTTTAGTTGTTTGGTTAGCTACACCTAAATTTATTGCTTATTTTAATAAAATACAGCTGGTTGTCAAAGATATGCACAAGGAAGGAAAGCCTTTGATACCTATTTCTGGGGGTGTTTCTGTTGTTATAGGTGTGACTTTAGGTTTGTTAACTTATATATCCATTAGGACTTTCTTTTTTGAAGATGTTTACCCAATTGTGGATATATTTGCAGTTTTAACTTCAATCTTATTGGTTTCTTTGGTTGGTTTTATGGACGATTTGGTTATTAAAAAGTCTAAAGATTATTCTGTTGGATTAAATCAATGGCAAAAACCTTTATTGACTGTGGTAGCAGCCATTCCTTTTATGGTTATTAACGCTGGGGTAAATACTATAGCCATTCCTTTCTTTGGTAGGGTTGATATTGGTTTATTATACCCCTTGGTTCTAATTCCTATAGGGGTTGTTGGTGCCTCTAATATGGTGAATATGCTAGGGGGTTTTAATGGGTTGGAAACGGGTCTTGGGATTATTTATTTTGGTATGTTGGGTTTGTATGCTTTTGTTAATGTAATATATGCTGCTGCGCTTATTTGTCTAGTAACATTTACAGCTTTACTAGCTTTTTATAGATATAATAAATCACCGGCTAAGATACTTCCGGGAGATAGTCTTACTTATCTGATGGGAGCACTTTTAGCATCTGTTGCTATTGTAGGAAATATGGAGAAAGCAGCTTTGATAGTTTCTATACCTTTCTTTGTAGAGTTCTTTTTGAAATTAAGGGGGAGATTTAAACTACAGAGTTACGGTTATGTTAAAGAAGATAAAGTATGTTCGATGTACAATAAGATATACTCGATACCACATATATTTACTAGGAAATGTAAATATACTGAGAAACAAGTTGTATACTTTGTTCTATTGATACAGTTATTATTCTCGAGTCTAATTTGGTTTGTCTAAAATGTTTAAAACTTTATTTAATAAATTGCTGAATTATGATAAGGATAGTAGCCTTATTAGGGATAATATGGTTTTGTTTATTTCTTCTGTGATATTGAATGGTATCGGATTCCTATACCATTTCTATATGGGGAGGGTTTTAGGACCAACTTCTTACGGGGTTCTAGGAACTTTATTAAGTATGGTTTACTTGATGATTGTACCTTTATTTACTGTACAGACTAGTGTTACTAAGTTCGTTTCTGTTTTAAGAGCAAAAAAGGAATATGGTAAGATCAAATATCTATTGTTAGATTCTCTTAAGGTGTTTTCTGTTGTGGGGATTCTAGGATTTTTAATCCTTGTATTGTTTACTCCTAAGATAGGAGGTTTTTTACGTATCCCTATAGTTCCTTTATTAATCTTGGATGCTATATTGATATTTGCACTTTTATTGCCTGTTATGCGAGGAATTTTACAAGGTACACAACTATTCAAGTCTTTAGGAAAGAATCAAGTTATCGAGGGAGTTTCTAAATTAGGTTTGGGAATTCTTTTGGTTTTTATAGGCTTGGATGTGGTGGGTGCTATTAGCGGGGTTATGCTTTCTTATGCATTTGCGTTTGCATTTGCATTTATTCCTTTACGTTTTGTTTTTAAATACAAGAAGGAGAAGTTTAAAACTAAGAAAATATATCTTTATTCTTTGCCGGTTTTGATTGTTTTATTAAGTTTAACAGCCTTTTATAGTTTGGACCTGATAATTGTAAAGCATTTTTTTGAGGATTTACAAGCAGGATATTATGCAGCGGTCTCTTTAATTGGCAGGACTGTTTACTTTGCTACCTTATCGATAACTTTTGTTATGTTCCCTAAGGTTTCTGAGTTACATTTCAACAATAAGGAGTCTAAGCATATTTTGTTTAAATCTTTAATCTTTGTTTTGTTAATAGGAATTCCTTTGATACTTTTCTATCTAATATTTCCTACATTTACAATAAAACTCTTTTTTGGTTCAGAATACTTGGTTGTTAAAGACTTACTATGGTTGTTTGCTGCTGTGATGTTTTTCTTTTCGCTTGTTTATACCCTTGCTTTCTACAACCTTTCTCGTAATAAGATAAATTTTATATACCTACTTTTGTTCTTTAATATACTTGAAGTTGCGTTATTATATTTATTTCATAATAGCATAGGACAGATAATTTATCTTTTATTAGCGCTCATGGTAGTGTTGTTCTTTAGTATGTTGGTTTATACTTTGTTTGGAAAAAATGTTAAAACTGTCGATAATAATACCAGCCTATAATGAAGAGAAAAGAATTAGCAGAACTTTAGATAACTATGTTAAATTCTTTAATCCTGCTTATAAGAAGAATTATGAAATTTTAGTTGTTTTAAATGGTTGTGTAGATAATACCTTGGAAATTGTAAAGCGTTATTCTAAGCAGTATGAACAGGTAACCTATTTAGACTATAAGGATAAAATAGGGAAGGGTGGAGCTATAATTAATGGTTTTAAGCATGCTAAAGGTTCCTTAATTGGTTTTGTTGACGCAGATATGGCAACTAAGCCTTATTCTTTTAATAAACTAATCTTGGCTTTGGGAAATTCTGATGGTGTTATAGCTTCTAGGTATTTGCCTAGTTCCGTTGTTGCGGTTAAACAATCAATTTCTAGGAGAATAGCTAGCCGAGGTTTTAATATGATTGTAAGAACTCTTTTTGGTTTGAAGTTCTATGATACTCAGCTTGGTGCTAAGTTATTTACTCGAAGAGCTATTAAAGACATTCTTCCTCATCTGGGAATAACGAATTTTTCTTTTGATATTGATTTATTGTATCATCTGAGAAAAAAAGGATATAAGATTAAAGAAGTTCCTACAATATGGGAGAATCAAGAAGGCTCTACTCTTAGAATGGGAGCTGTTGTTCCGAACATGTTCTTATCTGTGTTTAGGTTGAGATTGATATATTCTAGATTAAGGTTTATAGTAAGATTTTATGATATGATTCATGATACCTTTGTAAAATGAGAATAGCTGTTTTATGTTTGGCTGGTCTAGGAGATACTTTGTTAGCTGTTCCTATGTTAAGGAGCCTTAAAAAAAATTTTCCAGATTCTAAATTGGAGGTTTTTGTTATGTATGATTCTTCTAAAAAGATATTGAAGGGCTTTAGTTTTATCGATAAAATAATAAATGTAGATTTTTTTGGTAAGGGTTATTTAAGAACCTTCTTAGATTTGTTAAAACACAGAGGAAAATACGATGTTTCTATAAGTGCTTATCCCGCTAATCGTTTAGAATATAATTTTGTGAGTTTCATTATGGGCGCTAAGAAAAGAATAGCCCATGATTATACTAATAAGAGATCTTTTCTAAGAGCTGGATATTTTCTACAAACAGATCTTGTTAAGCAGAAATATCCTTTACGCAATATTGATGAAAATCTGAGACTTCTTAAAAAATTGGATATAGATATTGATGAGGAAGATAGAAAGATTAATCTTGTAGTTCCTAAAGGAAATATAAGAAATGCAGATAATTTTGTTAATAAATTAAATAAGAAGAGGCATCTCATAGGCATTCATCCTGGTAGTGGAGAAACAAAGAATTTTATAAATAAGAGATGGTCTAAAGAAAAATTTATACGGTTAATAGATATTTTAAATTCTAAATATGATTGTAATATCATTTTATTTGGTGGTTCTGATGAAGTTAGATTGAAGAAAGAAATTTCTGACAGAGTTGAAGGTACAGTTTTCTTGTTTGATGGAGATATTCTTGATGTGTCTGCATTGATTCAGAAATGTGATTTGTTTATATCTAATGATACCGGTTTGTTTAATCTTGCTTCTGCTCTCGGGACTAAATTAATCGGTATATTCGGACCTACAGATCCTAGACTTGTTGAACCTATTGATTCTAAATATGAGATAGTGACTAATTTTTATCCTTGTAGCCCGTGTTATTTTTACTCTTCTATGAATCTTGGTTGTCCAAAGAATATAAATTATGAATGTCTAAGTTCTATAGAGGTTGAACAGGTGTTAAATGCTATCAGTAAGCTTATGTAATCTCGTAGATTGCTAGTGCCGGATTTTTCTGCTCTTGGTCTAAAAAATAGGCTTGCGCTACGTTTATCACATCGTTATGTTTTCTCGGGTATTCATATGCCCAATCGGGAGATTTTTCCCAAATAGTTAAGACCATATATTTTGTATTTAAATCTTCAAACTTCTGCATTAATTCTTCTTCTGGGCCCCATCCGTAATTTGCTCTTTCTGAATAATAGGTTAATTGAGGTACTGCACTCGAGATTACGGTTTCATCTTTTTCGCTATTTTCTTTGATCCAAAGTCCTGCTTTCTTTAATTCTAAGTATCCATTAGCTTTGCCTTTAATAAGGTTGTCAGCTGTATTTAACTGATAGAATCCTCCAATTAAGATGAGGATTACAATTATTGATATCAATGCTCCTTTGTGATATTTTTTGAATTTATCATATGCTTTCGTTAGTGTGTCACCTATAATTAAGAATACTGCTGGGAAGATTGGTAGAATATATCTGGGCTCTACTGCTGCTGCTCCACGATTGTACCCAATATAAATAAAAATTAACATGGGTACTAATATCCATAAGAAAGTAAATAATTGTTTATTGAGTTTTTTACTTTTTTGTTTTACTATTATGTCAAATCCTAGTATTAGATTTAGGAGCAGAATTGCGAATCCTATTAAGAATATTATCAAGAAAGGTTGTAATAGTAGATAATTGAAATGTTTTATATGACTAAATGCTTCAGACCAACCGTATGCTTCTTCTTGAGAATGTGTAGCGAGTGTTGCGCTTAATTTTGGAAGTATTGTTCCTTGGTTCATGTATGCATATATCACGAAAGGAGAGAGTATTAGTAGTGCTATGATTATCGCTTTCCAAACATTTTTATCTTTTAGGAATTCTAATTTTTCTGTTAATATTAAGAAGACTAAGAAGATTATGGCTAGAAATCCTGCTGAATAATAAACCTGCAAGCCAATCGCTGCTATTGCTGTATATAAGAATAAGTATATTTTTTTATTTCTATTTTTGTGCCATCTTATAAAAAAGTAAATGCTTGATAACCAGATAACTAATGTGGGTGTTGTTAAAAGGGCTCTTATTGAGAAGAATATGCTGTGATGGAAAACTGCCATTATAGAAGCTGCTATTAATGCAGCTTTTTTGTTGAATAATTCTTTTCCAACTAGATATGTTAGAAATACAGTGAATACGGATAATAAGATTTGGGAGAATTTTATTGCCATTTCCCCTAGCCCTATTTTGAAGAATAGGGACCAGATTATTGGCATGAATGGTTCTCTAGTGTATGCTGCCCACCCGGTATTTGGCGTTCCCAGTGCTATATGTTTGGCTTGTAATAGATATTCTGCTTCATCCCACCAGACTGCCTGTCCGCCTACTGAAATGAAATAGTGTAGTCTTATAAAAAAAGTAACTAGCAATATGCCGATTAGTATGAAGAATTCCGTATCTTTATTCTTAAATAATTTATTTACTCTAGATTTTTTACTGTTTTCTTCTTTTTTGGGAGATTCTAATTCTTTAGATTCCTCTTCCTTTTTAATCTCTTTTTTGGATTCTTGTTTTTCCATTTTTATGTTAAAATTAGTTTATATATAAATGTTATCAACTTTTTATTTTGTAGATTCTACTCTTTCCCAAACATCATTATAATGTTTCTTGCTTATTGTAGTGTCCCAAAGTACAGTACCCCACATAAATCCTCTCGCTAGAAATAATGTTATTGTCCAAACGAATTCTTTACTATTTTTCGGGTAACCTAGTGCCCAGATTAGGCCCTTCTTTATTTCGTTTTTTAATGTTTTAATTCTGGGTGTTGTTCGGATGTCTACATATTTGTCTAAAGTTTCATGAGCTTTGGCTGTTCTTTTCTTTTGTTTCATCCAATCTCTAAATGTTTGGGGATTCTTTACGAAAACCAGAGCCTTTTCTGCATATTCTATTCTATATCCTTTTTCCCAGAACATATAAGGTATGACCGTATCCTCTGCTACATCTAGTGGGATTTTATTTATAACTTTGTTCCTGAATGCGAAGAGATAACCGGTGCATTCGAGGAATCCTTTTTTGGAATTTTCTTTTCTTATGTTGTGTGCTCCAGCATCAAAGAGTAGATGAGACCAGTAACCTATCATCTTATTTTTTGGATTTTTGGATATGGGTCTTCCACTAACACATCCGATTAGAGGATCTTTGAATTTCTTTATAATTTCATTTACTGAATTTTTTCCTACGTTGACGTCACCATCTGTTAATATCAATATATCTCCTTTAGCCTTCTTTAATACCTGATTCAGTGCATAAGATTTTCCTTTTCCCGGGTCTTGTATATGCTTTATTTCCGGATGTTTTTTGGAATATTTTTCTACTATCCTTTTAGTCTCAATATCTGGGCATACTACCAAGATTTCATTTTTTGTTTTGATATCCTGTTCTATGAATGATCTTATTGCTAGATCTGTTCCGGGTTCTTTGTAAGAAGTGATTATTATTGATATCTCTTGTTTTTTGTTTAAATCTTTTATTTTTTTCAATACCTGATTTACAGAAATTGTTTCCATGCTTTTACATTGTGGGTTGTAGCAACATAAACACTTCTTTCCAGTTATTTTCTCTCCTAGACCATACATTTCTATTTCTGAAGAAGATGTTGGTCCGAATAAAGCTATTATTTTTCTTTTTAGTGCTATTGCAAGATGTAACCCTAAGGTATCTGTTGTTACAAAAATATCACAAAGGCTTACTAGTGCTGGGAATTCTATTAGATTGTTTCCGCATCCAGCATTGATTATTGGCACTTTTGATAGTGCTATTATCTGATTATTCCTTTCTATTTCATTAGGTCCTCCAAATAATATTATTCTAGCTTTTAGTTCTTTATGAATCCTTTCTGCTAGTTCTGCTGTATTTTTTATACCCCAATTCTTAGAAGGCCATTTCTTTCCAGACCCCGTGTTTAATCCTATTACTAACTCCTTTTTTGGATTAATGTTAAATTGCCTTGAGAAATGCTCAGCATAATCTTTCTGTTTTTTATTCAATCTGAATATTAGTTCATTATTTTCTTTTTTAATTCCTACTATTTCTGCTATTAGCTCCTGGTAGGTTTTTTTATTTGCTTTTTTGAGAATGTCGTTTCTAGGTCTTTTTCCTAGTGCTGACATTTCGTACACTTTCTGAGCAGAAGCAGTTGGTACTATTTTATCAGACCCATCAAGATAAAAACCTATTTTTTCCCCTTTTAATCTTGATGCTATCGAGCATGCTTCCAAGTCTTCATCTAGATTTATAACTGTGTCAAAGATTTTATTTTCTAAGTTTTTTATATTGATTTTACTATAGCTAACTACTTTGTCAATATAGGGATGATTTGTTATTAAAGGAACTGATTCTGGTTTTGTAAACCAAGTGATATTACAATCTTTATGCTTGTCTTTTAGACCTCTTAGTATCGATGTTGTTCTAAGAACATCACCCATAGCATCTAATTTAATTATTAATATTTTCTTTTGCATTTTCATATAACTTCGTGGTTTTTTTATAAATTTTGTCCCAGTTATATTTCTTGGCTTTTTTGATATTGTTGTTGGAAATTTCTTTAGACAATCTTTTGTTATCTAATAATTTTAATATTTTATCTTTTAGGTTCTTGAGATCTCCGTATTTTACAAAAAAACCATTTTCTGTTTCTTTCATTTCGTACGGGATTCCATTAACTGGGGAGGCTATTATTGGTAATCCAGAAGCCATAGCCTCAAATAGCGTTAAAGGTAAACCTTCTCTATAGCTGGGTAAACAGTAAATATCTGCTGCTTGGTACATCTCAGCTATCTTTTTCTTATTTCTTATGGGATCTAATAAGAACATTCTTGGCTGATCTTTTATTATTCTTTTAACAGTTTCTTTCATACCCTCGTCTGGGCCTAGAAATACGAAATTTACATCTTTTCTTTTTTTAACTATTTCTTTTCCTACTTGGGCCAGTTTTTCTGGGCCTTTTGTTGGGCTTAATCTTCCGAAGAATAGGATTACTTTCCCTTTTATTTTGTGTTGTTTTTTGAATCTATTTGGTTTTATTTTTTTATATAGTATTTCATCCATTCCATTTGGAATATTTATTATTTTTCTTCTTTTTCCACCGTATTTCTGGATAAATTGGTATTCCCAGGGCGTTATAGCTATTATGTATTTGGACCATCTGAAGCTTAGTCTTCCTATTGTCCTATAGCCTATCCACATCAAGAATCTGCCCATTGGAGATCTATAAGCGTCGCTCCAGGGGCAATGTGTTGTGTGTATTGTCGGGGTGTTTTTAATTTTTCCAGCTAGAGTAGCTAAGAATGTGTGCGGATGTCCGAATACATGAGAATGGATTATATCAAAATCCTCCTTCAGTAATTTTGAGAA
Source organism: Candidatus Woesearchaeota archaeon (assembly GCA_964452525.1). Taxonomy (GTDB): domain Archaea; phylum Nanobdellota; class Nanobdellia; order SCGC-AAA011-G17; family CAYFGV01; genus CAYVLZ01. The sequence goes on from CAYVLZ010000005.1 coordinate 83,385, forward strand.
GACTGATGGCCAGAAAGAGGCGAAATTAGCTACTTTGAAGAGATGTTTGCATCTGTGTACATACACTCCATTAATTGTATCTTCTTCTTTTTTGATTCTTTTATATTTATCCCAATCAGAAGTATAAACATGTACATTGTGACCTTCTTTTACAGACCTTTCTGCTAGTTCTTGCACTACTTGTTTAACCCCCCCTATTGCGGGACTATAGAACGGGCATATATAAGCTATCTTCATAAGAAAGGGTAATTTAAGAAAATTTAAATATTGTTTGTTTTTAATTTTAGAATGGAGAAAAATAGTTTAATTATTAAATAAAATAAAAATTCTGTTTACGTTTTTACTTTTCCTTTTAGTTATAAGCAAGCACCGTTTTCGCAACCGCCTTGGCAACGATATTGGTCAAACTCTGCTATAGATCCTTGACAATACCATTCCTTTAGTCTGGTTTGGTCTAAGCAGGTGTCTGTATATTGGTATGAGCCTCTTCTACCTTCGTTCCCTGAAACGGTTCCAAGTTCTTCATAGTTGAATCCACCATCAGTGTCTTGACACGTATATTGTGCTCTTGTTGACTCTGATGTCTTAAGGATGTCCCCTGTAGTGTCACAACCAACTATAAAAATAGCGCCTATAACAAAAAGTGCTATTAATATCTCTTTTTTCATATTTGAATTTAGTATTATGTCGTTTATATATATTTCGTTTTTAGAAAGTCTTAGATATAAAATAAAAATATAAAAATTAATTTAACATGCACCGTTTACACAGGTTCCGGAACAATGGTATATCTCAAATCTTGCTTGATTTCCGCTACAGAAATTTTCTACTAGTCTTCTTTCGTCAAGGCAGTAGTCCGGATTATCGAAGTTTCCATGTCTAGTTGTACTTCCATATACTTTTCCTGCTGTATCTGTATTAAATCCGTTATCGTTGTCATAACATTCGTAGCCTGAAGAAGATTTAAGTACTTCTCCGGTGGTTTGGCAGCCCACTATTACTATGGCAGATATTGCAAGAACCAATATTAATATCTCTTTTTTCATAATCTTTTTAAGAATAAGGCATTTATATATATTTCTTTTTTTGACTTATCTCGGAATAAAAATAAAGAAAAAAGGTTTTTATATACAGCGTCCGTTTTCACATCCATTCATGCAAGTATATCTTTCATTAAGCGGTGTTGACCCGCCGCAATAGTATTCTCTTACATGTCTCCAATCTTCACAATAGTCTGTGTAAGTATAAGTTCCTTTCCTCCCAATATTCCCTGAAACCTCTCCTGCCAGGTCATATGTTCTTCCATTATCAGTGTCTTGACACGTATATTGTGCTCTTGTTGACTCTGATGTCTTAAGGATGTCCCCTGTAGTGTCACAACCTGCAATCATTATTGCGGATACTGCTAAAATTAGCATTAATGTAACTTTTTTCATAATTGATTATTTTTCTTAAGGATATAAAAAACTTTTCATTTACTTTTCAGCTACGACTATCATTTCTTTACTGTTGGTAATTAATCCTAATAATTTTATTAATCGCAAAGCTATTTCTAAAGGGTATTTATAGAATATAGAATATCCTTTGGCGTAATTGAACTTGTTTAGTTTTATTTTAAATCCTTGATCGTATAGGAGCTCGTTAATGCTTTTGAATGTCCAATTGTATAGATGTTTGGCTTTAGTTGGTTTGAAGTTTCTAATTGGCACGTTTTTTTCGTATGGAAGTACGAGTACTAATCTTGATCTTGGTTTTAATACCCTATAGAATTCTTTTATTGCTTTTAACGGTTCTTCTAAATGTTCTAGTGTATGTACTGACAATATTCCGTCGAAAGAATCTTTTTTTATTTTGCTTATATCCTTTATTACTTTTATTCCTCTCTTTTCACATTCTTCCTTGCAAAATTGACTTATGTCTATACATAATGTGTTTTCCTTATGTAGATAACTGTTTTGTCCAAGACCACAACCAAATTCTAATATTTTTTTATTTTTGTTCTCGAAGTATTTCCAGTAAATCTTATCAGCGTATTTTGCTCTAAAGAGATAATATGAATTATTTTTTAAAAGGTTTTTATGGAAAAAACTGTGATATTCTTTTTCATATTTCATTTTTCTTTAGTTATGTAAAGGGTTGATCTTGAAAAAAATGTTGGTAGGATGTTTGCAAGACTTCTTTTTGTTCTAAAAGATAGGAAAGAAGGGAAAGTTCCTGGGATCTCATATCTTTTAATTATCTCTAAGTTATTTTTATTTAGGAATTCTCTTGCTTGTCTTTTTGTGAATGTATGTAAATGTGTATGCGCCCAGAATGGATCAGGATATATTGGGAAACCTAATAAGAACCGTATTCTGTTTAAGAGATGGAAATCATTGGGCAGAGAGATTAATATTTTTGCGTTTTCATTTAGATTTTGTTTAATTTTTCTTAAGATCTTTTCTGGATCGTGTAAGTGTTCTAATACATCTAGGATAGTTACATAGTCAAATTTTATTTTGAAAGGAATATCTGTATAGTCTAAGTCACAATAATCTACATTTAAGTCCTTATTTTTTGCTTCTTCTAGTAGTTTATTGTCTATATCTACTCCGCTGTATATATGCCCTTTATTTTCTAGTAAAATTCCAAGTTCTCCACTATGACATCCTATGTCCAGTACCTGTCCTGATTCTTTTGGAAATATCTTGGATATGAAGTACATTTTGTCTCTATGAAATTTCTGATCTTTATTTTTGTATTCGTACATTTTATCTCCAGAACACATTACAACCTCTGCAAGGCTCGGGCGGTATTTTTTTAAAGAAACCTTCTCTAAATTTTTTATAGTTTTCACCATTCCATATTTCTTCAAAATCTTGTTTTATGATATTTCCAAAAATAGGATTTTTGAAATCTACAATTTTACAACACGGGGTTACATATCCTTGCCAGGTTACATAGATATTTCTCCAGGGCCATATGCATTTTTGATCTTCTTCGTCAAATAGAATTTTTATGTTGTATTTTTTACCTCTTTTTTTAGTTTCTTCTATTAGTTTTCTGAACTCCTTTTTATTCGTTTTGATCAGTTCTGTTTTAGAAAATTCTTTACCATATATTTTTACAAAATCTTCTTTTATTTGTACAGTTTGGAATATTATTTTGTCTATTCCTAGTTTGTGAGCCAAAGTTACGAACTCCGGCATTTCTTCTAGATTCTTTTTCATAATTGTTACTGCTAGGCTTATTTTTAGATTGTTTTTTTGTTCATCTCTTGTTGATGTTAATAATTTTATATTATTCATTATTTCATCAAAATTGCTATGCACCCTTATGCTTTCGAACGTTTCTTTTTTTGTCGAGTCTATAGAGATCGCTATTTCATTTACATCTGCTTCCATTATTTTATCTACTATTTCTTTTGTGAATAGAGTAGCATTAGAATTTAAGTTTACAATTATTCCCTTTTCCCTTGCATATTTTATCATTTTGAATATTTCTTTATGTAAGAAAGGTTCTCCAAGACCTTGTAGATGAATTTTGATTAACTTGTCTAATTTTGATAGTATTACTTTAAAGTCTTCTAGTTTCATATCACCTATAGGAAATTGTCCCCTTACACACATCTTGCATTTTAAGTTGCATCTGGATGTTGGTTCTATTTGTGCAGATAGGGGTTTAGAGATTACATGTTTTGATTTTGGTAGAGTTAAATAAATTGCTGCGTTAGACCAAGAACTTATTTGGTTTTTAATAGCAGATTTACTACTTGATTCTATGCTTTTTTTTGCAGCTTCTAGATATCTATTTGATTTCATTTTTTATCGTTTTAACGGCTTCTAGAACATCCCTTTTTGTAATTGCATCCATGCAGTCTTTTGATTTAGAACAATTTCTTCTCATACAGCTTGTGCATACGTCATTTTTAAATATTACTATTTGTTTTTCTGAGAAAGGATGCCATTTCCTAGGATTTCCTGCTCCGAATAAGGCTATTACTGGGACATTTAGAGCCGCAGCCACATGCATTGCAGATGTGTCTACAGAGATTGTTAAATCAGATATTTTTATTAAAGAGAAAAAATCTCTTATACTCGTTCCTGATAGGTTTAGGGTTTCTGATTTGTTTTCCATTAAATCTATTATTTTATTTATCTCTTTAGAATCGTTTTTCGATCCTGTGAAAATTATTTTTGCTTCGTAGTTTTCTATTAGACGGTCTGCCACTTCTGCAAATCTCTTATTGATCCAATTTTTTGCAGGATATGCTGAAAATGGATGTATTATGATTACTGAGTCTTTATCTGTTACTTTATATTTTCTGAGTATTTTTTTTATTTTCTCAATCTCCTTTTCTTTAACATTTATTTCTAACTTGGGTTTATTTGTGTCGGCTCCTAATAGTCTTACAACATCTAAATAATCTAGTATAGTATGCTGTAATTTTACTGGTTTAGGTTTATCATGTAAAAAGAAACCTTTTCTCGAGAATATTCCACTTGGATGGGAACAACCTATTCTGTAAGGTATTTTTGCTAATAATAACATTAAAGAGATCTTAAATGATCCTGGATGGAGAAGAATTGCTGTGTCATATTTGTTTTTAATTTCTTTTAAACTTGTTTTAAAGTCTTTGTAAGTTATTATTTCACCGTAATTGCTGTTATTAAGAACATCTTTGTTTTTTCCATTAATCATTATTGTTATTTTAGAATCTGGAAATCTTTTTTTTAGTGCTTTGAAGGCAGGTGTTGCTGTTATCAGGTCTCCTATTCCGGGCAGTAGTTCTACTATAAGGATATTGTTTATGTTTGGTAATCTTTTTCGGAATCTCCTGGTTGCTTTGAAGAATATATAATTTATCTTCAAGAGTACAAATTTTAGTTCTTTTTCTAATTTTATTAAAGCAGTTTCCATTGGAAGCCGTAAATCCTATACATTTAAATATCTTCTTAATGTCGCCCTTTTATGAAGCATATATTATCTAATTTAATGGTGTATTTAGGTAACTTATATTTCTTTTTTAAAAAAGAGAAAACTAGAGATATTAATAGTATCTTAGTTATTGTTCCTTTAGCTTTGGGAGATGTTTTAATGGCCACTCCTGCTATTCGAGCTTTAAGAAAAAAGTTTCCAGATGTTAAGATAGATTGTTTGTGTCATGAATATGGAAGGGTTGTTTTAGACAACAATCCGTACATTGATGATATAATTGTAAATAATACTATTTATGAAGGGAATCTGATTGGAGCTGGCTTTTGGAAAAAATACAATTTTCTGAAACTGAGAAGAGAGGCTAAGAAGTATTCTGGATACGATTGTGTGGTTGTATTTTCTCTGTTTACATTACCGATTTTTTCTTACTTTACTGGTGTTCCTATTCGGGTTGGTTATGAAAAAGATAACGAAGGTTTTGCTTTGACTAGGAAAGCTGAATATAGGTATGATAGACATGTTATTGAAAGTAATCTTGCTGTTGTTGATTTATTGGGTGCTGAGGGAGACAGTGAGATGGATTTATTCTTGGATAGAAAATATGAGAAATTCTCTGAAAATATTTTTGGTAAAATTAAAGGGAAGGTGATAGGTATCGGACCAGGCGGCGCTATTAATCCCGGTGGAAGAATTTATAGTAGAAGGTGGCCTAGAGATAAGTATTCGGAATTAGTTAAGAGGTTAGTTAATAATAAAGTTATGCTTTTTGGAAGTAAGGGAGATAAAGAGGTTACTGATTACATCTTAGATAGTGTTAAAAGTAAGAATGTGATAGATTTTACAGGTAAAACTAGTTTAAAAGAAGCAGCGGCGTTAATAGGCAGGTGTGATGTTTTTGTTACTAATGATTGTGGATTGATGCATGTAAGTGCTGCTATGGGCACTCCTACTGTTAGCATATTTGGATCTACCATCCCGATTATGAAAGCTCCTTTGGGCAGTAAACACAAGTATCTTTGGAAAGAATTAGAATGTGCTCCTTGTTATGAGTCTAGGAATATGGAAGAGTGTGATAAAGCGAACTATTATAGATGTATGGAATCTATAAGCGTTGAAGAAGTAGAAAATACTCTCCATAAATTGCTTAAAATTCGATAATTTTAAATATGAACTTCTTATCTGGTCGATATGACCGATGCTAAGCTTAAAAATTTAATGAGGAAAGTTGTTCCTAAGAGTATTAGGGGTTTTAGAAAAAAGATAAATTTCTATTCTAGTTACTATTTTCCTGGGATTAAGAAAAGCTATATGGCGAGTGATTTTCCTAAGATAGTTCAGATACAGACTAGTTCTATTTGTAACGGAGGTTGTACTATTTGTCCTTATCCTTATGTTGAAAAGGATTTAAGTCACGGAGTTATGGATGATGATACTTTTAAGAAGATAGTTGATGAGTGTAGTAAACACGATGTACATAGGATAATTCCTTTTTTAATGAACGAGCCTTTAGCTGATCCTAAGCTGATTGAGAGGATTAGGTATATTAAAGGTAAAAATCCTGAAGCGCATGTTAGTATTTCTACAAATGGCTCATTTTTGACTAAAAAGAAAGCAGAAGAATTAGTTAATAGCGGGGTAGATAGTGTTGGTTTTTCTTTTCAAGGCATTACTAAAGGGGAGTATGAAGGGATTATGAAAGGTTTAAACTATGATGAGACTTTGGCTAAAATTGAATACTTCTTAAGTCTTCCGAGGCCTAAGGGCATGGAAGTAATTATAAACCAGGTTGTTAAGAATTCTTCTCTTGAAGATATAAACAATTTTTGGAGAGGAAAAAATGTTGATACTGTTTATGTCGGAACTTATATAAGTAGGGCTGGATTTCTTGGTGCTAAGAAAGATAGAGTTTCTAAATTAAGAGGATGTTTTGATGATGATAGACCTATGAAACAAATATCTTTTTTGTATAATGGAGACGCTATTCTTTGTTGTATGGATTGGAGAAGAGAAGTTTTTTTAGGAAATGTTAAAGAACGAAGTATTGAGGAAATTTGGAATAGTCCTAAATATGAAAAAATTAGAAATGTAATTTATAATAATGATGCTATTGGTGAAAATTTTATCTGTAAAAGATGTGAGATGGCTATTAGGCCTCCGCCATTGGATAAGATGGTTAATTTTAGAAAATGAGACTTGTTGTTTTAGGTTTAGATGGAGCAAATTTTAGTATCTTGAACCCTCTAATACAGAGAGGCGTAATGCCTAATTTGAAGGACATGATTAAGAATGGGTGTTATGGTAAATTGGAAAGTGTTGTTCCCCCAGTTACCGCACCTGCTTGGGCTTCTTTTTCTACAGGAAAGAATCCTGTTAAGCATGGAGCTTTCTTTTTTACCTTGCCTAGGGAAAGATTAGATGATTTTAGACCTGTTACAAGCCAGGATATGGAGGGAGAGACTTTTTATGAGTCTTTAGAGAAACCAGTCATTATTAATCTACCTTCTACTTATCCGCCTAGAATAGAAGGTACCATGATAACTAGTTTATTAACGCAGGGAGAGGATTTTGTTTTTCCATCTACACTTAGAGAAGAGATTAGCGAGTTAAAGAATTATAGGATAATACCTGATGAAAGTTTACATGTTAAAAATCAGATAGATGATTACATTAGAGATATAAGAGAATTAGAGAAAACTCGTTTTGAAGTTGCTAAGAAAATATTTAAGGAAAAAGACTGGAATTTTTTCTTTTTAATGTTTAGTGGTAGTGATTGGGTTCAGCATTGGAGATTCAAGGAAATTATTGAAGGGAGTAACAAAGAAGCAGACAATCTTTTTAGGGATCTTGATAAGTATATTGGATGGTTTTTAGGTAATTTACCTAAGGATTGTAATATCTTTTTAGTTTCTGATCATGGTTTTAAAAACTATAAAAGGAAGTTTTACATTAATAAGTGGTTGGAGCATGAAGGTTATCTGTCTGTCGTTCAAGGTCATGAACAAGCTGTTGATGAGAGCATGAAGGAGAGAGTGGTTAGTGATTATCTTAAGAAAAATATCAAGGTCAATATTGGTAATGTGGCTAGGATTTCTTCTAAGATGCCTTTTGTTTATAAAGTTCTTAAGAAAGCTTATGTTTCTTTAGTTAAATTATTTCCTTTTTTAAAAGGCGATGTTGGGATTAAGTTTGATGTTGAAAAATCTAAAGCTAGGGCGGTGTGGGGAGGCGTTTATATTAATGATAAAAGATTTAACGGTATTTTAGGGGATAAGCAGGATGTTGTTGAAGAAATAATTAGAAAACTCAAGGTGCTTGAGGATCCTGTTACTAAAAAGAAAGTTATGGAGGCTGTTTGGAAGAAAGAAGATTTATGTAAAGATAGTTCGGATAAGGTTCCAGATATTATTTTTGATATAAGAGACCATGAATTGAGTTATTTTTTACTTTCACATTCTATCTTTGATAATGTTAGCGATGCACATCATAGTAGTGAGGGGATTTTTTTGGCTTATGGAGAGGATATTAGAAGAGGGAAGATTGAAAATGCTAGTCTAGTTGATTTAGCCCCAACCATCTTGCATTATTATGGTAAAAAGATACCCAGGGATGTAGATGGTAAGGTTTTAAATCTTTATAACGTTAAGTCTAGATTATCTAGATTGAAAATAAGATACAAGGATAAGGATCTTTCTAAGGAGAAAAAGTTGATTAAGAATATTGTTAAAAATCTTAAAGTCTAAAATGAAATTGCTTTTAATTGGGATGGATGGTACTACTTTTGATGTTATTATGCCGTGGATTAGAGAAGGTAAATTGCCTAATCTTGCTAAGTTGATTAAAGGTGGTTGTTATGGTGAGTTACAAAGCGTATTTCCCCCAGTTACGGCACCTGCTTGGACTTCTTTTTATACGGGGAAGAATCCAGGTAAACATGGTATATTTGATTTTAACAATTTAAAAAAAGGGGGATATGGTTTATTTTTTGCTTCAAATAAGGTTATTAAGGATAAGAAGATTTGGGAATATCTTTCTGAGAATAATGTTTCTTCTGGATGGGTTAATCTACCTTTAACTTACCCTGTTGATGAAATTAAAGGTTTTATGATTTCTGGAATGTTATCTGGTTCTAAAGATTCTGAAGATGTTGTTTGGCCTAGAGATTTAAAAAGCGAGCTGGGTACTCTATGGAAGGACTATATTTTAGAGTTGGAGGAGCCTGGGGAGAAAAATAGAGATGAATTGTATAACGAATTGATTAAGATGATAAAGCGTAGAACGGAACTTATTTTGTATCTCATTAAGAACAAAAATGTTGATTTTTTGGCTATAGAATATCAAGCTACAGATCTTATTCAACATTTCTTCTGGGATTGTTATGATAAAACTCATCTTCTTTATAAAAAAGAATTGGCCATACGGTATTCAGAAGCTATCTTTAATATCTATAAACTTATAGACGAGCAGATTGGCAGAATTTTAAAAGAAGCTTATGTAGATAATGTTTTTTGTATGTCTGATCATGGTTTTGGTAAGATGGATTTTATCTTTAATCTTAACGATTGGTTATTAAAAGAAGGTTTTCTAAAATTAAAAGGAAGTGTTTCTTCAAAGAGTATTGTTAATAGGTATTCTATATTGAAATTATTAGAAAAGTTTGGGCTCAGGAAACTTGGTTATATTATTCCTAGGCCAATTAGGAAAAGAATACCTTATAAAAGAGATCTTTTGGGTATAGAGGATTTGATTCATTCTGGAAGAGTTGATTGGAAGAATACTAAAGCCTTTAATATGCCGGGTTCTCCTTTTATTTTCATTAATTTAAAAGGGAAAAGAAAATACGGATCTGTTACCGAAGATGAATATGAACCTTTGATAAAGGATATAAATACAAAATTAAATGGTACTAAACATCCAGTTGAAAATCGTAATTTACAAGTAAAGGTTTTGAAATGTGAAGACATCTATAATGGTAGGAATTTGAATAATGCTCCCGATTTATTGTTAATTATTGAAAATTTTAAAATGTGGACAAAGTCTTCTATAGGTCATGACAATATTTTTACTCAGGATGTAGAAGAGGGAAGAACTGCCAAGCATAGGATGAATGGTATTTTTATTGCTTGTGGAAAAGATGTTAAGAAAGGCAATTTGAATGCTAGAATAATAGATTTAACACCAACAATTCTCCATATCTTTAATATTCCTTTGTCTAGAGATATGGATGGCAATGTTTTGAAAGATATTTTTAAGAAAAATTCTAGTATTGGTAAAAGAAATATTGGATATGATTTTAAGCTTGAGGAAGAGGAGAAGTTGGATAAAGCGATTTCTCGGTTGAAGATATGATTGATGTTTGGGTTCAATAAATTTAAATATGAGTACTAATTACTTAAGTTTACTCTTGCAGGGATTCTTTAGAAGGGGGTACTATGAAGAAAGTATATGTTGCTATGAGTGCAGATTTGATACATCATGGACACCTTAATATAATTAGTGAAGCTAGAAAATTAGGTGATATTACTCTTGGTTTGTTAACAGATAAAGCTATTGCTAGTTATAAGCGTCTACCTTTCTTGGATTATGATCAAAGAAAATCTATTGTTGAAAACATAAAAGGAGTTTCGGAAGTTGTTCCTCAAGATACTCTTGATTACGTTCCTAATCTTTTAAAGTTTAAACCAGATTATGTTGTTCACGGTGATGATTGGAAAACGGGGATTCAGAGAGAAACTAGAGAGCGTGTTGTAAATGCCCTGAAACAGTGGGGAGGTTCTTTGGTTGAAGTGCCTTATACCAAAGGCGTATCTTCTACTCAACTTAATGCTAGTCTAAAAGAAATAGGTACTACTCCCGAAATACGAATGAGAAGATTGAGAAGATTATTAAATTCAAAATCTATAGTAAGAATATTGGAAGCTCACAATGGTCTTACGGGCCTTTTAGTTGAAAACATTAAGGTAGTTAAGGATGATATGGTTAAGGAGTTTGACGGTTTTTGGATTAGTAGTTTGACAGATTCTTTATCAAAAGGGAGACCTGACATAGAGCTGGTTGATTTAACTTCTAGGATGGGAACCATCCATCAGGTATTGGAAGTTACCACCAAACCACTCATAGTTGATGGTGATACGGGAGGGATTACAGAGCATTTTGTATTTATGGTTAAGACTCTTGAAAGGTTGGGCGTTTCTGCTGTTATAATTGAAGATAAAGTTGGTTTAAAGAAAAATTCTTTATTTGATGCTAATTCTGATCAAACTCAGGAAACAATAGATAGATTTTCAAATAAGATTACTCAAGGTAAGAAATCTCAGGTAACTGATGATTTTATGATAATAGCTAGGATAGAAAGTTTAGTTCTGGGCAAGGGTGTCGAGGATGCGTTTGAGAGAGCCAAAGCTTATATCGGTGCCGGAGCAGATGCTATAATGATTCATAGTAAGAGCAAAGATACAAAAGATCTTTTTCAATTCTGTGAAAAGTACTCCAAGTTAGATAATAAAGTTCCTTTAGTTGCTGTTCCTTCTACGTATAGTCATGTTACTGAAAGAGAGCTTTCTGATCGTGGAGTGAGTATGGTTATATATGCTAATCATTTATTGAGAAGTGCTTATCCTGCTATGATGAAAGCTGCTGAGTCTATATTGTTGAATGAAAGGGCTTATGAAGCTGAAAATGTTTGTTTACCTATTAAAGATTTATTAAATATAATTCCAGATAAAAGATAAGTTTATAAAGAAATCTTTTTTCTTCGTTCTTGGGGTTAATGATGATAGATCCTAAAGATTTTTATGATTTGTTGGTTAGTAAGGGGATAGATTTTTTTACAGGTGTTCCTGATTCTTCTTTGAAAAGTTTTTGTGCCTATGTTAATGATAATGTTGGGCCTGAGAATCATATCATAGCTGCTAATGAAGGTAATGCGGTAGCATTGGCTGCAGGTTATCATTTGGCTACAGGGAAGATTGGTTTAGTATATTTACAGAATTCTGGCCAAGGTAATGCTGTTAATCCTTTGACGTCACTTGTAGATAAAGATGTTTATAGCATACCCCTATTTTTGGTAATTGGTTGGAGAGGAGAGCCTGGTAAAAAAGATGAACCTCAACATATTAAACAAGGTAAAATAACTTTAGATTTATTAAAGACTTTAGAAATTCCTTATAGTATTCTTCCAGATTCTTTAGATGAAGTTAAAAAGGTCTTAGATGTTGCTTTTAATTCTATGAATGAAAACGATATGCCTTACGCTCTAGTTGTTAGAAAGAATAGCTTTGAACCTTATGTTTTAGGAACTAATTTACAAAATTCTTATGATCTTACGAGAGAAGGTGCTATTAAAATCTTTGTTGATAATATAGGTCTTGAGGATATAGTTGTATCTACTACGGGAAAGACCTCTAGAGAATTATTTGAATATAGGGAGCGTCTTAAACAAGGTCATGGAAAGGATTTTTTGACTGTCGGTTCCATGGGACATTCTTCTAGTATTGCTTTAGGTATTGCATTATCTAAACCTGATAGACAGGTTTATTGTTTGGATGGAGATGGTTCATTAATGATGCATATGGGTGTTTTATCTGTAATTGCATCTCAAAATCCAAAGAATTTTAAACATATCATCTTGAATAATGGTTGTCATGATTCTGTCGGGGGACAACCTACGACAGGATTTAATATTGATATTCCTGCTATTGCTAAGGCTTCTGGATATAAGGTTTGTTTGAAAGCTGAGACTAAAGAAGAATTTTTGGATAAATTTAAATTATTAAAAACTAGTGAAGGGCCCTCTTTATTGGAAGTTAGATTGAAGAGGGGTTCTAGAGAAAACTTGGGCAGGCCTACAAAATCTCCTTTAGATAATAAGAAAGATTTTATGAAGTTTCTTGGGAAAATTTAGATGATTCAAAAAAGTTATTTTGGAATGGGGAGTATTAAGCATCTAAATTCTATTCTAGGTGATCTTAGTTCTAGAAATATTTTCTTAGTTACAGGTAGAGGCTCCTATAAATCTTGTGGTGCTGAACAGGTCCTAACAGATGTTCTAAAAAGTTATAATTGTGAAAGATTCTATGATTTTGAGGTCAATCCTAAACTGAATGATGCTGTAAGAGGAACAAAACTATTTAATGAAGGACATTTTGATGTGCTTGTGGCTGTCGGTGGTGGGACAGTTATGGATATGGCAAAGCTGATAAAAGTTTTTTCTTCTCATGATGGAAATCCGGAAGACTATGTGAAGAAAAAAGAATCTGTTCATAATCCTGGAAAACCCTTAGTAGTCATACCAACTACTGCCGGTTCTGGAAGCGAAGCAACGCATTTTGCCGTAGTTTATATTGATAAAACTAAATATTCCTTGGGCCATGAATTTATGCTTCCAGAGTATTCTATTCTTGACCCGCAGTTTACCATGAACTTACCTTCTGGAATAACTGCTTCTACTGGTATGGATGCTCTTAGTCAGGCAATTGAATCTTATTGGTCTGTTAATTCAACCGAGGAATCAAAAGAATATGCTAAACAAGCTATTACTTTGGCTATAGATAATATGGTTGGTGCTGTTAATCGTTCTACAGAAGAATCTAGGATTCGTATGATGGAAGCGGCTAATTTGGCGGGGAAGGCTATAAATATCAGTAAGACAACTGCTAGTCATGCGATCTCTTATCCTATGACTTCTTATTTTGGCGTTCCGCATGGACATGCGGTAGGCTTGACTCTTGGTGAAATGTTAGTTTTTAACGCACAAGTTGGAGAAAATGATGTTGCGGATTCTAGGGGTGTTGGATATGTTAGAAATACGATTGATGATTTGGTTGGTGTTCTTGGATGTTCAAGTCCTGAAGATGCAAATTCTTTCCTGGGTTCTTTGATGGAACAGATTAAACTTTCAACACGTTTGAACGAGGTTGGCATAGTTTCTGAGTCGGATATAGACACTGTTGTTAAAAATGGATTTAATCCGGAAAGGATGAAAAACAACCCTAGAAAAATTAATGAGACCCAGTTAAGGAATATTCTGGGAAAGATTAGTTGATTGTTATGTTTTATTATTGGAAACCTTTTTAAAGTACCCTTTTTTCTTGCAATTTAATGAAAGATGAAGAGAATAAGAAAAAGGAAGATGTTGATTGGAAAAAGGTCTTAAAATTAAATAAAGATGATCCACATCATTATTACAGGAAATTATTTGCTTGGCCGAGCAGACACATTTTTTTACATCTCCCTTTAACACCAAATCAATTTACTTGGATTAGTTTTGCGGTTTCTTTATTTGGCATAGTGCTTTTTTTAGGCGAGGGATATTGGTATCCTATCCTTGGAACCTTAATGCTTTTCTTAGGTGTTTTTTTTGATATTGTTGATGGTACTGTAGCCAGATATAGAAAACATTTTTCTAATAGGACCATAGATGGAAATATCGGAATTTACATAAGGCCTTTGATATTTGTTTTTATTAGTTTGAGGTTATTCTTACAAACCGATTCTATCTTTTATATAGTGCTTGGCTTTATTATATTACATAGTATTGCAATCTTGGCCGTATTTGGACGTAAAAGAGAAAATATTTCTAAGTCTACTGAGGCTATATCTGCTCATGTAAGAAATATTAAAACTTCTTTTAGGTACAAGGTTTATAAGGGTTTGTCTAAGTTGCTTCCTACTCAGCAGTTATTTCCTATACTGTTGATTTTCTCTATTTTGAATTTGTTAGAGATCTTTCTTTTAATCTACACTATAGACTACTTGTTACTTGCTTTGATGCATACATATAATTTTGTTATGTATGAACAAGTAAATGAAGGAAGGATCAAAAAGAAAGAAGTTGATGAACTATAGTTTTAGTTTCTATCTTTCATAAACTTTAAATATGAAACCCGATTAATTCACAAGTCTGCATTTTAATATAAAATGTTTAAGAAAAATATTAATCAATCTATGAAGCATTTGTCCTATTTTCTTAGAAATGAAAAGAGTTTTGCACAGCCTACCATATTTCAATTAGAGTCTACAAATCATTGCCCTATGACTTGCATTATGTGTCCTAGAACTAAGCATATGACTAGAGAACTTGGTTTTATTGATGTCGATCTTTATATGAAGATAGTTAATGAGCTTGGGGGTTATGTTAATAAGACAGGATATTTAAGGTTACACCATTTCGGAGATCCTTTAGTCCATCCTCAAATTGATAAATTAATATCATATGTTGGGAAAAAAGGACTTAAAGTAAGTATTTCTGTGAATCCCATATTGCTTTCTGATAAGATTATTAATAAGATCTTAGATTCTGGATTAGATCAAATTCAGATTTCTTTAGATGGTGTTGATGATGAGAGTTATAGGAAGATTAGGGGCAGAGCTGCTAATTATAGACTTGCTGAAGATAATATTAAGAACCTTATTAAGGCCAGATCCGAAAGACAGTCAAAAAATCCTAAGATTCTGGTTGGGATGGTATTGATGGATGCTACGGAGACTTTAATTAAGAGATTTAAGTATAAGTGGGAACGGGAGGGAGCAGACGAGGTTATTGTTAAATCTTTTAGTGCTTTTGGTAATGAAGACCTTCTTGATTTGGGAGATGAGCAAGGAAAGAAACATATTAAAGAGTATGCTTTGAAATATCCTTGTTATTGGCCTTGGAGAAATGTTGTTGTGTTGTGGGATGGAAAGGTTGTTCCTTGTTGTTGGGATTATGATGGAAAATATGTTCTTGGAGACCTTAGAAAACAATCACTTAAGGATATTTGGAATGGTGATGCAATGAGGAAATTAAGAAGACAACATATCTCTGGAGATTTTGCTGATAATGATTTATGTAGGAATTGTGTTGAAAGGTATGGTGCTCCGGGTATTGATTCCCCCATTAATTTATTAAAATTTACTTTAAATAAACTTCTTAGGAGAAAGCCTATTTGATTACTTCATAAGATACTTTTCCTATCCAGAGTAGATTGAATATTATAGAATACCAGATTAGAAATAATTCTGGTAAATCTATTAAGAGCGTTATTGTTAGAACTGTACTGAAGTATTCTACAAGTGATATTTTACGAAAAACTCTATAGCTTTTATAAATTTTTGATCGGATTTCTTTATTATCTTTGATATTCTTATAACTTTCTTGGTAGATGTAGGGGATTAATTCTTTTAGAGAATATCCAATTATTGTTAGTGATCCTATTAATATCAAGATAAAATTGGAGTTTATTAATGTTGATTCTGTTCTATAAATGTTTATCATTATTGCTAGCATTAATAGTAAGTAGATTACATGACTTCCTGCTATGTCTAGAAATTCACCTTTTTCACTAAATATTTTTTTGGCCCTAGCCACCTCTCCATCACAATAATCTATTACTCTCCCAATTAAAAAGAATGCTAATCCTACTAAGGAGATGTAATAGTTTCCTATGCTTATTAAAAATGCTCCTATTAATCCTAGGATTACCCAGATCATTGTTAAGGTGTTGGGTTTGATTCTTGTGTGTAAGAATAACCAAGTGAGATAGATTGAAAATTTTCTTGGAAACCAATATTGAGAATCGCTATTTTTTTTAAAACAAATTTGTTTTAATTCTTTTATCTTTGGTACTTGCATGTTTGCACTTTATCTGATAAGGTTTATAAAGATTATGGCTACTTGTTTTTGTAATAGATACTTATTTAAATTACCTTTTGTTTTTGGAAAATATTATTCGAGTTTTAATTATTAAAAATGATAGAACAGATCCCTAGAATATTTTATAAGCGTAATATGAAGCCTATATATCTCATATTCAATGCTACAAATAGATGTAATTCTTTTTGTTCTACATGTTTTGCTTGGAATTATCTGAATAAATCTCCGGATAAGGAACTAAAAATAGATGAGATAAGCAAAATATCGGATTCTTTGGGAAAGATCGAGTGGCTTTTAGTTACTGGGGGCGAACCATTTCTTAGGCAAGATCTTGAGGAGGTTATTAAGAATTCTAAAATTAAGTTGATATATACTTCTACTTCTTATATCTTTAGTGGGAAGAACGCTCCTTATAATGAAGGGGCTATACCAGATCCTGTAAATTTTTATGGGAAAATTAAGGTAAATGCTGAAAAAATAATAATAAGTAACATAGACAATTACTTAATTTTAAGATTATCTAAACTTTATGGTTATAATGGTAAAGATGATAAAATAACATTTATTACGAAGGTTTTAAATAAGTTAAAAGAAAATAAAGAAATTCAGTTGGACAACACTATTAAGAAATATCTTTTGTTAATCGATGATGTAGCAGTTGTTATTGATGGATTGCTTAAGAGAGACTGTAAGGGGATTTATAACGTTAGTGTAGATAAGGCTACTACTGATTATAAATGGGGTTTGAAGATTGCAAATGTTTTTGGTTTGCCGTCGAATCTTATAGGTAAAAAAGGAAGTGTTGGAGGTGCTGATAGGCCTTTAGATACGGAGTTAAATTTAAATAAGATTAATGGTTTGGGGATAAGGACTACTAGTCTTAAAGAAGGCGTGGATGTCGTTAAAAAGAAGATGTTAAAATGAAAAAAGTTGAAAATTCTCTAAGGTCAATCTATGATATTGTTAATGATTTTAGTAAGAATAGAATTTTTCCTGAAAATCCGGTATACATGGATGTTGAATTGAGCAATCTTTGTAATATGGATTGTATTTTCTGTCAGAGGCAGCAAATGGGAAGGGCTACTGGAAATATGACAATTGAAGAATTTAAAGAATTAGTAAAACAAAGCAAGGATGCTGGAATTAAAGCTATTAGATTTGTTGGTTGGGGAGAACCTTTTATGAATAAAAATATTTTGGATATGGCCAAATTAGTAAAGGATGCCGGGCTTAAAACTCACATAACGACTAATGGGTTATTGATAAACGATGAGATTGTAGATCGAATATTAGGAATTGGTTTGGATAGTATAATCTTTAGCATGCAGGGATTAACTGAAGAGGAATATTCTAAACAAAGAAATACGGATAAATTTAATATTCTTAAGTCAAATATTATTAAATTAATAGAAGAGAGAAATAAGAGGAATTTAGATAGACCTTTTGTACAGATCATGACTTCTGTTACTAATGAAATCCGGGAGGAGATAAACAAGTTTAAGGAAGAGTGGGGAAAGATTGTTGATTTGGTTACCTACAGTAGGACTTGGTTAAAGAGGTTGGAGAATAAAGATAGGGTAAAGGAATTGTTGGATAGGTCTACGGAGTTGCCTATGCCGAAGATTTGTAATGAGGTGAGGTATAAGCTTAGTATACATTGGAATGGAAACGTTTCTGCTTGTTGCGAGGATTATGATGATTCTTTAATTTTAGGTAATTTTAAGAAAACTCCTTTAAAAGAGATATGGAAAGCTAAGCATAGCAAAGCTTTAAGGACTTTGTTGAATACCGGGAATCAGAATATGTTTGTTTTATGTAGAGGTTGTGAGTTGACACAGCCTTATAGGGGCGGTAAAGATAAATGATTATATGTACTAAAGATAGTTTGATACGATCTTCTTAACATTCTTTATATCTCTTGTTAGATTAGAAGGGTTCAGTATGTCTTTTTTTATTCTTCTTATTATGAATAAGGGATTGATATAGAATTCTTTGTATGCTTGTTTTATTAGTTTTTGAATCTCCTTACTTTTTAATTTTGGATGTCTAAAAACTAATTCATTTAGTGATTGATCATATTTTGACCAGTCTTTTGTGTTAACTAAATTTTTTTCTTCTAGCATCTTGTAGCTAGTTGTTCCTGGATATGGGACGAAAATGTTGAAACTAGCATAATCTAACTTTAACTTTTTGGCTCTCTTTATCGTTTCTCTGATTGTTTCTTCTGTATCTAAAGGAGAGCCGAAGATGAAGAAACCATGTGTTTCTATGCCCATTTTTTTTGTTATATCTATTGCATGTTCTATTTGTTCTACTTTTATGTTTTTCTTCATATGTTCCAGTACTTTTTGATCGAAAGATTCTATGCCATACATTATAATCTTACAACCAGCTTTTTTCATCCAATATAACATTTCTTCATCTACTTTATCTACTCTTCCAAGAGCAATCCATTTCATTTTTAGTCGCTCTTTTAAAATTCCTTTACATATTTCTATTACTCTCTTTTTGTGTATTGTGAAAGTGTCATCCATGAAACCAAAGCTTTTAACTTTGTATTTATAATATAATTCTTTTAGTTCCCCCATTACATTTTTTACTGATCTTACTCTGTAGATTGGGCTGTAACCTTTACTTGTACAAAAGATGCATTGGTATGGACACCCCCTTGAAGAATAAACCATTGCGTATGGGCGTAATAGGGCATGTCTGTAAATTGAATTATCTATTAGATCACGAGCAGGGTAGGGAATTTCATCTAGATTTTTTGTTAGGTTTGGTTTTTTGTTTATTGTTTTATTATATGAGATTGCGTCTATTTTCTTTTTTTTCGAAGTTATTAGTTCTAGAATAGGTTTTTCTGGTTCTCCGTAGATGGCGTAGTCTGCTATTCTAAGGTAGTCTTCTGTTATAAATGAAGCTCCTTGTCCGAAGACTATTACTGGAATTTTTGGAAATTTTTGTTTTAAGATATTTATGAATTTCGAGTCTATTTTATAAGAAAAGATTCCTACCATTAGTATGAAGTATTTAGGATCTTTAATTTGATTTACGACTTCTTTTATGCTCGTTGCCAAAGCTCCATCAATTACCCTTACTTTCTTATTGTTTTTTCTTAATGTTGCTGCTATATACAATAGTTCTGTTGGTGGGTAGAGATATTCTGCTTTGGCCTTTGTTACACACCTACCTATTCTGGAGATTACACATTCTTCGCTTACAGGGTTTATTAGATAAATCATTTTAGAATGTTTTGGTGATGTTTATGATGTTTATAAAATTTTTCAACTATTCTTATAATAAATGAAGTTACATCCATCTTATCTTTTAACATTCTATCTCTTTTTTCTTTCCATTCTTTTTTAATATTCTTATCTTTTATTAGTTCTAATGCTTTTTTCATTGCTTTTTCTTGATCCGAGAAATTGTAGACTAGATCATATTTTGATTCTTGTTCGTTAGTGTATCCTCTTTTGGATGTTGATAGGAATATTGCTGGTGTTCCAAGTACTGCACATTCTGAAGCTATTGTTGCACTTTCTCCGATGTATAAAGTTGAGAATGCTAATGCGTGATGGAGTTTGTGCATGGGTATGGGAAGTTTATTTTCTTTTAATTCTTTTGGAAGTGTGGGTTCTGAGGTTATGAACACCCTTCCATGTTCTTCGAGTTCTTTTACAAACTTTATTTTATTTGTGAAACCTCTATCTTTGATATCATGGGCTGCATGCCAGGACACGAACCTTAATATAAAGAATTTTTCATTTTTTTTGATTTTAAGCTCTTTTAAAATTGAAGAATCTGGTTTGAATTGTTTCGGATGTAGATAAGCTAATTCATGATATCCTGGGTATTTTATTTGATTTCCAGGTACTTTTGATTCAAAACAATCTGGCGTAACTACTACGTCTACTAGTCTGAAAACTATTGCATTAGATATTCTAGAGATTTCAGTATCCCAGAATACTATCTTCTTAGCTTTAATGAAAGGAGACGTTGTTCCTATTGTTGCTCCCATCAATCCTAAGGTGACGTCTGGTTTAAATTTCTTTGCTATCTTGTAGAATTTGAAATTTCTTTTTATCAATTCTAAGACTAAATTGATCTTTCCTGGTTTTATCTTACTTATTACTATATGTTTTATCTTGTATAATCTTAGTAGATCTAGAGTAATATCTTTTTTTCTTGTAGTTACTAATATGGTATGCCCTTTTTTCTCCATTTCCCATATGAAATTCTTAAAAAAATGGACATGTGCTGGGTGTAAAATATCTATCAAAATTCTCATGTTTGCGCTAATCTAGAGGCCTATTTAATATTTTTGGACTTATCAAAAGAATTAAATAATTACCTCTTTTCTGGCTTTTAAATGGATAATCTGGCTTTAAAAATTGCTAACTATCTTAGTAAATATCAGGATGATGAAGGGATTATAGATCCTGTAGAGAAGAGAATAATTAAGAATGGTTATGGAACTGTCTTTTATTCTTTGTTGTGTGCTTTATCGTATAAGAAAAATAATCAAAAAATTTGGAGAGATAGAGCGGTTAAGACTTTGAAGGCTGAGTTAAATAACATTAATTCTAGGCATGATTTAAAAGATGTTTTTAGATGGGAATTTAAGAATTATGCTTTAATTACTATCTATAGTCTTATTGGAGAAGAATTGGAGCAGGAATTAAAAGGGAATGTTAAAAGTGCTATTTTTTGTTGGAATAATCTTGGTTCTTTTCAGACTAATTGGATAGCTATGAGAGCTTTGAATTATAGACTTAGATATCTTAAATTTGGAAGATTAAGAGATTTGTTAAGAGCTAAATATGAATTGAGTTTAGTTTTGTCAAGACAAAGTAAAGAAGGTTTTTTCTGGGATGACATAAGACAGGATTCTAGTCAGTATCATGCTTATACTTTGGCTTTGTTGTACCAATATTATGTTGTTACCAGGGATTTGAAGGTTAAAAGGGCAGTTGAGAAAGGCACCGATTTTATTGTTGATTACATTGATGAAAATGGAGATTTTAATTTGTATGGAAGAGGAAAAAAACAAGTTTTTGGTTATGTTAGTTTGATATTTGTTTTATGCGCTTTAGGTAAAATAAAAGATAGAAGATACTTCTCCTTAGCTAAAAAAGTATTTGATTATGTTAAAGATTATTATAAAAAGGATTTTCCCATAGTTATGGATTCTGATGAAAGAATGCATCTTTACAAATATAATAATAGAAGTGCTTATTTATCTTTTACAGGTGTTTATTTATTGTACTCTTCTATGTTGTATGAAGATGAAAAGATCGAGGTCGGAGTTATTGGAAAAAAGAAATTGGATGTTAGTAGTAATCTAAGATTTTTATTTTATTATCCCTTAAAATTTGTCCATTTTTCATTATTATTTTTGTATAAATTGTTTTTTCAACCCAAAGAGTTATTTTTAATGTTAAAGTATCTTGGCATTGTTAGGGGTTATAAGATAAGTTCATAAGTTTTATAAGAGACTTATATTTCGGTTTAAAATGACAAATTTTTTAGATATAGATCCTAGGTTGTGTCATTCTTGTGGTACTTGCGTAGCTGTATGTCCCGAAGAATGTCTGAAGTCTAATAAAGATGAGATTGTATTTGATGAGAATAAATGTAACGATTGTAAACTATGTTATAATTTCTGTCCTGGTTTAGGGGTTTCTTTTCCTAAAGTTAATAGAATGTTGTTTAACAATGGAAAATATGATGAGAGAGTTGGTCATTATAAAAAGGTATTTGTTGGTAGAACTAATAAAGAATCTATCTTAAATAGCAGTAGTTCGGGCGGACTTGTACCTACTCTACTTATATATGCATTAAAGAAAAATATTGTTAATGGAGCTATAGTTGTTACCGCGGATGATAATGATCCTAGCGGGTATAAATTCGTTATTGCTAGGTCTGTGAGAGAGATATTGGGTAGGAGCCGTTCGATGTATAGATTATTGCCGTTGAATCAAGTGTTGTGCGAAGTCAAGGAATCAGATAAACTTGCATTTGTTGGATTGCCTTGTCATGTTGAAGGAATTAGGAAATTGCAATTATATAATCATCCCCTTGGTAAAAACATAAAATTAATTCTTGGAATTTTTTGTGGTTTAAATCAAAGCGAAGATGCTACTGGTTATTTTATTAGGAAACTTAATGTTGATAAAGACAACATATCTGAAATGGGTTATAGGGGTAAAAGATGGTCTGATGGTTTTTATATTAAGACTAAAGATGGAAAAGAACGTACATTAAGTAAAAATATCTGTGATTTTTCTAATTATATGTTTATAAAGGATAGGTGTATGCTCTGTTATAATTTTACTAATGAGTTTGCTGATATTTCTTTTGGAGATGCTTGGAGTAAATTACCTTCTGATCTAGGATGGTCTGAGGTAATTGTTAGAACTGATTTGGGAGAATCTATACTTAACGGAGCTTTAGGGAAAGAATTAATAAGTTTGGAGAAGTCCACTCTTGTTGTTTTGTTAAAATCCCATCCAGGTAATTTTTCTTATAAGAAGAAGGGGGTGTTCTATAGATTTAAGAAGATTGGAATTAAACCTGATTATGGGGTAGAGATGCAAAAGTTGGGTTTCAAGACCATGGTTTTTCAGTCTTTTTATTATGGCTTTATAAGGATTACGAGAAATTCAGTAATGAGAAGTTTTATATCCTTATTTCCTCTTCGTTTTGTTGGAGTACTGTTTAATCTTGGTAAAATTATTGGGAGATTTATTGTTAGGAGAATATGACTAAGAATTTTTCTAAGTTTTCAAAAGGTAAAAAAGCGAGTTTGAAGGATGTTGGGCTGGCTTTGAAGTTATTTAATAATAGTATGAAATATGCTTCTTATAGAAAATTTGGCTTCCCAGGAATTTTACCGATTAGTGTTAGGATTTCTATAACTAATAAATGCGATTCTAGATGCAAATCTTGTCACATATGGACTTATTACAATAAAAATTCCGGGAAACTTAGTGAGGAGATGAATTCTCAAGAATTAAAGGCATTTGTTGATAATAATAATTACTTACAAGACATCGGGCTTACTGGTGGTCAGGTAACATTAAAAGAGGATATTGTAGACATGTGGTTATACTTGGATAATAAAGGTTATAGAACCGGATGTGCTATGAATAGTGTAGATTTAAAGAAAATTATTAAGTTAGAAAATAAATTATTAGAAAATCTTTCTGGTAATAATATTCATATGTTATTAGTTTCTATTGATGGTTTTGAAGATACTCACGATTACAATAGAGGGATTAAAGGAAATTTTAAAAATGCTTTAAAGCTTTTGGAATGGGGATTAGAAAAAAAGAAAGAGTATGATTTCTTAGAAGTTTTAGTTCCACACACCATAACTAGAAGTAACTATAAACAATTTCCCGATTTCATAGGTTTTTTAGTTGACAAAGGATTAAGACCTCTAGATATTAGTTTTAGACCAGCTATATATCTGGAACGATTTCATAATATGGGATCAAAGGAAACTTTAATCGAGATTAATAGAGAAGTCGTTTCTGTTATAAGTGAGGTTCAAAAGAAGTATAAGGATTATAATAATTATTTTGTTAATGGTATCATAAAATTTTTAGAGAATCCAAAGAAACAAGTTGTTCCTTGTTATGCTGGACATACCTTCTTTTACATCGATCCCTATTGGAATGTTTATGGTTGTATGGAGATGAAAACTATTTTAGGTAATTTAAGAGAGAACAACTTTAGCCTTAAAAATATCTTGAATTCATATGCTATTAAAAAAGATCAAAATAGAATAAATGCGGGTAATTGTATGAATTGTTGGAATCCTTGTCATGCAGGTCCTTCTATGGTTTCCAGTCCCATTGGTGTTGCTAAACTTGGTTATGAGAACTTTATTAGGTTATTCTACTAGAGTTCTTTCACCAGCTTCCATTAAGCTTTTTGTATTGTAGCTAGGCTCTTTAAACCTTCTTCTTAATTTATAACCTAGTTTTAATCCAGTGAAAATATTGACGTTAAAAGAGCTTATAGATCTGTGAGCATATGACATCAAATACATTATATCGAATACTTTGTTTCTTGGTAGTTTTACCAGGCTTTTAATTATTGATATTGTAAAAGGCATTTTTGCCCCCAGGTAAAATAATTTTTGTGCATTTACTATTTCTCTTGAATGGGGTAATTTAAGTTGAGTTGTTCCGAACATAGTTCCTACGTTATGATAGTCGAAGTTTTCTTCCATATAACCTTTTTCTATAGCATATCTTGCTAGTTCGGTTCTTGGATAAGGTTGAAATATGGTACAAACAGGATTGGTCGCTTTTATTTTTGCATTTATCTTTATTGTATCAAATACATCTTCTAAGCTTTCATCTGGTAGACCTACCATGTTATAAGTTCCGAATTTAATTTTATATTTTCTTAACCATCTTGCAGCTTTTATTATCTGTTCGTCTGTTAGATTTTTTCTTAGAACCAGGTTTCTTAACTTAGCATTTCCTGATTCTATACCAAAGTTGACCATTGTGCAGTTGGCTTCTTTGAATTTTCTAATCAACTCTTCTGTTACTTCATTAGCTCTTATCAAGCAGGTGAATGGGAGTCTTATCTCCTTTTTATAGGCATCAAGAAGTTCATTAAGCCATTTATGGTTTAAAGTAAATGTGTCATCCACGAATCTTACGGTCTTTATTCCGTATTTTTGTTTTACATGTTTTATTTCTTTTATAATCTCTTTTGGACTTCTTTGTCTTAATGGTATCCCTTTTCCCTTATACATTAAGTTGAATTGATGGTTAAAACAAAATGTACAATTATAAGGACATCCGCGACTAGCGACAAACCTTTTTGTTGGTAGTTTTTTTAGGAAGGGGTACTTTGAATAATAAAGTTCTCTATCCGGAAACGGAAGTTTATCTAGGTCTTCTTGCAAGTACCTTATTTCGTTCTTATCTATTCTTCCATCTTTTTTAATCCAAAAGTTTTTTGTTTTCGTTATATTTTTTCCTTTTTCTATTTTATTTACTAATTCTAATAAAGCTTCTTCTGCTTCTCCTCTGCAGATAATGTCTATGTAAGGTTCTTTTATAATCTCTGGGAAGAATGTTGGGTGTGGTCCTCCAAATATTATCGGAATTTTTGGGAAAAATTTCTTTGTTTTTCTTGCTAGGTTTAATGCCCACTCTGTATTTCCAGACATTACAGAGAAAGCTATTATATCTGGTTTAGCATTTTTGAGTTCTCTTAAGAAGTTTTTTGATTCTTGTTCTACAATCATCTCACAGTCATGGCCTTCTTTTTTAAGTATTGCTGATAAATACATCGGGCCAAAATACTCAAACGGGATGTCCTGTATAAAAACAACTTTCATTTTTTAATTGCAATTATGTGTATATAGTTGCCCCAATTCTTTATAACTATTGATATTAGCTTATCCATTTGATTTGCAGTATACATAAATATTTTTTTAATTTTAGGAAGATCATCTGCTATTCTTCTCTGGATTTTTATTTCTTCTATAACTAGATTTTCTTCTTCTAACTTTTTTTTGATATCTTTAACTTTAAAATCTTTTGCATACACTTGAGTGTAGAGACCCAAAATTCTTATAAGTTGTCTTAATGGTGATATAAGGGATAAGTGGTGGTGAGTCATAATATAAATTTTTCCATTTTTCTTTAAGACCCTAATCATTTCTTTTATTAATGGTTTTTGTTCTCTGAAATGCTCTATTACTCCGTAAGAGGAGATGTAATCAAAGGTTTCATCTTTAAAAGGCATTTTTCTTATATCCGCTTTTATTACTTTTCCTACTTTTCTGGCTTCTTTAAGGGCAGTTTCTGATATATCTATTCCTATTATTCTCTTTCTTCCAATGGATTTGTAGAATCCCATAAGTTCTCCATTTCCGCATCCTGCTTCTAGTATTAAATCATCTTTTTTTGGTAACCAGTTTTCAGGAAGAAAATTTATCTTATTGGTTATATGTTTCTTTGGTAGTGAATCATATTTCTTATTCCATTCTTCTTCTATTTCTTTAGTTGAATCTTTATTTTCTTTTTTTGTTCTGGTAAATATCCTTGTCATTAATATTATTCCTGCTACTACATAATAGATTATCCTAAATAATATATATACGCTTCCCACTATTAAAGCAGAAAAACCTGCTGAAGAATATAGAAAAGTTGATACCGTTTCTGTAATTCCTAGCCCTGCTATTGATATAGGTATTAATGTGCTTAGTTGCGTTATTGAATTTATTATGGTAACTTCAAATATCGAAGTCTTTTGCTCCAATAAGGTGAATATTATATAAAATATTGCTGCCGAAATTATAATTCTTAATGTTGTTAACGCTACATTAATTACTAGGATCCCTTTCTTATTTTTAATTAGAAATGAAATATTCTCAGAAAAATCTTTAAGTTTTGATGAGTATTTTCTTAAGAAAATACTTATTATTTTTTCTCTTATATTTTTGGAGATTATAAAAATTATTATGATTGTAATTAATACTCCTACTATGATTAAGATTTTTAATGTTGCTTTTATTTCTAAGAATATGAAGAACCCGAATATACTGAAGAATATTAAGGCTAGAAGAGTAATTATTCTATCTATGAAAACTATTGCTCCTGTTTTTTGTTTAGGAATCTTTTTCTTTAATAGCGGGATTAGGAAAAACTCCCCTAGACCTCCTGGTAAGAATCTACCTGTGGACCACGATACGAGATAGGGATAGATTAGATCTTTAAAATTAATTTTTTGGTTTGATGTTGAGAACAGAAGCTTAAAGTTTATTGTGTTTATTGTAATTGATATGATTAATTGTGTTACAACTAGAATAATTATTATGGAGCTGAAGTTCCATATTGTATTAACAATTTCATTAAAATCTAATTTGTAGATTAAGAGAGATATTATTATTATACCGATTACACCTCTTACGCTTATATCTATTATTTTTCTCATTCTTATCTTATCTTAACTTTTATGCATATCTGCAAGAAACCCGAATAAGACTATTTGAAGTCCTGTAAAGATTAAGACTAACATTAGAAATAATAGACCGAGATGACCTGATATGCCTTCTGTTAAATGTAGATATACAAAGTAAATTCCTATTATTAATCCTATGGAAGTTAGTACTGCTCCGATTGATCCGAAGAATTTTAGGGGTCTATAGTCTCTATATATTCTAAATAGATTTATCCATGCTTTAAAGGCATATCCCATAGGATTTGATATTAATCTGCTTTTATCTTGTCTTTTGGAAAAATAGACTGGA
>CAYVLZ010000006.1:0-38980 GCA_964452525.1 Candidatus Woesearchaeota archaeon
ACCAAAACTATTTTTTTTCTTGAACCAGTGTATATTACAATTCCCAAAAGAAATGTTAAAACCCATAAAGAACAAGGATTAAACCCATCTACAAAAGCAATTAAAGCTGTAACAAATCCTAAAGACATAGAAGATAAATCTACTTCCCCTATTAAAGGAATTTTTATTATTTGTTTTTCTTCAAAAGTTACATCCCCGGGCTTAGCAGTTATTGGTGTAAAAGGTCTAACTTTAGATAATGGACAAGGACAACTCCCTCCTAAACAATTTTCTATTTCTCCTTCTAATGCAGTTCTTATTGGTCCCTCACCTAAGATATACTTTTCTCCTATAAAAACAACAGGATATGAATCTACTTTTAATCCATAATTTTCTTTAAATTCTTGAAAAACCTTTTTATTGTCTTCTTCATTTACATTATATTTTTCAATTCCGATATTATATTCTTCATCTAAATCTGCAAGATAATTTTCTATATTTTGACATTGAATACAGTTTCCATCTAAAAAAATATGGATACATAACTCTGTATTTTCAATTTCTTTTGAATTATCTTCTGAAAAATCTATGTCTTTTGCAAGATCTTTGCATTTGTTTTCAATACAACCCTGAATGTAGTTTTCCATTTCTGGTGCCATTGATGAAGAGAACCCCACCCAATTTTTTTCTCCAATAAATGTTGTGGGAACTCCTCTTGCTTCAATTCCATAAGCTTTTGCTACTTCTTGAAATAATGGGAGATTAGAAGGATTTTTCCAGGTTTCATAAGATTTGATTTCTATATCATCTCCGTATTTCTCTTCCCATTGTTCTAAATAGGGTTTTTCAGTTGCACAATGAGGGCATCCATCTCCCCAGAAAAAATAAATAGTTACTTTGTTATCCTTACTTTCTACAGTCTGTGCAAAAACATTAACAAAAAGATTTAAAGTTAGAATAATAAAAATTAATACCAATAATCCTTTTTTAGTTTTTAATGTCATCATATATTGATGTTTGTCAATATTTATAAATTTTTTGAAAATAAAAAAGAAAAATAAAAAATTTATTCTAATGTTCTATGGTATTCGCCTCTGAATCCCTCTTTCATTCTAGGGCATTCTTCAGAACCATGACATTTGCCTCTGTTCTGATGTTTTTGGCAATTAGTAGTATTATCGCATACGCCATTGCCATTTTCATCCACAAATCCACCTACCTGTCCTTTGTATGGGCAGTCTCCAGCATTGTCGCAGACACCATCTCCATCAACATCTACAAACTCTGTAGCTTGTGTGGTTTCGGGGCCTTGAGCAAATGCAAAACCCATTATCGTGACCAAGCCTATAACGAGCATTGCTCCAATCCCCATTCCTGCAAGTTTTCTATCCATTCGTTCTCACCTCCCTGTTGTTTTAGATATATTTCATATTTGTGAAACCATATATAAATATTTGTTGAAACCAATATTTTAGGTTTTAAACTTATTAAACTTGGTTTCAATCAAGAGAAACTAACAGTAAACTTTAAATTGATAGTTTGTTTAACTAAAATAATGAGTCTGAAAAACAGAAAATGGTTTTTTCCGATTTCGGTAATAGCTCTTGTGGGGGTTATATTTATTATTTGGTCTAGCATTTTTCAGGATTTCATGGGGTTTCCCATGACACAGCATGGTTTTTGCCCAAGGATGATTCCTAATTATATTTTATGGTTATCTATGATTTTGATGGTCGTTGTAATCGTTCCAATATCTTATTACTTCATATCAAAAAGGTTAGGGGAGAAAATGGAAAAAAATCTTAGCGTAATAACTAAATTAGTAGATCGCAGGATCAAAACTAACACAAAGGGTGAGAGGATTAGACTGAATGATAATGGAAGTATCTTAAAACTGCTAAATTTTAATGAGAAAAAAGTAGTTGAAAAATTTATTGAAAATAAAGGCAGTATATTACAGTCTGAAATCAGCAAGATGGAAAGTATGACTAAATTAAAGACACATAGAGCAGTAAAGGAATTAGAAAAAAAAGGAATAGTTAAAGTGGAATCATCTGGAAAAACTAATCGGATTATTCTTGCTGAAGATATCAAAGAAATTTTATTTAAATAGAAATTATTTTTAATCTTAAACTAAGAACAGCAACACTCTTTTTTCATAAGTTTTGCTTTTGAAAAACCTAATGCTTTGAAAATGTCACAAACTTTTTTATCAGCGATAAAATAATAAACTTTTTTTCCTGCTTTTCTTGAATCCAAAATTCCAGCTTTTCTTAAAACATCTAACTGAATTGAAGTCGTTGACTGAGTCCTTTTAACATAAGGAAAAATCTCACAAACACATTTTTCTCCGTCTAGCAAAAATTCAACTATTTTTAGTCTTGTTTCATCGGACAATGCTTTTAAAATTTGAAGTTCTTTTTTCATATCATATTGAAGAATATCAATAATTATAAAACTTTCTAAAACTCAATCTCAATCAAGAGTCCTGCTTAGGTAACAATGTACATTATCAATAAACTTTAAATAATCAGAATATTCTTTATTCATCTATAACACCTCTTTTGTGTTTTCCATAAACTCTTAAGAGGTGTTTCTTATTTAAAATTATAGGAATGCACCAGCGCTTACAAAGGAAATCTTTTTAAATGTTAGAAATAAAAAAAAGCTAATGAAGCACAATACTAGGGTTATAACATTATTAACATTATTATTCTTAATTTCTCAAATAATAGGATTATTTGTTATCAACAATTACATAGATAAGGAAAAAACAGTAGAAACTGGAGAAACAGAATGGAGAAACCTTCCTGCTCTCGGAAATGTTCAAATAGAGCGTCCAGAGTTAGAAGAAGAAACTAGCTATATTCCTTTGATAATAGGAATATTAATAGCAACGGGCTTCATATTATTAATAATTAAACTTAAAGTCCTTAAGCTGTGGCGTATCTGGTTTTTCTTCGGAGTATTTTTTACATTACTGATAGCTTTTGGCTCATTTTTGCACGCTTATATAGCAGCAGCAATCGCAATAATACTTGCAATATTAAAGATATTTAAGCCAAACGTAATAACTCAAAACATATCAGAGCTTTTCATTTATGGAGGATTAGCTTCAATATTTGTCCCAGTTCTAGGACTACTTTCAATATCCATATTACTAATATTGATATCTATATACGATATGATAGCTGTTTGGAAAACCAAACACATGGTTAAGCTTGCTAAAGTACAAGCAAAAGCTAAACTATTTGCAGGTTTATTAGTGCCGTACTCTAAAAATAAAACGGCCATTTTGGGTGGAGGAGACATAGGATTTCCATTACTCTTCCTAGGAGTTATATTAAAGAACAACGACTTAATAACAGCATTTATAGCTGCTTTAATAGTATCTTTATCGCTTGCTTTACTATTTATCTTTGGCAAAAAGAATAAGTTCTATCCAGCCATGCCATACTTAACAGCTGGCTGTTTTGCCTCATACTTAATTATCTCTTTACTTTAAACTTCTTATTCCTACAAAAACATTCCATATTTTTAGGAAAATTTGTAGAGATATAAGTTGCTTTACGGTTTTCGCATATAGCTTTCATTTTAATAAATAATTCCAATCAAAACATACTCTATTTGTTCAAATCTGACCTTTCCAGGATCATTGTTGGGATTATTATCCCCCCTAGTTATAAAATAAAAACCGTTTTCATCATAACCAGTTTTTACAACTCTATGAGCTACCAGACCATTGGTCCATGAAGCTCTGTACGTGATTATGTCCCCTATTTTTATATCTTCTGGTTTTTCTGGCTTAATTTCTAAACCATTAGATCCTTCATCTATTAAAGGATCCATTGAATTAGTATCAGCATAAGATGCCATAAATGCATCTCCGATATTTATTAAGATGTAACCTTTAAAAACATAAATTTGATCTTCTCTAACCCTGTCCCCTGGAGAATCTCTTTCTCCATCAGTAGAGAAATAAGGTATCTCATCTCCATTAAAGCTTACATAACTTAAAGCTTCATTAGAAAACCATCCCAGTAAAAATACCAGAACAGCCAAAATAAGCATAATTTTATTCATTTTAACTACTATAGAATGGGTAAAACTAGTATATAAACCTTTCTATTTAACACTTCTATAGAGTAGTTACAAATAGAAAACCTTATAAACTATAACAATATATAAATGTAAGTACCTTACCATCAAAATGGCAAGAAAAGAAGAACCATACAAAGTCGGAGAATTTGAAATAGTTGGAAAACAAGAAAAAGGTAGAGCTCACACTATACGTAAAGTCCTCGAATCTTATCTAAACAGGGCTGGTATGGACAACTATGTGCAAGTGAGAGTGGAAAATAATAGGGTCATTGTTTACGGTAACCCAATTACAGAAACGCTAGAAAGATTTTCCAGGATACAAACAGATAAAAGAAAAATACAGGTCAAATTTATACCAACGATAAATGGCCAAGAAGAAACTTCTGGAGAATTAGACGCTCTGCAAGGTAGATACAATAACCTAGAAGAACAATATCATAACACCGTAACTAAAAACACAAAACTAGAAGGAAGAATTAGAGATCTTAGATCAGAAGTAAGGTCGTTGCATAGCAGGGTCAAAGAATCAGAGGAATACTGTTTAGAATTAGAAGAAGAAAGAGAAGGGTTAAAGGTTCTTAGAAGATCTGCAAGACCAAAAGAATTAGAAGATATATTAAGACAAAATGAGAGAGATTTTGTATTAAGCCAAGAAGATTTAATGATAAATGTTTTTAATCAGATATCAAAAGAGCTTGAGACTAGAGAGACATATGATAATGTTGAAGGTTTGAAGAAAGCAAGAGACACTATAAAAAGAAAGGATGGTTATATTAAAAAATACGGAGAGAACTCACTACGAAACCTTCCCGAAAGTGCGAGAGAATTAGCCGAAAAAGAATGGGCAAAAGCAGAAGAAATAATTGAACAATATGAAAGGTATAGAGAAAATGCTCTGCCTTTACCTATCCGAATAGCTGATACCGGAGAAGGTTTAGTAATCACCCTACCAATAGATCCGGGATCAACTAATGAGGTCCCAAAGAGTTTATACGATGCTTTAATTAGATTCGGAGAAGAAATATCAGATAAGATATCAAATCTGAAAATTCAAGTTGCTAAAGATGAACCCTTTGTAACAATGAAATTTGGGGGAGAGATTGACATTCCATATATGAAGGAAAAATTGATTAAAAATTTCGAGAATGTTGCAGAAAGATCTAACGTTAAAATCAAAATATTAGAAACCCCCTACATGGCAGGATATTCTTTAGATAGGGGGGTATGGCATTATATAAAAGAGACACCCAGTGCAGACGTAGATAAGATGACAGAAGAAGCAACCTTAGCAGAATTTATCAAAAAGAGAATAACAGAACTAGGTTATCCCTCACAAAAACAATTCGCTGAAAAGAACAACATTCCAAAAGGAACATTATATCCCATAACAACCGGTCGTGCAAATCCTGGAAAAGCAAACAAAGAAAAGCTAGCAAAAGCTTTAGAGGTACCTTTGTCTGAAATTGAAAAATATCTAAAATGAAAAGGAAAAAATTAAATCCAACTCAGCTTATTGTTCCAGGAGAGTATGAACTAGGAAACAAATCTATTTTAAATATCTACTTTAGAGTTTTCAATAGAGGTCATGGTGATGACCTCCCTCCCGTAATAGTTGCTCACAGGGGCACATTTAACATCTCATCTCGTTCAGAGGATTTAATTAGGCAGGAATTTAGCATACTAGTAAAGGAAAGATTTAAGTCCGGTTCAGAATATTTTTTATTAGATGGAAATCATAAAGCTGTCGCTGCAACACTAAATCACAGATTAGTACCCTCATTAGAATTAGAAGTTGACGGGGATATTGGAGAATGTAAGAAAATGGTAGAAACAGGAGATCTATTTGACTGGACAATCCCGGGAGAGACGCTTGAAGAAATAGAAGAGGAACTCGAAGCGCACATGATGTCATATTTCACCTATTACGGATTAGACGGAGATTGCCCACTTACTATCAAAGAAAGAATACATAGACTTATATCAGAAGAAAAAGTACCAGAATACATAGTAGAAAGATATCTTAAAGGAGAATAGAAAATGTTTCAAAAAATAAAAAACAAAAAACTGCCTAACTTAGCAAAAGGTCTAGGTACAGCCTTACTAGCTTTAAATGTGGCAGCAAGTCCAGTAAAGGCTTCTAACCTAGAAGAATCGTTACAAGCAATTAAAGAGGAAGTTAAAGCAAATCCAACATCCACTAAGACTAACAATCCACTATGCGATACTGTATCTATCTATAGTATCGATAGATTAACAATAAAGGTTTGTGACGAATTTATAGCATTTGAAACAAAGGGTGTAAATAAAGACATTTATTTCTATGATGAAGGATGTGACGGATTACTGGATAGAGTAGTTGAAGTAGATGGAAGAGTATTACCTGAAGAAGAAGAGCTAATAGAAGCTAATTACTTTAGTACGCATAGAGGAATAATGGAAGAATTTGAATCAGCTGATGCTGAACATCGTATAGAGGGTAGGACTCCTTACAATACGAGACAGGTCTATATTTTCCACCATGGAGATAAAGTACTATTTAGCTTTAATTTCAGCGACCCATCTGGATACACAAGCAAAGGCGGATGGCGTAAAATTAGAGAATGGGACAACAATTATAAATGGGCGGTATCTCTCCAGAGATTATACGAAAAATACATTAAAACATCAAAAACAAGACTTGGAATAAATTAAACAATCCTAATAGTTTCCAAGTTCTTTGGAGCTACAGTCTCAACTCTAAACATTTTATGTAAAGCAGAAGCCAACTCTAAACATTTAGAACTCTCTCCGTGATTAATTATAATCTTTCTTGGCCTAGGATTTAATCTTTTAATAAAATTAACCAACTGGTCTCTAGTAGAATGTCCCGTAAATGAATGCAGAGAATGAATCTCCATATTAACTTTAACAGTATCTGGCTTATTACCATTACTAAACATTATCTGCTTCTCCCCACCTTGTATTCTTTTTCCAAGAGAACCAGGTCCTTGATAACAAGTAAATACTAAAGTATTCTTAGGATTCTCAGCCAACTCCTTAAAGTAATCTACACTTGCACCTCCAACCATCATACCAGAGGTTGCTAATATAACACAAGGTCCAGTTTCCTCAAGAACCTGCTGCATTTCTTTTCTACTACCGATCTGCTTAAACATATCTGATAAAAATGGATTGCTATCTTTATGGAAAACTAATTTTTTAACATGATTACTAAAGAAATCTGGATAAGTTGTATGAATGGCATTTACATCCCACACCATTCCTTGTATAAACACTGGAATCTTTTTTAATAATCCAAATCTTACTGCTTTCTCTAATATTAACATAATCTCCTGCGATCTTCCAACTCCCAATACGGGCATCAACACTTTTCCACCCCTATCAACAGTCTTCTTAATAACATCTAGTAAATATTTTTCAGCATCTGCTCTAGAAACATAAGTATCATCTTTACTTCCATAAGTTCCCTCTAAAATTACTGTTTCAAGTCTTGGAAATCTAGTTGGAGCTGCATCCAACAAATTAGAATTTTCATAATTCATATCTGCAGTGTACAATAAATTATGCAAACCTTCTCCAATATGTAAATGACACATTGCACTTCCTAATGTATGCCCAGAATTATAAAAAGTCAATCTAACATCTGGTGTAACATCTGTAACTTCCTCGTAATCTAACCATATAGTATGCTTCATAACTTCTTTAATATCTGCGCTATTAAACAACTGTTTTTTGCCTTCTTTCTGCGCAATGCCAGCAAAATCCAGCCAAAGCAAAGTCATTATATCTCTTGTTGGTAAAGTACAATATACTGGCCCCCTGTAACCATATTTAAACAACAAAGGAACAAGAGCAGAATGATCTAGGTGTGCATGACTAACAATAACAGCATCCAGTTCTTTAATATCAAAACCAGGACAATCAAAATAAGGATACATGCTTTCTTCAGGAGCAGCAACATTAATACCACAATCCAATAATATCTTAGATTCTGGGGTTTGTAAATATAAAGCAGATCTTCCTACTTCTCTTCCACTTCCTAAAAGTGTTAATCTTACCCATTCAGTTTTCTTTCCTCTTAACCTCTCCCCATAGATTCTTTCTCCAACTTTATTCAAGAATTTCTTCCTATAGTCATTATTCTCATAAAGAACATGTCTAATGCTTTCTATTAACTTTGATCTTATAGCTGGAACCCTTTTAACTAATGGCACCCATAAAGTTTTTTGCTTAATCTCCTTTAACAATTCTCCTTTTTTCCCAATAGCTAATCCTGGCTTCTCTACTTCAATAATAACAACACTTCTCTGAGGATCGAATATAATATTTGTATTTCCAACCTCTTCAGGCAATATTTTTTTAATTGTCTCTTCTGCTTTCTCCATATCTTCTGTTAGAGAAGGATCCGGTCTTAGTTCTACTCTTTTCTTTATAGAATCAACTATCTCCTTAATCGCTCCACCATTGTCTAAGAAGAAGTTCTTATCTTTAGTATACAAAATAATGTTTGCTCCCTCAAAACTAGCTTGGCTAATCTTAGCTTTCGCTGGAAGCATCTTTTTTACTCGTTCTAAAATTTCAATCATTTTTGAATATCAGAAATATTTATTGCAATGTCTCAACAATCTTCTTTGTTGGTAATCTCCTAAAACCTTTATTATCGATTACAACAACATCTATACCATCGCCAGTTGGCAAATCTCTCCGTATAGCAGCATGTACAGCTCTCATAGCTAACTTAATTCCTTCTTGAACGCTTATGCCTTCTTTATGTAAAGTTTCTAAAACACCATAAGCTAAAGGAGATCCAGAACCATTAGACACAAAGTCTTCAGATTCGACTATAGAACCATCTATACCAAGCTCATATAATTTAAATCCTTTCTCATCTCTTCCTCCAAGTAACATACCAACAATGCTAGGGATCATACTCATTTTTCTAAGATTGCTATACACAATGCCAGCAACTAAATTAGTTGCTTCTTTAACACCGATATCTTTTCCAGTTCTAATCTTCTTTAGTCTTAATTCTGCTTGTATTAATTTAATTGTTAACTGAGCATCTGATAAACTACCAGAAATAGTTACCGCTATATCATCTGTAATTCTATGTATCTTATCTATTTTCTTAGTAGCTATTAAATATCCAGCAGAAACTCTCTTATCTGCAGCTAATACAACACCGTCTTTACAAACTACACCAACCGTAGTAGTACCTTTTTTAAGTATTTTTTTAAGATCTTGGTCCATTTGTATATCCCCTCTGAGAACCAGTTTATACTCTTTATGCATAGTTCTATATAAAGTTTTTGGTTCTTGTATTAACAAAGAGATTATATAAAATATATACGAAAAGTTATAATAAACAAGAACTATATATAGTAAAATGGTAGATAAAACTGTACGTGAGGCAACCACGAGAGAACTTAAAGAAGACTTCAGAGAAGAGAAAAAAGAAGAAGACTAACTATCTAATATACCCTCCTTTCTGAAGGTTCCATAATTTTCTGTATTTTCCCTTAACTCTAATTAAATCTTTATGCTTTCCTATTTGTACTATTCTGCCTTTATCCATAACAACAATCTTATCTGCATGCATAACGGTAGATAACCTATGGGCAACGATTATAGAAGTTCTATTTTTCATCAATTTACTAAGATCTCTTTGAATTTCATATTCTGTTTTAGAATCTAAAGAAGATGTTGCCTCATCTAAAACTAATATTTTTTTATTAGCCAATATAGCCCTCGCAATAGAAACTCTTTGTTTCTCACCTCCAGATAGTTTAACACCTCTTTCTCCCACAATAGTCTTTTCCTTATCAGGAAAATTATTCACTATCTTATCTAATTGGGCAAACTTCATGGCCCTCATTACTTCCCTCCTAGAAGCGCTGGGTTTAGAAAATGCTATATTATTATAAATAGTATCGTCAAACAACACACATTCTTGGGGAACAATGCTTAATTCAGATCTTAAAGATTCCTGTTTAAATTTATTAATATTTTTACCATCTGTTAAAATCTCTCCACCATCTAGGTTATGTAATCTATATAATAATTTAATCATAGTTGTTTTGCCACAACCAGAATGACCAACCAAAGCAACTTTCTGATTCTTATTAATATTTAAATTAAAATTTTTAAAGATATATCTCTTAGGGTATTTAAAGTAAACATTTCTAAATTCTATTCTTCCTTCTCTTATTTTCAAATCTTTAGCGTCCTTAGCATCCTTGATATCATTCTTAACTTTACCGTATTCAAATAAGTCCTGAAAGTCTACCATAGACATATAATAAGCCCTTATGCCATGAACAAAACTAAACAAAGGCCCCATCAAATTACCATAAACCGTATATATGAATACCAAAGTACCAAGAGTTAAAGTTCCTTCTAGGAAATCCAATAAAGGAAAATACACTAGTAGAAAAACTCCTACTCCAAGTATCAAAGATTGTCCAGAATCAAGATACCTAAAGAAATCCCAAAATCTAACTGTAGCTAATTTAGTCTTTCTACTATATTTTCCAAATTTCTTTTTAATCAGATGCTCTTTACCAAAATACTTAATTGAATCTATGTTAGTCATCACATCACTAATGTATGCCTTTTCAGAATCCTCTTTCACATTTCTATCCAAACCAAAATTCTTTTGTTTATTCTGAATAAGAACACTATACATAATAAAACCAGCAACAGTTAATATAACAACTATCGAGGATTTAAAACTAAAATATAGCAAAGAGCCAGATACGACTATTAATTGAAACAACAAAGGTGCTGCATTAAACACAATCACATCCGTCATACGCTCGATAGCATTTCCACCCCTCACTATTCTAGATATTAAAGAACCTGTTTTATGAGAGATATGAAAACTATGAGATAAATGCACGATATGATTAAAAAACTTCTTTTTTAGGTCTATTATCAAGTCACCTTCAAATCTATTCAGGAAATGAAGATGGAAAAACTTCAATACAGCCCCAATTATCAATATTCCCAGAAAAACAGCAGCTACAATCAACAAAATCCCTATCAAATCTTCTCTGCCTAGAGTACCATCTACAAATTCTGTTCCATTATCTATTATTATTTTAAACAAAAATTTATCCGCAGCATAACTAGCTTCTAATAAGAAAATAATCAATAGAAGTAGTACTAGCATAACCTTATATTTTTTCAAGAATCCAAAATATACTTTAAGATTATATTAAAGTCTACCTTTTTGTTTTTATTCATAGTCTCTTTTTAAAAAAAATCTGAAATTAATCAATTATAAATGTATCGATAAAAT
The DNA here is from genome assembly GCA_964452525.1 of Candidatus Woesearchaeota archaeon. Classification (GTDB taxonomy): domain Archaea; phylum Nanobdellota; class Nanobdellia; order SCGC-AAA011-G17; family CAYFGV01; genus CAYVLZ01. Next base: position 11,381 of record CAYVLZ010000006.1, read on the forward strand.
TACCAAATGTTTATAAACCATCTCTATTCAATAATCCGATGAATACCCAAGAAGAATCTTTAAGGTTGCACGAAAGACTTAAAGGAAAACTAGGAATAAAATCTAAATTACCATTAAAAACCAAAAGAGATATGTCCCTAGCTTATACTCCTGGAGTAGCAGAGCCTTGCAGATATATAGCAAGAAACAAAGAAGATGTTTACAAATATACTTTCAAAGGAAATAGCGTTGCTGTAATCTCAGATGGAAGCGCCGTTCTTGGTCTAGGAAATATTGGTGCAGAAGCTGCCCTTCCTGTAATGGAAGGTAAGGCAATTTTATTCAAAGAATTTGCTAATATAGATGCCTTCCCCATATGTTTATCTTCTCAAGACACTAAAAAAAATATCGAAACAATAAAAAACATAGCCCCCGTATTCGGAGGAATTAACCTAGAAGATATTAAAGCTCCAGAATGTTTCAAAATAGAAGAATCCTTGCAAAATCTAGGCATTCCAGTAATGCACGATGACCAACATGGAACAGCAGTAGTTGTTCTTGCTGCAATGATCAATGCTTTAAAAGTTACAGGTAAAAATATTAAAGATATTAAATCAGTGGTAAACGGAGCAGGTGCATCAGGAATAGCAGTTACTAAACTCCTTATGTTATATGGGTTAAAAGGAGAGAATACAATTCTATGTGACAGCAAAGGAATCTTAAACAAAGAAAGAGAAGATTTAAACAAATACAAAAGAGATATGGCATTAAAAACAAATAAATCAAACTTAAAAGGAACCTTAAAAGATGCTATAAAGAATGCAGATGTTTTCATAGGCTTATCTGTAAAAGGTGCTTTAACTAAAGAAATGGTTTCTTCCATGAATGAAAACCCAATAGTAATAGCAATGGCAAATCCAGATCCAGAGATATTACCAGGAGATGCAAAAGAAGCTGGAGCAAAAGTAATAGCAACTGGAAGAAGTGATTTTCCAAACCAGGTCAACAACGTCCTAGGTTTTCCAGGAATATTCAGAGGAGCTTTAGATGTAAAAGCAACAAGAATTACAGACAAAATGAAAATAGCAGCAGCAGAAGCTCTTGCCTCAACAATAAAGAATCCAACAGAAGAAGAAATCCTTCCATATGCAACAAACAAAAATATAGTTCCAAAAGTAGCAGAAGCAGTTAAAAAAGCCTGGAAAACAAAAAGTATTTAAAAGAATAAAATTAAAAAGCAGTAATGAAAAAGAGAGATAAAATAAGATTTCTACATACAATATTAATAGTATCAATTCTTGCTTTGGTACTTCTATTGGTCCCATCAGATTTAACAGCAGACGTAATAAATCCTGGATCTTTAGATTTTATAAGGGAAGACTACGATGCATTAGGAACTATAAATGCTCTTGCAATAGAAGACGTTAATAGTGACAACGTTAAAGATGTTGTAGCAATAGTAACCTACAACTTTAGACCAAATCTTGCAATATTTCAAGGTCCGGATTACGATTTGATATCATTTACAGAAATATCTTATACACCAACGCATGCTATTTTTACAGATTTAAACAATGATAACTATAAAGACTTAGTAATAGCAAATCAAGCAAGTAAAAATATAGGTATTGCTCTTGGCTCTTATAACGGTTTAGAAGACTTCTATTATATAAGCACATTAAACCAATTTCCAACATGGTTGTTGGCTGAGGATTTTAATGAGGACGGTTGCCAAGACATCGCTTTTACAGACTTTGCATTATCCGAACTAATAGTTAACCTGGGAGATTGTGAAGGTAATCTAATCTTTTCGCAACTGATATCTACCGGGGGGGGAGCCCAAAAAGTATCTGCTGCTGACTTCGATAATGATGGAAATTTAGATTTAGCAGTAGCTAATCAAGCATTCAACAACGTAATGGTAACTTATGGTCAGGGAGATGGAACCTTCCACAGAACAAGATTTTTTGATGTAAGATTCGATGCTTATATACCCACTATAGCAGATATAAATAACGATAATTATCCAGACATAATAACCGGAACTCATAGAAGTATTTCAATACTTAAAAATAAAGGAGATGGTACATTCTATTACAGATACTTGCTAAATTTAAATAGAACAAGATATTTAACAGAAGCCTTAAACTTTAATCTTGACAATGATATGGATTTCGTAACTGCCGCGGCTGATTACGAGCTTCTCGGTTTATTTAAAGGCAATGGTGATGGAGATTTTGAATTGGTTGGATATGCTTCTACACTTACAAACCCAAGAATGCCGATAGTTGAAGACATCGATAATGACAACGACGAAGATGTAATCATATATGGTGATGATATTATTTTCTCAGTTTACAGAAATCCAATAAGAAATAAATTTACAATCGGAAATATCCTATCTCCATTCGAAGATTTATTCTAAATTAAATATTCTATAGATATTTATGATAGTTTAATTTTTGTATTCAAGGTCTTTGGTTGATTTTAATAGAAATTATTTTATTCTTAATATTCTTATTTAAACTCTTAATCGCTTTTTTTACATCTCTATTTTCTCTTAAGACATTGACATATATCTTTCCTTTATCATAATTAAATCTCTTTCCTTTCCATTTCTTTTTAAAATTCTCTAAATGTTCCTTATGCTTTTTGCTAGGACCATAGTTCTTTCTATATTTATTCAATTTTTTTTTCTTAACTTTAAAATAAAAATAAGCAAATCTATTCCATTTCCATCCGTAATCTAATACTTCAAAATCCTCTAGCTTTTTCTTAATAAATTCCAGATCCTTAACCAACTTAGCCCCAACTATATCTTTTTTTCCTCGCACAGGTTTTACTTTTATTATTAGATAATCTTTAAGTTCTTTCAAGGCAACTTCTTTTTTAACAAAGAATATTTCACTAGGATTCTTCAAATACTGCTTAATTAATTCATTAAACAATTCAAATTTCTCCTTAGACAAAGCTGCTGCTGCATTCCTATCTTTCTGTACAGGATCTATTAAAATTAAAGATGATCTTTTACTTTTATTTAAACTTTTAATAATCTCTTCCTTATTTTTATAATATCTTTCTGGATCTATTATTTTTACAGGTCTCCATTTAGCAGCATTCTTGATTAATTTATTAAAAGAGCCATAATAAATAGTTAAAACCTCTAAAACATAACCAGAAAATCCTTTGATATAAGATTCTGCTCCGTAAAGATTATTAGCTTTACAGAATTGTTTTACTAATCTAATATCATCTTCTAAACCTTTGCCTTTCTTTTTAATATAATTAACATGCAATGGAGAAACATCAGTAACATTTAATGCTTGCTCAGCTTTCTTAATATTCAATACAGGAACAACCTCAAAAAGATGCTTTCCAAGTTTAACATGAAAATAATCTCTAGAACCATGAACTTTAGTATACCTAAATTTTTTCTTTAAACTTTTTTCTAGTAATTTACTAATATCTTGCTTTCTTAATTTATAGTTAAATTTGACAAATATATCTATATCATAATTATCCTTTAAAATAGTATTCTTAGCATAAGAACCACCAGCTATTGCTTTAGCATCCTTAAGATCCTTATTCAATTTCTCTAAAAAAGAACTAACCTTTTTATCTAAAAGCTGTTTTTCTTGCTTACTCAACTTAATCTTTTTAAGAATCTTCATAAAAGAATTTTCTTTTTACAATTAAAAAATGTTTTGTTTTTAAAAATTAAAAAAGAAAAAGAATTAAAGTGGGACTGCTACTCGCTGTCTTGGATTTAATGTTACATCCGCATTAAAAACGTAATTTTCTATGAGACATTCTCCATATCCGATTTTAAAATAACCATCTCCATCAGGTCCCCAAGTGCTCCCCCAACTATTCTTTGCAATCCAATACTCTCCAGCGTCATCATAACCAACTAAAACAACTATGTGATCTGTACCAGAAGGATTATCACACCTATATATTGCGGGATCACCAATAAAACCTCCATCGAGAGTATTCATAGAAGCAACCACAGGTCCAACATTAGCTATATTATCCTTAATTTCTTGAACAGTCTCTAATTTACCGGTGCTATCAATAGTTTTTAATCTATCTTCCCAATCAGAACACCTATCATTACATGTTGTATCACTACATATGCCAGAACCACTGTAATCACAATTAGAATCGCAAGTTTCTCCTTCACAACTACATCCAAATCCATCTACGTACCACATACAGTTCTCATCAGGAATACCCCAATCTCTAATATACCTTAAAGCTCTATTCCCATAACCTACACAACAATCTCCTGAGAAAGTAGTACAATCACTTACCAAATATTGCTCTGATAAATCCAAATCTAAATGAGAGTAACCAGATTTAATATTGTACATTGCTTCTGTAGCACCAACAGCTGCAAAAGCCCAACAACTTCCACACATACCTTGCGCTTTAACAGAAGTCATCCAGTTTTCACCATTATGATCTCTCCAGTCAAAAGAATCCATTGTAGCATCTCCACTCTTATCCTTTCTTTTATTATCAAAATTAAATATTTTAGTTCTAGATTTAACAGCTTCATCCCCTATTCCAGCCAATTCAGTAACGCTTCCTATTTTCTCCCCATCGTCATAACAAACAGCATATTCAACTGAAAAAGGATCTTTTCCATCATCTTCTGTTCTTAATTCATAACCATTTACAGTACAATAAGAATATTCTTCTCCACATTTACCTTTGTAAAAATCCCATTCATCACACTCTTCTTTATTAGGCATTATACAAACTCCTCTTTGTCCATTGTCTTCTACTATCTTGTAATTATAACCCATCTGATTACAATAGATAGCTGCAGGGTCTGCAGTACCTTCTCTTCTCTGATTTAAAGCATCTAAAAAACTAGATTCCCCAAATACAAATAATGTTCTATCTTCACTATCACTACAGTCTGCATTAACAAAACCCACAGAAAACAACAAAATAACTACAATCAAAACTGACTTCAAGTATTTCATTTTATACCTCCCAAACAGTAATAAATAGTTAGATTAACTAGTTTAAATAGTTTTCTAAATTTAAAAACATATGAATAAATTACGTACATTAATCTATATAAATATTTATATACAAGTCTTACTCCCTAACACCACATCTTGAGTTAACAAAAAAAGAGGTATACAATATATTGTGTATAATGAAATGTCCACATTGCAACAAAGACACCAAAGTAATTGATAAAAGAGACACCAATACCCATAAAATCAGAAGAAGAAGGGAATGTCTAAATTGCAAGAAAAGATTCACGACATATGAAAAAATACAAGATACAGAATTATTCATAATCAAAAAAGATGGAAGGAGAGAGCCTTTCAATAAAGAAAAGATTAAAACAGGAATAGTAAAGGCCTGTGAAAAAAGACCAATAAGTATTGATAAAATAGATAATATCGTTGATCAAATAGAAGCAAAACTTAAAGACTATGGGAAAAAAGAGATTAACAGCAAAATTATAGGAGAACTAATAATAGAAAATTTAAAACAACTAGACAAAGTAGCCTATATAAGATTTGCTTCTGTCTATAAAGATTTTAAAGATCTAGAAAGTTTTGAAAAAGAGCTTGAAAATTTAAGGGGCAAATGAAATGGGAGAAGGCTTAACATTCAAAAGATATTTTTCAGAAGGAAAAAATGTATATGATATCTCCAATTTCAGAAAAACTGATGCAGTAGTAAGAGACGATTCTGGAAACATAATAGAAAGTTTAGATGATGTCGTTGCACCAACGGGATGGTCTCAACATTCAGTCAATACTGTAGCAACAAAATATTTCAGAAAAGAGGGTGTTCCAGAAACAGGAAGAGAAATTGATGTCAGACAATTAGTTCACAGGGTTGCAGGAACAATCAAAAAATGGGGGATACAACAAGGTTATTTTAATGAGGGAAATGCAGAAAACTTCTACAATGAGCTCTCTTATTTATGTCTAAATCAATACGGTGCCTTTAATTCTCCGGTGTGGTTTAATATGGGATTACATGATGAATACGGAATCTCACACCCATCTGATAACTTCCATGTGAATTTAGAAACAGGAGAACCAGTTGGAACAGAAAACTTCTACGAATATCCGTTAGTCTCTGCTTGTTTTATCAAATCTCCCGAAGACTCTATAGAAGGAATGATGGACGTGGGAGCACTTACATCTTCCAAGATTTTCAAGGGAGGATCCGGAATAGGTGGTGATTGGAGTAGAGTAAGAGCAGCTGGAGAATCCGTAAGTGGAGGTGGTGAGGCTTCTGGAGCAAAAAGATTTATGGATGTACAAGACTCAGTTGGAAGAGTTATCAAATCTGGTGGAAGATCGAGAAGAGCAGCAACCATGCAAAGCATTCTAGTATCTCATCCAGATATCATTGAAATTATTCAACACAAGTATGTAGCAGAAGAAAAAGGTAAAGTTCAGGTCTATGCAGGCTCACCCTCTAACTGGGAAAGTCATACTTGGCAGGATTTAAGAGCGCAAAATGTAAACATTTCTGTAAGGGTAACAGACGAGTTTATGAATGCTGTCAAAAACGATGTAGCTTTTCAGCTAAGAAACGTTCAAGATGGAGCTGTAAGAAGAGAAATACCTGCTAGAAATCTGCTAGAAATAATAGCTTACGCAACCCACCAATGTGGAGATCCTGGTATCCAATATCACGACCAGATTAACCGTTGGAATACGTGTTCAAACTCTGGAACCATAGATGCATCCAATCCTTGCTCTGAATATATGTTCTTAGATGGATCAGCTTGCAACCTAGCTTCTTTAAACTTAATGAAATTCAGAAGAGAAGATGGTACTTTCGATAATGAAGCTTTCAAAGAAGCAATAAATATATTCCTAACAGCCCAGGACATTATAGTGTCCATGGCATCATATCCCACTGAAGAAATTGCTCTTAATAGCCATGAATTTAGACCTCTTGGTCTAGGTTATGCTAACCTTGGAGCATTGATAATGGCTAACGGTTTACATTATGATAGCAGCGAAGCAAGATCATTAGCTGCAACAATAACATCCAACATGACTGCACAAGCATATCTACACTCAACAAGGATGGCAGAGAAATTAGGAAGTTTCAAACACTTTGAAAAGAACAAAAAACCAATACTAGATGTAATGGAGAAACATAAAGAAGCTATCAAAAATAGACACCGCAAATCTCCTTTAGAAGAACTACTAAATGAAGCAATAGGTACATGGGAAGAAGCAATAGAATCTGCTAAATCTCGTGGAGTAAGAAATGCACAAGTAACATTATTGGCACCAACAGGAACAATAGGATACATGATGGGGTGCGATACTACTGGGTGTGAACCAGAATTCTCACTAATAAAATACAAAGAATTATCCGGTGGAGGATCAATGAGAATCGCTAACTTAATCGTTCCTAAATCACTAGAGAGACTCGGTTATAGTAAACAGAAGATAGGTGAGATAATGAAATATATTGAAGAAAACGGAACCGTAGAGGGTTGTGACATTATAGAAGAAAAACATCTTCCAGTGTTTGATTGCGCTGCTACTCCAGAGAATGGTACAAGAGCAATATCACCAGAAGGTCATATTAGCCTGATTGGGGCAATACAACCGCATTTATCTGGGGCCATATCAAAAACTATTAACACACCAAGAAATACCTCTGTTGAAGAAATAATGGATATGTACCTATTAGGACATAATCTTGGTTTAAAGGCCCTATCCATATATAGGGATGGAAGTAAGGGTGCACAACCGCTTAAAACACACTCCCAAAAAGCAAAGCAAATCTTAGTAAGGGGGGAAAGAGAAAAATTACCAAACGTAAGAAGTGGTATAACGCAAAAAGTAAAACTTGGAGGCAATAGTATTTTCTTAACAACCGGAGAATATCCAGATGGAAGATTAGGTGAATTATTTGTGAATTGTTTGGAAAGAACAAGTGATATAAATAGATTAACAAATTTGGCAGTAGTAGAATTCTCAGAAAAACTACAATGGGGTGTTTCTTTAAAAGAAGCCTTAGAAGCATTTGGTAAAGCAGGAAAATCTCAAATAGGTGGACTTACAGATCATCCATTCATAAAAGACGCAAGCAGTATAGAAGGTTTTATCTATGACTGGATAAGTGCCCATTACTTGGGGGATATAAGTATGGTTAAACGAGAAGAAGAAATGAGACCTTTACCATGGGAACTTAGAGCATATCAAAATGTTCCAAAACTACATTTAATTCCAACTATAGCAGGAGAAAAAATGTACTCTGGAGTTCCTTCATTAGAAGAAACAATTAAAAAAATCTCAGGAACCAACTATTGGAAAGACGAAGGATTAGATACAAGACAAACAATTGATAAAATAAAGAAAACAAGAATATGGAAGTCAGAAGAAGATTCAGAAGAAACTAACTCTGGAAAAATAACGGGTCAGATATGTACTGAATGTGGTAACTTAATGGAACCGGACGGTGGTTGTTGGAAATGTACACATTGTAGGTCTTCAACTGGCGGTTGTGGTGGAGGTTAAAATGCCATTATCATCTAAAAAAGTTCTAGAATTAAATCTAATAGAAGATCTCTGTGAAAGAGAAATTAAAAGTCCTGAAGGTGTTGGCTTAGATTTAAGAGTTGGGGAAGTATTTAAGATAGAAGGAGATGGATTTCTAGGTATTGAAGATAGACACACACCAAAGAAAATACTAATAGCAAAATATGATCCAGACGAGATAAAAGAAGTAACAATAAATCCAGGAGATTATCTACTTGTAAAAACAATAGAAAGCATAAATACTCCTTCTGAAAAAATAACTATTGAAGATGGTTCTGAACCTAGATATTTAATGCCATATGTTTATCCAAGAAGCACATTACAAAGATGCGGAATATCTTTTCATGCAACAAAAACAGATCCTGGCTATCACGGACAATTAGTTTTTGGAATAGCAAACCCAGGGAATAATAAATTTACTTTTGAATTAGGATCAAGAATGTTTAACATAGTCTTCTATCCAGTAATAGGAGAAATAGAAAGAGAATACGACGGTCAAAATCAAAATGGAAGAGTTACTAGCGATGGAAAAACAGAAAAACAAAACTAGTCTAAAACAATTATCTTTATAATTTAATATAAATTCACAAAAAAATGGCACAAGTAGTGAATCCTAATGTACAGATTGTAGGTTTTGGACCACGTTTAGAACTTCCTAATGGGACCTTTATTACACCAGATGAATTTGTACTGGGAGCAGCCCGTGTTACATATAAAGACATGGATGTTCTTGAAGAACTAAGAGAGAAGAAGGAAGAAGATCTAGATTTCTCTTACAGAAACCTGCAAAATGCTCTAATCAGTGTTGCGGGAGCGGGGCATGCTTCTATGGCAACAACTCCCGGCTTCTGGGCAATAATTGGAGGAACTTCTTCTAAAATGGTTGATTCTGCATTTACAGGAGCAAGATTTTCAAGTTCTTTAATGCCTTCCGGAAGAAGAATACCAATAGAAGTAGAAAACATAGTTATTCCAAAAGGAATTTTCACTAAAGGAGAGAAAGTCATTGAACTTTACATGGACACATCTAAAAAAAACATTCTTCTCTACCAAGATCTACAAGAAAGGGGCGTTCCAAAACAAGAAGCTAGTAAAATTGTTCAATATGGTCATAAGGGCGGCGGCTTTATGTTTATGCCTTTAGAAACGTTAATACACTTCTCAAAAGACTTCGAAGCTAACCCAGATTTAATTCCGGATGAAGCCAGGGAAGTTGTAAGGCAGTTGGAAGAATGTGTTGTAGAAAATGGAGCAGGAATAACTTATTTTGCAAGAAGAGAAGCTCCCAGAACGAGTTGTGTAAATCCTAGTATTTTCCATGATAGAGAGAATTACGCCACTAGTCTTATAGATTCTTGTAATGGGTTTAATGGGAATGTATTAGAAGACAGTGTTGTTCTAGACACAAGAATCCTTCAAGATAAGAATAGAGATAGATTGATTGAAGAATATCTTAATCAAAGAAGAAATATTTTCGAGAGTACAGAAGATATAGAATTATGTTGGAAAGAAGAACTAAGAATACTAGAAGAAATAGTAACCGATTATAACGATACTGTAAGATTTTTAGTAGCTTCAAATACTCCCTGGAGGGTTTGGGGAGAAGTTAAAAGACATAGAACCTTGCCTCAAACAACAGAGTCAGTTTATCATGCTGTTGATAGAGCAATTAGAGCTTTACAGGAAACAGGATTATATGGTATATTAGAATCAGAAATAGAAATTAACGATAGGATCCTAAATAAATTTAAAGAAATATGCTCTCTTCCTAAATCTGTTAGAAATAATAATGATAACAGAAAAGATTGGATAAGTGCATTCATAAATGCAATGCGGACCTACCAGATATTAACAGATAACGGAGTATCTAAAAGTGATTCTATAATGGTCATCCCTAGGGGTTTAAAAATGGTTAGCGTTAAAGACTTTGATTTATATAATTTAGGCCCAGGATATACTTCATTAAGATTTTGTAATACTGCCGAGCCAGAGATGAGGCAGATTACTGCAAGAGAGATGACTCTTGTTAGAAAAGTTTTAGAAGGGAATCCACACTCTGGGAGATTATCAGAACTAATAACCGCAAAATGCGAATATACTGGTTTTTGTCCAGAAAGAAAATATACAGCTGCTGAAAATCCGTGTCGTCTTATAAACAGACAAGTTCCTTCTTATAACGAAGACTTCCATACAGAATTCATGGAAGAAAGAAAACAAGAAATTCGTTCTATCATAGAAAACCATTAAATCTTATTAACAACATAAAACAACTCATCACCAATTTTAAAACTTTTAAATTCATAATTTAACCTTTTCAACATAAGTTCTAGCCAAGCTCTTCTCTGAGTTGTCATCTCTCTTTTCTTCAAAGTTTTTAAAGGAAAACTAACAACAATCTTCTTACAATTGATTTTTTTAATTAGATTTTCACTATTCTTATGCCCTTTTACATCAATGGAATCCAAAATTTTAAACAAAAAACAAACATCCGCCCTCGGCAAATTTTTAACATTAAATAAATCAACCTTAAACGCTTTACCTTTGATATTTTTAATCTTCATATACTTATTGATGAAATCAACATTCAAGTCCCCAGCATAATACTTAACATCTCTACCGATATAAGGATAAGAAAAAATATTAAATCCAGAACCTAGATCCAGAATAGATTTTTCACCACCCAAAATCCTTTTGTAAATCTGTTTATAATAAGGCAACCTTTCCTTAGTAGATTTATGTAAAGATAATAATTTATTATGCAATTCTAAAGAATCTGAATCTTGCTTTAATTGCTCTAGATATTTATCCAACTTCTTAATCTCTTCAGTATAGAACATGCCATAAGCAATATTACAGAGTCTTCTAATCTCTTTAATAAAAGTCTTATATGTCCCAGATCTCCTAAGTTCTTTATATTCCTTAGATTCCACTATCTTATCAACAACTTTTTTATTCTCATTTAAATACTTCTCAACTTTATCTAAAATAAAATCTCTATCTAAATTCTTTAACCTCTTTCCTCTCACATATTCAACAACTTTATCAAGAATTTCTTTCTTAATTTTTTTACCGTATATTAACATTTTCTAATTTTAGCAACAAAAAAACCTTCACTATCATTATCCTGTGGCCATATTCTTAAGCACTTTTTAACTTCTTTATCATATTTCTTACCATCAAATTCTAAGATAGGTTCACTTCTATTAATCTTTAATTTAATAGCTTCTAATTTAGCATTTTTATATTTCTTTAATAAATAATCTATAACAGCTTCATCTTCCTCTGGCTCTAAACTACAAGTAGAGTAAACTAAAATTCCATTATCTTTCAAATTTTCAAAAGCATTCCTGATTAAATATTTCTGAGTTCCAGCTAATTGTCTAACCAATCTTGGACTCCATTCTTCAGGAGTATTTGGAGATTTTCTAACAATTCCTGTACCAGAACACGGAGCATCAACTAAAATTTTATCAAACTTCATATTTATCTTGTACATTCTGGTTACAATGGAGTTACAAACCCCGCATCTTTGTAAATTAGAAGACAAAGCTTTAATTCTCTTCATATGAACGTCATTAGCAACCAATATTCCTTTATTTTTCATCATCATAGCAATTTGAGTAGCTTTAGAACCAGGAGCTGCTGCCACATCTAAAACCAACTCTCCTTTCCCAGGATTCAATATCACAGGAGGTATCATAGAAGCAGCAGATTGCACATAGATATAACCAAGACTATGCTCTTTTAACTTTCCAAGATCCTTGATATTAACCCAAAAACCTTCCTTACACCAGGGTATCTGTTCCAATTTATACTTAAATCTCTTCTTAAAAGCATTTACAGAAATCTTCAAAGTATTAACCCTAAAACTTTTTCTTAGAGGTTTACTGCTGTATCTAATAAATCGTTTAATATCTGTTAATTTCTCATATCTATATAAGAAACTTTCTTTAAATTTTGGCTTAATCATAGATTCATTCTAAAAAAGAAGTTTATATATTTTTACGTTGAAGCAAACCCAAGTCTCTTTATCAACCTTTCTAAGTTCTGCTGGTCTTCAGAAGTCAAAAAAGAGTCAATGTAATCCATAGTTTTAGACTCAGCATCATAATGAGCCTCTGGTTGCTTTAATCCCTTATTTAAGGCTGACAATTCAGACAATGTATGATAAAAGAAGACGTCACCAAAGTCCTTTAACTTATCCCACAATTCTACAATATAAAAATCAATCTTTCCATCTTTACATCTATTTCTTATGCTATATAATCTACAGCAATTTTCTCCATAGTTTAAACGGCCATCATTTCCAAGCCACAAAATATTTTCATTTAAGAAATAATGGAACAAATCATTTCTATACCTATAAAATTCATTAAAATCATTTGGTCTAATATCCAAACGTCCCCTTCCAACAATTAAAGGAACTGTCTTTAAATCTTCTCTACTCTTATCTAAAAGCCAAAGTGTCATATTCTTAAAACTATGAATGCCCACAAAACCCATAATAATCGTCAAATACATGCAACAACCTGCGATAACCATCAACATCCAGATTATAAATATCTCTTCTTTTATTTTGTATTTTTGTTGCAGTCTCTAAACGATCTCTCAAGGTATTCGGAGAATCTATATTCTCTCTTAAGATTATTCTTAGCAAAGTCTCTTTGTCAGGAATCTCTTTAGGAATTAATTCGCTGATATCTCTAAAAAATCTTCCAGATTCCAAACTCACCTCAATACCCGCTATAATCTCAGTATTAGACATTAAAAAGCAGAAAAATATATAATTTATAAAGCTTATTATTTAATTGTCAATAATATTTTAACTTTTTCTTTTCCCAAGGCCATTAAAAAAGTTCCAAGTCTAGGCCCAGTATCTTTTTCAATAAACATCTGGTAAACATTTTTAAAGAAATTTCTCTGTCTAATTCTGTTCTCCTTATCTTCTAAATCTTCCCTTTTAGGAATAGAATAAACCAACATAGTCAATTTTTCTATATTCCAATTACGATCTATTTGCATTCTTAAACAATCTATCTGCTCTTTCTCTTCCTTAGGCAGTTTATTGTAATAATTCTTATTAGGTTCATCTCTAACTTTAATTTCTAAGTCCTTTGCATAATCTTTCACCCAGTTCTGGCTCTTCTCCAATCTCTGTTTCAGGTTCTTATCATCGAATTTTTGACCAATTCTCTGTAAGATATTCTTTAACTCTTTCACATTGCCCTGAGCTATCTGACCAAAAGAAACTGCCTGCCTAAAAGGAATTCTATTCTTTGAGAATTCCTTTCTAACTTTAGATAAGATTAAACTTCTCTTGTTCGCCTCAGATATCTTTCCTTCAAAATAAGCTTCTATTTTATTATCAAACTCATTGTACTGCCTTATTAATTCAGAATCAAAACAAAAATTAAAAGGCCTCTTAGGATGAACTCTAGCAAACAACCACCTAAGTAATTCTGGCTCATATATTTTTAAAAGATCTCCTGGAGAAATAGCCATTCCAGTAGAGCTTGACATCTTCGTAGTCATCCCAGATATGCCAACAAAATCATAGCCTTGAAATACAGGAGCCTTACTACTAAAAATTTCTTCTACAATCTTTTTAGAAATATCATAGCTTCCACCAGGAGTAGAATGATCTCTTCCACCAGGTTCAAAATCTACTTTATAATAAGTCCACCTCATTGCCCAATCAACTTTCCAAACTAATTTACCAATACTCTTTCTACTAATATCTACAGTCTCTTTAAAACCGCATTTACAGGAATATGTGACTGTATTATTACCATCATACTCCATAATCTCTGTTGAATCTTTTCTGCATTTGTTGCAGTAAACTTGATACGGGTAATAATTCTGTATCTCCCTCTCAGAAAGATCTTGTGTTTTAAATTGTGACAATATTCTTGCAATTTCTAATCTCTTCTTCAGCGCTTTTTTAACATACTTATAATAAGTATTAGTTTTATATTCTTTAGCAGCATAAATAAACTTTGGATTAATTCCAAGCTCCTTGATAGGGTCTTCAAATTCTTTTTCAAAGTGTTCAGCATAACTCTTATGACATTTAAAAGGATCTGGAACTTCAGATACAGGCATTCCTAGATATTTAGAAAATGATTTTGGCAGACCTTTAGGTACTTTCCTAAATCTATCATAATCATCCCATACGAAATATAACCTACTATTAAGCCCTTTATCTTTTATAGCTCTACTTATCAGTTCAGCAGTGATTAAATCTCTAAAATTACCTATGTGTACAGTGCCAGACGGAGTTATTCCAGCCTGACAAACATAAGTTTTCTTGCCCTTATTAAGATTAACAACCCTATCAGATATTACATCCGCCCAATGTCTTTCTTTCATGTTTTTAATTTATAATTTCATATTTTTAAAGTTTTGTTTTCTAAAATAACAATTGACAGACAGAAAATTTAATAAATAATTAACTTTCTACCAAACAAAATGAAACTAAAAGAGATGTTAGATTCAGTAAGAGAAGATGAAAGAGAAAATATGAGATTAGAATCGCCAGAAGAGGTTGGTAATACAGTTCTATCAAGAGTTATTAAACACCGAGGAGACATATCAATAATCGCAGAATATTATCCCATAAATTCTGGTGGAATAGACCCTAAGACTGAAAAAGAGATAAGAGATATAATACAAGAACTAAATGAATCATTAACCTATCCATCAAGGGCTAGTTGTAGTAGGATGATTATTCCTAATTTATTTGGGGGTAAGCAAATAATGGTATTACAAATAGAAGAAGCTTATAATAGGAAGGCGCATAAAGATTATGATAAACAAATGTCAAAAATAGTTGATTGTTTCGAAAGAACAAAGAATCTGATGTACGGATATACACAATAACTATCTACTCTTAGATACACCAACCCTCTGACAGTATTTATTTATCTGGCATTTTGAACACCAAGGAGAGATAGTTGTACAGATTTTCTTTCCAAATAGAATGAAAGTAGTATTAACTTCCCTCCAGTATTTCTTGGGTAACACTTTCATAAGTGCTACTTCAGTTTCTTCTGGTTTACTAGTTTTAACTAAACCAAGTCTATTTGAAACCTTATGGACATTGCTGTCAACCGGGATAACGTCCCTTCCATAAGAAAAACATAGAACAATGTTGGCAGTCTTAGGGCCAATACCTTTTATTGACAACAATTCTTCTTTAGTCTTTGGAACCTTTCCATTATGCTCTTCAATTAATACCCTGCTAACATGCCTTATATTTTTAGCTTTATTCTTATAATATCCAGAACTAAATATCAATTTCTCCAATCTTTTAATAGGTAGCTTAACAATCTTTTCTGGGGTATCAGCAACTGCAAATAAAGATTTGGAAGCCTTTTCTGTGTTTTCATCTCTGGTTCTTAAAGACAGTAAACAAGTTATCAATGTCTTGAATGGGTCTTTCCTAGCAGAGGTCCTCCTAACTGTCGGCTTTCTGTAAACTTTAAAGTCTTTTAAAAGAATTCCCATTATAGTATCAATTTTATTAAGTGCCATCTAAAAATAAGCTAATGCTCCTAAACCACCATGTATAATTGCAAGAGATATAGAAAATTTAGCCATTCTGGGATGCCATTTAAAATTCATTTTACCTTTTCTACTAAGCCTAGGAATTGATGCCGTAAATAAAAAAGAAAGTAAAGTTATGATGCCTAGATAAAATATTAAAGGTCTTCCTAAGATCTGGAGATAAGTTATATTATTTAGAACCATTATACAAGATCTCCGATGTAATAATCTTCTAGTCTATCTCTGGCACTCTGAGAATGTGGTGTTCCAGATCCCATGGGCCTAGTTTCATACAAAGTACTAGCGTCCTTTCCGCATCCTTCCAATATAGCATCTCCACCCGGATGAATTGGAATCCAATCCGTCACATCATAGACTTTTCCATGTATAACCAACCAACAATCATCTCTTAAATTATGTTCTGCAACCTCACTTAGAGAAATACCTTCCTCAACATCTTCCATATTTTCAGAATCAGGAACTATATCTTCCATATTCTGTTTATCAGTTGCTTGTTGAGAATCTGAAACACATCCAGAAGCCATTACCAACAAAAACACCGTAGATATTAAATAAATAAAGTTCTTCATTTTAGTCTTTAGACTTCCACAATCCATGAATGTTGCAATATTCTCTTGCAGATAAATTATCAGTCTTAACCTCAAACTCTGCTTCTGGTTTATCTCCAGGATTCAAAAATCTCCTATAAAACTTGTCGTCTGTTATTAACTCGATCCACTGAATATAATGCTCTTCCACCATCGGGTGTGGAACAGACCCCACCCTAACCAAAACGCCATTATCTGTTTTTTCTATAACTGGAACATGTTTTTCATTGCCTTCGTCTTCAGTTTTTTCTTCCATCGATTCCATATTCTTATCACAGCACACTAAATTTCCATCACCAGCTATTAAAACTTCAACCATATCTCCACAAACATTGCACTTATAAATTTCTCCTCTTTGATTAGCCACTTTAACCTCCTAATTTAATTTTGATAATGCTTCTTTTAAAACTTCTTCATGTTTCTTTTCTTCATTAGCAAGTAACTCGAAAATATATTTAACCTTATCAACCTTACTAGAATCTCTTAGAGTCTCGTATACTCTTCTAGATAAGATTTCTTTGCTTATAGCAAATTTGAAAAGCTCACCAAGATTATTAAATTCTGGAATATTAGTCTCTTTCAACTCTTTTTCTACATCTTCTTCATCGATATTATCAAAAACCACAACACCACCAAGTTTTTCATAATTCAATGACTCTAGCTTTTCCTTATGCATCTTTTCCTGTTCAGCCAACATCTGTAATTTTTCTTTTAGAAATTCGTCGGTGGTCTTGTCAATAGCGCGATTATAAAGCTGATAAGCGAGCTCTTCTTGTTTTATTGCAAATTCCATCGCTAACTTTAATTCTTGATTCATTTTCTATATCCTCCCAACAAGATCCAAACCAGGTTTTAAAGTATCTTTGCCAGGCTCCCAACTAGCAGGACACACCAAACCCTTGTTTTCTCTAACAAATTTGGCTGCTTGTAACTTCCTTATTATCTCCTTAGCACTCCTACCTATACTATTGTCATGAATATCCATGGCCTTTAATACGCCATCAGGATCAATAATGAATGTAGCTCTTAAACTCAATCCTTCATTTTCAATATAAGTCCCAAATTCCCTACATATTTTCCCAGAAGGATCTGCTATCATCGGAAATTTAATTTTTTTAATAGCTTCTGAATTGTCGTGCCAAGCCTTATGTACAAAAGCTGTATCAGTACTTACACTTAAAACCTCAGCATCCAATTCCTTAAATTTATCATAATTATCCGCAGCTTCTTCCAATTCAGTAGGACAAATAAATGTAAAATCTGCAGGATAAAACAACATCACAACCCATTTACCTTTATAATCAGAAAGCTTAAGCTTCTTAATCTCATTTTCATAATAGGCTTCTACCTCAAAATCTGGAACAGTCTCATTAATATCCACCATTTTTACCCCCTAAACAATATAGATATGAACTAATTACTATATAAAACTTTGTCTAAAATCTAATTAATTCTTTTTCTAAAATCCCTAACCATTTCCAAATAATTCTCTTTTGTACCTCTTTTGAATCTGCTCCTTTCTACTCCCATAAATTTATTAAAAATATTCTTCCTAACCTTACGATTTAACACTTGCTCAGCCATAGGATAAAGCACATTATCTTCCTTAAATATATGATCTTTTAACGTATTAGAATATCCTCTAGCTCCCCTAATAATTTTCTCCTTATTCCTTTCCTTTAAACCCTCTTCTATCTCTTTTACAAAATTCCTGCCAATGTCATGCTCATACAGCATCTGCTCAATAGGATTACAATGCATCTTTGCTTCTTCATTGCATAGTTCTTTAAACAATATGTCTTCTTCTTTTGCATGATGGAATTTATCTGCATAATTCTTTATAAAATCGAGAGCTTTCTTAAAAAATTCTTTGTCTATTTCTTTACCGGATTCTAAAGCATCGCATTCTCTATTTAATGCTTCAGCTATGACTAAAATATTCTCGTGCTCTTTAGAAAGAAGCTCTAGAGATTTATCCATACTAGTACCTACTAGAAATATAATTTAAAAAATTTATGAACTATTAATTCATAATTGTATTCCTAAGAATTTCCTTATTAGTAATCCTATAATAAAAGTCAGAGTAGCAATACCCAAACTGATGAATACCATTTCCATAAATCTTTTCTTAAATGAAATATTCTTAGCAACAGATAAATAAAACGTAAATAACAATACTACCACAATAGCATTAATTACAGTAAGTCCCAAGCTTAAAAAAACATTATCAAATACGAAATATGGGAATATTAAGAATAAAACCGTAAATAAATAAGCTACGGTAGTATAAAGAGAGGCTTTTAAAGGGTTTTTCTTGCTCTCTTCAGATTTAGTAGACAAATATTCTGAAGAGCCCATAGACAAAGAAGCGGCAATACCAGTGATTAAACCAGCCACAGCTATTAAACTGGATTTCTGAAAAGCAAATGTCAATCCTGCTAAAGCTCCAGTCAATTCAACCAAAGCATCGTTCAAACCAAGAACAACAGAACTAGTATACCTAAGTCTTTCTTCATCTATTAAATCTATAAGCGCATTTTCATGCTCATCTTCATCTCTTATAATTTTCTTAGCTTTGGGAATATATTTCAAAACTTTCTTATACTCTTTTTGAGCTAATTTCTCTCCTTTCTCCATAAATCTTATACCAAAAGTCAACCCAAGTAATCTACAAATAAAAGAATATTTTAAAATCTTATTCTTATAAGGGTCAACATCTTCTGAAGTAAATTTCTTCCAGAACTTATAATGCTCTAACTCCTCTTTAGAAATCTTATTCAGAACTCTACTGTTACGTCTATTTTTAGTTGAAGAAGCCAGCTTCTTATAAATATAATATTCTGTAATTTCATTCCTTTGGAAGTCTAATATCTTCTTTTTTAATTTATCATCAATCATCATTTGAATAGCAATCTTAACTCATTTTTTAATGTCCTGAAGTTTAAAACAAATAAATGTATAACCATAAGAACTCCAAAAATAATTCCGAATATATTATGTATATCTTTCAACTGATTTCTAGCAAACCCTAACGAGAAATCTAACAACAGACCAAGACCACTTAGCAAGACAATTAGTAACAAAACAAGTAAGAAAGAAGAAACAACACCCCTAATTTTTATGATATTCCTAATCCTAAGAATGGGATAAACAATTTATAAATTTATTGTTATCCTTTGAAGAAACTCAGTTTATTCAACTTAGAGATAATATATTCATAATCTTTTCCAAGGATCTTTTTAACCCTCTCTCCATGAAGATCCAGAACCGTTAAAATACCTTTATGAATTAGCCTGTTCTTTAATTCAGTATCAATATTCAAGGCAGTAATAGGATACGCTTTATTCTTCTTAACTAGATTCTCTAAACTCAAACTGCCCTTATAATTCCAACCACTTACAATAATGTTCTTAGCTTTTGCGTACCTCTTAGCATGCGCAGAAACCTTTGTATTTGTTAATAACCAAGCCTGCGTAAAATTGTGTTTATTCAATCCTCCCTTAAAACCATCTTTAATATCTTCTAATCTGGCTTGTATCTGTAAAACATCCCCCAATCCCGACATCCTATGGGGGTTAACATGATGTTTTACTTCAACCATAAATAGACCTTTATTTTTTGCTATCAGATCAACTTGGTGGGTAACAGCTTTACCCTTTACTAATCGATTCCATTTACACTCATAACCATTAGATTCTAGAACTTTCTTAACATATAACTCAAAATTCTCAGGGCCTATCTTTGCTATTGCTTCCCTGATTTTATAACTAAACGAAGACTTTGGTTCTAACTTACTCAACTCATTCAAAACCAAATGATAAACTTGTTTTGTAGTAATACCATCATAAACAGATCTCTGAACATTATCAACAATATGCTCTGCTTTACCTTTGCTAACGCCAGCCCTTCTACAAGTCCTTAATATTTTATTTCTATTAAATAATTCTTTGCTCCCATCTGCTTTAACAACATAAATTCTAGACACAGTATATATTTTTATTTATAGCATATATAAAGTTTTGTTTTCATTAACAGATTTTATACGGTTTTTGGTAACTAAGGTTGAATGGAAGGTTCGGGGCTCACAGAAACACAAGAAAACCGTAGATTTTCTGTGCCCAAAAATTTCCAATTTTTAGGGATTCGTTGTTATTGTAGTTGTTGAAAAATTGATTATTAACTTTAAAGTGGTAAAAAAACGAAACATTTATAAAGTATAATAAATAACCATCATTATGAAAATGAAAAAAACTTTAACAAGCATCGTTTTGGCAGGAGCTTTAGCTCTTGGTGGATGTAGTGGTAAGGTTGATGATTCAAGATATGATTTCAAGGGTAAACTTGGAGACGAACAAGTAGAATTTAGTCGACAAGGTAATTTCTGGGTTCCCTCTGGAGATGATGATTTATATTTAACAGTTACAAAAGCAGATGGAAAAACTGTTATTTATATCGACAGAGGAAATGACTTGAAATTAGATGAAGTAAGAATCGGAGACGAAGTTTATAAAAACGATGCTGTTGGGCAAAATGCATTAGAATTAGCACAACAACAATTTGATGGTTATTTGACAAAAATTCTTGAATACAAACAGCAAAAAGCTGTTGATGCAATTAAGTAAATCTTTCGTTCTATAATTTTTATCTTTCAACAATTTCGTTAAAATTTGGTTAGGCAAGGTTACGAAGTAATTTTGTGAGAGTTTTCTTTTATGATTTTAACGAAGGCAATAAGAAAAGTTAATAAATCACCTTTAATAGATACGATTATGAAAAAGGGGCTTAAAGTAGGATTTTTCTCATTCACATGCTGCCAGGGCTGTCAGTTCACTGTACTCTTCATAGACGAATTATTAAAATTATTTAAAGACTTGGATATTCAATATTTCCATCTACTAAAAGAAAAGAATAGAGATGCTAAATTTGATCTTGCTTTCGTAGAAGGCACAATAACTTCAAAAAGAGAAGTTAAAAAATTAAAGAAAATAAGGAATGCTTCTAAATTTCTAGTAGCTTTTGGTGCTTGTGCAACTCATGGAGGCATCCCATCTATGAGAAATTTCATAGATAAAAAAGACCTTACAAAATACGTTTATAACCAAAAAATGCTCTCGGATTCCATAGATGCTTCTCCCATAGACAAATTTATTAAAGTAGATTACTATATGCTTGGATGCCCGATAATAAAAGAAGAATTCGTTAATTTCCTAAACAATTTCAAGAAAGGAATCAAAATAAAAGAATTCGAAGGTCCTGTCTGTAATGAATGTCCAAGAAGAGGGGCTAATTGCTACCTAAAAAGCAAAATTGAATGTCTTGGAGCTTTAACAAGAGGCGGTTGTAATGCTTTATGTATAAGGGAAAACATACCTTGTACTCTATGTAGAGGACCATTAAAGAAAGCCAATTTTGCAGCAGAAGTCAAACTATTCAAAACATGGGG
Source organism: Candidatus Woesearchaeota archaeon (assembly GCA_964452525.1). GTDB lineage: Archaea > Nanobdellota > Nanobdellia > SCGC-AAA011-G17 > CAYFGV01 > CAYVLZ01. The sequence continues at coordinate 33,508 of CAYVLZ010000006.1, forward strand.
ATTATCAGAAAAAGATATCTATGATAAATTCAGGAGGTTTGCACCAATTAAAATATGGGAAAAGTAATTCACTTAGATCATCTAACAAAGATAGAAGGACATGCTCGCTTACACATAAAAATAGATAAAAATGAAATCAAAGATGTCTCATTAAATATTTTTGAAGGCAGCAGATTCTTTGAAGGAATATTAAAAAATAAAAGCTATCAAAACATAAGTCCAATAGCTTCAAGAATCTGTGGTATCTGCTCAGTTGTCCATGGTTTAACCTCCATGAGAGCAGTAGAATCTGCATTTAACATTAAAACCTCAAGACAAACAGAACTTCTAAGAGAATTGATGCAAATTGCAGGAATAATGCAAAGTCATGTTCTACACCTTTACTTCATGGTATTACCAGATTACTTAAAATATGAAAACGCATTACAGATGGCTAAGAATCATAAAAAGAAAATAGAAACAGCCTTGAAAATAAAAAAGGCTGGTAACGAAATAGTCAAAACTATCGGAGGTAGAGATGTTCACCCTTTCACATCCGTAGTCGGTGGTTTTTCTAGAATCCCAGAAGAAAGAAATTTAATTTTGCTTAAAAAATATCTTAAATCTATTAAAAACGATGCTAAAGACACTTTGCAATTATTCTCTTCATTAAAATATCCAAAATTTGAGCATGAAAAAGAATATTTTGCTTTACATTCTAAAAGATATTTCTACGGCGGTAAAGATATTGCCTGTAAAGGAAAAGTATGTACGCCAATAGAAAGCTATGAAGAGCATTTCAAGGAATATTTCAAACCAGGATCAACATCAGAATTCGTAAAAGAAAGAGGTAAAAGCTACATGGTCGGGGCAATGGCAAGAATCCTAAACAATAAAAAACTTCTCTCAAAAGACTCAAAAAGATATATAAGCATGATAGAAAGAAATAAACTTTCTCCGTTTATGAATAACATAGCACAGTCCATTGAAATATATGAAGGAATATTAAGATGCCTAGAAATCCTAGACCAAATTAAACTTAAAAAAGAATCGTTACCAAAACTAAAGATAAAAGCAGCAAAAGGAATTGCAGCATTAGAAGCTCCGAGAGGAATATTATTTCATAAATATTCTTTTGACAAAAAAGGTTTCTGTAAATCCTGTAACATAACAACTCCAACGTCTCAAAACCTACAAAATATGGAAGATGCAGTTAAAGCTTATCTTCCTTCTTTATTAAACAAAGATAAAGAAACAATAATCCTAGAAATAGAGAAATTAATTAGGAGTTATGATCCCTGTATAAGCTGCTCAACACATTTCTTAGACGTTGTGTGGGATTGATTTTATCAACTTAACTACCTTATCCTTTATCTTTTCCTTATTACCTTCCATAGGTAGACAAATAATTCTAACTTTCTTCAAAAAACCAGATTGCTTCGCTAAATTAAGATAAAAAGATAAGTCAAAGTCATGGCAGCTTACGCTCTTATTGCTTTTAATTTTATCAATATCTTTTAACAGAACTGGCTCTTTAACATTAGCAACATCCATAATCCACAACTCTTCCTCTTCCAGCATCTCCATTGGATCATTAGTCTTAACAAACAAAACACCTTCAATAACTAATTCATCTGCAATAACTTTAGCTAAACTATCTTCCTTAACAAACTCATTGCCAAAACAATATACCCTAACCATAAAGATATTTACTTTTAAAGATATATAAATCTAACCTTAAGAACAATAGAAAGATATTTATTCCATTAAATTGAAATTTATGTATGGATGGTCGTTCATTGTTCTGGTTAGTAGTTCTAGCAGTGCTCCTCTTCTATATGACTACTTGGCTAGACATAGGACCAATACCAGAAGAAAACAGAACAACTCCGGGTTTCACTCTAACAGAAGTATTTGAAGAGGATACAGAAGAAACAACAGAGGAAGATGAAGAAGAAATTGAAGAGGAAGAAGATTTGCCAGATCTACCAGAAAATATTACTCCTCCAGAAGAAGGCATAGAAAAAGACCCTTACCTAGGACTAAAAATAGCAAATTTTGAAGCAACTGGTTTCTTTAGAATAGAGAAAGTACAAAACAGACATTTCCTTGTAACTCCTGAAGGTCATCCTTTCTACATAATAGGGTTAAATGGGGTTACTCCGTGGTATGGGCTATATAAAGAAAATTCATATGAAACAAAATACAATAGTAACATGACATACTGGGGGCAAGAATCTGTTAAAAGAATAAAGAATTGGGGTTTTAATACTCTAGAATATAAAACAGCTGAAGACTTGATAAGAAAAATGAAAAAAGGAGAAGTAGATCCAATACCATATCTTCCAGTACTTGAGATTATAGAAAACAATGCATTACAAAGAACAGAAGAAGATTTCCCAGATGTTTTTGCAAACGAATTTATAGATTATGTCGACAACGTTGCTCAAGAACAAGTTGCTCCACTATCCTCAGACCCTTATTTAGTAGGTTATTATCTAATTAACGAACCTGACTTTGATCTAAGAGATAATCACTGGAGGTCAAGATGGGTTAAAAAACTATTGCAACAAGATCCAGACACTCCAGCTATGCTTGTATTCATCAACACGGTAATAGAAAAATATGGAACAATAGAAAATTTCAACAACGCTTACGGATCTTCGTTAGAATCGTTTAATGAAATCACTTATAATGTAATTCTGAATGCAATACTTGAATTAAGAGAAGATCCTATAGAAGACCTCAAAACATACAATGCAAGGTTAGCAGAAAAATTCTATGAAGTAACAACAGAAGTTATTAGAGAATATGATTCAAATCACTTAATATTCGGAGCAAGATTTGGTGGTGGAGCAGAAACAGAAGTTCTAGAATCAACAAAATCTTACACTGACATAGTATCAGTAAACAAATACACAAAAAACATCAACACACTAGTAAATCTACTCGGAGAGTTTAATGATATTACAGACAAACCAGTAAAACATTCTGAATTCTCATTCTGTGAACTTGGTAGAAACGGCGGCATTGGAGGAGGCTCATATCCTGAAGTAGCTAATCAGCAAGAAAGAGGTGAATATTACTACAGATGGGCATGGAGAGAAGTGAATATTCCATATAGCACAGGACTTGCTTGGTACGAATACACAGATCCAGGTCCAGAAACAAATTTTGGTTTAGTGGACGTCTATGATAATGTATATAAAGAAACAACAGACATAGTAACTCTAGCAAATCAAGCAGTAGAAACAAGATTCATAGAAATAATCCAAGGGTTAAACTAAATATGAAAAAATTAATAATAATTTTAATTTTAGCAATATTAATCAACGGATGTAACAAAGAACAAACAAGGATAGATAGGGAATCTAAGATTCCAGAAAACGCTATAAAGATTACTCCAGAAACAGACAAACACCCACCAATACTCCACTCAGAAGACTATTACGAACCAGAGCCTTTACAATATCCAATAAATACCGCGGGGGCAGAAGACTCCCCTTTTATTCCGGATAATAGTGATGAACTTTATTTCTTCTTCACTCCAGATGTAAAAGTCCCAGTAGAGAAACAAATCCTTGACGGAGTAACTGGAATATATGTTTCTAGAAGTTTTCAAAAACCAGAAAGAATATTTCTACAAAAACCAGGAAAACTATCTCTAGATGGATGCGAATTTATACAAAGGAACAAAATGTGGTTCTGTACAGCAAGAGAAGGTTACTCTGGTTTACATTGGTTTACAGCAGAGCTAAAAGAAGAAACATGGGCTAATTGGAAAATAGCCGATTTTAATCCAGAATACGAAATTGGAGAACTGCATATTCATGAGAATAAACTTTATTTCCATTCTTCTAGACCGGGAGGAAAAGGCAACTATGATATTTGGGTTTCTGATATGGTCAATGGAAAATTACAAAATCCTAAAAATATTAATATAGTGAATTCAAAAGAAAATGACGGTTGGCCATACATAACACCAAACGGAAACGAGCTGTGGTTCACTAAAACCTATATGGGAACACCAGCAATTTACAGATCAACAAAAGTTAATAATGAATGGCAAGAACCAGAGTTAATAATATCTCAATTTGCCGGAGAACCTACCTTAGATAATGAAGGTAACATCTACTTCGTCCATCATTTCTATGAAGACGGAAACATGATAGAAGCAGACATATATATTGCAAAGAAAAAGTAATTAAAGTAACAAAGTCTTATTTTGTGCCCTTAAATCAATTTCCTCATCAATACGTCTCCTAGTAACATCCCTTATACTTCTAGTATCACTCCTATCTGAGGTACTTATAATTTGTTTAAGGACTTTTCCAAGGTCTCTACCGATTTCTATATGAGTAACTGTAATCAACCTGCCCTTATATTCGGTAAAGTCTACACCATCATAAAAAGGAACAGCAATAGTATCCCCCTCATATAAATCTCTAAGAAAAAGTGTAGATTTGTTGGTATTTATATCAGTCACAACTTGGGTAAGAAAGCCGTTATATGCTCCAACACATTCCTCCTTAAAACTAGGAAGATAAGATACAATAGACTCCATAAGTTTAGATATTAAACCTTTTTGTAATCTCATAAAAAAAACGAGAACAGATTTGTTTATAAGGTTTTCGTTTTATAGTCTCTTTAAGGTAGTTACTAAACAATATATTTATAAATAGATAGGATATCTCAAGACCATGTACTACGAAACTCAAATAGAAGAAGAATCAGAAAGAAGATTGGAAGGTAGAGATATAAATACATTAAGAGATTTTAGAAAAGAAATAAAGAAAGTATTCGACATCGTTTGTGGCGAACATGGTAGAGAAGCTTTCTTTTCCTTAGTTATTCCAAGACTTAAAGAAATATATCGAAACAACTTTAAAGAAATGGGTTTAAAAGCACTCAGCATAATGGACGAAGGCGCTTCTAAAAAACCATCGGAAATAGAAGATTATTTCTCCTCAGTTTTAATAGAAGAGTTAGAAAAATCTAAAAGAAATAAAAGATTATCAGAAATAGAGAAAATTATATGTAAAACATTATTAAAACAAGAACAAGAATTTGAAGATCTCTTTGACATAGAACACAATGTGGTGGGTGCAATAATTTATGGAAGTTACGCAACCGGAAATCAACATTTAGATTCAGACCTCGATTTATTTTATCTAGTACGCTCAGAAAAAGAAGGCTTTCTATCTAATGTAGAAGATATTAACTATCTAGAAGATTTTGATCCTACAAGGGATATTGACTTTTGTGAGTATTTTAGAACCAGATTAGATGAGATAAGACTCGTAAAAGATGAAATAATATCACCAATAAGTATCTACAATAAAGAAAGACTATTGAAAATATTATTCGATGAATCAGAACCAGTAAAAGGAAAATTTAAAGTAGCATCCCCTTATCTCTGGGTTCATAATAAGATAAAAGAGTACATAAAAGTACATAAAAGTACATAAAAGTACATAAAAGTACATAAAAGTAC
>CAYVLZ010000007.1:0-26558 GCA_964452525.1 Candidatus Woesearchaeota archaeon
ATTGAATATAACACGAGTTAAACTGATTCCTTTGAATTCTTAGGTTTTGTATATCTTAAACCTTTGTTTTCAGCTCTCATAAGCGTTTGTATTCCATTAGTAGTATCCAATGGGTTCTCTATATCTAACAACTTACTAGACACCCTAGTGTAGACCTGAGTGCTCCGAATATCACTATGCCCCAAGATAGTCTGTATAACTCTAATATCTACACCTTGTTCCAATAAGTGTGTAGCAAAACTATGTCTCAGGGTGTGGCATCTCACTTTCTTGTCTATTTTAGCCTTCTTTGCTGCTTTCTTAATTATCCTATCTACAGTACTAGTACATATATGGATTCTACCACAACTTCCAGGAAACAAATAAGAATTCTTATCTCTCCTTAAATCAAGATATTCCTTCAAAAGTTTAACAGCAAATTGTGATATCTTGAAAGCCCTGTCTTTCTTACCTTTTCCCTGCCTTACGAACCCAAGATTAGCTTCAACATCAAGATCCTTAGTTTGTAGCTTAATAACTTCTCCAACTCTAAGACCTGCAGAATACATTAAAGCAAGAAGAACCTTATGTTTAATGTTCTCAACAGACCCTATCAATCCAAAAACCTCGTTCTTCGTGAGTATAACCGGTATTATTTTCTTCTTTTTTGGTAGTCTAATGTCATAAAACATCTTTCTTTTCATAACATTATTAAACAGAAACTTTAAAGCGAAAAATGAATTCCTAATATAAACCGGACTTTTTCCTTTATCCGCCAATAAAAAAAGGTATCTTTTTACGTCTTTATTTGTAACATATTTCAACTCCTTTTTAGAAAAAGCCAAAAATTTATCAATATGATAAAGATAGGATTCTACAGTCATATTGGAATAATTCCTTAATTTAAGCTCCTGCTTCAAATCTAAAGTAATAAACCCCATTTTATAGGTAATGACTCAAAATTTAAAAGCTTTACGCGAGTCTTTGAAATACATGAAATACAAACATAGAAAGTTTTTTAAATACATCATTTAACCCAGTTTAAAATGGAAGGTACAATCTTAAATTTCCGTGGTGGAATGCACACCCAATACACCAATCAATTAATAATAAAGGTGGATGATATCAACTCTAAAGAAGAAGCTAAAAAATTATTAAACAAAAAAGCCATATGGACAACACCATCTGGAAAGCAAATAACAGGAACAATAAAAAGACAACACGGCAACAAAGGAGCCGTAATAACCAAATTTGAAAAAGGTCTTCCAGGCCAAGCCCTTGGCACAAAAGTAAAAATAGAATAGATAGTTTTTTATAATATAATTCTGAAAAATAATTTATGCCAAAAAAAGAAGTGCATCATATAGAAACAATACACTTAAGACCCCTAAAATCTTTAAACAAAAAACTACACCACCTGGTAAAAGGGAAACTCTGGTTAAAGGTTCTTATGGGAATGTTTATCGGTATAATAACAGGAATCCTTCTTGGTCCTAACTTAAACTTAGTTGATAGAAATATAGCTTTAACAATAGGGGAATGGCTCGCACTTCCTGGGATTATCTTTTTAAGGATAATCCAAATGATAGTCATTCCATTAATTTTTGCTTCAATAATAAGAGGAATGGCTGCTAGCGAAAACATAAAACAGCTTAAAAAAACTGGTGCAATTCTAGTCCTATACTTTATATTCACAACAATGGTAGCAATAATAATAGGCATTTCTTTAGCTTCAATAGTACAACCAGGTAAATATGTAAACAGTGACATGCTAAAAGAAATAGAATTAGATGGTGACGTTAAAGATTTTTCTAAACCAACATTAAGAGAGATACCTTCTTTAATCAGCGGGATACTTCCAACAAATCTCCTAGGATCAGTAATAGAAGGAGAAATGTTACAAGTAGTCATATTCTCAATAATATTCGGTATAGCTCTAATAAGCATTAAGCCAAAACAATCAAAACCATTGCTTGGATTATTGGGCGGAATCCAGGATGTTTCTATGACAATAGTTAAATGGGCAATGCTCCTTGCACCGATAGCAGTATTTGGACTAATGGCAAGACTTACAAGCCAGTTCGGTCTAGAAACTTTAGTAGGAATAAGCGTATACGTAGCAACAGTCTTACTAGGATTACTATTCTTATTAATATTCTATCTAACAATAGTATTCTTGTCAACTAAAAAATCTCCTTTTAAATTCCTAAAAGATATACGTAATGCACAACTATTAGCATTTTCAACTTCCAGCTCTGCAGCAGTAATGCCTCTATCAATGAAAACAGCTGAGGAAAAACTGAAAATCAGACCTTCTATATCAAGATTAGTAATACCGATTGGGGCGACAGTAAATATGGATGGAACAGCATTATATCAAGGAATAGCCACAATCTTCCTAGCCCAAGTATTCGGACTAAGTCTAGGGGTTACCGCTTTATTACTCCTGTTAGTTACAATAGTAGGAGCTTCAATAGGCTCTCCAGGAACACCCGGAGTAGGAATAGCAATTCTTTCTGTAATATTGAACAGTATGGGAATTCCAATAGGTGCATTGGCTTTAATCCTGGGAGTTGACAGAATCTTAGATATGAGTCGTACAGCAATCAATGTAACAGGAGACCTGACAGCAGGCAGTTTTTTAGATTCCCTAATTAAAAAAGAAAAGATTCATAAGAAGATGTTGAAAGAAGAAAAGAACCTAGAAAAAATAAGAAGAAGAACAGGAGAAGACATAATAATTAAAGAAAGATCAAAATAAAGAAACAGAAAATTTTATAAAACAACTAAATTCCTTCTAAACATGGCAACTTTAAGAAAAGGTAAATGTTATAGAAAAGTAACTAGGCCTTACACTAGAAAGAGTAAATTCAAGAAAAAAGGTTATATTAAAGCTGCACCCAATCCAAAGATTATCCGTTATAACATAGGAGACCTTAAAAAGAAATATCCTAAAACCGTTGTCCTTAAATCCTTACATCCAATACAAATAAGACACAATTCAATAGAATCTTGCAGAATGTTGATAAATAAAATGCTTCAAAATAAGATGGGCAAAGATTTTTTCTTCAAAATTTACACCTATCCCCATCACGTTCTAAGAGAAAATAAAATGCTTTCAGGTGCTCATGCAGATAGATTACAAACCGGAATGTCCCATTCCTTTGGAAAAAGTATGGGTCTAGCTGCACAACTTAAAAAAGGATCTAAAGTATTCGAAATAAGTGTTGATACAAAAAATCTTGCCACAGCTAAAGAATCTCTTAAAAAAGCTAGACAAAGGCTTCCAGGAAAATACATAATAGAAGAAATTTAAATGCAAGAAAAAGATTTTCCATTAAATAAATTAGAAAATAGAATTCTAGCAATATTAACAACTTTTGATTCCTGGATTTTCAAAGAAAGAGAATTTGAGAGTCTGCTTAGGTATAAAAAAGAAAGTTATCAAAAACTGCTGAAAAGGAAAAACAGTGGAAGATTAACATACTTGGCAAAAAAAGAATACAAAAGAACAACTTGTGGAAAAGTAATGCTTTATATGTCCAATATAAGAGATTTAGCGAAAGAAATATAAACTTCTAAGAAAAATTAGTAATCTATGGCAAGCTTAACAGAAATTTTAAATTATTCATTTTATAACAATTCTGTGCAAGAATATCTAGTAGCATTGGGAATTCTAATAATTTCTATAGTTATTCTTAAAATATTCAAATATGTAATCATTCAAAGAATCAAAAAAATAGCAGAAAGAACAAAAACAGATCTTGATGATTTAATTATAAAAATATTCGATGATATTCAGTGGCCTTTCTACCTATTCATAGCATTATATATATCAATACAGTTCATACAGATTCCAGACATAGTAGAAAAAATCTTAGGTTACGCATTATACATAGTTCTAGCATACTATACCATAAATGTTCTACAAGACATAATTAATTATGCAATAAGAACAGCAATAAAAAAGAAAGGTAAACAAGAACAGATAGACGAGTCTGCCTTAGACTTATTAAGCAAATTCATAAAAGGTCTTCTCTGGGGCATACTAATCATATTCTTTATTTCTAACCTCGGCTATGATGTTTCCACATTGATAGCAGGACTAGGAATAGGCGGTATTGCTATTGCCTTTGCTTTACAAAATGTACTCAGTGATGTATTCGCTTCTTTCTCAATCTACTTTGACAAACCCTTCCAAACAGGAGACTTCATAATCATAGGAAATGATATGGGAGTTGTAAAAAGAATCGGGATAAAATCAACTAGAATACAAACATTACAAGGACAAGAACTCATTGTATCAAATAAAGAACTAACAGAAACAAGAGTAAACAACTACAAAAAGATGGAAAAAAGAAGAATCGCTTTTAACTTTGGAGTAACATATGGAACTTCAACAGCCAAACTTAAAAAGATACCGAAGATAATCAAAGACATAATAGACAAAATAGAAATAACAGAATTTGATAGAGCCCACTTCAAACAATTCGGAGACTTCAGTTTAAATTTTGAAGTAGTTTACTACATTGATTCTAACGACTATAATGTTTATATGGACACCCAACAGCAAATAAACTTATTAATAAAAGAGAAATTCGAAAAAGGAAAAATAGAGATGGCATTCCCAACCCAAACAATATTCTTAAATAAATCAAAATAACTTACAGACAGTCTCCCTCTAGAATCCTAATACAATTATGCAGCATAGGATCATCATCCTCACTTTTATAATAGAACTTTGTTCCTGAAAAGAAAGGCTCTATTCTGGGTATAATGCCAAAATTAATCTCTGAATAACAAGGAACACAATATCCTCTTGTAAGTTCAGAAAACTTCTTATAATAAAGACTTCCACAAGCAGCACACTTTACAGAATCTAATGTTGAATAATCAGAAGATCTTATCTCCTCTTCAATGGCTTCTATTTTTTCTTCAAATTCTGAAAGTTCCAGTTCTAAACTGTCCTACTGAGATAAATTTCCATCCATACTCAAAATACTAGAACGATAAGTTTAAAAATATAACGGAAAAGGAATCTTACCATGACTTACATCTCAAGTATAATAGGGAATGAAATCTCAACCGTAATGCACGGCATAAACAAGAAAATATTAAACAACAATAACTTACTTCTAGATACACTTGAAAAGGCATTAAAAAAAGATAAATTCACAATTCTTGGAAAATCTGATTACAAATTTAAACCACAAGGCTACACATTAGTCATCTTACTTGCAGAGTCTCATGTTGCTATTCATACTTATCCAGAGCATAATTCAATATACTTCTACATATACAGCTGCAGGAAAAAAGATGATGGACAAAAGATATATCAAGCAATTAAAAAAGTTCTAAAACCAAAATCTGTTGATATAGCTGAAAGAAATGTAATAGTAAAAAGATAATTATCCATAACCATGTTCCCCTTTCATTGGAACAAAAATAAAGCTTCCAAGATCTTCTGTTACTAATTCCCCATCTTTTTTTGTAATTTTAATCATATTCTGTCCATAATGATGGCCAACTGGTGCTATTAATCTTCCATCTTGCTTTAATTGTCCTATTAAAGGTTTAGGAATTTTGGGACAAGCAGCAGTTATTATAACAGCATCATAAGGCTCCTCCTTACTATAACCTTTACTTCCATCTCCACAAATCACTTCCACATTTTTAATTCCAACTTTCTTTAAATTTTCTCTAGCCAACAAAGCAATACTTGATAAATACTCTATAGTATAAACTTTAGCTGGTTTAACTATCTCTGCAATCAAAGCCGCCTGATACCCAGAACCAGATCCAATCTCTAAAACTTTGTCTCCTCGCTTAAGCTCCAAAGCCTGAGTCATTATCATTATAGTACTAGGCTGTGAAATTGTCTGTCCACTCTTTAAAGGCAAAGCCACATCTTCATAAGCTTGCTCTTTAAGATCACTAGAAACAAACTCTTCTCTAGGAATTTTCTTAAAAGCATCTAATACTTTTTTATCCGTAACTAACTTACTCTTTTTCCACTGCTCCATAAGATACTCTTTCATATCCATATTAATATTTTAGAATAAAACTATTTTAAATATATGATACTACCAATAAGTAGGTATAAATAGAAAGCTTTATAAACTATTAATGTTCTTTAATTAAAACCATTTCGGAGGTAAAAAATGGAAAGAATAAATGGAAGATTATGTGGTCAAAAAGTCGCTTCTAGAGAAGATTATGTACTTTCAAGAATTGAAAAAAAAGCTCTAGAACTTACTCCTGAAGATTATATTGTAGTAGGGGATTCATTAATGGGGGAAGAACTAAAAGACGGAGAAGAAAAACAATTCACTGGCGATTATAAAGGTAAACAGTACACTATAACAGTAAAAGGAAGAGTATGTGAACCTAACCAAGACGGTTCTACAAGAATCCTAGCTATACTTAGAAAAGTAGAAGAGACTAATAGCCAAAATTAATTCTTTTTTCTTTCTTTTTTTAGTAAAGCTTATAAATTAATTCTAATAAAAGACTTTTATGTACATATCGTGGATTAATAAAATTTCTAAAAAAGATATAGAAAAAGTGGGTGGCAAAGGCGCAAATCTTGGTGAATTAACCCAAGTAAGAATTCCAGTACCTCAAGGTTTTATCGTAAATTCAGATGCATATAAAAGATTTCTAAAAGAAACAGGAATTCAGAAAAATATTAACAAACTACTTTCTAATCTAGATATTGAAGACACTGAAAAATTACAAGAAACTTCTGAAAAGATTCAAGACTTAATAATAGAGCAGAACATGCCCCAGGATATTCAACAAGCAATTACCGAAGCCTACAACAACATGCATGTTGATTTAAACATTCTAAAAGCCTCTAAAGAAGCTGTAAGTTTCATTAAAGCTGGGAGAAATCTTCCATTTGTAGCAGTAAGAAGCTCAGCCACAGCAGAAGATCTAGCAGATACTTCCTTTGCTGGACAGATGTCAACTTTTCTCAACATAAAAGGATCTAATGACGTTTTAGAAGCAGTAAAAAGATGTTGGGCTTCCCTATATACAGCAAGAGCTATATATTACAGAAGCAAAAATAATTTTCCACATGAGAAAGTCTTCATTGCCGTAATAGTACAAAGAATGTTAAATTCAGATAAATCAGGGGTTGTTTTCACAATAAACCCCACAACAAATAATGAAGATGAAATTTTGATAGAAGCCGGTTATGGTTTGGGCGATGCAATAGTCTCAGGTTCAATAACTCCAGACAGGTATATAGTAGATAAAAATTCTTTTAACATCAAAGCAAGAAAAATCAATAAGCAAGAATGGTATCTGACAAAAGACGAAAATTTAGGAAGAACTGTTAAAAAAAGCGTTCCAAACTATCTTTCAGAAAAACAAGTTCTTTCAGATGATGAGATTAAAAAATTAGCAGTATTAGTAAAAAGAATAGAATCCCATTACAATCACCCACAGGACATAGAATTTGCAACTGAAAATGGCATGCAATACATAGTACAAACAAGACCAGTAACGACAACGAAAAAAGAAGTTAAAGAGCAAAAAGAAGAAATCAAAGAAGATCAAGAAATAATTTTAAAAGGCCTACCAGCATCTCAAGGAATAGCAACAGGCCCAGTAAAAATAATACATTCCATAGAAGAACTAAATAAAGTACAAAAAGGAGATGTATTAGTAACAAGAATGACAAATCCAACCATGACACCAACAATGCAAAAAGCCTCTGCAATAATAACCGATACCGGTGGAGAAACATCTCATGCAGCCATAGTTTCAAGGGAAATGGGAATTGCTTGCATAGTAGGAACCGAAACAGCTACTCAAAAATTAAAAGACAATCAAATAGTAACTGTAGACGCTTACTCTGGAAAAGTCTATCAAGGAAAAACTGAAGTAAAACATGAAGAAGTCAAATATGAACAAAAAGCAGATACAATAACAAAAATAAAAGTAAACTGCGAACTTCCAGAAGCTGCAGAAAAAGCTGCTTCCACTAATGCAGATGGAGTAGGATTAGCTAGAATAGAATTCATAATAGCAGAAAATAAAATTCATCCTTTAAAATACATAAAAGAAAACAAAGAGCAAGAGTATATTGATTTACTAGTAAAAGGTTTGAAAAAAATTTGTCTTGCTTTTAAAGGAAAACCAGTGTGGATCAGAACATCTGATTTAAGAACTGATGAATACAAAACTTTAGAAGGAGCTGACCAAGATCCAGAAGCAAATCCAATGATGGGACTTCATGGAATAAGATATTCTTTAAAGAACCCAGAGATTCTAAAAGCTGAAATTAAAGCCATTAAAGAATTAAAAGACCAGCACTTCAACGTTGCAGTGATGATTCCTTTTGTAATCGACCTAGAAGAGCTTAAAAAAACAAAACAGATTATGAAAGAGTTAAACATAGAGGCATTAAAAGATTTGCCTCTTGGGATTATGATAGAAACTCCAGCTGCTGTACAAATAATAGAAGAACTTTGTAAAGATGGTATCTCCTTCATAAGCTTCGGGACTAATGATTTAACTCAATTAACTCTTGGAGTAGACAGAAACAATGAAGACATCCAAAACTTATATGATGAAACTAACCCTGCTGTGATTAAACAACTTCAACATGTAATAAATATCTGTAAAAAATATAACGTAGAAACCTCTATCTGCGGTCAATCTGCTTCGGATCCAGATATGGCAAAAATCCTTGTAAAGTCAGGCATAGATAGCATCTCATCTAATATAGATTCAGTATCTAAAATAAGCAATATTGTCTCTGAAAAAGAGAAAAAACTGCTTCTAGAAGCCTCAAGAAAGCAATTTTCAGCATAACCGAAAGGTTTATATATAATCATCACTACTATAAAGTAACAATAAAGAGGTTAAAATATTTAAAATGGCATTCGAGATGAATGATAGACTTGAAGATTTAATAGGAAGATATGCTAGAGACATAAATACTTTAGAACAGCTTCCCAGTATGGATCAAAATCAGGCAACTGAAATGTCTGTATTTAGTGATCAAGAAGAAATTAACGTAGCTGGAACACCAAATCAAATTAGACCTTATGTTCTTGCTTTTATGAGTCAATTTCCAGAATTCTTCGAAGATATTAGACTAAGTAAAGGGACTTGGTCAGAATTTTTAAACTCTTACTATAATCCATTAAATCAAGAAACAAAAGATAGAGTATTAATAGACTCTTTAAAATATATTAACGAAAAACAAAGAAAAGAACTTACTAAACACCCCTATACTAAATTAATACTCAAAATAGCAAATATTCAAAGTCTATTAGAAAAAGCTAGAGGAGAAAACCTAAGTGAAGAAGAATTAATAGCATTAGTTAGAAATCATTTCACTGAAATAGTTAAAGAAAGAAAAGTTAGAAAAGATAATGTAAAGGTAAATCCTTATGTAGCAAAAGCAATAGAAACCTATGGTAGAAATCCTAATGCTATGCATGAGATTATGGCTATGAAACAAAGAATATACGGATTACAAAAACCAAGAACCGATCCTGTGGACGCATCTAAATTCCTTGGATTCGACGAAAAAGATGCAGAAGATAACTACAGTATTGGAAACTACAGTAAAGCTACTAAAGTTTATATGGCATACGCTGCACAGGAAGCACAAAGACAAGAACAACCACAAGAAGAATAAAATTTTATTTTTTCTTTTCTATTCTAATCATCTTTTCATGCTCTAATAATTTTTTTGTAATATTTCTCATTACTTTTTCAAACTCTACAACCCTATCAATATGGTCATCGAATTCTCTTCCCTTTAGTTCTTTCAAATTACCGTGCTGTAGTTCCTTTGCTAACTCTCTCATGTCTTCATACCACCTTACATATTTCTTATCTAATAACTTTCCAACAACAAATACCTTTTGCAGCATCTCTCCAACATGCTCCGGACTTGGTGGCACTTCACCAGCAGCCATTAAAGCAGCATGTGCACTGTCAACCATAGACCAATATAAGTTCTCTAAACTACCAAGAACACTCAACTTAGCCTTAGTTATATGCACAGGTGATCTTCTCAAAGTTGTAAAAACAGCTTCAGTACTTGGCCTTATTTTTCCCTTAGCCAACATAACTTTCAAAGGATCAAAAAATCCTCCAAAGTCAATTAAAGCCTGTCCATATCTAATAACATTAATGACAACTGGCTCCCCTGCTTTAACTTCTTCCCAGAATGTGCTTAAAGTAACAGTATTAACATGTAATCTTCTTCTATATTTCTGTTTAGCAATTAACTTACTTAATTCTTCTCTATACCAAGCAATCAATTCTTGATCCCATTCAATACTGCAGTCATCAACGATAATTATAATATCAATATCACTTCCTTTTCTTACTTTTTCCTTAGAAACACTGCCAAACAAAATAATGCTTTTAATAACTTCTCTAAATTTCTTATAAGATTTAGTTGCAAAATCATATGCTATATCATAATCAGTTTTCTTTTTCCCTCTTTTTTTAAGTATCTTTCCCATTATTAAAAAATTTATTTTTACCTTTTATTAATGTTACGTTTCTTTTCCTCCGGTTGCAAATCTTCCCCTATCACTTCCAACACCGCCAAGTTCTGGTGGTAAATTAGGCAAGGTAAACCCCGTCTTATACATATTAAAGTGCTGCTCCGGATACCTATAGTCACCCATACCTAATCCATAATGAGCACTAGCGTAACTGCTCTGCACATCTGCCCACGAAGGTCCTTCATATCTGTACAAAGCACTCCCCATCCCTTCCAAAGTTGCGGGAAATGGACTGCTTCTAAACTCTGCAGCAAAACCTCCAGATTCAACTATTGCTCTTGCTTTATCCATCTCTTCTCTTCCAATTTCTTTTTCAATAGCTTTTAACTGCTCTTTTATAGGAACTTCTCCCATTCCAGGTGCTAAATGTGTATCTGCATATCCAAAATTATCTGTTATATGAATATGCTTAACATAGGGTGCAATTTTCTTTGCTTCCTTAACAATATCTTCTTTACTATAACCTGACTTCCTCAATAAATTAATATGGCCCACGTCCCATGTTGCTCCTATTAACTTATCAGCAACTTTCTCGGCTTCATTCTTAGACATATGTTTATTTTTAACTAATTTATCAACAAATTCATTTCTTCCCTCTTTCAAAACAGCTTTCAAACTATCAGCTCTAGACAAAACAGTTTCTGGAAAGAAATTTTCAACAGCTATCACCGGAGCCTTATCCTCATACTTATCATAAGAATGATAAGCAACATCCGCTAAAGTCTGTGCTGTTTTTTCTCTGGAGAAATCATCAGTGCTTTTCCATACCGGGGGAGAATCCAAACTACTTAATCCTTGTAACAAGTTATAACCATCAACCCTTTTTCCAACTTTTCTTTCAATCTCATTCTCAACCCTTTCCATTTCTCTTAACTTTATTCTTCTCCTTTCTTCTTCATCTCTAGCATAAGCTAATTGTTGTCTAATTCTCTTACTAGACATTCTTTCAATGTCTGTCTGTTTTTTATACCTATCAACAAGATTCTTAATTTTGGATAACTGTTCCCTTTTGTCTTCGCCTTCTGGATAATATCTTTTAAATTTATGATGCAATTCATTCAATCCAGAAATAAGATGAGTCTCGTATTCTCCAATATGTCTATTATATAACTCTTCCTGCTCTGCAATGTGTCTCAATCTTTCCCTTTCTTCAGGAGTTAAAATTTCCGATTTACTTCTCTGCTCTTCAAAAGCGCCAAATTTTAATTTTAAAGCTTCTGGACTATTCTCTAATCTCTCCATCCCATCCATAACCTCTTCTTTAGATTTCTGATAAGTCATCAATCTTAATTTTTCTTCATCCCAAGTAGTGTCATTTAAATTTTTTAATCTCTCATAAGGTTTCCATACTTTCTTTCCAGCAATGTAATCTTTCTCTTCACACTTTAAAGGAGCTAATCTTCCAGATTCCTGATCAACAGCTATCACCTGTCTCTTCTCTCCTTCCAACCCTTTTTCCCATTCAAAACCAGGAACACCGCCAGTACTGTGAAAATTAACAGGAATATTCCCATCAGGATCTAAACTATGACTCCTATCAATAACGTTCTTCATCTGCCTTACATTAGCTCTTCTCTGCTCCTCACTCCAACCTTCTCTTGTAAAACCAGCAGGATCTATTAAAGGAGCGTGAACAGAAACATTAGCTCCAGCTAATTTGCCAAGCCTTCTCATCTCATCCATGTGTTGTTGAGGAATACCCTCAAACTTCTCAGGGCTTAAAGCACTAACTTCAATATTAGCAACACCTTCATTCAATCTTGCTGCCATATCACCAAGTTGATTAGCAGTCTGCACACTTAAAGGAGCACCCAACCTATAAGCTGGAAAATAATATTTACTATCCATTCCATCATCATAATCATCATGAAAGCTTGTCATTTTCCCTCCACAAACTTAACCTTATATTTTCTTCCTTCTCTATCTCTTTCAATTATATCATGGATATCAAATGAGGGCTTCTCGTCCACAACATATTTTTCGATATTCATTTTTGATTCTGGCATTACAGATTCTCTACTTTCAACTTCTTTATACTTTTCAATCTGCCCTCCAATATCTAAAGTATCAATATGAAATCTTCTTGCACTAACCACTGCATCTTCTCTCTGCACTTCTCGCATCTTTCCTATTAAATACTCTTCGCTAATCTCATACCTATCCGTATCTTCAATAGTAGCCCCATATCCAGATTCTTCTTTAGCCTCTCTATATTCTAATCTTGGAAGATTATCTAAACTTGAATTAATATCTAAAGAACCTTGCTCAACATTCTCTGGAACCTCTACTTTAACCTCTGGAACCTGTTGTTTAGTAAGTTTAACATCTTCACCTTCCTGTGCATCATCTACCAAATCATCTAAATTTTCTTCTTCAATCTCATCAATTAATTTTAGAATTATCTTCCTTGATCTAGCATCCTCAACATCATCTAACTGTTTTTTTAAGAACTCTACTTTCTCTTCATCACTCAACTTCCTTATCCTTTTCCTAATATCTTCTATTTTTACCATGTTGTCATGCCATGAGACTTCTTAAAAACATCATAAGCTGTCAAGCAAATACCAACAGCATTTTCCTCGGCTGCTTCTTTAATCTTTTTTAAAGCATAGCCCTCTCTCTCAGGAACTACACTACCTTTAAGACCTTTAAACACTTCTTTAAAAGGCTCAGAAACATTTTCTTTTAAACCCTTAAACATATTACCAAAAGGCCATTCGACTTTCTTCTTCTTTTTCTCTTCTTCTCTTGGAGGCTCTAAAAACCTGTCTAAATCATCTTGTAATTCCTTTAAGCTTACATCTGTTAAATTCTCTACCAAGTCCAGATCTCTTATAGCCTCGTACTTTTCTAGATCATCCAAATCCTCTTTTGTAAAAACAAAAGCTCTAAAAAAAACATCAATAGTTCCCGAATGCAAGTAATGACTGCCCTGCTCTGTCCTTATACTCCTAGGAACAGTTCTGAATTTAAACTCAACTTCTAAACAAGAATAATAATCATGCTTAAATTTCATCTTAGCATATTGTTTGTATACGCTAGCAGGGCTAATTTTTTCTTTTCCAAGCAAAGTAAGCTGCATCTGCATATTACTAAAAGTAGTAACCATGTCCGGGCTTGGTAATCCAGCTTTTGTTTTGAATCCTTTCATGCCTAACTTTTGTGCAGCAATAAGATAAGGCTTAGCCCACTTACTGTACAACCTTAAAGAAGCAACTTGTGCTCTTAAATAAGTTCTTTCTACTTCATACCTTTTTCTTAGTTCCTTTTCACTATATTCCTTCCAGTGTAAGTATTCATTAATCTTGTGCTTCAATATTCTTTTAACTCTATCATTTAAATCCATTTTACTGATTCCGGATTCACTTTTCACATGCATAAAAGCATCCCTTAAAGTAACAAACTGCAAATCTTGGCTTAGCATATTAATACTTGCTCTTCCTCTTTTAATATCTACTTGATCCATCCATACAGCTTTAAGATTCATCTCAGCAGCTTCTCTCACATCTTTGTTTTCACTTTTCAGATCATCATAAGCCTTTAATCTTATCTCAAATTCTTTTAAATCATAAATCAGATTAAGAACTATTCTTAATACATTATTTACTCTTTCTAAAATAGCCATTGCTCTATCCTGCATAACACTTGCCCTAGTCCCCATCTCTCCAAAGTAAGCACCTCCAACACTAGCCTCAAATTCTTCTGCTATCTTATCAACCTCCAATCCAAGACCGCTAGGATCATCATCCCTCATAAAATCCAGTGTCCAGAAGTAAACCGGCTCTAAACCATGTCCAAGAGTATCATAAACTATGTGATATTCAGCAGGCTCTCCACTATCTAATTTAGCTAAACCCCTTTCTCTTATTAACTCTACTAACTTATCCCTATACTCACTTTTTAAACCACTAGAAACTGATTGGTCCTTCAAAGCTTTTCTAAGTCTTCCAATTAATTCACTTACTAATTGTTTCTTTAAGCTGCCCCCGACTTTATCAATTTTCTTCATCAAATCGGAAATTCTCTTTTCTTCATCCATTTTAAAAGCATAAAGTATTTAAGTTTACTAAATTTAAAGTTATTAACAATTTAAATCTTTCGTTTGAAAATGTGGCCATTTAAGAAAAAAAAGAGTTATGTAGATTTAACAAAAGATCCTCTGCCTGAAGTTCCTAGAAGACCTTCCTTCTCAGCAACACTTCCACAAGATAAATTAGAAGACGTAAACAGAAAACTCGACTCTATAGAACAAAGAATAATAGAAATGACTGAAAGGATTAAAGTCATAGAAGAAAGATTAGGAACACAAAGACAAATAAGAAGACCAGAAAACAAAGGATTAAGATGGTAAAAAAACATCTGGTAATAATAGTTTTATTAATCATTCTGGATCAATTAACAAAAATATTTTTTAAGGGAAAATCTTTTTTTATATTTAATTACACAACTAATACCGGAGCAGCTTTCTCTTTATTCCAAAATCAGGTTCTTTTCTTAATTATCACTTCAATTGCAATATTAATCTTTTTAATCTATATGTATAAACAATATCCAAAACTACGACTCTATTTATCTTTAATAATCGCAGGAACGATAGGAAATTTAATAGATAGAATCTTCCTCGGTCATGTACGAGATTTCATAGATTTCAAAATATGGCCAATATTCAACGTAGCAGATTCTTTAAATGTAGTCGGAGTAATATTAATTATATATCATTTACTAAAAGAAGATTAAGCTTTCTTTGCATAAATCTCTATCCAGTCTTTATCATCATCTTCTACAATACTAGAATTGACAATTTCAAAACCTATTTCTTTTAAATAATCTTCAAATTCTTTTTGAGAAAAATAAACATATGTCCTGGGCTCGTTTTTATACTTAGCTTTTTTAACCTTCTTCTTGCCTTTTCCTTCTATAACAGTTACAAACAATATCCCTTTTTTCTTCAAAACTCTATAAAATTCTTTCAAAGCCTTAGGAACATCATCCCTTTCTGTATGCAAGAAACCAGCCATGCTCCAAACCCCGTCAAAACTACCATCTTTAAATTTTAAATCTCTAAAATCCATAACTTTATATTTTCCTTTTTTCTTTTTAGCTTCTTTAAGCAAACCTTCAGCAATATCTATACCGACAGCATCATAACCCTCTTCAGTAAAATAATCTACATCCCTCCCAGCACCACAGCCAGCATCTAAAATTTTCTTTCCATTCAACATAGAAATAAACTTATTCAACTGATATTGTAATATTTTCTCAGAGGTATATTTATTATAAAGCTCAGCTATCTTATTATATGTAGCTATAGCCTCTTTTAATATATCGCCCATACAAAAAGATACTAATGAAAGTATAAAAACCTTTTCTTTATTTTATATTAATTGGCTATTAATCTAGTAATACCAAATTCTCTGCTTCGAGGATTACAACGATAAGCACCTATCCTAAAAATATTTTTATGATTTGGTTTTCTGTTATACAGATGCTCATATAAAGCTGATATTCTAAAAGCAATATCAGACTTCGAGTTCTCTAAAAGTCCAACAATATGGGGATCCTCACTAACAATAGCACTATCAACCATATCAGAAAGTCTTAAAACGTTAAAATAAGCACCAGAAACCAATTTCTCATCTGTATATAGATAAGGTGTATGTTTCAAAACATGTCTAGGTAAATCTCCTTTAGATCCGACTATAGAAAGAATCTCTTGGTATATCGAAGAAGATTTTTCATCTAGATAAACACGATTAAAGACTTTTCTATCATAAGCTTCAAGAAACTGTAACAACAAAGAAAAATGACTTCTCATACCTTTCCATCCTTTCTCAACAGATCTGTCTCTAGAATGATTTCTTCTTATTCTTTTCCATCTTTTATATTTACGGTCAAAAAACCTTTTAGAGTTCTTAAGCTCAGTTCTAACTTCATCAATAGTAAAAACGCCATCATGTTTAGATAAGAAATTAACCATAACTCCCAAATAAGCTCTATGATAAGGCAGCAAATAATCAATCGCATCTCTAATCTCGTCAATATCCAAACCTAGATGAGGATTATCCAACTCACTTAAAACTTCCCACAACTCATGCCTCTCTCCACCATCGCTATAAAAATGTGGAAAGAAGAAATTAGTATCTAAAAAAATTAGTCTATTACTGTCAACTAACTTTTCAAGGCTACCTCTAAGCTGATCTAAATCAACCAACAAGTTCATGACAATCACGACTTTTACGTTCTTCTATATTTAGGAACATAATTATAAAGTTTACGGTTTACTATTTTCCCACTGCCAACAAAATCCTTTCCTTTAATTAAGTAATAACCATCCCCTTCCCTATCTAACTCTTCTCCCGACAACCACATCTCCAACTCCTTTTCATTTAATTTTAAGATATTTTTCCTTGCATACTTTCCAATTAATTGGCTCCCTTCTATGCTTAACCTTATTCCGTCATCTTCAACTTTACAAAAATACATCCCGATGGTGTCAATTTTTAATTTAGTAATATCAATTCTAATAACATCTTTACTGATAATGAAGACTTTCCCTTTTTTACTTTTTAAAAAAACGTAATCTAAGTCCAAATTCTTAATACCGTATCTATCTTTTATTTTATTCAGAATTGATTTAATCTCTTTTTTATTAAGGAACTTTAATTGCATAAAAATAAAGAAGAAATAGATTTTAAAAAATTATTGATTTCAATAGACAGATTCATATTTTTCTCTTTTCAATGGAACAATACCTTCCTTTGTCAAAGTCCAGTCTTGACCGGTAATTTTTATTCTTTGATCAGGATCCCATTGTTCCTTTCCAATATCTCTGCTCCTATAAATTAACAATCCGTCCTTAGACTCCCATGGCTTTTCTAAGACCTGGTATTCCCTATCAAAAGCTACAAATTTTTGATCCCCATAAAGCAAATAAGCATCAATATACAGACTATCTACAATATCCTCAGCTTTTTCAGAAAGATCAGATCCAGGATATAATGCTTCTCCCAATCTAAGTAATAGAAGGGAACGATAAGTATCATCAGCAACATCATGCCACCTACCACCACCCTCTAGACTAGAATCAGTTTTTCTTTTACCTTCCCAGACTTTCTCTACAGCATTCTCAATATCACTAAGCAGCTTTTCCATATCATCAGCATATGTTGAATCATAAGTCTGAACCAAAGCAGAATCGTCTAACAAAAGTTCATTAACTTTTCTATCCGAATGGCATCCATCATTCAATAAAAATGCTCCCCATGCCCCAAATAATAAAGGGTATACCGCATTTTTCAATTTAGCTTTCATCTTAATCTCCAATTGTTTTAATTATAGAACTTCAATCATTTATAAACCTTTCGATTATTTTACTACTAATAAATGACTATCAAAAAAATAAGCGGACATCCCTAAAATATTGTCTGCTTCACAGAGATTAATAAAAACTCGAAAGATATTTAAAAGGAATAAGCTTAATTCTATCAAAGAGGTGTTAAAATGAGCCTTAAAAAATGGGGAGATGCAAAAATAAAAAAATTAAGGTGTTGGGATGTACAACTAATAAAGATTGCATCAGCTGCTTTTATTTTAATGATAGCAAAGCTATGGCAACCAATATTAAGCTTAGAGTGGCATTGGTATCTAATAATATTCATTTTAGCAGCAATAAAACCCTGTCTAAAAGTATTTAGCAAATAATGGTAGAAAAAAGAATCAAAGCATACGCATTAAAGAATGCTATAGAACATAATGGAAAGGCCGAACTAAAGAATGTAATCTCTAAAGTGGTAGGTGAAAACCTCAAACTAAAGAAAAACATCAAGAAATTAATATCCCAGATACAAAAAACAATCAATGAAATAAACAAACTTTCAACAGAAGAACAAAGAAAACAACTAAAATCTTTAGATAAAACTTTATTAGAGAAAAAGATTAAAGAAACAGAATTATTCTCTTCCTTAAATATTAAAAAAGGCTCCAAGGTTACAACAGCTTTCCCACCAGAGCCAAGTAAATACCCACACATAGGACATGCCAAATCCATACTACTTAATTACGAATTAGCCAAGAAATACAAAGGAAGATTTATTTTGAGATTTGAAGATACAAATCCAGTCCTAATAAAAAAAGAATTCTATAGGATACATCTCAATAACTATAAATGGCTCGGCATAAAATGCGACAAAATAGATTATGCCAGTGATTACATAAACACGATGTACAAATTAGCAGAAAACTTAATTAAAAAAAGTAAAGCATATGTATGTTCATGCAGACAAGAGCAAGTCAGAAACAATAGGCAAAAAGGATTGTCTTGCTCATGTAGATCAATTTCAAAAGAAGACAACTTAAAAGAGTGGAATAGTATGCTCAAGAAAGGACAAAACATTCTAAGGTTAAAAATAGATTTAAAACATAAAAATAGTGCTATGAGGGATCCAATAATCATGCGTGTGATTACAGCAAAACATCCCAGACAAGGAAAAAAATACAAAGTTTGGCCTACTTATGATTTTGCAAATTCCGTAATGGATAGTATAGAAAGAATTACCCACAGAATAAGAAGTAAAGAATTCGAAATAAGAAAAGAGCTCCACAACCATATTCAAAAAAGTTTAGGCTTCAAACCTACAAAAATATACGAAATAGGAAGATTAACCATACAAGACTCTCTAACATCTGGAAGAGCAATAAGAGAAAAAATAGAAAGTAAAGAGATAAAAAGTTGGGATCATCCTTCTCTAACAACAATAGTTGCATTAAAAAGAAGAGGTTTTTTACCGGAGGCGATTAAAAAGTTCGTATTATCTACAGGAATAAGCAAAGCTGAATCAACGCTAACATGGAACGACTTAATATCTATAAACAAAAGGTTAATAGACAAAAAAGCAAAAAGATTTTTCTTCCTAGAAAATCCAAAAAAAATAAAGATTAAGAATGCTCCAATATTAACAGTAAAGGTTCCCATACATCCCGATTTTCCTAAAAGGGGGCATAGAAAATTCAAAACATCAGATAAATTCTATATCCAAGATAAATTACAAAGAAATAAAGTTTACAGACTCATGCATTTATTCAATTTTAAAAACAACCAGTTTTTATCAGAAGAATTAGATAAAAAATTAAAAGCTACTTTGATACATTGGCTTCCATTATCGAAAGATTTAATAAAAACGGAAATAATAACACCTACAGAAACTAAGAGAGGTTTAACAGAACCGTCAACTAAAAAACTAAAAATAGGAGAGATTTGTCAATTCGAAAGAGTTGGTTTCTGCAGACTAGATAAAAAATTAAAGAATAAATTAATATTTTATTTTACCCATAAATGAATTCAAAAAATAAAAAAACAATCTTATACACCAGTTCAATTTTAGTAGTTATAATTCTCACATTATCCTTAACAATATTCAGAGAGGAATGTGAACAAAATCAAGTAAAATATAAAAAATGTCCAGACGGATCAATAATAGAAGAAAGAATATGCATCAATGGAGAATTTCAAGATACAGGAAATACTTGCTCATCAGAAAAAGGATGGATACAAATAGCTCCACAAGGAAGATATTTCCAATTTGAAAATGGTGAACAATTCTTCCCCATTGGACATAACCTTGGACCAGATATCTACCTTCTAACTCCGGAAGAGCTAGAACAGCATTTCATAGACATGAAAGCCAATGGTGAAAATGTTTTAAGATTCCCTCTTGAAATGTGGATAGAGGGTGAACCTTACTTACTTGAAGATCCGATAGGAAATTTTAACGAAGAGCATGCTAGAAGAATAGATACTGTCTTCGAACTCGCTGAAAAACATGATATATACCTAAGTGTAAGAAGCATTGAGATTACTAATTGGTTCAGCGATCATCCAGAAGATAGCCCATACCTCGCTAAAAACGGAGGTCCGTTACCAAGACTTGAGGATTGGTTCAGGCACGAAGAAACTAAAGAAGCATTTAAGAACAAACTTGTTTATGTAAGTGATCGTTGGGGCTCAAGTCCCAGTTTTTTCATCTATGATATCTGGGGAGAAATAAATTGGCAATTCAATTACGGTCAACATGAAGAAAAAAGACAATGGACATCCGAAATGGCCAGATTCTTGACAAGTTACGAGATGAATAAATATGGCAAGACTCATATAAAGACTGTTGGCACAGGACAACTAGTAACACCTTTTGAATTTGTATTTACAGATCCTAACTTAGATTATGTAAGCAACCATAATTACGGAGACAAAATAGTTACCAGAGCCACAAACACTATAGACATTGCTATTGATGCCAAAAACAAACTTAAAACTATTCTTAATCAAAAAGTACTAGATAGGAGACCATTCATGGATTCAGAACATCACACAACATTATTCTTCATAGGTACAGCAGAGGCACCTTTAGATGAAGAACTTGAACACAACGTAAACTGGGCATACATAAGTTCTTGTGCAGGGGGAAAGGGTTTAACATGGATCAATCTTAGATTAAACCAGGGAAAAGAACTCTATGAGAACCTAAAACCACAAAATAGAGCAATATCTAATTTCATGAAGAACATAGATTTAACTTCCTTCAATCCTGAAATATATGAAAATGTACACACAACAGATGAAAACATTGAGACATTTGCATGCTCAGATAGAGATACAACAATACTATGGGTTCTACAAAAAGATTATAAAGCTTCCCAAGTAGACATGATACAAGAAGCAAGAAATAGAGGTCCAACAGTATCTGATAATTTAGGAATAAGAGTTTTCTATCTAATGGAATGGTGGGATCTTTTCAGAGAAGCTGATGTAGAACTAGATTTAGAGGAAAACATAGAGGCGTTAATTCAACTGTCCGAAGTAGAATCAAGAGGGGAACTTTTAAACATTCTAGAAAATCCAAGAAGATACAGAGATTATCTTTTTGCACTTCCACAAGAAAATATGATAGGATTACTTAAAGAAATAGATGAAATTTGGGCTTACTTTGGAGAAGTTGAAGAGGAAAATCCAGTTTTAACCAGTCCAGGCTACCCAGAAAAGTCTATTCCAATAGTAATCTCAGGCTTAAAAAATCAGGAATATGAAGTAACATGGTACAACGATTACACTGGACAAGTAATCTCAAAAGTATCAAAATCAGGACCGGTAATCACTCTAAAAACACCAACATTCCAGAAACACATAGTAGCCTTAATAAAACCAAAATAAAGTATACTTTCTAAAAAAGAAAAAGTTATAAATAAAGAATAATCTAAGATTGAGTAGTAAAAATTGGTGATAATTTTGAATATTAATAAAAAAACCTTATTTACAACAGCATTATGCTTATTAGTATTATCTATCATCATAACAACAATATATGCATCAACAAACACTTCAATATTTGCAACAAATGTAACTAATTCCTCGGGGTTTGATATAACATCTAAGATAAATACTACAGACTATATTGCAAATTCATCTTCAACCTTTTACAATCTATCCAACGACTATATAGAAATAACGCAATGGTCTTCATCAATACCTGACAACGCAACAGTACAGGGTGCAACAGCTAGGTGTATAGCAGGAAATACTACTCCTAACTACAACAACACATTTAGATACAACACCAGTACAGGATGGAGTTCTCCTGCATGTGAAGAGTTATACGGAAACGGCTCTTATAATTTTAAATGTGACCTCTATTCATTAAATCGAACAAACCATACTCAACTAAACAACCTTAAACTAAGATGCTACGCAAATAATGAAAGTGCTTCAGCAGAGATAGATGCTATAACTCTAGATATAAACTACACAGAAAAACCAGAAATAACCTCTGTAAAACCATCAAGTGGAACAAATTTAGATGCTGGTACCAGTCAAAAAACAATAAGTGTAATAACCAATAACATAGCAACATGTAAATACAGTACAACTTTCGTAAAACATTCTGATTGGGGAAGCATGACTCAACTTGAGAGTACAAACTCTACAAATAGCAGTTTAACAGTAACCGGTTTATCAAACGGAGAAGGATATACCTATTATTTCCTTTGTGAAGATTCATACTCAAACAGAATGATAGAAACCAACAACTACACTTTTTCTGTAGCAAATGTTTCTAGTGACGATGATGATGGTGAAACCAGTAGTGAAGGTAGTGATAGTGATTCTGGATCAGATGACGATACTTGTTTTGAATATTGGAAATGTGATGCCTGGGGTCCCTGCATAGAAGGAACTAAAACAAGATCTTGCTCAGACCAAAACAGTTGTGGAACAACCTCAAGGAAACCACCACTAACAGCAGATTGTGAGTCAAATGAAACAATAGGAACAGAAAATGAAACAGAGGAGATAACTCTAGATGCAGCAGAAGAATCTAAATCAGGAATTACAGGAGCAGTAACATCCTTCGGAAAGGGAATAATTAACTTCACAAAAGAATACCTAGCGATATTTGTGGGAGTAGGTTGTATAGCCTTGGGATTCCTAACATCAAAGTACAGGATACACAAAAAGATCTTAAGTGTAAAAGATCTAATACACTTCAGAAGGAAACAGAAAATAAATAAAAAAGGCCAAGATATTAAACAACCGTTAAAAAAAGACAAAGGCATAAACAAGATATTCAAGAAAAAGAAATAATTCTTTAATAGAAAGATTTTTAAACATACTATTTTCTTTTATTTTCAACTTAGGAGGATAAAATGAGTGCTGAAGCAGACATAAATAAGGCTTATGAGGCAATTGAAATAGCCAGAAAAACTGGAAAAATAAAGAAAGGAACTAATGAAGCTACTAAAGCCATAGAAAGGGGAGTAGCTAAATTAGTAGTAGTAGCAAAAGATGTCAGTCCGCCAGAAGTAATAATGCATCTCACCCCACTATGTAAAGAAAAAGGGATTCCTATTGTGGAGGTCCCAAATAAAGAAGAACTTGGTGCAGCAGCTGGCTTAAGAGTATCATCTTCAACAGTAGCTATAATCAAAGAAGGGGATTCTAAAGACCTCATAAAAGAACTAGCAAAATGAAGCCCAAAAAGGGAAAAAGCAAAGAAACTTCTTTTCAAGAAGCAGTACCTGCAAGAGTAGAAGAAGTCATAGGCAGAACCGGAGTAAGAGGGGAAGCCATACAAGTAAGATGTAAGGTCTTAGATGGTCGTGATAAAAACAAAATTCTTAGGAGAAATGTGAAGGGCCCAGTTAAAGAAAACGACATATTAATGCTTATGGAAACAGAAATAGAAGCAAAAAGATTGAATCAAGGTAGAAGATAATGGCAAAATGCACTTTTTGTGGTAAAAATATTGAAAAGGGAACAGGAAAATTATTTGTTTTTAAGACAGGTAAAACTAACTGGTTCTGCTCTCTAAAATGCGAAAAGAACGCCCTTAAATTAAAAAGAAAACCTTCTAAATTCAAATGGACTCACTCACCAGTATAGCCTTCCATAAAGGCAGCTTCTTCAACACTTATCTCATCATTATCTTCCAAAGCTAAAATACCATCTTTATCATATACATCTACGTCTTCATAGTCTTCATCTATATACAAATCTTCATCCTTATCAAATCCTACCATTCTAACCCCTCTAACAAAAGATTTAAATACGATTATATATTTATAGCTGTTCCATATATTATATATAAAAATATATAGGGGGGGTCCTATTGGCATATAGAAAGTTAATCAAATTTGGTAATGCATCACATATAGTCTCCCTACCAAAAAGATGGTTAGAGAAAAACAAATTAAACAAAGGGGACACTATAACATTAACAGAAAATTCGAATAATGAATTAATCCTTTCAACAGAAAATAACAATAAAAATAATGAACAAAAAAGCATCGTAATCAACTTAAAAGATAAACCAATAACAACAATAAAGAGAGAAGTAATGCATGCCTATATTAATAATTATGATACTATCAAGATCATAGGAGATTTAAAAAGAAATGAGGCAGAAATAAAAGAAATCCTTAATAATCTAGTGGCCCTAGAAATAATGGAGGAGACTTCTTCAAAGATAGTGGTTAAAGATTTCTTAAGCACAAAAGATGTTTCAATAAGAGATATAATCAGGAGAATAGATCTAATCATAAGGTCTATGTTAAAAAGTCTAACCTCGACAAATAAAGAGAATTCTAAAAGAAACTTCGAGGACATAAAGAACCTTGATAAAGGAGTCAATAAATTAAGATTCTTATTGTACAGAACAATAAATAAAGCAATTAGAGATCCTTCAATTTTAAAAGATTTAGATATTAAAAATTATTACGAACTAATAAGTTACCGTTTATTAGTATATAATCTAGAAGAAATAGCAGATGAATGTAGAAGAAGTGCAAGATTTATGGTAAAAGCAGATCTTAAAAACCAAGAAAGGAAAGACTTAAAAAACATTTACTCTGACATCGAAACAAGTTATCTAGATGTTATGAAAGCTTTACATACCAAAAATAAAGATCTTGCCCACAAAATCGCTTCTCAAAGAAGGAACCACATCAAAATTTGTGACGAGTTCTTTGAAAAAAGCAAAAATAAAACAGTAGGCGCTTTAGTAGAAAAATTGAAAGCATTAGAAGGCCAGATTAGGAGCGTAGCAAGAACCATAATAGATATGGAATTCGAAGATGAATCCCACTAAAAGATTATCAAAAAGGTATTTAAAAGATGTTTTGAGTAGTCGTCTACATAAAGACATAGAAATATTAGATTACGAAAAAAAAGATATAGATACTACAAGCACCGCATTTGATGTTCAGAAAATAGATGTAAAATATGGGTCTAAAGAGGGAGAAGGAATCGTATCCCTAATTTTAAAAGAATACGTCGGGGGAGAGGAACCAAGAGATTGGTCAAATCAATTAGAAGAAAGAAAAGATCTTGTCCCTCATGCAACAAGTATGCTAGAATTTTATTGTGATGAACTTGGTTTAGAAAATGACGAAAATCCTGTTCCATTAATATTTGATAGTGGAGAATGGGGAATGTTAACAGAATTCTTAGGAAGGGGAACTTTAGAGAACCTTTTCGTAAACAATGGATCGGATGAGAAATACTTAGAAGAATTAGTTGAATTGATAGCAACAATATTACATGGAGAGTGGGAACTTAATTATCCTTATTTTATGAGAAGATGGGAGATGCTCCCAGAAATTCGTGATTCTACAAAGATAAGAGGGAACTCTAGAAATTATCTAAGAGGAATAAGAGATCATAATAGATCAAGTAGAAGAACAAAATTCCCAGCAAAGAAAGAAAAAGAGATACTAAAACAAGCATCAGAAGTAATAGATTTCTTAGAGAAAGCAAAATCCAGTCTGACAGGAATAATACATTCTGATTTACACCTAGGACACGTGATAGTCAATGGAAAGCTAAAAATAATAGATTACGGAGGGGCAACAATCGGCCCAAAGGCCTTTGATTTGGTAGATCCCTTAAAACACCCTTTAGCAATAGATCCTTTTAGACATCCAAATGTAGAGAAACAAAGAGAATTAATATCGGGTTTAATAAGAAAATATTTACAGAAAAACAGAGATTACGTACTCCACAGAAGAGGAATAAACAAAAAACACAAAGTAAGATTATTAAGAAGAGAAGAAGACGAATTTTTTAAAATGTTTTATTTCTCTACACTATACAGAGATATGAGAGCAGCAGCAAAATCACATTTCCTAAAACACAATTATCCAGAAAAATTCAGAGCTAAAGAAGAACGTAATCCATTATATTCAAGATACAATGAATGGTATCTCGCAGATTTTGGAGAAACTTTACGTTATCTATTAGATGAAGGAAACTCAGAACAATTTGGTATAAAAAACCCAAAAAATTTAGAAAAAGTTCTAAAAATAGCAAATAGATACATACCCCAAACACAAAGAAATCCAGTAGAAGTAGCTAGAGAAATACAACAAGACAGAAAAGAATATCTATCTAAAAAAGAGTAAAGAAATCTTTTTAAATAAAGCATCTTTTTCTTTTATATAATGACATCCTCTCACACACTAAAGTGTGGAGTTTCCAGTGAAGGTTGAACGATG
>CAYVLZ010000008.1:0-22615 GCA_964452525.1 Candidatus Woesearchaeota archaeon
AGTACATAAAAGTACATAAAAGTACATAAAAGTACATAAAAGTACATAAAAGTACATAAAAAATAAAAATTATTTCTTCTTATTTCTAGACATAAAAGCTCCTAACAATATTCCTAGAACTGCGAATGCCCAAACCGCACTAGTAAAGACAAAGACTAGAGCTTCCTTAGCAAATATAAGAACCATTATAACTACAACTAAAAATATTCCAGCAAGGGTTCCTGCTAACTTAACGTAACTATTAGACTCAGAATCATTCTTTTTCATGGTACACCTCCTTTTCAATAACTCTAATATTGGGATATATAAACCTATCTATAGAAAAAGATTTCTAACACCTCGCCTTAAAAGGCGAGGCAGCCCCCTATATGTAGTGCAATGTTCGGACGAAGTCCGAAAAATCCAAAGTTTGAGGTTCGGGCGTAGTTAGAGGTTAGCGTCGTATCTTAAGAGTAGTTAAAAAAGAAAGCTTTAAATAGTGGTATGTTATACTATACGTAAGGTGAATCAAAATGAAATATCAATCACCGGATTTGTTCCAAGAAATAGAAGAAAAACGAAAAGAAAAACGCGACAGAATTAGACAAGAATTTATTGGTTTGTCTGATGAACAGTTAGAAACAATTGTAGGAAATCATATTCAAAATCCTATCGCAAGAACCTGTACTAGAATTTTCAGACATGTAGCAACTAAACTTTCCGTTCTAAGATACAAGGGTATTGAAGACCGCGAGGGAGAATTACCGGTTGAAAGATTAGGCAGGCTTGGTGAAGGTTTTTATGTAGGATTTAATCCTAATTATGTTCCAACTTCAGAAGAATACTTAATTGCAAGTAAGGTATTATCACAACGAAGAGAAGAAACTCTTCATTAGACGCCAACCTCTTTTGATTATTTCTTCAAATCTTTGATTTGACTATTGGTTAGCCCGAACCTCAAATTGCACATAACATCGGGCTTAAACCGATTCCTTTGAATTCTTAGGTTTTGTATGTCTTAAACCTTTGTTTTCAGCTCTCATAAGCGTTTGTATTCCATTAGTAGTATCTAATGGGTTCTCTCTTCCTTTAAATCTAATATATAACCCATGTTCATATTAGACTATAAGCATTTTCTATTTAAATAGCTTACGCGAGTCCTTGAGATATGAAATACATGAGAAAGGGCTAATTAAACAAATAATCTATTAAAACAGTAGCATAACTTCCTTTGGGCAATTCAAAACTAACTTTCAATTTCTTATTTTTACCCAATTCATCATTCTCTATCTTACCTAATTCAAAATTATCAATCTTAACAAACGCATCTCTAAAATCCCCTTCTAAAGCAATCTCAGGCATTCTCTTACATAAAAAAACATCTAAATCAACTCCATCTTCTTCCAATAAACTTTTAATGGATTTACTAAAATTATCATTACCCAACCTTGATTTATAACCCGGGAGAAATAATTTCCCCCTTGAATCTAGATTTTTTTCCAGAGATTTATTCCAAATCCAAGATTGATAAGCATGCACATACAACTTCCTTATATGCTTAGGTAATCTTCTCAAAGCCCCTGCATAATCATTCTCATTCTCTTTCAAATACTTTAACAAATCTCTCTCAAGATTAAGATATCTAGGCAATCTATCTAGAATCCTACTCCAAGAACCCCAATTATCTTTAGCAAATCCTCTAAACTCTTTCTTCTCACCACTCTCTCTATCTCCTACAAAACAAATAATCCCCTTAACAGCATCCTGTAAATTTCCTTTTAATATAGCCTTACCAATCAAATGCGTATTTCCCTTACCAAATCTCTGAGGACCAAAGAAATTAGGAAAACCTTCCTTCTTAACTATATCAGAATTCTTTTTTAGATTAAATATTTCGTTCTCATCTAAATCTCTGACAACAATATCAAATTTATTTCCTTTTAAAGTCCCAATAGACAGAGGTTTATCCCCTTTACCAATTATTTCAATTTTGATATCCTTTAAATCTAAATCCTCTAATCTTTCTTTATCAACTTTAAAAACAGAAACAGCCTGTTTAGTCACCGCCATCTTATCTTTACTACCAGCAAACTTAAATCTCCTATAAGACACCCCTAACTTTTTAGCAATATTTCTAATAGCAGCTTCAGTAGTCCATTCTCTTTTATTAAGCCAGAAATACAAAAGATCTCCTTCACATAATTCAATATCAATTATTTCTTCAACAACAAAATCCTCAGCTAATTGCTTAATTTTCATTTATTAAATAATTCCTAGTCCCAGAGCAATAAACATGCCTATTCCAAGTAAAAGAATTATTATTCCAGCTATTAGATGTAACTTCTTTAATCTTTTTTCTCTCCACTCGTCTGCTTTCTGTGTTGTAGTCAAGCCAAAGTAAATTGCTAAAGTAATTATCAACATAGGCAATATGAATATTAGATTATACAGCAATAACCACCACACCGCACTATTTCTTGTAGTTGTCTCAGCTAATAAACCAAGAATAATAATATAAGGTCCAGATGTACAAGGCAATAAAAATAAGCTAACAACAAAACCAATCAAAAAAGCTCCCGGAATAGAGGTAATGCTTCTTAACAGAGATTTTAGCTTTGGTCTCCATTTCATAGGAACTTCCATAGTAAACCATTTGCCATACCAAAGATAATCTTTAAGGTTAAACAACCCAATAATTATAGCTAAAGTAGCAACCACTATGAGAAATGTATGTGTAAAATCGGCTGCCTGTATAGCAGAATATAAACCAACACCCATCAAGAAATAGGAAATAAAAATTGACAGAGTAAATGCAAATCCAGCAAACAAAGCTTTCCTTTTTATTCCAGAAGCTAATATCGTTGTAAGTAAAATAATAAGAACAGCAAATGCACAAGGATTAATTGCATCAACAGCCGCAGCTCCAATAACAGCAGGAATAGTTAACTTTTTTGTGATACCATTTCCGCCATTTTCATCCAGTCTATCCAAAGGATATATACATCCTTCTTCAGAACATCTAATAACTTCTTGCTCAAGTTCTATTGCAACCGGATCACCAAAACCATATATAACTTTATTATCAATAAAAGTCATTGGTACTCCCTGAATTTCTACATCATATGCATGGGCCATGTCCTCAAACAATTGTCTATTTTCTTCATTGAAATAAACTTCATAATCAACAACATTTAATTCTGGATATTCATTCTGTAAATCTTCTAAGAAAGATTCTAGTCTTGCACAATGAGGACAACCCTGACCGTGAAAATAAACTAAATCAACTTCTTTAGCTGAAACAGAGACTGTAAACATGATTAAGAAAAAAATACAGAATCCAATCAATTTCCCTTGATTCATATCTCACAATCTAAGTTACTTATTTTTAAAGCTTATGGATTACAACTTTTACAGGGCTCCAAATCCTTTACTTCTTCTTCCGTTTTATAACAAACTAAGTTTTCTTTTTTTATCCTTTTAGCCCATTTACAATCAGGCAAATGGTAAGTATCACTATTCTTACTTCCAATATACAAACATCCCTCTCCAAATTCCTCACAAGTCCACACACCAAGATTCTTCTCTTTAGCAACACCCTCTAAAATCTTCAATTCCTTATATCTCCTCGTATCATAATCATACTTGTCATACACTTTGACGAAACCATTTTCTACCAAATAACCATTGATCATTAGATCCTCTAAATAAATATATCTCAACAATCTTCCATACTTTCCTTTATCACTTAAATCACTTTCTAAATAAACTTCCTTTCCAAGAACTAGGCTTTCTAATTCTTCAGTAGCTTCTTCATAATAACATTCAGCTGTTTCAGGAGCATTTATCCCGCTTAATCTTACTCTCTCAGAATTACTTAGATCTAAAGTATCTCCATCTACAACATTAATAACTTTAAAAGGACCTTCTTTAACAACCGTATCACTAACAACATTCCCTGTAGTACATCCAGTTATTAAAATTAAAAATAACAGCCAATAAAGCTTCATCTTGTGCCAATCCGATTAAGTATGTCCTTAAAAACCTTCCTATACTCTCTATTTATCTCAACAACAGGTTTCATTTTAATTGTACAATCAACAAAATCTTTTCTATAAGGTATCTTTCCAATTATTTCTATTTTATTATCTTTAGCAAATTTCTCGATTCTAGAACAAAATTTCTCTTCTAAATCGTACTTATTTATCACTATACCTTTTTTAATCTTAAAGTTATCAGCCAGATACAAAACCCTTTTCAAGTCATGCAAAGCAGACGGAGTTGGCTCAGTTACAGCCACAATATAATCTGTTCCGACTAGAGAAGCTATTACTGGACATCCTATACCTGCAGCACTATCTATCAAAGTAATATCTGGTTTAAGCCTTTTCTGATACTCATCAGAAAAACTTCTTACTTCTGCAACAATCTCACCAGAAGCCAATTCTCCTAACTTAAGCTCACCTAAAAGTAAGTTGACATTATAATTTTTACCACTGTAAATTTTGCCAATTTCTTTTCTAGTTTCAGATACAGCATTATTAGGGCAGGCAACAATACAAGCCTTACATCCAATACAGGTATCTTTTACAAAGCCGGGATATTTTCCCTTAACAAAAACGATAGAATCTTGCTTACACACCAAAGCACACTTCCCACATTTGTTGCATTTACTAAAATCCCACCTCGGAATAGGTTGATAAACTCTAGTTTCTAACTTTCTTTTCACAGACAACAACAGATGATCATTAGGACATTCTACATCAACATCTAAAAGCAAAACTTTTTTATCTCTAGCAAGCTCAACCGCTAAACCAGTAGCTACTGTACTTTTTCCGGTTCCTCCTTTTCCACCTGTAAGTGCTATTTTCATTAGTGAACCCCACAACTATCTTCCTCACTAGCCACATTTAATTTATTATTTTTCCAGAAATCAAAAACTTCTTTAATGGTTTCTCCTTCGCAAACAAAAACTTCTATGTCTAATTGTTTACACATTTCAATAGCTCTTGGACCAATACCATTGCATAATAAAACATTAACTTTATTTTTCTTTAGTAATTCTGGTGGCAACCCCTGTCCCCCCATATGCTCACTAGTATTATTAATTATCTCTATTATTTCCCCATCTTCATCAATTATTGTATAATAGAGACATCTACCAAAATGCTCTGCTATTTTTTCATTTAATCCCCTTTTACCATCACAAGGAACAGCTATTTTCATCTTTCAAATTTCTCCAATTTTCCTTCAATAAATTGTTTTACAACCTCTTTTATTTTGCCTTTACTAATGTAAACATCTACTTTAAACTGCTTAAAAACATCTAAAGCTCTGGGTCCAACATTTCCGGTTATAACAACATCTACTTTTTTATCTAAAACAGCCTGCGCAGCAGAAACCCCCGCGCTTCCTAACTTTTGTGCATTAATATTCTCAACAGCCCCAAAACTAGTTATCTCTTTATCCTCGACATTAACAATAACAAAATATTTACATCTGCCAAAAACTTCACTCACATTACCATTAATATCCTTTTCATCTGAAGTTATTGCTATTTTCATTTTAACCCCTAATTAAAACGATTCCGCACTTAGGACATTTCTTACTATCACATGGAACTCCTCTTACTTGCTTCTCTTCATGACCACACTTAGGGCATTTACAAATACCACCAGGTCCAGCAGCAAGGGGCCCTCCCATTCTTCCTCTACCTCCAGATCCAATACCTCTCCTTAATCCTCTTCTAGGTTGTACCATCTTATATATACCTCCTTCAATCTTTATAGCTTTGCCATTAACAATGGCATCAGCAACTTTTCTCCTAGCATCCAATAACAACCTGTGGAAGGTCGGCTGCGAAATATTCATCTTATTAGCAGCTTTTTCTTGATCCAAAGCAAGAAGATCTTTCAACCTCAAAGCTTCAAACTCATCAACCGTTAATATAGAATCCTCTAACTCACTCATTCTTATACCAGCAGGTTTAAAGTAAGTAACCTCGGGTTGAAATCTTACTTTTCTAAATAATCTAGGTCTCGGCATTAGTCATGTTCCTTAAAAACCCTGTCTTGTTCAGCATCATTTTTCCTAATCCATTCCATTAACATTGCTGCATGTTCTTTCTCTTCATCTCTATTATGCTCAAGTATCTTCTTCAACTCTGAATTCTTTACGTTCTCTATCCTTTCTTGATACCAGTTTATAGCTTCGAACTCTTCCATCAAAGATTTTCTAGCTCTTTCTAAATCTTTAGTCTCATCAGTAAGATTTTCTCTTCCTTCATGTTCTCCGGTAATTTTTCTCACCTCCCTAATTCTTTTAACTTCTTCTCTATCTCTTTCTTTTCTAGTTCTATCTCGTTCAATTCTTCTTCTAATATTTTTTTCTGTTCTGCACTAGTCAATTCTACTCTTCCCATATCAAAAAATCTTATACCGAATCTTCCAAAACCTCTACCAAACCCTCTCCTGAAAGCTAAGCCTCTACCACAAGGTCCCATACCTCTTCCAGTCCCAGGACCCAAACCTCTAGGTCCGGTTGCATCAAATCTAGGCATTATTTATTTACCTCCTTAAATTAATGATGAATATATATTCATAATACTATATAAACCTTTCGATTTCTAGGGAATAACACACTATATCATTTTCCAGACATCCACATCAGAACCAGGATCCAAATCATACTTATCTTCAGCAACATCAAAGATTATCTTCCCAACTTTATCTGCTGAAACACCACTAAAATTAGTCATTCTTGTAGCAGTAGTTCCAGGATTAACAGAATATACTTTTAAATCAGTCTCTCTTGCTAAAGCTTGAGTAAAACCTCTAACCCCAAATTTTGTTGCACAATAAACAGTCAAATCAGAAAAGCCAGTTTTGCCTGCTCCGCTTGATATATTAATTATCTTCTCTTTTGTATGGGGCAAGAACGCCTTAGTTAGTTTAATTAAA
Organism: Candidatus Woesearchaeota archaeon; assembly: GCA_964452525.1. Classification (GTDB taxonomy): domain Archaea; phylum Nanobdellota; class Nanobdellia; order SCGC-AAA011-G17; family CAYFGV01; genus CAYVLZ01. The sequence goes on from CAYVLZ010000008.1 coordinate 6,936, forward strand.
CCTTCCAGATTAACTCTAACTTGATCTTCGATTTCTTTATAACTTTGTTTCTCTAAAGAATTCCATACCGCAACGCCAGCATTATTAATCAAAACTGAGATATGTTTAAAGTTATCAGTAACTATCTTAACACAATCCTTAATAGTTTTATCATCACTAACATCCAAGTAAACAACGATAACTTCTTTTGCTCCAAGATCAACACATTTCTTGCGTGTATTCTCCGCTTCTTCCTTATCTTTATAATAAGTAACAACTATCTTATAACCTTCTTTAGCAAACCAGTAAGCAGCTTCTCTGCCAATTCCAATACTAGAACCGGTTATTAAAACAACTTTATTCTTCATTTTATAATTGAAAAGCATAAGTTATATATATTTCTTACGAGCATTAGATAAGATTTTATGTATTCTTCATTCTTAGAAGTATAAATCCCTTTCCCCCATTTCTATTCTCTTTAAACGAGTTTCTGTTTGTCTTTTCATATCCTCATCAGAGATCTGCCCCAGATAATTATTTATTACTTCTTGTCCCAATTTCTTAACATTCTTAGAAGCGTAATCTTCCAAATATTCCTTAAAAGTAAGAATTGCGTTTGGTCTACAAAGATTATGAATTTCTCCAGATTTTAATAGTTTCATGATTGTCTTACCGGTTCGACCAAGCCTATAACAAGCAGTACAATAGCTAGGCAATAAGCCTTGATCCAAAACAGATTTCACAATCTCCTCGACAGTCCTATGGTCTTGAAGAGAAAATTGTTGCAAAGATTCTCTTTTCCCATATCCTCCAGGATAAGTTCTTGAAGCAGCACTAGTTTGAGAAATACCTATTTCAAATGCCTTCGCTCTTAATTCAGGTTTTTCCCGGGTAGTAATTATCATTCCTGTATAAGGCACAGCCATCCTAATAATTGATATTATCTTTAATAATTGATCTTCATTTACTTCATAAGGAAGATCCATACTCACTGTGGGGGCTGACTGAAATCTAGGAACAGAGATAGTATGTGGTCCTACTCCGTACTCTCTATCAAGATACTGTGAATGTGATATCAATGCTAAGGTATCAAATTTATAATCAAAAAGACCAAATAATATTCCCAAACCGACATCATCTATGCCTGCTTTCATAGCCCTATCATGAGCAAATAACTGTCTTTCGTAATCCGCCTTAGGACCATTATGTATTTTTTCATATGTTTTTCTGTGATATGTCTCTTGAAAAAGCTGATAAGTGCCAATTCCAACCTCTTTCAGTTTGCGATAATTATTAATATTTGTTGCAGCAACATTAACATTAACTCTCCTTATCTCGCCCCTACCAGATCTAGTATTATAAATAGTTTTTATAACGTCTACCACATAATCTATTGGAGCCATAACAGGATGCTCACCGGACTCTAAAAGCAATCTTTTATGACCCATATCTATTAAGGTTTTAATCTCATTCTTCAATTCTTCGAGCGTTAATTTCTTGCGTGATTCCGTATTTCTAGAGTGAAATCCGCAATATTCACAATCATTGACACAGAAATTTGATAGATACAGGGGAGCAAAAAATACCAATCTTTCTCCATAAATCTCCTTTTTAATTTTGCTTGATATTTGAAACATTCTTTTAATCAAACTAGGATCTTCTGTATTAAGTAAAAAACCAACGTCTCTTAAACTTAATCCTTTCCTCTTTGAGGCTTTACTTAAAACTTCTAGGACTATGTCTGACGAAGGTTTTTTAGTTTCCTCTAAAAGCCTCCAGATGTTGCTTTCATTTATAATATCTTTAACCTTTGGCATGTTTTATACTCCCAGATCAGTCGGGGCCCTACCTAATGAATAAAGCATATCTATAGTTTCTTTAATATCTTTCTCAACCTTTTTCCCCATATCAGGCCGACCAGGATATAATTCATATAATCTCCTGAATTTTTGTGGTGTAACATTTATCATCAAAGAATTGGCCCCAGTCAATAGGCCATTTCTTTTTGCATCCTCCCCTAAAGTTTCAAAAGCCGAAGTAACTAAAATCTTAGCCCCCCTATCAACAAATCTCGAGATTGAAATTGCTTTTAATACCTCACTCTCATGAATAGATTTAAGACATTGTAAAGGAGTTTCTTTCGCAGGGATCAGAGGACCAAAAGAATACATATCAGCATTTAAAGATGCCGTAAACAATATATTATTTATAATATCTTCATCAGTTTCCCCAGGCAATCCCATTAAAAAACCTGTTGCTACAATATAACCAGTCTTTTTCAAGAATTTTATAAGTTCAAGCCTTTCATCAAAACTTGTTTCAGGCCTTAATTCTCTAAAAATATTCCTATTAGAGGTTTCAAACCTCAAAAGAACCCCTCTCGCTCCAGATTCATATAACTTCTTATATGTCTTTTTACTTCTTATACCAATGCTTAGGAATATTAGAACATGTAACTTTCTAATCTCTTTAATAATTTCTGTCAACTTATATTCGTCATACCAAAGATCCTCACCAGACTGCAGAACAAGAGCTTTAAATCCGTATTCTTTTACAGCACATCTTGCAATCTTAATTATCTCATCCGCTTCCATTCTATATCGTTTAACGTTTCTATCTTTTCTTATTCCACAATACAGACAATTATTTCTACAATAATTCGAGAATTCTATTATCCCGTGAACACAACATGCATTACCATGTTCTTTTTGTCTTATATTATTTGCTGTCGTATACATTAATTTCAAGCTATTTTCTTCTCTTTGTCTTAATAATTCTAATAAATCTTTTTTATTAAGTTCCTTCTGCATATTGATTTTTTGTAGAACTTTAAGAAAATTTCCTTTAGCGACCCGTTTTTTCTCTACCTGTGCCAATCCTTTATCAATTTTTTTCAATTCAAAGAATCTTTCTTTCCATACATGTAAGATTCCAATAGCATTTTTTTTAGATATTGTATCAACTATTATTCCGCCTTGTGCATATACATAATCTCCTTTTTGAAGATTCTCAAACTCATTTAAAACTCTCCTTTCCTCTCCAAAATAATCCAGAACAGCAATATTACCATTAAGTTTAATTACTTTTGCAGGTATAGCATAACACATAATATTTAGATATGGCAATTAATATATCAATCTTTCGACACAACATATATCGTTATTTAGATTCTATCGATGATCTCTACGGTAGTTTTAAATATTATAATCCCCGCCGCTAACTTATGAAAGAAAATTGGAAGAATAAACTAAATCCAAAACAATACCATATCTTAAGAGAAAAAGGCACAGAACCTCCTTTTAGTGGGAAGTATGTTAAATTTGATAAAAAAGGTAATTATGTTTGTGCGGCTTGTGGTAATGAATTATTTGATTCAAATACTAAATTCGACTCTAAATCCGGGTGGCCTAGTTTCTACAAGGCTAAAAAAGACTCAGTTAAATTAACAGAAGATCTGAGCTCGGGGATGAAAAGAATTGAAGTTATATGTAAAAAATGTAATAGCCATCTAGGCCATGTATTCGATGACGGTCCTAAACCAACAGGAAAGAGATTTTGTATAAATTCTCTGGCACTTAACTTTAAAAAAATGGAAACTGAAAAAGCAACATTCGGAGCAGGATGTTTTTGGCATATAGAAGAAGAATTTAGAAAGGTAAAGGGAGTAATAAGAACAACAGTCGGCTATATGGGCGGAGATATTAAAAATCCTTCTTACGAACAAGTCTGCAGTAATAAAACCGGACACATAGAAGTCTGTAATGTTGAGTTTAACCCAGGCATAACCTCTTATCAAAATCTTCTTGATATTTTCTGGAAAATACATGATCCAACACAAAGAGACAGACAAGGACCAGACATCGGAACCCAATACAAATCAGTTATATTTTATCATAGTGAAAAACAAAAAAGTTTAGCAATAAAATCAAAACAAGAAGCACAAAAACGATATAAAAAGGATATAATGACCGAAATACGACCTGTTAAGGAATTCTATAAAGCAGAAGAATACCACCAAAAATATATAATGAAAAGAAAAAGGTAATAGAAAGATTTATAGCGTAGTTTACATTAATAATAAAATGGCAAAGAAATTTTTTAAATGCAAAGTATGCGCTGACATACATTACGGAATAGCAGGACCTGAAATTTGTCCTACATGCAAGTCAAAAGATGCATATGAAGAAATGAGTGTTGAAGAAGCTAAAAAAGAGATGGGCATGTAGTATGAAAAAAGTCTCTGGAAAAATAATTGAGATAAAACAGGAAACTCCTGATGTAAAAACATTTAAGGTAGAATTAAATGAAAAAATAAATTTTATACCAGGACAATATTGTCTGGTTTCTATCCAAAATAAAAACGAATCAAAACCTTTTACTTTTACAAACCCTCCTACAAAAGATAATATAATAGAGCTAACAATTAAAGAGATCGGAAAATTCACTGGGTCTTTATTTTCGCTTAAAACTGGAGATAAGTTAAATATAGAAGGTCCTATGGGAGAATCCTTGAATTTTGATGAATCAATAAAAGAGAATGTTGTATTCTTAGCTGGGGGGTCAGGAATAACACCTTTTATTTCTACAATAAGATACATAATTCTAAAAAATATGAAAAACAATGTAACCTTAATATTCAGTAACAGAACAAAACAAGACATAATATACAAAAAAGAGTTGGAAGAGATAAAAAATAAGGAAAATATAAAAGTAATTCATACTCTAACAAACGAGACTCCAGATAATTGGGATGGAGAAAAAGGAAGAATCAATAAAGAAATGATTGAAAAACATGTCAATAGCCCAAGAGAAAAACTATGGTACATCTGCGGACCTCCAAAAATGGTTCAAAACATGAAAGAATTATTAAATTCAATAGGAATTCCAAAAGACCAAATAAAATGGGAAGACTGGCAAATCCGAGGAAAGCATGATTAAAGATACGAAATACTAATAAATAACATTCAAAACAAAAACTTATGTTAAATGAAATATTATTAGGGATAATACAAGCAGCCACAGAATTCTTACCAATAAGTAGCTCAGGTCATCTTGCTCTATTCTCTAACATAATCTCGACACCAAACATATTCCTTTTCTCTGTACTTCACTTATCTTCACTAATGGCTGTATTAATATTCACAAGAAAAGAGATAAGAAAACTAATATCTTTTAAAAAGGAATATAGAAAACTATGGCTTTATCTAATAATCGCCACAATACCAGCCACTTTACTCGGATTATTATTCAAAGAAACAATAGAAAACAGTTTCTCTTCCTTATTGGTAATCGGAATGTCTTTCATATTCACAGCAATAATCTTATTCTTAACAAAATACAGTAAAGTAACTTCAAGGCTAGATTATAAAAATTCTTTACTAGTAGGAGTATTTCAAAGCCTTGCTTTATTTCCAGGAATTTCAAGAAGCGGAATGACAATATCCTCTGCCTTATTTTCAGGCATAGAAAAAGAAGAAGCTGTAAAATTTTCTTTTCTGCTATTTATTCCTCTTTCTCTAGGAGCATTTATCTTAGAATTCTCAAACTACTATATTGATCTATCTTTAATATTATCCTTCTTTATCTCCTTGATACTAAGTCTAGCATTCTTACATCTATTATTAAAAATAGTCAAAAGAAACAAATTATGGCTATTCTCAATTTATTGTTTAATAATAGGAATAATCACCTTAATACTTTATAATTTTTCAACCGCATAATAACGCGCCTTCTTTAATATCTACAATCTTACCAGGAATAGCTAAACACATTATTTAACCTCAACATCCACAAGATTAATCTCATTACCATTAACAACTTCAGGGAGATTTCCACACTTACTACAATTAAACAAAACAGTATGGTGTCCCCTTTCCAATATTCTTGGCTTTCCTTCATAACCACATTTACATTTAACTAATGCTTCTTTCTCTTCAACATTTACATTCCACTTAACCAATTTTTTTAAAGCATCTCTTAACTCATCAGCACTAACTTCTGCTAATTCCCCAACTTCTACCTTAATGCCTTTAACATCTCCATATCCCTTAGCCTTTTCTATTACCTTATTAGCAAAAACCACCTCATGCATTTTAACCTCCACTTATGACAGACAAAAACTTAATTCTGTCCTTATCTTTCAGTTTAGCATCTTCATTTATCAACTCACCATTCCTCACAATTATGAATTCTTCGAGATTAATGTTTAACCTCTTAACAATATCCTTAATATCTTTTATATCCATTATTTCTTTTATATCTTTTTTATCAACATAAACATTCACTTTCATTTTAACATTTCCCTATAATAACAAGCCTGACATAATTCCAAAGAGCAAGGCTCTTTACATTTTTTACATTTCCTTATTTCTTTTCCACCTTTATAATGTTTTTTCAACAAAGGAATTACCTCCATAAAACTCTGCAATATCCCGTGTTTCGTTCCCGGATATCTTTTCTCAAAATCATTTATCATATCCCTTACTGAATTTCGATAGCTTTCAACAACATAAGGGCATTCATTAAATTTAAATGTCAGTTTCTTAATAAAAGCATACGTCATTACTTCTTTCTCTGTCAAGAAATACAAAGGCTTAATCCTCTTAACAAAACCCTTATGATCGATAACACCAGTTATAGGACCAAGTCTCGCATTTATTTCTACATCATTCCTAAATTGGTTCATCAAAATAGCCTGTACTTCATCATCTAAGTTATGTCCAGTAGCTAATTTATCCAGCTTTAACTTCCTACCATACTTATTTAACAAATATCTTCTAAATACCCCGCAAACACTACAAGGCTTAATACCTTTTTTCTTTAATTTTTTAACAGCCTGATCTAAAGTTAAATTAAACTCTTTATTAAAACTTAAGATGACTAATTTTATTTCATTTTCCTTACAATATTCTTTTAATCCCTCTAAAGTCTTATCCCTATAACCTTTAATACCTTCATCTATTGCAATAGCAGTTAAATCAATATTTCTTTTCTTACTCCTATACAAATCTAATACCTGCAAGGTACTCAAAGAATCCTTACCACCGCTACAAGCCACACCTATCTTCTCTTCATTTTTAATTAACTTATATTTCTCAATGGTCTTGAAAACCTTCTTTTCAAAATATTTAACAAAACAGCCTCTACATAATTTAATATTACTATTTGTCAACCTTATCACAGACTCAGTCTTGCACCTTTTGCATACCATTCTTATTTAATTTATAAATCATAACCCCTGCCAATATAGCCAAAGGAATACTAATTAATTGGATTTTTGTTAATCCTAGCCAAAATACTGGCCAATCTCTGAAGAACTCTGCAACAAACCTTAAAGAACTATACATCAAAACAAAGGTCCAGAATATAGTTCCTCTAGGAAGATCTTTAAGTTTATACAAGTAAATCAAAGTTGAAAATATAATCAGATTCTTAAAGGCCTCATATAATTGACTGGGATGTCTCTTACCTTCCACACCCCTAACATTAACCGCCCATGGAAGATTTGTGATCTTCCCATATAATTCTCCATTAATAAAATTTCCAATCCTCCCAAATATTATCCCAAATGCTAAAGGAATAACAAATATATCTGCCATATCATAGAATTCTATATTTCTCTTCTTACAAAAATAATATCCAACTATTACTGCAGCCAATAAACCACCATAAAAAGTCATTCCACCTTTCCAAATAGCCAGCATTTGAAAAGGATTTTCTAAATAAAAACTTAAATTGCCAAGAATATGGGCTATTCTAGCTCCAATAATAGAAGCTACTATCAAATAAACCATAAAATCATAAATATGCTCTTTTTTAATGTTTCTTTTTTCAGCCAACTTAGCAGCCATAAAAGCTCCGATTAAGAAAGTACCAGCTAATATTATTCCATACCATCTAACTTCTAAACTCCCAATTGTAAATAATACAGGATCTACCATAACAACATTAAAAAACTAATATTTAAATAACTTTTCTAATCCATAAAAGTATGAGATATCAACAACAAGAACTTTTTTCAAAGATCGGTAAGAAAGGTCAAGAAATACTTAAGAAATCTACTATTACAATCATTGGTTTGGGTGCCCTCGGTTCAATAACATCTGAATTATTAACGAGAGCAGGAATAGGAAAATTAATCTTAATAGATCGAGATTATGTAGAATTAAAAAACTTACATAGACAAACACTTTACACAGAAGAAGATATAGGAAAGCAAAAAGCGACTACAGCCAAAGAAAATCTGAAAAAAATAAATAAGGAAGTAAAAATAGAAGCTTATTTCGACAATTTTGACTCTACTAATATAAATTTAGCAGAGAATTTAATTCTTGATTGTACAGATAACTTAGAAACAAGATTATTAATAAACGAACTTTCAATAAGTAAAAAAATCCCGTGGATATTCGCTTCTGCTATAAAAGATTCTGGCTATATTTTTAATATAGTTCCAGGAAAAACCTGTTTTAGATGTATTTTCAAAGAGATCCCACCTCAAGAAACCTGCTCAACTTCCGGTGTTCTTAATACAATCACAACTTTAATATCTTCCATACAAACAAATGAGGCTATTAAGATTTTATTAGGAAAAAATTATGAAAAAAACTTACTTCATTTCAACATTTGGAAAAATGAATTAACAAAAATAAAAGTAAAGAAAGATCCAAAATGTCCTGCTTGTAATAAAAAATTCTCATATCTAAATAAAGAAAACCAAATAATAAAATTCTGTGGAAGCAACAATTTCTTATTCAGAACCAATTTTGACTATAATAAATTAAAAAACGATCTTAGTAAAATAGATAGAATAAGAGATTTCGGAAATTCATTTCAATTCCAGAACATTATAGTTTTTAAAAATAAAATTTTAATAAAAGCGGATAATGAAAAAGAAGCTAAATCTACTTTCTCAAAATATATTGGAAATTAACATCTATGTCATTTTTTGAATGGGCCTGCCCGGATTCGAACCGGGGACCTACACCTTGTAAGGGTGTTGTTTGCTAACCAAAAGGTTCATAGCCACTAGACCACAGGCCCGTGATATGGTAAACTTATATTTTTAATTTCATTACCTCTTAAAAACCTTTCTAACTCTTTAGATAACTGACACCAGGTTAGATTTTTCCTATTTTTATAATTCAATAAAATTTCATTATAGAAGAAAGAATTATCAATTCTCACTCTTTTATCCTTAATCCTTCTATCTTTATTCATAAATGCTAGATAACGGATATATTTTTAAAGATTTTGATTTTAATAAAAAGAGGAATAAAGTAAGAACCATATATCATTACAACACTTAAAATAAGAATAGGAAAGTTTTATAAAGAACCCACTTTTGGCAGGAACATGAAGATATTAACTACAAATTCCGCAGGAAACGAAAGATTTGGAGGAATTCACACTAGGAAAGTTGAACAAGTTAAATATTCCCCACAAAATAAAATTCACGTCATAGAATTAAATAGAGAGAAAAAATATCTCTCACATGACAACCTTACAGTCCACGGAATTAATACTTCTGAACTTATTAATGACAAGACCATCTTCGAACTCTTAAAAGAAGCAGAAAATCACCCAGAATTTGATACGGGGGTTGAAAGGATTGTTAATGAGTTTCAGAATACTATTAAAGGAGTTGACCCAGATATTGTCTTAATACCTGGAACCTCGTTGACTAGTTATTTTTTATTTAAAGCTTGTAGGAGAGAAAACATTTTACATAGGACTGTACAAGAATACGCAGGTATCCTAGAAAAAGAAATAGGAAATTACACTGGGGATACCCGATTTATTTTAAGTCAAATCGGAAAGATCTTTGTTTCTAACATAGCATTAGACAATGTTACCTACATATTTCCCTCAAAGATTTGCCATGACGCAGTAGAGGAAACTCATGGAATAACAATCACTAATGGTCATGTAATATGGAACGGCATCTCTGAAGAATTTGTGCAAGGGAAATTTAATCGTTCGGCTCCAAAGGAATTAACTCTTGGTTATATTGGAAGAATACAACACGTTAAGAATTTGCCATTTTTCTTAGCATTAAACGAGAATATGAGTAAAAAAGCAAAACTTAAGATCATAACCGACCTCACATCAGCGATTACAAAACCAACAGGAAGACACTTACTAGAAAAAATGACCGAGGGAGCTGTCTTCTATTACGCTCCAAAGTCTAAAGAAGATCTAAGAAGATTTTATGAATCCGAAATTTCAACAGGAGTTGTCTCTTCCTTCTTTGAAACATACTGTAACGGCGCTGTGGAATCTTTAGCCTGTGGAACCCCTACATTATTATCTGACAAAGCTGGAGCAAGTGAAGTTTACAGAAAATACGGACTTTCCGAACTAATTTTCTCAATTGACGACATGTCTTCTTTTGAAAATGCTTTAGCTTACGCAGAAAACTCGAATTTTGTTATAGGAAAAGAATTGGCAAGAGAGCTTTATAAAGACCTTAACTGGAAACAAGTCATTTCCAAGTACAATGAAGTCTTTGAAGAAGTAGCTTCGAAGTAAGATAATTAAAATTTAGTTTCGAGACAAAACAATATTTTACTATTTTTTAACCAAAACAATAATATTTCCCCTACCTTTCTTTATTCTCTTAACTACGCCTTTATCTTCCAATTCAGAAATCATCAAGCTGACTTTAGCCTCTGACAAAGGCAATTCTTTTCTAATCTCTTTCTGTGTTGCCCTTCCACCATGTTTCTTAATAATCTTCATTATTTTATCTAAACCATTCTCCAAGGCATCTTCCTTGCTTTCAACTTTTCTTTTCTTTCTTCTCCTAATATAAAATAAAATTATTAAAACAGCAACAATAAAAACAGCTAAAATAATAATAAGATTAGAATCTTGCTCTTCTTCTACCAGATCTTCAAACAAAATTATATCTAGATTAAAATTCCCTTCTCTTTCAATTACAACTTCCCTTTCAACAACCAGATTACCAAGATCCCTAAAAACAGTAACCTTCAGAGTATAAATTCCAGGCTCTAACTCAAAACTATATTCTCCATTAACAGCCAACATCCCCTGTGCTGGAATAGAATTAACTTCAACATAGGCATCTACAGGATTTCTAGTATTCCATTCATATATTGTCCCGCTAATAGTTGCAGCGCTAACACTATTTATCAAAAATAACATCAAAAACAACAAAATAAGCTTCTTCATATCTAAACTCTTACTTCACACATTTAAAAAACTTTTGAAATATAGAAATATTTAAATAACCATAAACCAAAACTAACGTATGGCAAAGAAAAAACTTGATTGGGTTTTAACTTTAGTACTTTCAATATTCTTCGGAGGTTTTGGAGTAGATAGATTTATGATGGGGCAAATTTTCCTCGGCATATTAAAACTAATAACATTCGGGGGCCTAGGAATCTGGTGGTTAATAGACGTAATATTAATAGCAACCCAATACAAATACAAAAACATAACCTGGGTTAAGACTTAAAATAGCAGTATAAAGCTTTAAACCTTTGAATTCTGTATTATAAAGCTTCATAAAGTATCATAAAGAAAGTATGCTTATAAATAAAACTTCTATCTTAAATATATCAATCATGTTGATTGAAAAATTTCGAAGGAGGTCGAAAAATGAAGAAAACTGGTTTAATAGCAATATTAATTGCATTGGTAGTTATGTTAATACCCTTTGCACAGACTGCACAGGCTAAACTAGTAGAAGGAGAAGGTGCCTTAAAAATTGAAGGCTCTGGACAAATCTACTTAGAAGGTACTGGTGAAGTAGACATTGTATATGCCAAAGGTAACATATGTTTCAAGAACATAGACAACATAGAATGGTCTGGAGACATAGAAAAAAGATTCGACCCATGGGGATGGATCTTTAGATGGGACAAATGTTACAGAGGTCAAGGTAGTGCAGTAATCAAAGGAGAAAACATGCAAATATGGTTAAGAGGAACCGGTGGCTTACTAGCCAAGGGTGAAGGTTTTGCTAATTTCAGAGGTAAGGGTGACTGGCAAACAGCTGGTGACACAGAGCAAGACTTTACAAACACAGCTGATGATTCCAGCACAGGAACTGAAGCTGGTAATTTAGAAAGAAAGAAATTCAAAAACGCTGAAGCCACTACAGCAAGACAAGGAATACCAATGAGTTTGCTTTGGAAGAAAAACAGACCAAGCAATCAACCTTAAACATTTTTTTCTTTTTTTTATTTCTATAGAAAAAGCTTAAATACTATTACATTTCAATTAAATTTATGGAACCAAATCAAGCAACGCCTAAAGAAATGCCAGAAGAACTTAAGGCTAAATTCAAGCAACTAAAGAAAAAGTTAGACAAATTAAAGTCGGATATTCTAAAACAAAACAAAAAAGATATCTTAGGAATAGCCTTACTTCCTCCAAAAGAAAAGGAAAAGGAAAAAATCAATGTCCTTGTATTAATTGATGATAGAAAATCAGAAAAAATCCCGGACTTAAGATTAAAAGATAGAATTTCTAAAGATATCATTAAAAAAGCAGAATCAATAGATAAAAACATTGTATTAGAAATAGCTCTTTTCTCAGAATTAAGAGAATCTTTCTTCGACTCAAAATACGAATTATTACAATTAATAGCAATGTCTGCTCATTTATATGATCCTTCAGAATTCTTAGCAGCATTAAAGATTGCTGAGGTACATAAAACTATGACTATAAAGAAATTCGAAAGATACATAGTAAGTTACGTTGCCGGCGGCTCCTGGATCAGAGGAGAAAAATCTAATGATCTTGACACCTACATAATAGTAGATGACACAGACGTAAAAAGAATGACAAGAGCAGAGTTAAAAGATAAATTAAGAGCAATAATAATCAAACTCGGCTTTGATGCACAAGCCATTACAGGAGTTAAAGGTAAATCCTTCCATGTTCAAGTTTATATTTTAACAGATTTCTGGGAATCCCTAAAGGATGCTCATCCAGTAATATTCACTTTACTAAGAGACGGCGTTCCTTTATACGACAGGGGAGTTTTCACGCCATGGCGTCTCTTGTTACAAATGGGAAGGATAAGACCAAGCCCAGAAGCTATTGACATGCACATGAACATAGGAGAAGAACTAATAAAAAGAGCAAAAAGAAAACTAGTAAGCATAGCAGGAGAAGATCTTTATTACGCTGCTCTAAATCCAAGCCAAGCAGCTTTAATGTTATATGGTGTGGCACCCCCGACACACAGAGAAACAGTTAAACTCCTAGATGAAATTTTTGTCAAAAAAGAAAAGATGCTTGAAAAAAAATATGTAAATGTTCTAGACAACGCTGTAAAAACATTTAAGGAATTCGAACATGGAAAACTAAAAGAAGTAAAAGGTATAGAAATAGACAAACAAGTTAAAGACGTAGAAGCTTACTTAAAAAGATTAAGAAGATTATTCCAACAAATAGAAAAGAAAAGAGAAAAAGAAGATTTCTCACAAACCTACAATAGCTGTATTAAAATAATAAAAGATGTGATAAAAGCAAAACCAACTTTTGCCAACTTCAAAAAATATTGTGAATCTAACAATCTTCCAATTAAACTATATGAAACTTTCAAAAATCTAGAAAAAGCTAAAAGAGACTTTAAAGCTAAAAAACTAACAAAACCAGAACTGGCAAAAACGAGAAGAGAAGTAAACACACTAATAAGAATTCTTGTTGAACACCTACAAAGAAAGAAACGTTATGAATTAGAAAACTCAACCATAAGATTCAAATACGGTAAAAGAACTGGAGAACTTCTCCTATTGGATAATAAAGCTTTCATAACAACAGACATAGATGCTAAAGAAAAAGAAATACAAAAAGCAAACATAGTTAATGGAAGTCTAAAGGATATAAGAAAAGCTACTTTTTCAGAACTAGAAGCAGCTATTAAGAATCCAGTACCTAAGAAGACTTTCATAAAAGAAAAGATATTCGAAGACCTAAAATCATTATTCGGAAAAGATATTGAAATAATGATTAATTATTAATTTCCTTCAGGATTATTTACATTAGTAATTATAATAATACAACAAAGTTATATATACTAATTCAGCTTTTTTAATATAGATTCTTCTCATAGAAATCAAGAAATTTAAGATAAATACTATAGGGGGTGAAAAATGGCTAAAAAAGAAGAAAACATAGTAAACAAAGAAGTAATAAGAGATCGTTTAGATAGAATGAAAAATCAGATAGCAGAAATGGAGCAAAACTTTGAGAATAAAGTCGCAGAGCATCCATTAAAATCTGTAGCATTATCATTCGGTATAGGTGTTGCAGTAGGTGCTGTAATAGCATTATTGAATAAAAGAAAGTGAAAATATTGAACAAATTACTAGAAGGAATTTTAAAAGATTTAGAAGAAACTCTAAAAAGAAGCATGATAGACACAACTAATTCTATAGAAAGGATAATAATGACAACCATAGAAAAAATAAAAAGAAAAATATTTTTATCTTTTCTAGAATTGTTTTTTTATCTAATAAGTATAGTAATGATAATAGCAGGAATTACGATTCTCATATCCAGATTCCTTCCCCTAGATATCAGTTTTCTTATAATGGGTGTATTAACATTATACCTCGCAATACTCTTTGGAAGAAAAAGATTTCTAACACCTCGCCTTAAAAGGCGAGGCAGCCCCCTATATGTAGTGCAACGATGCCGAAGGCAAAAAATCAAAGTTTTTGAGAATGCCGTTTTTAGTAATCTAGAAATAATATTTTTTTGGGTGGGCAATGTATTAGAGAGACGCGCGCTTTTTTTTGTTTCTTTTTTCTTTTTCTAAAAAAAAGAAAATGGGGATTTCCGTCTTTTTGCTAAAAAATTACAATAAAAATAAATTTGAAATATTATAATTCAAATTCATCAATAAAATTAATAATTGTTCTATATTTCTCTAAAAATTTTAGACCTTTGTCTGTGAGTGAAATAGATTTATTATTTGAATGAGCTATTTCCTTAATAAATTTTTTTTTCAATAATTCTGAGTGATATTCATAAAAATTTGATGAAGAGAGATTTGATTTTCTTATTAAGGGAGTTATCTTTATAGAATTTTGATTTGATTGAATAATAGATAAAATATCTTTAATTATTTCTAATCTGCCTCTTTTTGCCATATTTAAATTTCCTCCCAGATTTCTTGGGAATTTAAATGCTTGAAATTTTTAATTTTCATTGTTTTAATTTAAACCTGCCTTTTTCAAAACCTTATACAACATCAAAAAAAAGATTCCAGAAGATGCTAGAAATACAATTAACTGAAAGTTCTGAAAAAAAGTAGGGATAAGAATATCAATTATATTTAATATCCAAAAGAACAATAACCATACATAAATTGCATAAAGATTGTGTCCTTTGGTTTTCTTCTTAGAATTTTTATAGGAAATATATACTACAGCAAGAACAAAAACCAGTAATAAGATATTTAATCCCAAGTATGAAAAAGGATTTCTTGAAATAACACTAAATACTGCTAAAACGACAGCTATTACATGGAACAAGTAAATCTTATTTTCATAATTCCACTTTTTATACATAACACTATATAGCAAATAAAAAATTGCCATTGTACTAAAATACATAAATAGAATTAAGGTTATCTGACTAACTAATGGATTCAATAATTTTGGTGAAATTGAAAAAATTCCATGAACATTAAAATAAAATAAGATTAATTTGATAAATGA
>CAYVLZ010000009.1:0-18213 GCA_964452525.1 Candidatus Woesearchaeota archaeon
CGAAATTCCTCTACAGGTTAAAACCTGTAAGAGTTTCCTTTCGACAATAATGAAAGTAGTTGTTTATTCTACACCCACGTGTCCTTATTGTGAGATGGTTAAGGAATTCTTGAAAGAGAATGAAATAGATTTCCAAGATATAAATGTAGCAGAAAATCAAAAAGCTGCTGAAGAGATGGTTAGAAAGAGTGGTCAAACTGGAGTTCCGGTAATAGATATTGATGGAAAAATAATCATAGGCTTTGATAAAGAAGCTATTAAAAAAGAGCTAAAAATAAAAGATGGTTGAATTTGATGAGTTCGGTCCTGAAAAGATAATCGAGGTTTATGATTACAAAACAGGCATGCATGGATTCGTAGTTTTAGATAATACTTCTAGAGGTCCTGGCAAGGGGGGAATAAGAATGACTCCTTCCGTTAATAAAGAAGAAGTTTCTAAACTAGCGAGGGCTATGACTTGGAAATGTGCTATAGCTGAATTGCCTTTTGGTGGGGCAAAATCTGGAATAATAGCAGATGATAAAAAGATTAGCAGGTTACAAAAGGATAATATAATAAAAGCTTTTTCTAGAGCAATAAAGGAGATATCCCCGAGTAAATACGTAGCCGCTCCAGATATGAATATGGGTGAAAGAGAAATTGATATTTTTGTGAGGGAAAATGGTAATATGAAATCTGCTACAGGAAAGTCCAGGAAACTTAAAGGGCTTCCTCACGAATTAGGAAGTACCGGCTTCGGAGTTTACCATGCCACTCTAGTTGGAGCTAAACATATTGATTTAGAAATAAAAGGTAGTGGTGTTGCCATAGAGGGTTTTGGCAACGTTGGCACATTTGCAGCTAAATTTTTAGAAAAAGATGGTGCTAAGATCGTAGCTGTATCTGATTCTAAAGGTACGGTTTATAATAAAGATGGTCTTGATTATAATAAGTTAATTAAAACTAAAGAAAAAACTGGGAGTGTAATTAATTACAAACCTGGAAAAGATTTTTCGGTAGAGAAAATATTTGAATTGCCAGTAGACATAATAGTTCCTGCAGCAATACCAAATTCTATTAACAATAAAAACTACAATAAGATAAAGGCTAGGTTGATATCGGAAGGGGCTAACATTCCTATCACCCCCGAAGTGGAGGATAAATTACATGGGAGGGGGATTTTAATTGTTCCCGATTTTATAGCCAATGCCGGTGGTGTAATATCCTCTTACGTAGAATATATGGGGAAGGGCGAAAAATATATGTTTGATCTTGTGGAGAAGAAGATTAAAAAGAACACAAAAATAGTTTTAGAAGAATCAAAGAAGAAAGATGTGTCTCCTAGGAAAGCTGGATTAGAAATAGCAAAGAAGCGTATTAGGAAAAGATAATTCTTGCGTCTACAATTTTACACTTTGAACCTATTACCAAGGGATTTATATCTATCTCTTGTATCTTCTTATTTCTTGTCATTATTCTGGAAACTTTAAGTATAATTTCTGCTACTGCATCTATATCTGCTTTTTCTCCCCTATAACCTTGAAGTATTTTTGAGAATTTAGTTTCATTTATCATAGAAAGGGCGTCCTGCTTCTTTATCGGACATATTCTGATGCTAGTATCCTTTAATAACTCTGTGTATATCCCTCCAATTCCAAAAATTACTACTGGTCCGAATGTTGGGTCTCTTTTAGCTCCCACTATTGCTTGATGACCTTCTATGTATTCCTGAACTAGAATTCCTTTTAATCTTATTTTATGGTCTTTAGCTATTTTTAACAGGTGGTTATACTCTTTTCCAAGGTCTTCAGAACAATTTACAATCTTTACTGCTCCAATATCTGATTTGTGAAGAAGTTTATCAGAACTTAATTTAATTACTAATGGAAATTTTATTTTTCTAGAAAATTCGGTTGCTTGTTTTAGATTCTTTGTTATTTTGCTTTTAGCTATTGGTAAGGATTTATTTAGAAAACTCTCTGCCTTTTGTTCAGTGTATGCTTTCATATATTAATCTAGAATTGGGTATATTTATACTTTGCTAATATTAAACAAAAATATTTAAATAAGGAGAGATTTGATTATAGATAAAAAGATGGGATTGAATAAATTCTTTAATGCAAAAAGTGTAGCCGTAATTGGAGTTTCTGAAAATCCGAACAAGGTGGGCCACATAATATATAGGAATTTTATTGATGGAGATTTTGAAGGAAAAGTGTTTGCCGTTAATCCTAATTTAAATAAGATAATGGGGGAAAAGGCTTATCGTTCTGTTAACAAGATAAAAGAAGATGTTGATCTTGCAGTTATAGCAGTGCCTGCTAAATTCGTCATTGATGTTGTTAGGGGTTGTGGGAAGAAGAAAATAAAAAATGTAATAATAATAAGTTCTGGTTTTAGAGAGATAGGAAATTTGGATTTGGAAGAAAAATTAAAAAGATCACTTAATAGATACAAGATAAAATGTATTGGTGCTAACTGCTTAGGAGTTTTTGATGCTAAAAGCGAGATAGATACCTTATTCTTATCAAGACATAGACTTAAAAGGCCTGAAGAAGGGGGAATTTCCTTTGTATGTCAGAGTGGAGCTGTTGGATCCGCTATATTGGACTTGGCAGCAAAGGAAGGATATGGTTTTTCCAAATTTATTAGTTATGGGAATGCTACAAATATGGAAGAATATGAACTCCTAGATTATCTAGGAAAAGACGATAATACTGATGTTATATGTCTGTATGTTGAAGGAATAAGAAACGGTAGGAAGTTTCTAGATATTGCTAGTAAGGTTTCTAAGAAAAAACCAATAATTGTGATAAAAGCTGGGGTCACTAATGCTGGAGCAAAGGCTGCTTTATCTCACACTGGAGCTTTAGCAGGAGATGCGGAGATCTATTTAGCAGCGTTTAAGCAAGCTAACGTAATACCGGTAGATTCCTTAGAAGAAATGTTTAACGTAGCTAGATTACTTGAGAAATCCATAAAGCCAGAAGGTAGGAAAATACACATAATTACCAATGGAGGTGGTTATGGGATATTAAGTACGGATGCTATATTAAAAAATAAATTGGATATGTCTACATTAAGTAAAGAAACCGAGAAAAATCTGAAAAAGAGGTTCCCTTCGATAGTAACGGTTGGCAATCCTATGGATCTCGTAGGAGATGCTACAACAGAGAGATATAAGGTAGCCATAAATGCTTGTCTAAATGAAGATAATGTGGATATCTTACTTGTTATATTGTTGTATCAGACACCATTGATAACAACAGATATAGTTGATGTTATAACTGAGTTCAAGGATTTGAAGAAAAAGCCTATAATTGTTGTTTCCACTGGCGGGGAATTTACGGAAGTTCTAAAAAAGACTTTGGAAGAAAATGGAGTTGCCTGTTTTAGTTTTCCTGAAAGTGCTATATCTGCTATTAAAAAGATGGTTGATTATTACTCAAACAGATGATTGTCCTTTATATTGTTCAATTATTTTCTTTATTTCTATGGAAAAAAATCCTATTAAGGAAATGGATATCACTGGAATCCATTCGCTCAATGTAAGTGG
The DNA here is from genome assembly GCA_964452525.1 of Candidatus Woesearchaeota archaeon. GTDB lineage: Archaea > Nanobdellota > Nanobdellia > SCGC-AAA011-G17 > CAYFGV01 > CAYVLZ01. The sequence goes on from CAYVLZ010000009.1 coordinate 3,536, forward strand.
AACCAGGCGAAATGCTGAATTTAATGGAGAGTAAATTATTACTAACTGTAAAATTATAGAAGATACTATAGCAAGGTTGAGCCATTTATTTGAGAATAGTTTGTGAAATGGTTTATTAGAGGAGCAGGAGAATGCTATAAATAATTCATAGAGGACTAAAGTAGTTAGGGCCAAGGTTCTTGCTTTTTCCAGATTCTCTATGTTTAAAGAAAATATAATTAAGGTAACTACTGCTCCTAGTATTCCAGCCACCATTATAAAACTTTTTATGTTTTTGAAAAAACTTTCTTTAGGATCTCTTGGTTTTCTTTTCATTACCTCGTCTTCAGGCAGACTCGTTCCCAGAGCTAGAGCAGGTAGACTGTCGGTAATGAGGTTTAACCACAGTATTTGTAAAGCCAAAATCGGCAGGGGCATACTTACAATCAAGGCAAAAAGAATTATAATTACCTCGCTGATATTTGTTCCTAGTAAGAATTTAACGAATTTCTTAATGTTGTCATATACGACCCTTCCATGTTCTATTGCTGAGACTATTGAAGAGAAATTATCATCAATCAATACCATGTCAGAAGCGTCCCTTGTCACATCCGTTCCTTTGATAGACATTGATACCCCAACGTCAGCCTTTTTTACAGCGGGGGCGTCATTAACTCCATCTCCGGTCATTGCAACGATCTGTTTGTTCTTTTGTAATGCTGTGAGTATTCTTAATTTGTGTTCTGAAGTAGTTCTTGCGAAGATATAATATTTTTTTACAGCTTTCCTAATTTGTTTTTCTGTAAGCTTATCTAATTGTAAACCTGTTAGTGTTTCCCCGAAGATACCTATCTGGTTTGCAATTGCCTTCGCAGTAAGTGGGTGATCTCCCGTGATCATTATGGGTCTTATTCCAGCTACTTTGCATTTTTGTATAGAATCTTTAACCTCTGGTCTTGGTGGATCTATCATCCCCGTTAAGCCCACGAATACGAATTTACGATCTTTTTTATAAGCCATTGCTAGAACTCTTAGAGCATTCTTAGCCATATCTTCGTTTATTTTTAGAATTTTTTCTCTTTCTTTTCTTGTTAATAATATTACTCTGCCATCTACATCTAGGTGTGTAGACATCTTAAGAACAACTTCAGGGGCACCCTTATAATAAGAAAAACCATCATGAAGGGTAGCCATGTATTTCTTATCGGAGTCAAAAGGGATTTCTCCTTGTCTATGTAATCTCTTAACCTTACCTTTTTGTGCAGCAAATAATAAAGCTCTTTCAGTCGGATCTCCCAGATCTTCTGTTGCGTTGTTGCATGTAGTGCATATCTCTAATAATTTTTTAAATTTTAATGAAGATATCTTTTTATTCTGATAAAGAAAATCACCCCTATCGTTATATCCAGAACCGGTTACATCGATTAACATATTGTTGACAAATAATTTTTTAACAGTCATCTCGTTTTTTGTTAAAGTCCCTGTTTTATCGGAACCTATGACAGTTATGCTTCCAAGGGTTTCTACTGCTCTCAATTGTTTTATCAAAGCATTCTTCTTCACTAATTTTTTAACAGATAATGCTAGAGAGATTGTTACCACGGCAGGCAACCCTTCAGGAACAACTGCAACTGCTAGTGCTATAGCAGTAATTAACATCTGAACAATCTCTACATTTCTTAATATTCCTATAAAGAATATAGAGGAACATACTAGGATTGCAAGCAATGCTAATAATTTTCCAACTTGTTTTATCCTTTTTTGCAAAGGCGTCTCTATATCCCTTACCGTCTGTACAAGGGTAGCAATCTTGCCAAGCTGGGTATTCATTCCTGTTTCAAGTACAATCCCCTTCCCTGTTCCCCTTGTTATCAGTGTTCCTGAAAAGAGCATATTGGTTTGGTCTGCCAATTCTAATTTCCCTTTCAGAGTATCTATTGTTTTTTTAACTGGTGTTGATTCTCCGGTTAGAGATGATTCATCCACCAATATCTCTGATGATTCTACTAATCTTATGTCTGCTGGAACTTTATCTCCGGACTCTAAAATGATTATATCTCCTGGAACTAATTCTGTAGAAAGAATTTGCTTCATTTTTCCATCTCTTATTACTTTAGTTTTTAACTCCGTAAGTTTTCTTAATAATGCTACAGATTTTTCTGCTTTGAACTCTTGAATGAAACCAAATGTTGCATTTAATACTAATATGGTTATTATAACATATGCGTCAAGTACTTTCTTTACTAAAAAAGAAATGACTACTGCGGCTATTAAAATATATATAAGAGGATCATGAAATTGTCTGAAAAGTATTTTTAGGGTTGTGAATCTTCTTACAACCTTTAGTTTATTTTCTCCAAACTTTAAAAGACGTTTTTTAGCTTCTGAAGAGCTAATGCCTTTTTCAGAACTATTTTTTTCTTTGAATATTTCCTTTATATCTTCATTATAGTAATCCATATATCAAATTTAGGATTATATCCTTAAATATTTTATGGAAAAGTATTTATTATAGTTCGATTTCGCGTTTTTATGGTAAAATATGATGCAAAAGATTATTTGGATTTTAATGACTCTCTAGATATGTACTTTAGAGAGATGGATGCATACCCCCTCTTAGTCGTGAAGAAGAAAGAAAGACGATTCTTGAGGCAGAAAGAGGAAATTCCAAAGCGTGTGAAAGATTGATTAATAATAATCTAAGATTTGCTGTTAGTGTAGCTAAAAAATACAGAAACAGGGGGTTGTCTTTAAAAGATTTGGTAGCTGAAGGCGTTGTTGGTCTGGTTAGGGCTGCTCACAAATTTGATTCAAGCTATCGTGTCAGATTTATAACTTACGCGACCTGGTGGATACGTCAGAGTATTTTGCAAGCACTAACAGAACAAACACATGTCTGTAGAATCCCCATGAATAGGGGAGGTGACATGATCAAATTCTATAGGAGGCTTGAAAGAAATTTACAAGAGAATTGTGGAAATGTAGATATTAAAAGTATTTCTAAAGAACTAAATATCCGCGAAGATGTCTTAAAGGATCTTCTGGTATCTTTCATCCCCCCCATCAACCTAGACAGCATTGTGGGAAGAAGTGAGGAGGATGGAGGGGATGGGACTCGGAGATACGAACGTGTTGTTTCAGAGAATTCGGATTATGAATCTGAGTTTTATGATGGGTTGCGTGATAAGTTATCGGGTATGATTGAAAATTTAGATGAAAGAGAGGCAAGAGTACTGAAACTCTATTATGGTTTTGATGGAGAAGAACCAATGGTTTTAGAGGATATTGGAAAAATCTTGGGGGTCACTAGGGAAAGGGTAAGACAGATAAGGGATGCTGCATTGAATAAACTTAAAAGAAGAGGTAAGAGAGAAGGATTAGAAGACTACTTATAGTTTTTGATAATAGAAAACATTAATAAGCCTGGGTTTGGATATTTAATTATGAAGACTATAGTTGTTGCATTGGGTGGCAATGCTATACTTAAAAAAGGAGATAAACCAAATATCTCTAAGCAGTTTTTTAATACGCAGAAAGCATTAAATTATATCACGGGCTGTATAAGAAATTATAGGGTGGTTCTAACTCATGGTAATGGACCACAGGTCGGAAATATCTTGATCAGAGTTGAAGAGGCTCTTGGAAAGGCTTATTCTTTACCTTTAGAGATTTGTGTTGCGGAATCTGAAGGCGAGATGGGTTATTTGATTCAGCAAACATTAAGAAACATACTTGCAAAAAAGAATATTAGAAAACCTGTTGTCACATTACTAACACAAGTTTTAATTGATAAAAGGGATAAGAGTTTTAAAAATCCTACCAAGTTTATAGGACCTTTTTATGATGAAAAACAAGCCAATCTCTTAAGGGAAAAAGGGTTGAAGATTAAAAAAGACTCCAATAGAGGTTACAGGAGGGTTGTTCCCAGTCCAAAACCCTTAAAAATTGTTGAAAATAATGTAATTAAAGGCTTATTGAAAAATAATATAGTAATCGCAGCTGGTGGGGGCGGAATCCCTGTTTATAAAAAGAATAATGTTTTACATGGTGTTGAGGCTGTTATAGATAAAGATTTAGCAAGTTACGTTTTAGCTAGAGATGTTAAAGCGGAGTATTTGTTTATCTTAACGGGTGTCGATAATGTCTACCTTAATTATGGAAAGAGAAGTCAGATTCCTCTAAAAAAAATCAAGACTAAGGACTTAAAGAAATATTACAAAGAAGGACATTTCCCAGAAGGTAGCATGGGACCGAAAGTTGAAGCAACCATAAAATTTCTAGAAAATGGTGGGAAGAAGGTGATTATAACTACTCCTAAGCTATTAGAAAAAGCTATAAAAGGAGAAGCCGGTACTATAATAAGAAATTAAAGAGGTGTTAAAATAAAAAAAGTAATAATTCTCGGAGCAGCTGGGAGGGATTTTCATAACTTCTTGTCTAGATATAAAAATGATAGTAGGTATAAGGTTGTAGCCTTTACACAGACACAAATACCCGGGATAACTAAAAGGAAATTTCCAAATAAATTGGCAGGAGAGAGTTATAAGAAAGATATTCCTTTTTACTCTGAAAAGGAATTGCCAAAATTAATAAAGAAATTTGGCGTTGATGAGGTTATTTTTTCTTACTCAGATGTCAGTCATGAATATGTAATGCATCTAGCTTCCATTGTTATTGCCAATGGAGCAGATTTTGTGTTATTGGGTCCGAAATCGACTATGATTAAAAGTAAAAAATCTATAATATCGGTAGGTGCAGTAAGGACGGGTTCTGGAAAAAGTCAAACTTCTAGGAAAATTGGGAGAATTCTTAAAGATTTTGGATACAGGGTAGTTGCAATTAGACATCCAATGCCTTATGGTGATTTAATTAAACAAAAAGTTCAGCGATTTGAGGATTATGCGGATTTAAGAAAAAGTGATGTAACGATAGAAGAAAGAGAGGAGTATGAACCTTGGATAAAAGAAGGTATTATTGTTTATGCTGGGGTCGATTATAAAGAAATTCTTAAAAAGGCTGAAAGAGAAGCAGATGTAATAATCTGGGACGGCGGGAATAATGATTTGCCTTTTTATTATCCCGATTTACACATTGTTGTTGTTGATCCTCATAGAGCAGGAGATGAATTGAGATACCATCCTGGTGAAGCCAACTTTAGAATGGCTGATGTAATTGTTATTAATAAGATTGATAGTGCCAAAAAGGAGAACATTGAAAAGATTAAGAATAATATTAAATATACCAATCCCAAAGCAAAAGTTATACTTGCTAGGTCTAGATTAATTATTGATAATCCCAAATTAATTAAGAACAAAAGGGTGTTGGTTGTTGAAGACGGTCCCACTTTGACTCATGGTGGTATGAAGTTTGGTGCTGGAACCGTTGCTGCTAAGAGATACAAGGCAAAAAATATTGTAGATGCTGAGAAATATGCTAGAGGTTCTATAAAGAAAGTTTACAGAGAATATGCACATCTTAAAAAGATATTGCCGGCCATGGGATATGGTAAAAAACAGATTAAAGAATTAGAAAGCACTATCGATAGAGTAGATTGTGATGTAATTATAGATGGTACTCCGGTTGATTTGAATAAGTTAATAAAAATAAACAAACCAATAGTTACGGTAGACTATGAATTACAGGAGGTCGGAAAACTAGATTTGAAAAAAATTCTTAGGAGTTTTAAAATAAAATGAAACATCTTTTAACTTTGGGTGACTATACCAAAAGTGAGATTATTAATATTATAAACTTAGCTAGTAAAATAAAGAAGAGTCCTGATAAGTATAAAAATCGGTTGGGAGGGAATGTACTTCTAATGTTATTTGCAAAACCTAGTTTGAGAACCAGATTAAGTTTTGAAACGGCCATGTTAAAACTTGGAGGGCATGCTATTTTCTATGATATTGCTAATAGTCCCTTAGGCAAGAAAGAGAGTATAGAAGATGGTGCTGCTGTTTCTAGTTTATATGTTGATATTATTATGGCTAGGTTGTTTGAACATGAAGATATAGAAAAATTTGCTGAATATTCTCGTGTCCCGGTAATTAACGGTTTGACTAATAAGTTTCATCCTTGTCAAATTTTAGGAGATTTATTAACTATTAAAGAAAGATTTAGAGATTTTAATATAAAATTAGCCTATCTAGGTGATGCTAATAATAATGTTACCCATTCGTTGATGTATGGATGTAGTAAACTTGGGATTGATATGCAAATAGCTTGTCCTAAGCAAAAAGAATTTATGCCTGATAATGATATGTTGAAGGAAACTAAAGTAAAGATAGTTTCTGTAAGAGAGGCTGTTAAAAATGCTGATATTATTTATACAGATAGTTGGAGATCTTATCATATAAAAGAAAGTCAGATTCCTAAGAGAATGAGAGTATTAAAGCAATTCCAGGTAAATGAAAAAAATTTCAATAATAAAGCTTATTTTATGCATTGTCTTCCTGCTAAAAGGGGTGAAGAGGTAACTGCTGAAATAATAGATGGTTCAAGAAGCATAGTTTTGAGACAAGCAGAAAATAGAGAACATGTACAAAAGTCTATATTATTGAAACTTTTAAAGAAAAGTTGAGCATAAGATATTTAAAACATAAAATGAATTTAAAAAAGAGGAAAGATGAAAACTTATAAAAACTTCGTGGATGGGAAATGGATTAGTTCTAAATCTGGGAAAAGTTTTGTTAGTTATGATCCTGCTACATTAATGCCCTTGGGCAAATTTCAATCTTCAAACAATGAAGATGTAGAAAAAGCTGTACAGGCTGCTAAACAAGCTTATGAGAATTGGAGCAGTATTCCTGCACCCAAAAGGGCAGCTTTTCTTCTAGAAGTTGCAAGATTATTGAAAAGGGATAAAGAAAAACTTGCTAAACTAATGACTATGGAGATGGGAAAGGTACTTCAAGAAACTTTGGGTGATGTACAAGAGGCCATTGATGTTTTCGAATACATGGCAGGAGAAGGAAGAAGATTGTTTGGGCATACTACCCCTTCTGAATTAAAAGATAAGTTTGCTGCAACAATAAGAATCCCTCTGGGGGTTGTTGGATTAATTACCCCTTGGAATTTTCCTATTGCTATTCCTTCTTGGAAAATTGCTCCTGCATTGATATGTGGAAATACAATAGTAATAAAACCAAGTTCAGATAGTCCTTTAAGCGCGATAAAATTAATTGAGATTCTTGTAGAAGCGAGCATTCCAAAAGGTGTAGTTAACTTAGTTACCGGGAGTGGGAAGGATGTTGGAATACCTCTAATAAAACACAATGATATTAGAGCAATTTCTTTTACCGGATCTGTAGAAACAGGTAAAATTATTACGGAAAATGCTGGACTTAAGAAGTTAGGATTAGAACTTGGAGGAAAGAATGCGATAATAGTTATGGATGATGCTGATGTTGATTTAGCTGTTGATGGAATATTATGGGGGGCTTTTGGAACTACAGGTCAGAGATGCACTGCTGCTTCAAGGGTTATAGTTCATAAGAAAATAAAAGAAAAATTAGAAAGAAAATTGGTAAGAAGAGCAAGAAAACTAAGGGTTGGAAATGGATTAAAAAAGAATACCAACGTGGGGCCCTTGGTTAATAAAAAAGCTGTTGAAAAAAGTGCTAGATATGTTGCTATAGGGAAAAGAGAAGGTGCTAAATTAATTCTTGGAGGAAATGTTATCAAATCAAAAGGGTATTTCTTTGAACCCATCATATTTACTAGTGTAAAAAGTAATATGAGGATAGCACAGGAAGAGATATTTGGACCGATTGTATCTATAATTAAAGTTAATAATTTAGATGAAGCAATAAAAGTTGCCAATTCTGTTAAATATGGTTTGAGTAATTCAATATATACGTCTTCAATGAAAAACGCTTTTAGGGCAATAGAAAAATTAGAATCTGGATTAACTTATGTAAATTCTTCAACAATAGGAAGTGAAGTTCATTTGCCTTTCGGAGGTGTTAAAGAAACAGGACATGGTAGAGAGGCAGGAATATGTGGAATAGATGAGTTCTCCGAGGTTAAAACAATTTATTTTGATTATTCTGGAAGATTGCAAAAAGCACAAGGAATAAAGTGGGGTGATAAAAGATGAGTGATGAAGGAATTTATGGGAAGAGAAAGAGCAAGAAAGATAAGAAAATGAAAAGAAGATATAGGGTTTACAAAAAAGGGGGGAGAGAAAGAACTAAAAAGAAGAAAGAAAAATGAATTTTCTTGGAAAGAAATCTAGAGACATAATTAAGAGGGATCATAAGGTCATCTCCAAATCTTTAACTAGAGACTTAAATCTTGTTTTTGATAAAGCAAAAGATAGTTATATTTATGATGTAGATGGGAAAAAATATTTAGATTTCGCTGCCGGTATAGCAGTAATCAATGTGGGCTATAGTAATAAAGAAGTTACTAAAAGCATTATAAGCCAGGTTAAAAAATCCACCCATTGTGCTTTTTCTGATTTTTATGCAGAGTTACCAGTTAGATTTTCCGAAGAACTTTTAAAATTTTTACCTAGACATCTTAACAACGTTTTCTTATCCAACTCCGGAACTGAGGCTGTTGAAGCTGCTTATAAATTGGCAAGATGGCATTCCAATAAAAAATGGTGTATTGCTTTTAAAAATTCTTTCCATGGAAGAACCATGGGAAGCTTATCTTTAACAATGTCCAAGTTAGTACATAAAGATAGATTTTATCCTTTCTTACCGGTAAAGCACGTTCCTTATGCTTATCCCTATAGGCAAGGAGAAGATTGTTCAAATAAATGTTTAAAAATTCTTGAGAAAACTATGAGAAAATTAAAAAAAGATTTAGCTGCGGTCTTTATAGAACCCATACAAGGTGAAGGTGGTTATATTGTACCGCCAAAAGAATTTGTGAAAGGTGTTAGAGAACTTTGTAATAGATATAATGTCTTATTGTGTGATGATGAAGTTCAGGCCGGGTGTTATAGAACAGGTAAGTTTTTAGCAATTGAAAATTTTAATGTAAAACCTGATGTAGTCATCTTAAGTAAAGCTATAGGCGGGGGAATGCCTCTGGGAGCTACCATTGCTAATAAAAAAATAATGGATTGGCCTCCTGGTTCTCATGCTAATACTTTTGGGGGAAATTTAGCTTCATGTGCTTCTGGATTAGCTACATTAGAATTATTGAAAAAGAAAAAACTTGGTGATAATGCTAAAAAAATTGGAGATTACATGTTAAAGAGATTGAATAAGATTAAAGAAGATTATGAGATAGTTGGAGATGTGAGGGGCATTGGACTGATGATAGGGATGGAATTAGTAAAGAATAAAAAGGGGAAAAAATATGGCATTAAGGAGAGAGAAAAAGTATTAAAGGAAACATTAAGAAGAGGGTTAGTTTTGTTGCCTGCGGGAAAGAGTACAATAAGAATATGTCCTCCTTTAATAATCAACAAAAAACAGGCCAATAAAGGCCTTAATATAATTGAAGATTCGATAAAAGAGGTTTCAAAGTGAAGTTATTAAGAAAGTTAATTGATATTCATGGAGTAAGTGGTAGAGAAGATAGGGTAAGAAAATTAATATCTAGGCACATAAAGCCTTATGTTAGCGAGGTTCGTGTAGATGATCTAGGGAATCTTATTGCTCATAAAAAAGGAAAAGTTCCAAGAGTTATGTTAGCTGCTCACATGGATGAGATTGGATTAATAGTTAAGGGGGTAGATACTACCGGAAAATTCTTTTTGTCTGCTATAGGTGGAATAGAACCGGCATTTTTGGTTGGACAGGTTGTAACTTTGGATACTAAGAAAGGAAGAATAAATGGCATTATCACGACTAAAGAGATGACTAATGATAGAGAATTAAAAGACTTACCAAACATGGATGATCTAAGAGTGGATACGGGTTTAACAAAAAAAGAAGTAGAACATCTTGGTATTGAAATTGGTACCTATCTGTCCTTAGAACAGGATTTAATTTTTCTAGGCCATAAAGACATTATATCTGGGAAGGCTTTGGACGATAGAATAGGTTGTTATATTCTTTTAGAATTAGCGAAAAGGTTAAGGAATGTTAAACAAGATGTTTATTATGTATTTACAACTCAAGAAGAGTTGGGACTTTATGGAGCTAAAACATCTGCTTATGAAATAAGTCCTGACTGGGCAATAGCTATTGATGTTACTAGATCAAATGATTTTGAAGAGCATTATAGCAAAGCCATTGGACATGGTCCTTGTATTACGGTTAAAGACTCCGATATGATCTCTAACAGATGTATTAATGATTGGTTAAAGATGATTGCTAAGAAAAAAAATATACCCTATCAATTAGATGTTAGTGATGGTGGTACTACAGATGCATTAAGTATTTCTTTGTCTAAGGGAGGAGTTCCAACTACCTCTGTCGGAGTTGCTATAAGAAATATGCATACTACGGTTGGGATCGCTAGTAGAAAAGATATAGAGAATACAATAAAACTTTTAGAACTCTTGTTGAAGAATCCTCCGAAGACTTGTTTTAATTAATATTCTTCTGATTCCCAGAATTTTCCTTGTTTAATCATGGACCATTCTTTATTAACTATTGTTTGTATTTCATTTATTTCATTTTTTGTTAAGTGTTTAAATCTTCCTTGAATTTTAATTGCTTCTCCTACAGGAATAGTTGGTGGTTCAAGATTTATTGTTACCTTTTTATTTTCTATTTCGTATAAAGGCCACATACCTGCTTCAACCATTTTCTTTGCAGCCTCTACAGTCTTATCTGAATCGACTATCCATCCCGGTTCACATGGGCTTAAAAGATCTATAAAAGAAGGACCTTGTACTTTTGATGCTTTTTTTAATTTGTTGATGTAATCAAAAGGGTGACTAACAGATGCTGTAGCAGAATAAGGGATGTTATGCATGGCCATTATTTTTGCCATATTTTTTCTCGCAAGTATATTTCCCTTTTTATTGAATTTTCCAACGGGAGTCGTATTTGTTCTTGCATAGAGTTGAGTTGCACTTGTTCTTTGGTGACCGGTATTTGCGTAATTACAGTTGTTATAACAAACAAAAATTATCTTCTCCTTTCTGCTAGCTACCCCACTTAAAGACTGTAATCCGATGTCGTAAGTAGCACCGTCTCCAGCATAGCAGATGATGTTAATTCCTTTATCTTTTCCTTGTGCTCTTAATCCCATTAAAATCCCCGCTCCTGTTGCTGCAGCATTTTCTATTGCATTATGTACCCATGGAATTTTGTAAGGAGTAAAGGGATATGTTGCTGTTAGAGTCATACAACCTGCAGGATTGATCATTATTGTTTTGTTTCCAAGAGCTATTAAAGAAAGTCTTATTCCTATCGTTGCGCCGCATCCGGCACAAGCAAAATGACCTCCCGTTAATAGATGAGGTTTTTTGGATTCTTCTTTTATGTTCATAGTAACCATTTTCTTTGACCTTTGTTTGATTTTAATACTTCATTAAATACTTTGATGAATTCTTTTTCGGATATTGGTTTCCCTCCCAAGCTTATTATGTAATTAGAGATTACCTTTTTATCAAAAATCCCTCTCGTTTCGGTAAATAGAATCCCTGCTTGTCCAGGACTTATATTTTGATCTAGGAAAGCTATTCTTTTTATTTCGGATAAAGCATTCTTAACCTCCTTTTCTGGAAATGGCCTTAATAATCTTATTCTTAAAAGTCCTATTTTCTTTCCTTTTTTTCTTAATTTGTCTATTACGGATTTTGCTATCGTCGTATTAGCTCCCATCATTACTACTGCTGCCTTGGCTCCATTAAGTTTGTATTTTTCTATTACATCATACTTTCTTCCAGTTAATATAGACCATTCTTTTTGAACTTTTTTAATTATTTTTTTAGAATCTAACTGCGCTTTGTGAACTTGACTTCTGAAGAACATGTGTTCTTCCATCGCCGGAGTTCCTAGGGTTTTTGGGTTGTTTACATCTAGTTTTATTTTAAGTTTTAATTTCGGTAAAAATCTATCTACTAAAGATTGTGATGGGACGTCAACTTCTGTTCTTGTATATGAATGTATGAATCCATCCATGTTTACCAACACAGGAAGTAAAACCCTCTCATTTTCAGCTATCTTGTACGACATTATTACAGAGTCTAAGACTTCTTGATTCGTTTCGCAACTGAACATTATCCAACCAGAATCCCTCATCGAAAGAAAGTCATTATGGTCTGGCCAAAGGGTAATTGGAGCTGATAAGCCTCTACTGACATTTACCATCACCATCGGCATTCTTGTCCCGGAAACTATTGGGAGAATTTCGTGCATATAAAGAAGACCTTGACTGCTTGTTGCTGTAAATGTTCTTGCACCTGTCATTTCGCTTCCGAGAGCTGCGCTTAGAGCAGAATGTTCTCCTTCTAATTGAGTAAACTCTAAATCAACTTCCTTATTTGCTTTCCATCTAGCTAGGGTTTCTATTATTTCCGTCTGTGGGGTTATCGGAAAGCAGGGCACAGATTTCACTCTTGCTAGTTTTGTGGCTACTGCAGCTGCTCCGTTTCCATCTAGTATTTCTGTCTTCATATTACTTCTTTTTCCCCCTATGAAGATCTCTTTCTCTTTTTATACATTTTACAGGACATAAATTTACGCATATCCCGCACCCCTTGCATATTCTATAGTCGCAAACAGGATAACCCTTTTTATTAACCGAATAAGCAGAATCTGGGCAATAAACCCAACAGGTCATACATTTTATGCATTTCTTATAGTTAATTACTGGTTTGAATATTCTCCAGCTTCCTTTAGAAGGAACTTCTTTTGTTGAAACAGAATAAGGGATTCCTTTGGTACCTTGATTTTTTAACTTGTTTTCAGCAACTAACATTAATAACACCTCACCACATTATAGCATTTTTTAGCTGCTTCGATGTTTTTATCTATTACTCTTTTATTATATTTTCCCAGTTCTATTCTTATTGCTTCTTCTAATTTTTCAAAAGGTATTTCTTTTAAAACGTGGACTAGTGCTCCTAGTAGAGCAACATTTGCTCCTAGGGGGGTTCCTACTTCTTCTAAAGAAATTTTTGTTGCATCAACTACGCACTCGTGTTTAACTGGATTGTGGGTATTAACAATAATTTTTGTACTGCTTTTTCTTCCTTTTAGTGTTGTATTTTTTGAAATCGTTTCATCTAAAATTATTATGTAATCTGGTTCAAAGATATAGCCCCTAGTGTTTACAGCTTTTTTATCTATTCTTACAAAACTTATTACTGGGGCCCCCCTTCTTTCTGCACCATATAGTGCGAAATCTTGAGTTTTATAACCTGCAAGATAAGCAGCTCTTGCTAGAATTTGTGCTGATTTCTTTACTCCTTGTCCACCTCTTCCGTGAAGTCTTATTTCAATCATATTACCTCTTTTTAATCAAAAATTTTTCAAGTTTATTCATTGCTTTCTCTATTAATTTGTAATCAGTAGCATATGAACAACGAATATAGCCTTCTCCTCCATATCCAAACTCTATTCCTGGAACTACTGCTATTTTTGCTTTATCTAATAAATCTTTCGAAAATTTCATGCTGTTGTTGGAAATATTTTTTATATTTGAAAATGTGTAAAATGCTCCCTCAGGCATTATTGTTCTTAGACCAATCTCATTTAATCTTTTAACAATCAACTTTCTTCTTCTGTTGTATTCTTTTATCATTCTGTCTATATAAGATTTTTTAATTGAAAGCGCTTTTATTCCTACCATTTGAGAAATTGTGGGAGCGCATATTGTTGTGTATACGTGTGTTTTTGTCATGGCTTCTATTAGTTTCCTTGGAGCAACGCAATAGCCTAAACGATAACCACACATTGCGAAGGTCTTGGAAAAAGTGAAAAAGGATACGGTATTATTTCTCATTCCGTTCAACGAAGCTATTGAAACGTGTTTTTTGTCATAAATTATTCTTTCATAAGCTTCGTCACTAAATATGTATAAATCGTATTGTATTGCGATATCTGCTAACTCTTCCAGTATTTTTCTTCTTATTACATTTCCAGTTGGATTGGCTGGAGAATTTATCAGAATAGCCTTTGTTTTTTTCTTATTTATTAATTTTTTGAGGTCGTCTGGGTTTATTTCGAATTTGTTTTCTTCTTTTAAGGGAACTCTTACGGGATTTGCATTAAATAACTCAAATGTTGGGAGATAACCAAGAAAACTTGGATCAGGTATTATTACTTGTTCTGAAACATCTAAAGTACATGCTGTCGCCATCAATAAAGATTCTTGACTTCCGGTTGTAACTATTATATTGTCTAAAGAGGTTTTAATTTTGTTTTCTTTTTTTAATTTTTTAATTAAGGCCTCTTTTAATTCCGTTCTTCCACCTGGTGGAGAATAATGACTACATTTAGATGCAAACTTCTTTGTGAATTGAACTATTGGTCTTGGGGCATCGAAATCCGGCTCACCAGGACCTAGAGAAATTACCGATTTATCCTCTGCTGCAGTTTTAATTAATTTTCCTATTACAGCATCTGGAAGTTCCATTTCTCTATCTGAAAGTTCCATTTTACTAAAATTCTGGTTTTTAGATTTATATAACTTTCTAAATAAAATAGAAAACTTATTTAATCAATTTTTATAACTAATTTTATGGGCCTGTAGCTCATTGGTAGAGTATTCGCTCGGCATGCGAAATGACATACTCCCAGACCTAAAGGTCTGGGTATCTTTAGAAACTGTTTAAAGTT
>CAYVLZ010000010.1:0-9303 GCA_964452525.1 Candidatus Woesearchaeota archaeon
CCCGCTGCGCTACATATAGGGGGCTGCCTCGCCTTTTAAGGCGAGGTGTTAGAAAAATGGATCACTTTTTATCTTTAAATAGCGTATAGCCGCATTTACCACAATATTGTCTATTTGGATGCTGTGCTAGAAATATTCCTGAACCGCATTTGGGGCAGGTGGGTTTTCTTTCTACTTTATTATCAGATATCTTGTATTTTGTATAGCGTTTACTTGGATTCTTGTTCTTTGGTTTCTTCTTTTTTGCCATCTTTTGGTTCTTCCTTTGGTTGATCTTTTGGCTGTTCAACAGGCTTTTCTGCTGGTTTTTCTTTTGGTTCCTTTTCTTTCTTTTTGGGTTCAGTCTCTTTTAATTCTTTTTCTGTTTTATAGATATTTGCAGTTACTGTTGATTTTCCTTTTCCATATTCAGTATAGATATTCTTGATTGCTATTAGCTTTTCATCAGCTTTTGTTAATTGGCTTATTTCTTTTTTAATCTGATTCTTTGACGGGGTAGCTTTTGCTATGTGGTCTATTTCAGCTGTGATTTCTCTTCTTTTCAGAAGTTCCGAGTCTATTTGATTTATTATTTTCATATTTTAATGGCATACTCGCCTTTTGTTTCTATATTCAATTTTTTAGCTATCTCAGATTTTTCAGCGTCTAAAACATTAATTCTTCCTTTAAAAGAATCTGCGAACTGGTTACCTTTGCATATAGGACAGGTTTCTTTTTGCACAAATATCTTACATTTCTTACATACTTTCTTCATTTTTTGGTTTCCTCTTTAACTTTTTTAGTTTTCTTTGATTCTTCTTTAAGATCCTCTTCTATCCATTTTATTGATCCAAGTGTTGGTTGACGCATAGTTAAACCTATCTTTGGGTTTGAGGGATCTTTAAAACTTATAGCTATTATTCTTGCTCTACAAACATCTCCTATTTTTAATACTTTTTTACTTTCTTTTCCTGTTAGTGTATTACTTTTGTTAAATGAAACGTAGTCTTCCATTGTTTGAGAGATGTGTATCATACCATCTACCGGGCCAGCTTCTATAAAGGCACCGAAATCGGTTATATCTGTTATCCTTCCTAGGATAATTTCTTTTAATTCTGCTTTGAAGGTTATTATGCTATAGGTTGTCTCATAATGGGCAGCTCCGTCTCCTGGTAGAATTATGCCTTCTCCTATCGAATCTATTGAAGTTACGGCTATTACAAACCCGAGGTTATTTGAAACAAATCCATTGAACTTTTCATTTAGACTTTTTAGTATGGCTTCTTTAGTGTTCTCACTAAATAAATTAGGAGGTACCCTTACAAAGCTTTTAACTTTCATCTCATAAAACATTTTAAAATCAATGTTAGAGTTGGTTTAATAAAAGTTTCGGATTTAAGGTTAGATATTTCTTTTGCCTTATTGTTATTGTTGGTACAGATTTTTTTCTTAGTTTTGATTTTAGTTCTTTATCTTGGGTCGCTACTATTGTTCCTTTATCGGCTATTTCTAATATTATTGAATCTGCGTCTTTTCCCTGTTTTTTTATTGGCTTAATGTCCTTAATTATTCTTAAAGCTAATTTTGAATATTGATTGTTTATTTTTTTTAATTCTTCTAGTACTTTATCTAAGATTATTATCCTGTATTTGAAATAGCATATTCTATCTAGTTCTGAGAATAGATCTATTTTGTATTTAGCTATGTATATTAGGAAATTTGCGTCTAGGATTATTTTCATTATAGTGGATTAATGGTTAGTTTTTTAAAGGTTTTCTATTTCTTTTTTTTATGAAAGCTGTTGGTTTGTTGAGCGGAGGATTGGATAGTACTTTGGCTGTAAAGCTTTTACTAGATCAGGGTATAGAGGTTTATGCTCTGAATTTTACTTCTCCTTTTTGTTTATGTGGGGGCAAATGTAGTGCTCCTGATGTTGCTAAAAGATTCGGTATTCCTATAAAGATTATAGCTAAAGGTGACGAATATTTAGATATAGTAAGAAATCCTAAGCATGGTTATGGAAGGGGGGTAAATCCTTGTATAGACTGTAGGATTTATACTTTTAAGAAAGCTAGAGAATATGCAGATGAGATTGGTGCAAGGTTTATCTTTACTGGAGAAGTTATTGATCAGAGACCCATGTCTCAGAGAAGGAAAATTATTGAATTGATAGACAAGGAAGCAGACTTACGAGGCAAAGTTGTTAGACCGTTGTCAGCTAAATTGTTGCCTGAAACAGATGCTGAGAAAGAAGGATGGATTTGTAGGAATAAGTTATTGGGAATAAGAGGTAGGAGTAGAAAGGAACAGATTAAAATAGCAGAATCTAATGGTATTGATTATGAATGTGCTTCTGGTGGTTGTTTGTTAACTTATAAGGAGTTTTCTAAAAAAGTTAAGGATTTATTTGAACATAGAGATAAAATAAGTATTAAAGATATGAATCTTTTGAAGGTAGGAAGGCACTTTAGATTTAAGAACAGTAAAATTATTGTTGGAAGAAATGAACAAGAAAATATAAGATTAAGAGATTTGAAAAGAAAGGAAGATTTAATGTTTGAAGTGCCAAATTTTGGCAGTCCTTTAACTTTATTACAGGATGATTTTAGTAAAGAATCTATAATTAAGGCTGCTGAATTAACCGCCTTCTATTCTGAGGTATCTGGTAATGTTAAGGTTAGTTATGGCAAAGATGACTTGGATAAAAGCGTTGAAGTAAAAAGTAAGAAAGAAAATGTTAAGAATTTAACAGAGTGATTTTGTTACTAAACAGTTTTTCTCAATGATACAGGATTTCTTTATAAAACTTTCCATGCTTAAAATTGAATTCTTTCAATATGGAGCTTCTACTGCTTGAATTTTGGAGTTTCAGGGTAGAAAAGTATATAAAGAAAATGATATTCCAAATTACAGAAGACTATTTTTTTGAGTCTGTTAAAATGTCTAAAAATACCGATTATAGAGCTGAGAATATCCAAGTTTTGAAGGATTTGGAGGGAGTCAGATCCAGGCCAAGTATGTATGTGGGCGATACTGGAGTTAGGGGATTACATCATCTTGTTTGGGAGGCTGTTGATAATGCCATAGATGAAGCTATGTCTGGTTATTGTGATATTGTTAAAGTTTCCTTGAATAAGAATGGTAGTATTACTATCGAAGATAATGGAAGAGGTATTCCTGTTGATATCCATAAAGATGAAAAGAAGCCCGCTGTTGAAGTTGTTTTAACTACTTTGCATGCCGGTGGTAAGTTTGATCATAAGACTTATCAGGTAAGCGGTGGATTGCATGGCGTTGGTATTTCCGTTACTAATGCTCTATCTTCTTGGTTGAAAATAGAGGTTAAGAGAGACGGTAAGAAGTATATGCAGGAGTATAAGGAAGGAAAGCCTGTAACTAAATTAGAAGAGGTGGAGGATACTGAAGAGACTGGAACAAGAGTTACCTTTTTACCAAGTAAGGAGATTTTTGAAAGTGTAGAATTTAGTTACGATGTTCTAGCTTCTAGATTAAGAGAATTAGCTTTTCTTAATAAGGGTTTAAAAATTATTCTTATTGATCAGGAAAATAATGAAAGAGTCTTTGAATATGGGGGCGGGATAGTAAGTTTTGTTGAGCATATAAACAAG
Organism: Candidatus Woesearchaeota archaeon; assembly: GCA_964452525.1. Classification (GTDB taxonomy): domain Archaea; phylum Nanobdellota; class Nanobdellia; order SCGC-AAA011-G17; family CAYFGV01; genus CAYVLZ01. Next base: position 3,609 of record CAYVLZ010000010.1, read on the forward strand.
AATAAAAACACCTTACACAAACCAATATATCTTGAGAATAAAAGTAAAAAGATAGAAGTAGAATTAGCTTTACAGTATAACGATTCTTACTTAGAAAATATATTTAGTTTTGTTAATAATATTAATACTCTTGAAGGAGGGACACACGTTAGTGGTTTTAGGACTGCTTTAACTAGAGTTATTAATGATTATATAAGAAAGAAGAAACTTGGTGACGTGAAATTGGGTGGAGAGGATGTTAGAGAAGGATTAAGCGTTGTTATTTCTTTAAAAATTCCAGATCCTCAATTTGAGGGACAGACTAAAACAAAACTTGGAAATAGTAATATCAAGGGACTGGTTGATAGCATCGTTAGTTCTAAGTTAGCCACTTATTTTGAGGAAAATCCTAGTATAGGTAAGTTGATAGTTAGTAAATGTGTTAATGCTGCTAAAGCTAGAGAGGCTGCTAGGAAAGCTAGAGATTTAGCAAGAAGAAAGTCTGTTTTAGAATCCGGCACTTTGCCAGGAAAGTTAGCAGATTGTCAGGAGAAAGATCCTAGTAAGAGCGAGATCTTTATTGTTGAAGGGGATAGTGCTGGTGGCTCATGTAAGGGTGGGAGAGATAGAAAATTCCAAGCAATTTTACCGTTAAGAGGAAAAATACTGAATGTAGAGAAAGCTAGATTAGATAAAATTTTTAATAATAATGAAATAACAACCATGATAAGTGCTATTGGAACGGGCATTGGAGATGAGTTCAATATTAATAAAGCTAGATATCATAAAATTATTATAATGTGTGATGCAGATACTGATGGAAATCATATAGCTACTTTATTGTTGACTTTCTTTTATAGATATATGAGGCCTTTAATAGGGGCAGGCTACTTGTATATTGCTATGCCTCCTCTGTATAGGGTTAATAAGAATAAGAAGTCTTATTACATTTATAATGAAGATAAACTTAAGGAAGTATTTGATAAAATAGGTAGGGAAGGAAGTTCTGTTCAGAGATTTAAAGGACTTGGAGAAATGAATCCTGAGCAGTTGTGGCAGACTACTATGAATCCTGAGCATAGAGTTTTGAAGAAAGTAAGTGTCGAAGATGCAGTTTTAGCTGATGAGATATTTAGTGTATTGATGGGTGAATTGGTTGAACCTAGAAGGAAATTTATTCAAGACCACGCTAAAGATGTTAGGAACTTAGATGTTTAAAATGGCAGAAAGAATTCAAACAAGGTTAATTGAAGATGAGATGAAACAGAGTTATGTAGATTATGCTATGTCTGTAATTACTTCAAGAGCCTTGCCTAATGTCAATGATGGATTGAAACCAGTACAAAGAAGAATTCTTTATGCTATGAACTTACTTGGATTATTGCATAATAAACCTTTTAGAAAAAGTGCCCATGTTATTGGAAGAGTTTTAAGTGAGTTCCACCCTCATGGTGATGTTGCTGTTTATGATGCTTTAGTTAGAATGGCACAGGATTTTTCTTTAAGATACCCTTTGATTAGAGGCCAGGGAAATTTTGGTTCGATCGATGGGGACAGTGCGGCGGCTATGAGGTATACAGAGACCAAATTAGCGAGAATTTCTGAAGAATTATTAGTGGATATAGATAAAAATACTGTAGATTTTGTGCCTAATTATGATGATAGTAGCAAAGAGCCAATTGTTTTGCCAGCCAAATTGCCTAATTTATTGATAAATGGGAGTTCTGGTATTGCCGTTGGAATGGCAACTAATATTCCACCTCATAATGTTGGAGAAGTTGTAGATGCTACTGTTTCCATGATTGATAATCCTAGTATTGAAGTTGATCAGTTAATGGAATCTTTAAGAGGACCGGATTTTCCTACTGGCGGGATTATTTGTGGGACCTCTGGAATTAAGAATGCTTACAGAGCTGGAAGAGGAAAAATAATAGTGAGGGCTTTTGCAGAAATAGATGAGAAGAATGATAAGAAGAGAATAATTGTTTATGAGATTCCTTATCAGGTTAATAAAGCTTTATTGATAGAAAATATAGCACAGCTAGTTAAAGATAAAAAAATAGAGGGCATATCGGACTTAAGAGATGAAAGTGACAGAGAAGGTATGAGAATAGTTATTGAATTAAAGCAAAGTGCTAATCCACATGTTGTTTTGAATAAGTTGTATAAACATACTCAGATGCAGACTACTTTTGGTATGATTATGTTGGCTTTGGTTAATGGTGAACCAAAGATATTGAATTTAAGGCAAATAATACAGAATTTTATTTTACATAGGAAGAATGTTGTAACTAGGAGAACAAAGTTTGAATTAGACAAAGCAGAGAAAAGAGCACACATTTTGGAAGGTTTGATTGTTGCTTTAGATGATATTGATAATGTTGTTAACTTAATTAAGAAAAGTAAAGACGTGACAATTGCTAGAAATAGTTTAATGAAGAGTTTTAAGTTAAGTGAGATGCAAGCACAGGCAATTCTTGATATGAGGTTACAGAGATTAACTAGCTTAGAAGTTGAGAAGATAAAGAAAGAGCACCAAGAATTATTGAAATTAATTAAAGACTTAAAAGAAATATTAGAAGATGAAAAGAAGATTTATGCTATTATAAGAAAGGAGTTATTAGAACTAAAAGACAAGTATGGTGATGAAAGAAGAACAGATTTTGAAGAATATGCTGAGATGGAAGATGAAGATTTGATTAAGAAAGAAGACGTTGTTGTTATAGTTACTAGGTCTGGCTATGTTAAAAGGTTACCGATATCTGTTTATAAGCAGCAGAGAAGAGGGGGAAAAGGAATAATTGGGACTGGGACCAAGGAAGAAGACTTTGTTGAGCATTTATTTGTAAGTAATACTCATGATCATTTATTGTTCTTTACTGACAAGGGAAGGGTTCATTGGTTGAAGACCTATAGAATTCCAGAAGCTAAGAGGTATAGTAAAGGAAACAATATTGTTAACTTATTAAGTTTAGAAAAGGACGAGAATGTTAATGCTTTGATACCTGTTAATGAATTTGATGATAGATATTTAGTCATGGCTACTAAAAAAGGTTTAATTAAGAAGACTAAGTTAAGAGTATTTTCTAGACCTAGAAAAGCAGGGATTATTGCTTTAAAATTAAAAGGTAAGGACACCTTAGTTAATGTTAAATTAACTGACGGTACTAAAGATCTAATAATTGGAACTGCTAATGGGATGGCTATTAAATTTAATGAAAAGGATGTTAGAGAAATGGGAAGGAATGCTGCCGGTGTTAGAGCAATTAGGTTAGCGGGAGATAGAGTTATTGGATTGGAAGTTGCTGAGAATGAATTAAGTTTATTGACTGCTACTGAAAATGGTTATGGAAAAAGAAGTAAATTAAAAGAATACAGATTAATAAGAAGAGGAGGAAAAGGAGTTAGAAACATTAAGACAAGTGTGAGAAATGGTAAGGTTGTTGCTATTAAAACTGTCAGTGATGATGTTGATGTTATGTTTATCACTAAGAAAGGAATGGTTACTAGGACATCTATTAAAAATCTATCCGTAATAGGAAGAAATACCCAAGGAGTAAGATTAATGAAATTAAAAGAAGGGGATAAGTTAACTGATGTGGCTGTTGTTATTAATAATGGCTTAGGTTAATTTTTATTGTGTAGATCTAATACTTCGTATCAAATATATATTTTTTACTAGTTAAATTTTTATAAACTATAAGAATGCCTGAACACCATGGCAAATGTAAAACTAGTGTCTCCTTGGTTAAAAGATATGTTAAGGAAAACCAAAAGAAGAGATGAAGACCCTAGACCACAATATCTTGCATCAAAACCAATAAATAAAGATCCAGAAACGAAACCAGATAAAATGACTTTGGAAGATCAAAAGAAAGTGGAAGAAGAGGTTAAGAAAATTAAAGAAACATTAAGATAATTAATCTATTATGGTTCCTACACCGATTAAACGCCATCTATCACCAAGTTTTCTTGATATTGTAATTCTATCGGTTGTTTCTGCACATACTGGTATTTTTAAAGAGATGTCAATGGAGTTTTTATGAAGTGCTGTTACTACTCCAACTGTTGCTGCAGAATTGACATTAAGCATTAGGACTTCATCTTTTTTGATTGGATCCACTAACAATTCGTCTTTTGTCCCTACTGCTCTTTCTAATAATTCATGTTTTAATTTGAAGTTGTGCCATACAGATGGAAGTTTACCCTTTAATCCAGCCACACTTCCTGTTAGGTTGTCTGCTTTTACTACAGAAGGGTCTAGTTTTGTTAATATTCCTGCTGAACCCCCTGGAGTGATTTCTTTCACTTGTTCGTCTCCTATTTCAAGCCCTTCTATTTTTGTTTCTAGTAGTTTCCATTTTTCACCAATCTTTATTCCAGGTTTTATTTCTATTTTATCTCCAATTTTAAGTATTCCTTTTTTTAAAGCTCCACCCATTACACCGCCTTTGAGATTTTTGATTAAGGATCCTGGTTTATTTACATCAAAAGATCTTGCTATTAGGAATAGAGGACTTTTTTTAGGATCTCTTTCTTTTTCTTTGAAATTTTCTTGTATCTTCTGGGTTAATAAATCTAAGTTTGTTCCATGTTGTGCCGCTATTGGAATTATTGGAGCATTTTCTGCTGATGTTCCTTTTATGAAGTTTTTAATTTGATTGTAATTTTTTAGTGCTTCTTCTTTAGAAACTAAATCTATTTTATTTTGTATGATTATAATGTCCTTTATTCCTATGACGTCTAATGCCATTAGATGCTCTCTTGTTTGGGGTCTTGGACATTCTTCATTTGCTGCTATTACTAATATTGCTGCGTCCATTATTGCTGCTCCCGATAACATGGTCGCCATTAATGTTTCATGTCCTGGGGCATCTACAAAACTTATTTTTCTTAAAGGGATACATTCAGATTTGCATTTAGGACATTTGGTTTTTGTTGTGTAGCAAGTTGGCTTACATTTGGGACATTTGTAAATTATGGTATTAGCATAACCTAGTTTTATTGTGATTCCTCTCTTTAATTCTTCAGAATGGGTGTCTGTCCATTTTCCACTTAGTTGTTGTACTAGAGTAGTCTTTCCATGATCAACATGACCAACTAGACCTATGTTTAGTCTTGGAATATTGTCTGGTTCTTTTGTTTTAGATTTTTTCATACTTTAACTTGATAATACGACTTATTTATAAAAGTTGCTTAAATCATGAAACGTACATTGTTGTAGTTGTTTTATTGTTTTCTACTAGGAATGATAGAATCTTTAAATCTCCCGTAGTTATGCAACAAAGTGGACAAGGTTCTTTTAGCCCACAAGGAGATCCTGATTGTATAGTTCTTTTTGATGAGATGACCATCACTAGGCAAAACATTACTCATCCAGCAACTGATACTGTTAAAGTTTGTAGTGCATACGATTATTATTTGTCCGAAGGAATCACGATTAATGCTCACGATATCATATTTGATTGTGATGGAGCTTATTTAAGAACTTCTTCTCAGGTTTTAATTACAGTTGCACCAAATGGTTTAAGTGATGGGTATTACAATAAAGAATTGTAATCTTGAAGGGGGTCATTCAATGTCCGAAGGTATCGAGGCTAATATTCCAGGTGGAGAGTATGAGACAGACTATTTAAAAATTATTAACAATAACTTTAATAATTTTCATTATTGTCGAAAGGAAACTCTTACAGGTTTTAACCTGTAGAGGAATTTC
>CAYVLZ010000011.1:0-3795 GCA_964452525.1 Candidatus Woesearchaeota archaeon
TACAATGTTTACTTCTGTTTTAGAGAAAACAAAAGAAATAGGGATAATGAAAGCAGTTGGAACAAAAAATAAAGATATTCTTTTAATCTTTTTGCTAAATTCTGGCTTAATTGGGTTGGTAGGGGGAATTGGCGGAATAATCTTAGGAATTTTTGGTTCTAATTTTGTTGGTTCTTTAGGTGCTAATGGTGGAGGAATGACAAGCAAAATGTTTGGGACAACTGCAATAACTCCTGAACTTGTAATAGGGGCTTTATTATTTTCAGTTTTAATAGGCATGATAGCAGGAGCAATTCCAGCTTACAGGGCATCAAGGTTAAATCCTGTTGATGCATTGAGGTATGAGTAAAACGAGTAATGTAATGAAATACTTTGTTTAGTACCTTGAGATATGGGTAAGGTTTTTATGTTTTATTGGGATTTGGGATTTTTACTAATCATCTTCTGTATCACTGCACCCATTATTATAAGAATAACTTTCAATATCCAACGTAAAATCATAAACTCCCAACCTAAAAATTGTAAGTTATATATGGAAAAAATAAGAGTGTTTAAAATCTTTTAGTCAAACTCTTTCCATGCCAGATTATGGCTACAGCAAAAAACAAAACAGTATAACCTGAAAGGACCAACAAGTTAATGATGGGAGGAAAATAACTAATGCCCTCAACTGAATATCTGGCTATATCTGTATAATAGGTCAATGGAGAAATAAATGAGATAAATCTGCTTGCACCAGGCATCTGGCTAAGAGGAATAAACACTCCACTTATAAAAATCAAAGGAAATTTTATTAGAGAAGACAGCATCATTATATTGGAAGGTTTATCAGTGGATGGTGCAGATAAAACTAGCCCAAATGCTGAAAAACAAAAAGAAGCCAAGACTGTACCTATCACCAGACTTAATGTTATAAACCCTGTTCCCAATAAAGCAATTCCTAACAAGAAGACAAATGCAGTTATAAATAGCCCAAATAAAAAGGATGCTAATATATCTCCAAAAATGATTGCCCACAAGGATATTGGGGCAGAAATAATCCTTTCAAAGGTTTTTGTACTTGTTTCTGTTGGTGCTATCGCTGGGCCAATAGAAGTTGATGTGAAAAAAAGAGCCATGGCTAGCAAACCTGGAAATAAGAATTCCATTGCCAATTCTTTACCCAAAGCAAAAGAAATAAATAAAAATGCAGGTAAAAGTAGACCAAAAATTACTACTGGTCCTTTCATGTAGTATATGGATAAATCCTTTTTGACGATAGCTAAGGACCTTTTTATCTGCTCTACAAACTCTAAAAGACTCATTTTTTCTCACCAGTTAATTTTACAAATATGTCTTCAAGATTCGGCCCTAAAGTGTTAATAGATAAAATTTTGTTTTTTGAAGATTGAGAATATTTAATTAAAAGAGGGAGAATTTCTTCGGGAGTTTTAGTATAGAACCTTATTTTATCACTCTTCTTTTTTACCTTATCGACTCCTTTAAACCTAAGCTCTTGCATATTCACTTTTTTCTCAAATGCAACCTCAATAGATGAAGTGCTCTGGATTATGTGCTTTAATTTTGCAGGCCGGTCTATGGCCACAATTTTCCCATGATTCATAATGGCAACTTTATTACACAGGTTATCTGCTTCTTCTATGTTATGGGTGGTCAGGATAATGGTCGTCCCTTCATCATTAAATTTTCTGATAAGATTTCTTATCAATCTAACGCTTTCCACATCAAGGCCGGATGTAGGTTCATCTAAAAATAATAATTCTGGTTCATTGATCAAACCCATAGCTATGATTAAACGCTGTTTCATTCCTTTAGAAAATGTTTTCACTTTATCATGCATCCTTTCGTATAGCCCAAATAAGTTCAGTAAATTTTCTGCTTTCTTCTTTATTGTTTGTTTATCAAGACCATACAGTTCTCCTATTAAAACCATATTCTTGTAAGCAGACAGGTCAACATAAGCATTTGCCATTTCAGGGACGATTCCCATAATCTGCTTTGCTTTCAATGGCTCTTTTTCCATGTCATAGTTGTTTACATGAATACTGCCTTTTGAGGGTTTGAATATTCCGGTAAGCATCCTGATTGTGGTAGTTTTGCCTGCGCCATTGGGACCAAGCAAACCGAAAATTTCTCCTTTTCCAACTTCAAAGCTTATATTATCTACAGCTGTAAAAGAATTGAATCTTTTTACTAATGATTCTGCTTTTATTATTTTGTTTTTATTAGTGGCCATCCTGAACTCCCAAAATCTTCAGTTTTTCAATACACTTAATTCCTCTTATTTTATCTGATTTCATAAAAATTGAATCGCCTTTGCTTAATTCTGTTTCTCCATCTTCACTGGTAAATATTCCTTTACCATCCATCACAAAAAAGAAAACAGCATAAGGCTCAGGATGAGGTTTTATTTCCTGATCTTTTTCAAGACAAACAACTACAATATTGAAATTATCTGTTTTTAATATATCTTCTTTATTTGGTCTATCTGGTAAGAATTTTCCTTTTGAAATCATATCTTTGATATACATTTTATTTACCTCCTTTAAACATGGCTTTTACAAAATTCCTATTTTTTACAATCCTGATAATGACGCATATTATGAATGCTGTTCCAAACCATATATACAAATCTACAATCAATTGAAATTTTGGAGAGACATCCTTGACATAGTTAATCAGCAAAGGAATTGAAGTCAAAGCAGTCACAATAAATGTTGATATGCATAATTTCTCAAGGATGTGTTTGTTGCTCATTTTTTGCCACCATACTGTTTATTGTAAAATTCTGCCATCTTATCCATCATCTTCTTTCGTTCCAATATTGTCTCAAGCCAATTCTTTAGGTATGAATTTCCTTTTTTTGTTATGCAATACTCTCTGCTATCAGGTCCTGTTGTGCTTTTTTTCCAGTCAGATTTTAGCAGCCCTTCTTCTTCCATTCGTCTTAATGTAGTGTACATAGTTCCTGACTTGACATTGTGCCTGCCTTGGCTCAGTTCTTCGATTGACTTTATCAAGTCATATCCATAGGTTTGCTTTTCACAAACAACTCTAAGTATCAGGAACTGAAGCCATCTCCTCTCAGGATATCCGCAACCTTTATGGCAGTTCTTATTATTCTGGCACATATTAACTATATAACAATGTTATATATTTAAAGCTTTTGATTTTAAGTAAGAGAATATTTATATAGAAATGCCCATTGTTTGGTCAAAGGTGATACTATGAAGATAGGGATTGTATTAAACACAAAAGATGAAGAAAAGGCCTATAATGCATTTAGGTTTGGGAATCATGCATTGAAAAAAAGCCATAAGGTTAGTATTTTCCTCTTAGGCGAAGGCGTGGAAGCAGAGGAGATAGAAGGCAAAAAATTCAATGTAAAAGAACAGATAGAATCTTTTATGGATAATAAAGGGCTTATCCTGGCTTGCGGAAGCTGTCTAAAGATCAGGCAAAAGGGCGAAAGTAATGTCTGTCCTATATCGACAATGGAAGATTTAATGAAACTCGTTGAAAATTCAGATAAGATACTGACATTTGGTTAAATAGTATTATTGCAAGTAAGATAACACGAGATTTTAGAATAGATTATATTTTATTCTTGTTTATTCTTGTTCAAATAATTTAGTTATCGGAATTCCCCCCCTCGTTCGTCTCGTTTTAGTTTAGTTTTTTAGAAAATTGCCCCCTTCGTTAGCCCCTGAAATTATTGAAACTAACATCGCGATTAAGGGAAGTTTTTTCTTCCTCGTGGAGCGAAGCGGAACAGAGCTGAAGAAAAAATTTGGG
>CAYVLZ010000012.1:0-3671 GCA_964452525.1 Candidatus Woesearchaeota archaeon
ACACATAACATGCTCAAACTAAAAAGTGGTTGAAAAACTACTTGTTTAATCAAAAATGAAGCTTATTTAACAGTTTACTCTACCCCTCAACTCACTATTTATAAATAAATTATTTTTCTTTAGCTACAACCTTCACTTGGGTAACATCTTCAAAACCATATTTTCCATGTTCTCTTCCTATCCCAGAATCTTTATATCCCCCAAAAGGGTTACATTCTCGAATGTAACTAACATTATTTTGACTTATCATTCCCGTCTTTAGTTGAGATGAAACCTTCTCAAACAAATTATTATCTTCTGTAAAAATGTAACCTCCGAGGCCATACTTTGTATCATTAGCAAATTCAATTGCTTGTTCAACATTTGAAAAAGACATTATCGGTAAAACTGGACCGAACACTTCCTCCTTCCAAACCCTCATTTCTCTATTAACATTATTAAGAACAGTCGGTAAGTAATAAGCACCCTTCAACTTTTTAGGTTTTTTACCTCCAGTTAAAATACCTGCCCCCTTTTCGACAGCATCAGCAATTTGCTCTTCTATAAGGTTTAACTGTCTTTTAGCAACTAGTGGACCTAAATCTGTATCTTCATCTAAAGCATCGCCTATCTTCATATCTTCTACTCTATCCACAATCATGGAAGTTACTTCCTCTGCTCGTGATTCATGAACTAATAGTCTCTTTAACCCATCACAAATTTGACCGCAATTCATAAACCGATTAAGGATTACAGTATCAATAACTTTTTCTAAATCCACATCTTCAAAAATAATTCCAGGTGCCGAACCACCAAGCTCCATTCTTACAGGGATAAACTTTTCGGCTGCTATTTTATATAAATGCTTTCCAACTTTAGTGCTTCCAGTAAAACAAATAATATCTATATCTTGATGAACTAAAGTATCTCCAACTTCTCCGTCTCCGTGAACAACACTGAAAACATTTTCGGGTAAAATAGAATCATTGAAATATTCTTCGAGTTTTTGACCGTAGAGAGGGACTTCCTCAGAATGCTTAAAGACAACACTATTTCCTGCTAATAAATTTTGACCACATTGCCAAACAAAGTTTGACAAAGGGAAATTCCAAGGAACTATAATCGCAGCTACACCATATGGCTCTCTATATACAGTGTGAATTTCTTGCTTATTTTCAAAGGTTATTTCTGGAGAAAGATACTTTTGGGCATTATTTACATACCAATCCAAAAAAGATATGCTGTATTCAACATCTTCTCTTGCTTCTTTAATAGGCATGCCCATTTCTTTGGCCATCAACTCAACCCAAGCCTCTTTATTATCCTTAAATTTAGAAAATGCTATATCTAAAATTTTAGTTCGTTTCTTTAAGCCAATGTCTTGCCATTTAACTTGAGCTTCTTTTGCTAATTCAACTTTATTCTTAATCTCTTGTTCAGAAGAAACTTCAACTTTTCCTATAACTTCATAGTTTCTTGAGGGGTTAGTAGATTTAATCTTCATTTCTTTATTTTACAATAAATTTGTAATAAGGACAATTAAACAGAGCCAGATTTATTGAAATTTAACAAACCCTTTTGAAGCTCTTAGAAGTTCGATTAACATCCAATTGGCTCCCCCTAGTAAACGAAGTTCGAACTAGTTATGAAATAAAATTAAATTATGACTAACAAGACACTAAAAATTTTAAATCTTGTTATTACATCCATTTTAATTACTATTAACCAATTCAAGTCTTTCTAGCGAAGCTTCCCATTTTTTACGACTAAAAGCCAAAACTCCGAAAGTTTTAAGTTTCCCATTCCCATTTTCCCGAAACACAATTGTCCCTAACAAATCAAATAAAATTGAAGGGAAATCTTTTACATTGGCAGTAATTAACAAATAGCTAGAATCAGTAAGCAACATTCTCGCCCCTAAAATCAAATCAACAACACTAGCATTTGCCTGATGTTTATTTTTGTTATGTCCATAAATTTTAGAGATAGCTAAAGCGTTATCATGAATTTGTTTATATATATCCGAATGCAGTGGGGCTGGGACAAATATATCCTTACTAATAAACTCTTCCCTCATTGCTATCTGTTCAGGTGTATAAATATCTCTCAAAAATTCTAGTTTAATTAAAGGCTCAACCATTAAGTAAGATTCAGAAAATATTCGTAAAGAGACCTTTAAAAACTCTTCATTGTTAAACTGCTCCAGAAGAAAACAAGTATCAGTTAATATGTACCTATCTTTAACGATTTTTGAAAGACTTTCACTTGAAACTATAGCACCTTTTTGAAGTTCTAGACTCATCCTCTTGCTCCTTAACTAATTTCTTGTTTCTCTTAACAATACTTACTAATTCTTTAATCACCTTTTCTCTGTCCTCTCCTTCTATTTTAGGTGCTTTCTTTGAAGGCTTTCTTTTTACATGGAAATCTAGAGGTCCTTTATTTTTAGTCATAACTAATTAACTATAGCATAACATAAAAAGTGAAGGAATCCCTCCTTCATCTACAAATACTCTCACAAGGAACTCCGTCATTGTCTCCGTCTCTTCTTGAACATCCACAAGTATTTAACTGATAATAAGCCTCGTCACAGGAAGACATTTCACCACAGGTTTTGGAACAATTACATATATAACTTCCACTACTGGAATTATCTGGCGGTAGACTTGTTGGTTGTGGAGCAGATTCTCTTCCAGGGCAAATAGACTCACAAGGGACCCCGTCACTATCTCCATCTCTAGCCAAACAACCACAACTTAGTTGAAAATAAGCTTCTTCACAAGAACTCATTTGACTACATACTTTAGAACAGTTACAAGAATAACCAGATGATTGGACCGGGGTGTTTGTTGGCTGAGGAATATAAGTATTCGTTGACTTTATAATTGGTCTTTTGGTCGGTATAGGAGTATTAGTTGGAGCAGTCGTAGGAGTTGCTTTTGCTCCACAGACATTTCCCCATAAACCACGGTTACTTTCTTTTGCCTCTTTTTGTGCTTCTAGGAATTGATCTTGATATTTTACATCAGGTGGATAAGTTGAAGCCTGAGCATAACCTTCTTTAACTAACTCCTTATTAACAAACTTATCACCTATCCAAACATACCGAAGTAATCGTCCATATCGATCCGTCTCTGAAACATCCTTTTGAATTAGTATCTCTTTACCATTAACTAATTCTCTGTTTTTGTCTGTAGCCTTTTGGCTAAAACAATCACCTGATTCCGGACTGTCAATTCCAATGTAACGAATCTTTTCTCCACTCTCTATTTCTATCGTATCTCCATCAATTACTCTTATTACCTTAACTTTCTTCTTTGTTGGCTTAAATTCAACTTCCTTTTTAACTAATTCACTTTCATTACCTACTTCATCAACTGCTTTTACTTTTATCGCATTGGTCCCTAACACTAAACCTGTTTTTACTTCAAATTTTCCTTCTTCATTTGCTTGTGTTTCTTTTTCTTGATCACCAACTGCAGCAATTACTTTTGACCCGGGTTCTGTTTCTCCAGAGATAATCACCTCTTCATTTTCAATATCCGGTAATTCTTTTGGTAAAGCAATTATTGGTTTACTCGGCGGAGACCTATCAATTTCAACCACAATATTTTTCGTTTCACAGTTCTTTTTCTTCTTAGAGTTACAAGCCTTAACAGTATAAGTAAAATTTCCTTCCGGTAAGTCATTCA
>CAYVLZ010000013.1:0-3274 GCA_964452525.1 Candidatus Woesearchaeota archaeon
GAAGACGACGAAGAAGAGGTAATGTAATCTAGTTTACCATTTGTTTTATTTACTCTTGCTACTCTATTCCTAGTTTCTCCACCAACAGTTGTAAAATTTCCTCCAATATAAATATAATCATCATCTTGTGCCATTGCATATACCGAACCGTTACAGTTTGGATTCCAATCGGTTATGTTTCCAGAACTATCAATGTGCGCAACATAATTTCTAGATATTCCATTAATTATAGTAAAATTTCCTCCAAGATAAAAACCACCACTATCATCAGGAATAACAGTCGCAAATGAACCATTTGAAGAGTTTATTTTAAAATTTGTAAGAGTTTTGCTTGTGGTACTAATTTCATATAGAAAAATACTCTTTAAAGAATGATAAGAAAAAGAGCCACTAAAATAAAGATTGTTATTATCTATGTTTGAATGTAAAATTTGATTATTTAAATTTAAAGACAAATTATTATCAACAGTACCATCAGTGTTATTCACTTTTGCTATGTATTTTCTAGAAACAGAACCATTAATTGTAGTGAAATCTCCTCCCAAATAAATGTCAGATCCATCTATTTGCATTGTATAAACGGTACTATTACAATTTGGATCCCAAGAAACAAGTGAAGAAGACGACGAAGAAGAGGTAATGTAATCTAGTTTACCATTTGTTTTATTTACTCTTGCTACTCTATTCCTAGTTTCTCCACCAACAGTTGTAAAATTTCCTCCAATATAAATATAATCATCATCTTGTGCCATTGCATATACCGAACCGTTACAGTTTGGATTCCAATCGGTTATGTTTCCAGAACTATCAATGTGCGCAACATAATTTCTAGATATTCCATTAATTATAGTAAAATTTCCTCCAAGATAAAAACCACCACTATCATCAGGAATAACAACATTAATTATAGAATTAATGTTAGAAATCTTTAAATTATTTAATTCAGATGTTGATTTGTTAAATGAAGCTAACGATTTTCTGACCTTTCCAGCTACAGAAAAGTCTCCTCTAGCGTAAATATTATTACTAGAATCTAACACAATTTCATTTACTGTATCTTCAAATCCCATTTCTAAAGTCATAATTTCACCTCCTGCTGAAACGATTAAGATTTTATTTCCTTGGATAATTACTTGAATTTTTACACCCTGATCAATAACGGGAGTTTTTTGTGTTGTCATTTTCGTCATATCCTTTTGTATATTTTTTGTCTATATATAAACAAAATATATTAAAAAAATATATATTTCAAATTAACCTTGCAAGATAAGTCCTCTACATTAAACACTGAAAATATTATTTTTACGATGTTGAGCGGGAAAGCCCACGACTTTAATCATGGGAGTATGTCAGATCTATTATTTGACCGGATTCTATATCTATAAGGGATCTTCTTTCTATAATTATTTCAGCTATAGGTTTCTCTACAGGTCTAACTTTAACAGCCCTAACTATATTCTCGTCAGTTTGGTTAGAGCACATTCGGCCAGAATCACTGGAAGACGTAAACTTATTCGGGTGGTCTTAGACAATGGAGAGTCTGTTGAATGCACAGATGATCATTTGTTTATGATGAGAGATGGAACATACAAAGAGGCAGGAAAGCTTCAACCAAAAGACTCTTTGATGCCTCTTTATCGCAGAGAATGGAAAGAGACCGATAGTAATTATCTTAAGGGATACGAGTTTGTTCAAATGACAAATCCCGAAACTGGAAGGCGTAGATGGTATCCAACTCATATTGTTGTAAGAAATGCTATTGGACTTAAAGATGGATCTGAAAAAACTGTGTGTCACCATAAAAACTATAATCGTAGAGACAATAGACCTGATAACTTAGAGATGATGACTTGGGAACAGCATAAAAAAGAACATGGAGAAATCGGAAGAGCTAATCTTCTTAAACTTTGGCAAAACGAAGAATTTCTGGCATATCGAAATAGTGAAGAATATCGACAAAAGCAATCAAATGTCATTACCGAATCTTGGCAAAAACCAGAAGTTAAAGAAGCACATATGAGAGGGATTCAAAAGCGTATAGCTAGAGAAGGTGCATATCCCGAAGCTTTCCGCAAATGGAATCATAGTGAAGCAAACATTGAACATCTGAGATCTATGAGCGACAATAAAGAAATTAATAGACAAAAGAGCGAAGGAGCTAAAAAATTTTGGGATAGTGCTGAAGGAGATGCACTACGAGAACGCAGGAAATCTCAGAATCTCAAAACCAACCACAAAAGATGGCATGAGGATAGAAACATTATAAAGGATGATTGTCCTCTGTGTTGTCCCAATAACCATAAGGTTGTTCGAATAGAAGATACTGGTAAGATCGAATACGTTTACGATTTAACTGTGGAAGAACATCACAATTTTGCTCTTTCTTCTGGTGTATTTGTTCACAATTGTCACTCAGGCACAATGGATAGAGGAGGAATTCAAAGAAAATCTAATCCTCACGAATGGCAACCTAGATTTCTAGCTCCTCCGGTTGACATAAGAGTTAGAAGTGCCGGTAGAGATTTGGAAATGCACAAAATAGGACGAAGAGGAGCAAATATTAAATCTAGTGATAATGTTTGCGTTCTTAATCAAAGACACCTTCTTCTTTCTGGTTGTAGGGATGACCAAACCAGTGCAGACGCTTTTGTAGGTGGAAAATGGGGAGGAGCATTAAGTCAAAACTTTATAAGAATACTTAAAAATAACAAAGACAAATCATGGAAAGAAATTCACGGAATGGTTGTGGACGATCTAAATAAACAGGGATACTCTCAAATACCTCAACTTACTGGTCCAGACAATATATTAAGCAAAGCGCCATTAGTCTGAGTATTCTTCTTTCCAGCTTTCTAGTATGTCTTTAATTACAAAAGGTTTTTGAAAAAGAAAGCCCAATGCTTTAGCTTTGGGATGAATTTTTCCTATCTTTTTCATAATTTTTGAATACTTTTTCTAACTTATAGCTCTTGATATCTGGTTCTTTGATAATTGAGAATATGTGGTTCCTCTACAAAAATATCCCGTAGAGGGTAAAATTCTTAAGGTTCCTAAATGTATTATTGTTTGGAAGAATAGTAGGAACAAAGTTCCTCGTACAAACAATAATACTTCAGAACTTCAATTAGTACCTACGGTGCATAGGGATCTAGTTTTCTGTAAAAGAAAACAAAAAGCCTGCGGAGTTGTTAACCTCTTCGATTTGCTCTTCGAGCAAACGTAAGTTGACAACTAAGAAACAGGAAGCCCAATCCTTTAGGTTTGGGTAGCTCAC
>CAYVLZ010000014.1:0-2926 GCA_964452525.1 Candidatus Woesearchaeota archaeon
AGAGCGCTTGCTTGTGGAGCAAGTCGTCGAGGGTTCGATTCCCTTCGTCCACCCAAAGTTTTTCGGCAGCCTCCGCACCCTTCTTCTATTACCCTAAGTAAAGGGTAAGTTGAAGGATAGCTAAACTGTTAGGGTCTCTTTTATTACCCCAACCTTGATAGAATTGATGCTCAAAGGACTTAGGTAGTAAGCCCCTTTTGTATTCACTTAAAGGACGTAGAGAACGGGTAAACGCTGTTCACAATCAGGAAATAATTAGTATTGCTCGTGGGGGCAAGGGTATAGTTTTACAACAGAATTATCCTGAGGAAAAACAGTGATTTGCAGAACTGATACAAAGTATCTAACCTGTACAATTTGTTGACGAAATATCTTAATTGCAGTATAATGGGCCTATGTTGGAGTCCATTGGACGAAAATTTGAAAACGCTAAACAATTAATTTTTACAGGGCCGTATTTAGCTGGTTTTGAGCTAGGTCAGCGTTTGCGAAAAACTGAGCAAGAAGCCGGAGAGAACACGAGGCACGAAATTGTCCGGTTCGAATCTTCATCTCTTTCGCAGTTTATAAGAGTACAAAGTGAGATTGAAGAAGTAAAGAGAGCTCATAACTTGATCCGAAGACACAATCTTAATCGCGGTTTTAAAGATGGACAACGTAGGCAACAAATTATCCAACTTGAACCCCCACAGAGGAGCCAATACCAACATTAACCATAATCACTTGTGAATTGCCTTACGGAACTTATGAGTTAACTCCAGAACAATGTAATAAAGCCAAATTAGAGGCAAAAGCTCAAAAATACAGAGAATACCTAGAAGAAGAATTCGAAAAAGAACAAAACAAAATAAATGAACAATATTTAGAACAAGCAATAGAAGACTGTAAACGAGAAGTACGAGACTATTATAACCCCTAAATTAAAAATTGCATAATTAAATTTGCTAATCAACCAATAAGTCAACTTTCTAAACAAAATTATTCTGTGATTTTGGGAAAGTGAAAAAAATTTCTTTGTTTTAAACCAATTACTTTATGCATTTCCCCCACTAATTATTTCATGATTACTGGCTCGGAGTTTCAGAAGTATAGAACTTGTACAATATATTGAATTCACCATGCGGCCATGATAATATCGAATTATAAACATGGAAACTTCAGAGCAAGAACCTGTCAGTAAAAAGCCGTCTACACCAGAGGGAGAATCAAGCCCAAAAGGTTTTCAAATTAGAGTAGAAAACTCTGACCTAATATTTAGGGCACTTCAAAATGGCATTTCTGGGGAACTCGGTAGCCAACTTCTTGAAAGTCCTATTAGCAGTGTTAACGTCGATCTTATATCTGAAAAAGAAGAAGCCTTCAACCTTTGTGGAAAAGTTGATATAGATTTTTCAGCAAGCATGCATAGGGGTATTAAATATAAAAAAGTTATACAGTCAGTTGCTAAGAAATTTCGTGAGAACAATCCTGATGGAGAAATTGTGGAAAGAGGAGGTAATTATATTATTACTACATCTAAGGGAACAAGAATTCTTTTAGGTGGACATAAAGTATTAGGGAATATTTATGTAAATACAGGTTTAACTAAACAAATTGGACAAGAAAATCTTCAAGTTATACCAGCACCGTCATCCAGTAGAGAAAACCTTGATATGGTGATGGCGGGCTTTATTGAAGTTTTTAAGACCACCGTTGAGGAAACCTACAAACTTGATGAAAAACTCCCTCCTGATGAAGAATTGATCCTGCAACCCCCAAAAGAGAAAGTAAATAGGGGTAAGGGGCTGTCTGGTGACATGAAAACTCCCGAAGATCTTTTAGGCAAATTGGAGATAGAAAGGCCAGATGTCTCTTTTGAAGATATTGGCGGGCAGGCCCAAGCAAAAAGAGAAATTCAAGGAGTCGCCTTCGCATTAAAAAACCCAGATCTTTACGTAAAGTGGGGAACTAAACCACCCAAGGGCGTTATTCTTTATGGACCCCCCGGAACTGGTAAAACGTTATTTGCAAAAGCTCTAGCTTCTGAAACCGAAGCGCGTTTTTTTCATGTCGAAGCCTCAGATATTGCTTCTAAATGGTATGGCGACTCCGAAAAAATTGTTAAAAACATATTCCAATTAGCAGGTAGAACAGGAGATGACACAATCATCTTTTTTGATGAAATAGATGCCATTGCTCCTAACAGAGAGGGATCGCACGAAGCTACCCATAGAGTAGTTAGTACGCTTCTTGGAAATATGGATGGCATAGCTTCTCATAAAAATGTGATGGTAATTGCTTCAACAAATAGGATTGAATCGATAGAGCCAGCATTACTACGCGCAGGTAGGTTTGATAGATTAGTTGAAGTTCCCCTACCAGAGGAAGAAGGAATAAAAGAAATTTTCAATATCCATATGAGTAAAGCCGAAAAAATGGCGGAAAGGGAATTATTCGACGATGTTGATCTTGAAGAAATCGTATCCAAAATTAAAAAACCTACAGGGTCAGATATTGCTGAAATAATTCGAAGGGTGTTGGAAGAAAAAGTTAGACAAGAAGGAATAGGCTTAGACCCTGGAAACGTTACCACAGAAGATGTCCTTAAGCAAATTGAGAACTATGAACGGGTGAAAGAAACTAAAAGAAACTTAGGGTTCGCGGTCCCTTCCAAGGAATAAAAAAAGGTTGTATATGGGGTATATAAGAACTGTTCTAACAGCTTCTTTCACTTACCCCGAATTAATTTAATCTTCAGGCCACTTCTTTTACATTAAGAACAAAACCCTCTTTCCAAAAATTATTTGTTAACTACTAGCAAATATGTATGCACTTTTGTTATAATTGAAGGCGGACATGAGGGTGTGAAGGGTATCAAAGAATTGTTCAAATAGATTCCCTTCGTCCACCCCATAAATAGTTGGGGCTCGTAGCTCAGTTGGCCAGA
>CAYVLZ010000015.1:0-2872 GCA_964452525.1 Candidatus Woesearchaeota archaeon
GTCGAAATTCCTCTACAGGTTAAAACCTGTAAGAGTTTCCTTTCGACAATAATGATAAGGCAACCAATAGTAGTTTTAATGGGTCATGTAGACCACGGTAAATCTAGTATCTTAGAAAGAATTAAAGGTATCTCTATTGTTCCAAAAGAAGCAGGAAAAATAACGCAAACAATTAAAGCTTATACTGTTCCATTAACAAACATTAAAAAAATAGGTGGAAAATTACTAGATACTTTAAAAATAAAACTTACAATCCCTGGATTACTATTTATAGATTCTCCAGGTCACGAAGCTTTCACAACTTTAAGAAAACGTGGGGGCAACATCGCAGATATAGCAGTTCTTGTTATTGACATAAATGAAGGTCTTAAACCTCAAACAATAGAAGCAATTGAAATTCTTAAACAATATAAAACACCATTCATAGTTACAGCCAATAAAATAGACCTTATATCGGGATGGAGATCTTCAGATAAATCCTTAATTTCAACAATAGAAGAACAAGGAGAATCAATCAAAAACACACTAAATAACAAAATATATGATTTGGTTGCTAAACTAGCAGAATATGGATTTAATCCAGAAAGATTCGATAGAGTAGATGATTATACAAAACAAGTAGCCATAATACCAATATCTGCTAAGCATTCTGATGGAATTCCTGAATTATTAATGATTCTTACCGGGTTGGCTCAAAGGTATCTTGAAAAAAATCTAAAAATAGATGTAAAAGGTTCTGGAAAAGCTACAACTCTAGAAGTAACAGAAGAAAAAGGCATTGGAAAAATAATAGACACAATCCTTTACAATGGAACCATAAAGAAAAACGACATAATAGCAATAGGAACATTGAGAGAACCAATAGTGACAAAAGTAAAGGCCCTTTTCATACCAGAAAAGAAACAATCAGTCAATGAAGTACATGCAGCTTCTCCGGTAAAGATTTGTGCTCCAGATTTAGATGAAGCAATAGCAGGCATGCCTATAAAAGTAGTCAATAATAATTTAGAAGAAATCAAAAAAGAAATTAAATCTGAAATAAAAGAAACATTAATAGAAACAGAAAAAGAGGGCATAATTATTAAAGCAGATACAATCGGAAGCTTAGAAGCATTAACTAAATTACTAAGGGACAAAAACATCCCAATCAAAAGAGCTTCAATAGGAGACATAAATAAAAAAGATCTGACAGAGGCAGAATCAGAAAAGAATTCACAGAATAGAATAATAGCTGGTTTTAATATCAAAACAGAGAAAAATGACGAAGTAAAAATAATAATTCATAAAGTAATCTACAAAATCCTAGACGATGTACTTGAATACCGGGAAAAAGAACAAAAGAAACAAGAATCTGATTTCTTACAAGAACTAACAATGCCCTGTAAATTAAAAATACTTCCACATTGTATATTCCACAAATCAAATCCAGCAATAGTGGGTGTAGAGATTTTAGCTGGAACTTTAAATAAAGGAATACATTTAACTAAAACAGGATCAAAACTAACTTTTGTAAAAGAAATTCAAGCAGAAGGAAAAAATGTAAACAAAGCCAAAAAAGGGGAACAAGTAGCCATCTCACTTCCAGGAGTAACAGCAGGCAGACAGATAAACGAAAATGATATTCTATATTCAGATATAAGAGAGAGGGACTTCAAAAAATTAAAGACTATTAAAGAAAAACTAACAGAAGAAGAAATACAAACATTAAAAGAATTTGCAGAACTAAAAAGAAAAGAAAACTCTATGTGGAGGGTATAACAAAAAAATTTATAAACAGTACTAAATAAGCAAAAAAATGGTAGAATTCAAACTAACAATAAATGATCCTAAAACAGGTAAAAGCTATAAGAAAGTAATATCTAGATCTGAAACTGACATTTTCAGAGGAAAGAAAATCGGAGACACTTTAAAAGATTCGTTTGGCTTAAAAGGCTATGGGCTAATAATTACTGGTGGCTCCGATAAACAAGGATTCCCGATGAGAAAAGATCTGGATATAGCAGGAAGAAAAAGATTAGTGATGACCTCCGGCCCGGGTGTTAAGATAAAAAGAAAAGGTATGAAAAAAATCAAAACCGTTGTAGGTAGAATTCTAACCAGTGAAATATCTCAAATCAATTTAAAGGTTTCTAAGCCCGGAACAAAAAGTATAGAAGAATTACTAGGAATAAAAAAAGAAGAAAAACAAGAAAAGCCAGGAAAAGAAGAGAAAGTAGAAGCAAAGCAAGAAACTAAAACCGAAGAAAAAAAAGAAGAAATTAAACCAGAAAAAGCAGAAAATAAAGAAGAGCAAAAAAAATAAAATATATTTCTATTCGTCTGGAGGGGTAGGCTCTACAATCCTTTTAATACATGTTGGAACAGGGTCGCAATCAACAGATTCTATACCAGCACATTCATTATTTACAAAAATGTTAAATGATCCAGTGCGACATTTAAAAACATTATCCATCGTATTACTTTCAACGAGGCCATTATCAAAGTTTATTATGGAGATACCATAATCACAACCAGTAACTGTGTTTGAATAAATAGTCAGGCCTTCACTGACACCGTTATCGCAAAAATAATCATCACAATAGGAAGCAATCCCCCATGTAAGATCATCATCAGTACAAGAAATAACATTATCAAAAATCTGCGAATTCTGTACATCAAATAAACTTACACCAAACCTTTGATTTCCAACAATAACATTATCAGCTATAAGAGCGTCATTATTTTCAGGATATAGAAAACCAATAGCCGCCCAGAATGAATTACAGAAAACATTTCCCCGAATAATGGAATTTCTTGTAGATGAGAGAACTATTGGGGAATGACATCCTCTCACACACTAAAGTGTGGAGTTTCCAGTGAAGGTTGAACGATG
>CAYVLZ010000016.1:0-249 GCA_964452525.1 Candidatus Woesearchaeota archaeon
CTTTATGGGGCCAAAAGAGGAGAAAGAGTATGGGATTATAGATAAAATCATTTCTTAAAAAATAATTCTATCAAATTCGAAATTTGGAATTTTAAACAAATCTATCTTTTGCCGGCAGAAGAAGTCCAAATATTAAAATTCAAATGCTCTAAGTAAAAAGTTTTAAGTTTAGAAAGTTTATATTTGGATATTATTTAGAATTTAAGATTTTTAAAGCATTAAATTGTTAGAATTTAGAGCGTTGTTTAT
>CAYVLZ010000016.1:259-1692 GCA_964452525.1 Candidatus Woesearchaeota archaeon
CCTGCTCTCTCTATGATTGGGAAAAAGGTTTTTCTAGTATTACCTGTTAGAATTTAGAGCGTTGTTTACATTTTATCTTTAAAAGCATTTATTGCGTCTAAAATCAATTCTCAGCTAAATCAAGATGATTTATTCACAAAAAACCATTAATTCTTATAAGAAAAAATCTTATATAGTATAAATAACGCTACGATTTCTTACAATTTTATAATATTAAAAGGGATATTGTGAGGTCGGAGGCTAGATTATAGTTCGAAGCTTTACACCCCAAAATACCTCATAAGGGGATTTGTATCCCAATCTTTTTCTTGGTCTTTGGTTAATGGATAAAACTACATTTTTAAATTTATTTTTACTAATATTACTAAATAATGTCTTTTTGGGGAAGTATCTCCTTAAAAGTCCATTGGTATTTTCATTAGTTCCTCTTTCCCACGAATGGTAGGCGTTAGCAAAATAGATATCAAGCCTCGTTCTTTTTTCGGTTATCTCATAATCAGCAAATTCTGTTCCCCGATCATAGGTAATTGTATGTTTTTTGTCATCAGGAATCTGTTTAAACGCTCTTGTAGAGGCATTGGATACTATTTCTGCCGATACGGTAGGTAGAAGCTCTGCTAAAAGATATCCGGTCTTTCTTTCTACATGAGTAACTATTCTTACTGTTCTTTCTTTTCCGATAATTGTGTCTCCCTCCCAGTCACCAATCCTACTCCTTTTTTCGACTACTGATGGTCGAGACTCTATAGACTTCCTGTCATCAATCGATTCTCTGAATCTTTTTCTTTTATTTCCTTCTTGGGTTCGTCGATACTTGTTGTGTTTTCTCGGTAGCAACTGACATAACTCCTTGTTTGGATTGATGTTGTTGTAAATTGTTGAAGGACAAAATACTTGCTTCCCCAATTCTTCCTTTGTTCTTCCTGCTATCTGTTCCGGAGACCAACCTTCTCCCAAGAATCCAATAACTATCTGAACCTGCCAACTATCTTCTTTAAACTTTCTGTGGCATTGATTAGCTTTCTTTCTTTTCTCTTTAGCCTTTCGGTTAGCCAGATAGGGATCGTAGTTATCTCTGCCACCATTACTCCTCACTTCATTGCTTATGGCGGGAGGAGAAAACCCCATATGCCTAGCACAACTCCTAATATTATGACCCGCTCTCAACAAAACCCCTAACTTAATTCTGTCATCTCTGGTAAGATGTCTATACAGCATCTCAAACCTCCTTTCTTAATGTTATTTTTATCCAAATACCATTATACCAAGAAAGAAGATTGAGATGCTTTTTGTTTCTAAACTATGAAATGTAAAGCTTCGAATTGGAATTTAAAAAAATATCATTGACAAAAATTATTTTTTGTGATATATTGTTCTAATTTAACAAAACCACGAATTACGAATTTAATACAAATATACAAATGCGTAATTTG
>CAYVLZ010000016.1:1702-2309 GCA_964452525.1 Candidatus Woesearchaeota archaeon
AGATGCTTTTTGTTTCTAAACTATGAAATGTAAAGCTTCGAATTGGAATTTAAAGAAAAACAATTGACTATTAGTAGCTTTTGATGTATATTTACAAAGTAAGCTAAATGGGTACCAAAAACCTATTTTTTGTTGCTTTATAATGCTATCATTTTTGGTCGATATTTACAACGTGACAGCATTTTTATTTAAAAAAAATAAATTATTAATTAATAAAAAAAGGAGATTAAAATGGAAGACGAAATGAACAACAATCAAGATGAAACTACTATGCCAGAAGGTGGAGAAGCTTCTGAAGAAACTCCTGTTTCTGAAGAAATGCCAATGGGAGAAGCTCCTGAGGCTCCTGCTGAAGAAGAAGCTGCTGAAGGCGGCGAAGAAGAAACACCTGAAGAAGGTGGAGAAGAAAGCGAAGAAGAATCTGAAGAAGAAGCTGCAGCGTAGTGGTTTTTTAGAAAAACAAAAAGCTGCCCCGCATTTGCGGGGCAGCTTTTTGTTTGGCTTGCTTAGGATTGTAATTGATACAAATTTTTAACTGTTTGGAGTTGATTTATCTAAAATAATATATAATATTAAATGAAATTTAAAGCTTCTTAAAACTATGGAC
>CAYVLZ010000017.1:0-2294 GCA_964452525.1 Candidatus Woesearchaeota archaeon
GTAAGTTGACAACTAAGAAACAGGAAGCCCAATCCTTTAGGTTTGGGTAGCTCACTTTGTTGTATTATAATGCACCAATATTGATTTTTTTTTCCTATATTTATTCTTTTTATGAATGGACAAGAATGTTTCAACAAAAAGTATCAATTTTATAAAAAAGACTAAATGTATGGAAACTATATTTTTTTCCTCTAAAAATGAAGCTGTTCAATATTTATCTGATCTGATAGGTAGATCTATAAGATGTGCAAATTCAGATGTTGATAATGAAAATTTATTTAACAGAGAATCAAAAATTAAGAGCAAGATCTAAAAAACTAAGAGAAGAATCAAAAGAATTACTAGAAAAGCTTGAAAGATTAGAAAAAGAATTACAAGCCAAAAGAGAAGAGTATCAAAAAATAGTAGAAGAAATAGAAAAAGAAACAGAAGAGAAAGGCGGCAAAATTTCTTTTGACTTTTACTCTAAGGACCATGCTATTCAGTTTTTATCCGACATTACAAATAAAAGAATTGTTATTAAGGGCGATTAACCTTTTGTTTATATTTAACATGAAAATCTAAAATTACGGTTTTTTACAAAAGAAAGCCCAATGCTTTAGCTTTGGGAGTATGTCAGCTCACTTCTTTCTCTATTGCATAAACTAATTCCAACATCTTGACAAATTTGATCAAGAAGAAATTCTATTGTTGCTCCTTCATTCTTTCTGGATTGAATTTTTTCAAATTACAAAATAATGTGAACACTCCCCCACCACGAGGGGGTTTTGCTCCAACCCCAAACAACAAAGAGCTGCTTATAAATAAGCAGCTCTTTGTTGTATTTGAACAGAATTATTAGTTTTGTGCTATTGACATCGAATGCTAACTTTAAATATTAAGAGAACCATCAGTATTATTAACAATAGCAAAATTGGAAACATAATAAACATCATTATTAATAGAATTAAAATCTCCTGTGATAATAACATTATCTCCGTCAAGTTCAAGAGATGTTACAGAAGTATTTGCATTCGCTTCAAGACCGGGATTCCATTCAGTTATATCTCCATCGACGTTTATTTTAGCCAATCTTATTCTGTCATACGCTTCAACCATAGAAAAGTTTCCAAAAATAATTACATTTGAGCTATCTACAAAAATATTTGATATTTCGCTCCCGTAAATATAATCACCATCTCCAAATTGAGAATAGGATGCTGTTGTTTTGTCAATTTTAAATACATATATACTAGAAGAATCTGTACTTCCAATATATATATCGTTCCCATCAACATCAATAGGATTAAACGAACTTACATTTGGAACATTTGGAATCCATGTTTCATCAACATTTCCATTCGTATTATTTACTCGTGCTATTTTATTTACGGCAGTGGAGTTTCTATATTGATTAATTGTAGTAAAATATCCGCCCAAATAAATATCAGATCCATCTATTGCTATTGCATATGTTGAATTATTGCAATTTGGATCCCACATAGATAATTGATTTGTAGAGCGATCAATTGCTGCTAATCCATTTCTGTAATTTCCTATTTTATAAACGGGATGAGTGTTTAATTGGACAATAAAAACACTATTATCTACCTTAAATAAATTAGAAATTGAAACATTAGAATAATAAGATTTATAAGAAACTCCATCACTTTTTCTAATTCGATCAAGATAACTATTTCCAAGTGATGTAAAATTACCTCCTATATAAACATCTTCATTCTCTATTGCTATTCCATTAATTATATTGTTATAACTAGGAGTCCACGAAGTGTCAACCGAACCATTAATTTTATCAACCCTTGCTATATAATTAATAGATTCACTATCTATTGTAGTAAAATATCCTCCAAGATAAATATAAGATGTATCTATTGCTATTCCTCTAACTAGATTATTACAATTAGGATCCCAAGAAGAATCAACAGTACCATCAGTGTTGTCTACTTTTGCAGCATAGTTTCTGGTTGTAGATCCATTAATTGTAGTAAATCTTCCAATAAAATAAATATCAGACCCATCTATTTCTATTTTTTCAACAATATCATTACAATTAGGATCCCAAGAAGAATTAACAGTACCATCAGTGTTGTTTACTTTTGCAGCTCTATTTCTAGAAACAGAACCATTAATTGTAGTGAAATCTCCTCCCAAATAAATGTCAGATCCATCTATTTGTATTGTATAAACAATATTATTACAATTTGGATCCCAAGAAACAAGTGAAGAAGACGAAGAAGACGAAGACGACGAAGAAGAGGTAATGTAATCTAGTTTACCATTTGTTTTATTTACTC
>CAYVLZ010000018.1:0-2020 GCA_964452525.1 Candidatus Woesearchaeota archaeon
ACAAATAGATAAAACCTTCACCGAAAAAACACTTGCGAATCTACTGAATATATTAAAATATAAATAAAAATATTAAACTAACTAATATAAACGTACAATATCTTGAATATTTAGTCAAATTTATAATATCTTTTGAACAACCCAAAAAATATCGCAACTGTTTTTCACTTCGCGATACGAGGGACCAGTCCCTTCACCTCAGAATCTTCTTCAATGTCATATAGTGTAAGCATTGAAACGTAAAAGATATTGTCTTACTTGCGATATATAAATTAAGATTTGTGTCTTGCTTTTCCAAATCCTTTAATGTTCGCTCTGCTGTCGAAATCACATTAGTAGATAGTTGGTTTATATTGATCTTTGATCCATTCAATTCTTAATCTAATTAATAGCTTTGAATTATCTCTACTACCCCAGAAAGTGGAAATTATAGCACTCTCGTTTGCTGTTGCTGTGCTTGCTGTCTTTCTTCTATCACTCTCGATAACAGAATAAAGTCTACTCAAAAAGATCACCTAACCATTTTTTTAATAACTCTGCTGCCTCATGCGCCTTCTCCTCATTTCTGTAACCTTTACAGTCTTCTAAGTGATCAATTAACTCAGCGCTTATTCTCTCGATTTCTATATTTGATGGCTTTACCATTGAGAGATCACATTCCCTTTTATTACGTTTTGCTTCTCTCTGATTTTGTCTAATAGGATCGCTCTTTCCAGCGAACAAACCAGGCAAGCACATAAAGGATCATCCGAGTGATTAACCCAGAAATAACCCTTCATTTCTTCAAGCCTTGAAAAAACTGGCTTAAAGCCATTGGTTTTTATTGAAGATCTAAGCGCTTCAAGATTTTCAGAGAAGTTTTTATTCTTCTTAATCCCAATGTGTATCTTTACAGACATACTGACCACTCATAATTCTGGAATTATAATATAAAAATCTATTGATGCAGATAATAAACTCAAAATCAAAGTTTTTTAATATTTCCGGACAGATTAAATTCTATGTCTGGTGATAAATTACAGGCTATTACATTAAAAATTAGACCTGAAATCGATATGAGGTTTCGTTTAATGGTTCTTTTAGTTAAAGGAAAGGATAGAGGCGCTTTATCTGAGAGTATCGAAGAAGCCATAGAGCTCTGGATCAAGAAGAAAGAAGAAGAGGGGTATAAGCTACAATTCGATCAACCTGAATAAGAATAAAGATAAAACTGAAAAAATGATGAGGCTAACGTCGGATTTATGGATAGCTACATGTAAATTTATTTAATCAATCACAAGAAATAAATGTGAAAAATAGTCTGAAATGCATTATTTTAAATTTAATGTGTATATTATTATTCCATAAAAATGGTTACTTTTTGCCCTAAATGTGGAAAGAAAATAAAAAACATTTTAATTTTTGCAAATATTGTGGATTTAAAATAAGTTCAAGTACAGGTTATGAATATGCTACTAAACAAATGACTATAATTAATCAAATGTTCAAATCTATACCAAGATGGACACAGGAAACTATTAATAAAATGTCAAATGAAGGGTGGGAATTAGTCCAACAGAGCCAAGTAGGATATTATCCCCTTTTAACTTTTAAGAGAAAGGAATTTAGTAGAACATAAATTCATACATAAAAACAAGAAACCATTATAACTAAATTTCTTATAACTGCTTCTCCTTCACTTACGTTTATGCATACATAAGTTGAAACCCAGAGAGTTGGTCAGTATGTCTAAATACATCTCTCTGGATTTCGAGAATACCTCCAAACCATATTATTTAACCCTTCCTGAAAATGCATGCATTCTTGTAAGCATTAGATACATCCAAGTTGAAAACAAATCTCTCGACTTTTACTGGCTTGTCTAGATCTGTCTCTCTGTTGAGCCTTGTAAGATTCTTATTGTAAGTCTTCTGCGTGTTCTTACTCAGATTTCTAATGCTCCAAAGCGCTTTTAACACTCCTTCAGATACCCGCGGAAGATGTGTGGCGCCCCGGGGAAGACTCGAACTTCCGACCACCT